>JBOGCE010000008.1:0-119448 GCA_051656585.1 Sarcina sp. | reverse complement strand
TTAATGTTTCATTTCCTGACTTAACTCCTGATTCTGTCATTGTATATTTGCTTGAATCTGGATTTGCATAAGTTGGCACTGTTGCTGTTGTTCCTTCTAGTCCACTTGCAACTACCTTACTTTCTGTTACTCCATCAACTTGTACTGGTTTATTTGTATATGGATTTATTACTTGTACTGTTCTTGTTATTGTTACCTCTGGTATTTTTTTGACAAGTTGAACAATATTTATTATTTTCACACCATTTATTAATGTTGTTGTTATTGCTTTAGTACCGGTTATTTCATAACCATGAGGTATTTGCATTTCTGTAACTTTTATATCCTGCAGTCCATCTACAGTAGTACTTGTAATTCCATTATTTACACTAACTTCACCTTGACTTAAAGAAAACTTTCCTCCATCAACAACTTTTTTTGTATTTATATCAACATATTTAGCATTTACTTTTGTTTTATATTCAGAAAGTACATAAACTATATTATTATCTTCTGAATCAAATTTTGTTGGTAGTTCATATTTTTTCATTTCTGAATTCGATAGTTTTTTGTTATTAACTATGATTTCTGATACATAATAATTTTTAGGTATTATCGGAGTTTTTAAATTAGTACTCTCTCCTACTTGACCTTTTACAACCTGTTGAGGTATATCTTTATTAGTCAATTCACCTAAATCATTTATATATTTACCATTTTGTGTTTGCACCGTTACAGTATCAGTTGATAATTTTGCTATAGTATATACAATATTTTGATTTCCATTTTCAAAATATGTTGGTAGAGGATAATTTTCATATGTCTGACCTTTATTTAGATGTATTACTTGTCCATTTATGCTCATTCCGACAATAGAATAACCTTCCGGTACTATTGGTTTATTAATATTAACTTGTGTATATGGTACACCTTTTAAATTTTGTTGTAATATATTTTGCGTTGTGGATGGATTTATACCATGTAATTCTTTATCTAAACCTACATATTGTCCATATGGATATTCCTTACTATTTTCTGTCTTAACTTCTACAGTTATACTTGGTTCATTAAACGCATCAGCTTCTATAGTATTATAAATTATAGAAGGATTATAATCCCAATCATTTGTAGCCCCTATGTTTGTTATTTTTACTCCACCACTACCTGCTTGATTAGCTAATGCTGTATTAATAGCACCTAGTGAATTTGCTTGATTGGTTTCATTCATAGGATAGAAATTTATACTACCACCAAAATTAGAACACACTCTTACTGTAGGTACTCCATCTTTTCCTTTAAAAGGAGTTACAGTACCTAAAATATTAACACCATTCCCATATTTATATTTTGTTCCAATCTTAAGATTTGGTACCTGTATATTTTCAGTATAAAAAGTTAACGGAATAACATTTTGAGTAAAAGTGATATCTTTCCCTTCTTTATTTTTTAATACAGAAAATTCTGTTCCTGTATTTTGATATTTAACATAACAATTATTTAGACCAAATGGAACATCATTCCCCGGTTGAGCAACATATTTATCAGTTCCAGCTACTGGTGAAAATACATAATATGGAACATTTATTTTTTGACCTGAAGGAGTTGTGAATAATTTTTCTTTTTTCTCAACTATTCCTTGTGTGAGCATATTGCCCCTTTTATTCCAAATTTGAATCATAACTCCATTTAAATTTGTATTTGTTGAAAGAAAAATTTTCCCAACAGGTATAAATCCACTATAATTTTGAAAATTCATTACAACGTCATCGCCAAGTGGATTAACATCTAAATTACGTTTTTTAATTATCTTATTAAGTTGCGCTTTTAGCCATATATTCTGTGTAGCAGATGCTATTACTCCTCCTGTATTATCACCTGAATTTAATAATATTGTATTTTGAGAAATAGACTGCCCTACAGCTGATGGTGCTAGACTGGTAACAGCCATAGATGCTGTCATCATTGCTGCTAAAGCTTTTTTACTTAACATATATATTTTCCTCCTTAGTATTGCTTAGTATAGAATCTGAATTATTCAAAATATTAAACTCTATACTAAATCTAACCTTTTAATTTTACATAATCCGAATTAACTTAATATTCGAAATTAAATAATTTTATTTTCTCTATAAATTTTCAAATACCCTATTTAATTTTTATGTATTCTTATAACTAAAAAATAAGGTAAATTATTCATCAACCTTATTTTAAACTTGCACAATATATTATTAATTTGTTGCTAAAAATTAAATTTGGATATTCTTCCTAAATAACACACCTAATTATATACATTTAATCTCAGTGAATGTCAAAAAACCTTTTTATTCACAAATAAATATTTTTTTTCCATAAATTTAAGACATTATTAAATCTTATCTAATAATTTAAACGTTTTTTATATTTGCATGCATTATATTAAAAGTTATTTTTTATAAATAATTTTCCACTGCTTTTTTTTACATTTTATTTCTTTATATTTTACACTTTGTTCACTTTTATTTTTTGTTTTTAGATCATTTCACAACATATTATCATAGATTTTAATCATTTTTTTGATTTAATTAAAACTGATTTTTTGATAATAATTCCTAAATATCTTTATTTTTTTACTCATTAAAATATATTAATGTTAATACTATCGGATAAAATTTGTATATTTATTAAATAAAATATACATTATTAATATCTAACATTACTAACATCACAATAAAAAAACACGTAAGTTTTAATAACTTACGTGTTAAACATTCTGTTTTATAATTATTCTTTATAATCAACTACAACTCTACTTGCAACTACACTTTTTATAAAACCTGACACTTCTAAATGTTTTGGATGTTTTTGATAAATATCTAAATCTTCTTCTGATTTAAATCTTGAATATAAAACAACATCATAAGCTGCATCTGATTCATTAATATTTATTCCAACTTCTATTTCAACAATTTCTATTATTTCATTTTTTAAAAACTCTAAAGATTTTTTTATTTTTTTAGCAACATCTGCTTTATTTTCTTCTTTTAATTTCCACATAACTATATGTTTTATCATCTTTACAACCACCTATTATTTGAATTATATCTATATTAGCAACTTAACTTTCTTTGAGTGATAAATAAAATTATTATATCTACTAATTATAAATACATTTTGAGTTTACTAAAATCATTTATATCTGTCAAAATATAATAGAAAATTTCAAAATTTTTAAATTCACACCGAAATAGATAATTAACTAAAAATTTCTTCAAATCAAAATCAATTTATTTAGATACTTCTCATATATATTATATTAAAAAAATGTTTTAGTTATTTGCTAACCTCTTTTTTAATGTATCTATCTTTTATTTTTTCTCAATTATAATATAATATGATTTATGTAGTATAGTTAACGAATATCTATTATAGATAATTTTTATAAAACTTAAATAAACTAAGGAGACAACATTATGGGACTTGGAAGATTATACAAAGCTCAAAAAAATAAAAAAAATATAGTTAGAGGAGCAAAGGAACTTGCTTCTATAGAAAAGCTATCAGATAAAACTTTAGAAATGATTGATTCAGTTATTAAAAATACTGATAATTCTGATTTAATACAACTGCTTTTTGAAATTAAATCTATGATTGCAATAGATGCTAACGCTCAAGATTCCCTTGCTGTAAGTAATTATATGTTTGGTAGATTATATAGAACTCATATTACTTCTGAATACGGAATAGATAAAAAAAATTATCAATTAGAATATTTAGATAGTAATGAATTGTTACAAACTGAAAACCTCACAGAGATATTAGCAAACACTAAAGAAATTATTTCAAAAAACATTAAACTAGCTCGACAATTGCTTGAAATGACCCAAACCTATGCAATTGCCAATAAAGATTTATTACCTAGAAACTCAAAAGAATTTAATCTTTATATTGATGAATATGATAATTATATCGCAGATAAGATAAAAGAAATTGAAACTCAAATTAATGAACTTAAAAATTTAAATGAAGATACTAATTTTGATCTAAATATTTTAAAAAATATAATATTAAATGTTTCTATGTCACTTGCTTATAGCGATGATTTAAATTCTTATATAAACAATTTATTTGATTTTGATTTAGCCGTTAACGCTATGCTTATAAAAATCAGAGATTTCAAATCAAAAAACAACATAGAATCTTCATTAATAGATAAACTTGAAAGCATTATAACTGACTATAATAAAATTATTATAATGGTAACTTTAAATATCTTTAAAGTTACTAAACCTTTTAATAATAAATATGCTAGTCATATTGAAAATTTTGACCTTGAAAAAATAAAAAAAGAAAACTTTAATAATTTAGTTAAATTACATTCTTTAATTTCTGATGCAATAAAAACTTTATAATATGGCTATAATATAATTGGGTACAGCTTTTTTTAATATATAAACCTAAAATCAACCATATAACAATTTAAGTTATATAGTTGATTTTATTTTTTTATAAAAAAATAGGTGGAGCATACACTCCACCACAAAATAAACTTTTTTATAAATTCTCATTTCTTATTTATTTTAACGCTTTTATTTAACATAAAATATCTTATTTAATTTCATAAAAACGAAAATTAGATTACACTATTTGTTTTTAAAACTCCATATAGTATGCAAATTTTCACAAATAAGTTATTCTAAATAAGTGTTTATTAAATACTCACACCTTGCTTTATAATCAGCCATTCCTAAAGTATTAACCATTAGTGGTGTTATTGAGCCACCTTGTGTAATTTTTGCTTGTGCTTTTAGTTTATTAGACTCATAATTTTCCCAAGTAGTATTATCTATGTTATATACTTTTAATGAACTACTATTTAAATTACTATTTAAATAATTATTGATTTCTTTATATAAATTTTGATACTGCTCAAATTGTTTATATGATATTATATTCATACCTGACTGAGTCATGCCTTCTTGTGTATTGTACTCTTTGTTAAGTTCATTTACTTTTGCATTAGTTTCATTTAAAAGATTAGTATATTTTTCTTTACCTGCAACTTTTTGAACATTAGCCACTAGTGCACCTGATGAATTAAATGTATAATTTATTCCATTAATTGTATCATTACCTGTTTGCATTACACCATTTTCATTTAAATAATACCAACTTCCATTTTCATTTATCCATCCTGTCTGCATCGCTCCCATAGGTATAAAAGGTATTGTCACCCCATTTTCTGGAGTATCTAATTTTACTATTTTATTATTATAAAAATACCAATTTCCATTTTCTTGTTGCCATCCAGTTTGAATAACACCACTATTATTTATATCAAATTTATATCCATTTACAGTGCCTGAGCTAGTTAACATAGCACCATTTGCTCCTAAAGCATAGTATAATCCTTTATCTTCTACAATTGAATTAGTAAGCATAGATAAGTTTTGTCCTATATAATACCATTGTCCTTTATCATTTATCCAATCCTTATTAGCTAAATTACCACCTGAATAAGCATAATACCAAGTATTATTATTTTCTATCCAGCCAACTTGCATTGCTCCTGAATTATTAAAATAATAATCTTGTCCATTAATATTTCTAATCCCTGTTTGCATTGCTCCTGATTGATTCATATAATACCATGTTCCATTATCATTTACCCATCCTGTTTGCATTGCTCCGGATTGATTTGTATAATACCATGTTCCTTTGTCATTTATCCATCCTGTTTGCATCGCTCCTGATTGATTTGTGTAATACCATGTTCCATTATCATTTATCCATCCTGTTTGCATCGCTCCTGATTGGTTTGTATAATACCATGTCCCATTATCATTTATCCATCCTGTCTGCATTGCCCCTGACTGATTCATGTAATACCATGTCCCATTTATGAATTGCCATCCAGTTTGCATAACTCCATTACTATTAAAATAATACCAAATATTATTTATATTTTGCCAACTAGAAGTTACATAATTACTACCATCCTTGTAATACCATTGATTACCTTCTTGTATCCATTGACCTTGAGCTTGTGCTAATAATATTTTATTAGATATTTTATTTGTATGTGTTGTTGTCTTATTCGCAACTATTCCTCCACTTGCTGCAACTGCTCCTACAAGTGTTAAAGCAATTAAAATTTTTCCTCTTTTCATATTTTATCTCCCCTTTTATTTTTCACTCTAAATTTATCTGCTAGCTAGTATTTCTAATACTCATTGAGATAAAGAAACACATAATCATACAGCTCGAGTAAAAACTTCATCTAAATTGAATCTTAGTTTATCTAATCTAACTATTTAATATATAAACTTATAACATAACCCTTAGTAAATCTACCACTTATAAGCAAAATTAAAAAAAAAAACAATTTTTAGCTAGCTACAACTAAGCATTTAAATCTAGCAATGATTATATCTAAATTAAGTACGATCTTCATGTTTATTGTAATTCTTTTACTAGTAACAAAAACAAAAAAACAGTTACATAATAGGAAAAAAAAGGATAGCAGTTTTATCTGCTATCCTTAAACTTATCTTTTTATTTATATTTTGTAACATGTCTTTTGCATTATTTATAAATCAAAAACTTTTGTAAGACAAACAATACTCTCAACATGTGGTGTATTACTATACCTAATATTTCTCAACTTTAATCATATTTTTTATACTTTTAATTTATGATGGCAAACAAACCATTTTCATTCTCTTTTCCATATTAATTTACGAAAAAATTCTTCCTCAAATATATAAATGTATTACTTGCCTCATTTCTTATAGGACACTTTTTAAAATAATCTAAAAAAGTGTCTCTATTATTCTAATTTCTGGTTTTTAAATTTTTAAAAATATTTAATTATAAACTTTATCTCTCTACAATTTTATTCAATTTTAAATTTTTCTTTTTTACGCCCTCAAGTTCTGCTTTTGATAAATTACTATCATATGTACTTGAATGTGTTATAATAACTTTTTTTAGATATGTTTTCTTCATTTTTTTTAGTAAACCTAAATCAATATTTGATATATCATCCCCTACTATTACTTCTTCTATTGCAGCTCCTATATTTTTCAATAGGTGAAAGCCTTCACTTGTAAAATCTTCATAGATTAAAATTCTAAATTCATTTTCATTTTCCCATGTAGCATTTTTAGTCATATATCTTTGTGTTAAAATTTTATCTATATTTTTCTTTAAAGGTTTTGTATCTTTAAAGAATGTTTTTAATATTTCTGATTCAGTATATTCATCCTTCTGTACCAAGCACCTCTGTGGCCATACTCTTTTATTAATTAAAATTTTTATTTTATTAGATAACTTTTGCTTATCAGTTTCAAAATTGATAAAATCCCGTTGAGCCCTTTCTATAATCTCTTTAAAGGCATCTTTATGTTTGATATATTTTATATTATAGTTTTTCCCTCTTAAAATTCCTGTTTTATCTAAATTTTCAAGAAAACTTTCTAAGCTTCTTTGCTTATATTCAACCTTTAGCTTATTAACATGCTCAAATTTTTTTCTTGATAATCTTCTAATTGTTTCATTATACGCACTAAGTAATCTTTTCTTATTAAATTTAATTACTACGCCTTTATGTCTATCACCATAATGTCCCCACAAACTATGTTTATCCCATATCGTTTCATTTTCATCTAAAAAATTAAAACAAGCTAAATATATATTTTCTCTAAATGTCTGTGCTTTCTCCTTCATACTATTTTTAACTTCTGGTTTATAAGTTTTATAATATTCTCCCGCATCTGCTAATATTATTGCCTTAGCAAATTCATTAGCTTCTTCAATCTGTAAATTGTCTATTAAGTATTGTTTTTCTTCTTCGGTTCCATTCCACTCCTCTTTTTGAAATAACAATTCAAAATTCATATTCCAATCATAAAAATATTCATTTGCATATTTTTGTAAATATTCAATTTCTTCGCCATTATAAATTAACTTCTTTTCTTGAATGTCATTCATATTTCTAATGTTATTTATTCTGAAACTGTCACTAATCAAAATTTTTATTAGACTATCAACATTTGTAAAGTGGTATAAACTTTTTATTTTATTAGACATCTTATTTCCCCTACTTATTACCTTATTTAACTATATCAAATATACTAATATTAAGTTTTTTTAAATAACGAACTAAAATAAATTCATATAAGATTTTTTAATAAGTAGTATTCTGATTTAGTATTTTCTACTACCTTCTCTGATTATTTCTAACTTACACAGTTACTATCTTTAGTAATGATCAAACACTCATTATACTCTTTAAAGACATCAATTCCCCAAGTATATTTCCTCGAGTTTTTTAAATCAAAATGATATATAATTATTTCCGGATCATGATGTCTACTTATCGCTCTTCCTAAAGCAAAAGTCATTGCAACTGATGTTGCTAAAACTATATGAATTTTAGCTATATTCTTCTCTTTAACTATCTCTCTAATCTTGTCCATAATGTATTTAACATATGCTTCTACCTGTTTTGCACTTGTAATTACATCATATCCTAACTCTTCACTTTTAAAGATAATTACATTTTTACTATCATGTTTTAATACTTTTAGTTCATCAAGTTTAATAGGAAATGTTGTCGCCAATCCAACTATTAATTCATTACTATTTTTATTTAAATCTGTATTCTCTATTTGTATTGCCTTAAAATTAGCCTCAGTATTCAACTCTTTAAATTTCTTATTGTCTCCTGTCCTATATTTATGAAACAATTTAATAGTAATTTCATCACCTATTTGACTACCCACTCTAAATATTAATGGTGTATGAGCTATTCCCATATATCCATAATCATAGTCACTATCTATATTATGCTTGAAATCTTCAATGAATCTATCTTGTGTATTTATTGCATATTTAATTTTATCATAATTCATATTTATATCTTTCATTGAATCAACTAAGTTTATTTCTTTAACTCTATATCCACTTTCCGTATCTGCAAGAAACTGCATCTTAGACATACTTGAATGACCTATAATTACTTTTTCTATTAACTCTTTATTTTTAAATGTACATTTTATAATTAATAATATTATTGAAAATATACCTATACTTATTGTTGAAAATATAATAAACAATTTATCAATTTTTATTACTTCGGTTATTAGCAAATTAAAATCAGTACATACACTAATTATATTTTTTACTCCATCATTATTTAATTTTTCTAATACCTCACCCAAGGCAACTGTTATTTCTGGTATTAAAAGCATAAATGTAATTGCCGAAGTAATTGTCATTGAACTAATTATCAATTTATAACTTATATTTGCACTTACTTTCCCCAATTTCATATATAATTTATACATCTGCTAATTCTCCTATTTTAGTTATTTTTTTATTATTTACATTATAATTCCAAATCCCAATTTCATTATTTCCAAGTATTAAATGAATAAAATTATCTTTACTCATCTCACTTCCTATTTTTATCCAATTATTTTTATCCTGTGAAGAATAATTTGGATAGTTCTCTGGATGAGTATGCCATTCCCCCATATACACATGAATATTTCCTTGCTCTTTCCAAATTGATTGCAATATCCTATTATGCTTTTTATCTCTTCTATTAAAAGTATATCTGCTTCTTACATCCCATCTATATGGTTTTGTAGCATACTCAATTATTATATCTCCATTTAAAGTCTCATAACCTATCAACATTCCACCAGCTTCGCAGTCAGTTGTTTTTAATTGTTTATAAACTTTTATTATATTAATTACTTCATCTTTTATTTTTATTTTACATCCTAAATTTAATATAGTTACACTCATATATCTTCCTCAATGATACATATACTGCAATTTTTATTTACAAATTTTTCTCCACTTAATCTCCAAGTATCATTACTTTGCTTATTATATCTTTCAGATGTTAAAAGCCCTGCTTTAACCATATAAGTATCATCTCCTTTTTGAGATATTAGTACATTTTCTTTTAACTCTCCGTTAAGATATTTTAAAGATAACTCAATACCTAAACCAACAGTTTTTAATGAATGTATTGAACCATATGGTAAAAATGTCGAACTACATCCCCTATATTTTTTAGTGAACACTTGTCCTCGCTTACAATAAGATGATCTATCATAAAGTCCATTTTCATCTTCTCCTATAATACATTCAAAACACCCATTATTTTTACTCTCTATGAATAATGCATGGTTTCCTATACCTAATACTTCATTCCATAAATATATAATAGGAGGAGTAATCTTCTCCTTATAAGCATAGTAATTTATCCATTTATTAACATTATGATTACCTGTAGCAGATATTATTAAATCAAACTCTTCAAAGTCCAGTTTATAATTCTCAATTAACTCTTCTATATTGTCCTCTAATGTATTAACCCTTATAAAAGGTATATTTTTTTGAATATATTTATGGATAGCTTTGGTTTTATACTGCTTAAGATATTCTAAACCTAATAAATGTCTATATATATTACCAGCTGTCAACGTATCCTTGTCAACTAAAGTTACATTTGTTATTCCTGATTTAATTAATTCACTTATTAAGTATCCTCCAATAGAACCACAACCTACGATTAATACTTTCTTATCTTTTATATTGTCAAATATTCCACCTCTACTAATAAGATACTCTGAATCACTTCTATTAATATATAAAGGTATACATATACATTCATTATCAAATTGTAACCATTCGTTGTCTTTTATTAAATTTTCATTTTTAGCCTTTATAACCATGGCTATTGGTGTTTTAACACCATTAGATTGATTAATGTTAATAAATAATAAAAGTTCTCTATTAACTTTTTCTATTAGCACTTTAACCTTTTCATATTTGAATTTACACATCTCTAATAACCTATTAATATAACTTACATCTAATTTCTTTCTCCAATCTGGAGGATATATATATTCATTTGAATTTATATTTATATATATTCCATTTTTTATCGTGCCTTTATTTCCATTAATTTCAAGAAATTCTTCTTTATCTGAAATTGACAATATCAATTCTCTTTTTGATTTTTGTAATTTAGTTAAATACTTTAACTTTTTTACACTTTCATCTAAAGTTACAAAAGATTCGATCAATTGAATATCATGTAGTAATAACCAATAGGAATCAAACTCATCAATAAAATCTACTTTATTACTTCCTTCTATTCCTTCAATTATATTTTTACTTAGTCTACTAATACTTTCAATTATTAACGCTTCAAAATCATGCTTAATTAAAACTCCTTCTAAATCAAAAAGGCATACTTTGCCTTTTTCACCCACATGCGGTATAAATGGAAAGTTGTTATAATCATCAATAAAAAAATCAATTAAATTTCTCTTCCATTTAGTAGGTATTGCCATTACTATACCTACTGTATCGTTTAAAATATTTAACTTCAATTTGATTATTTTTTCATATAATTTACCATTATACTCCTTAAAATTCGCTAATTCCTGTATATCGGTAACTAAATTTATGCGTTCAAGTATTGTTATCGCTCTAGCTATCATATATACCTATCGTCCGCCTGAAGAACTATTAGGTGCAAGTACACATGCTTGTCTTTTTGCAGTATCTTGTTTTTCTGGAACTTCGAAGTCATCTCCAAATATTTCTTTTAATTTTTCACATTGCTCAGTTACTTCAACTTCCTTTTGAACCGCTTCTAAATCATTTAATAACTTCTCTATTTCATCTTTAAAATCAGTCATTTGTATATCTGTCATCTTACAAAAGACATCCGTTTTAGGAGTTACTGGTAAGTTTAACTTAATTCTATATAAGAATCTTCCATTTTCATATTTCTCATAAGAAAACATGCATTTTATTTGTTTGATTAAATATATCAATGCTTCTAAATCATTATATGTCTTTGTTAAACTCATAGCATCTTCTTCATATTTAGGTATAAATTTTTCATATACTAAAAGAGTAATTCCAATTCCCGGTGGTTCACTATTACCATTTGAAGAAAACTCAATATTTTTCCACCTCTTAAGATATCTAATAATTCTTCTATATTGGTCTCTTTCACCACTATCTAAAAATTTATTCATAATTTCATTTTTTAATCCTACGGGGTTAGCTTCTTCCCATTTTTTATTTTTCTCCTCTGAATACCTTTTTCCTCTTGCAAGATACATTTGACTATCAGTATTATTTTTATCTTCATAAGAATATACCACTAAATCTACATGATACCCTACACTTCCTTTATTTTTATACGTCACTGTCACACAAGGTTGTTTAATTTCTACTCCATAATCAGTATGGTTTTTTAATATTTCATATACTATTTCCTTTAACTTTAATGCTTTGTACTCATCTTTATTGATTTTAAACCTTAATCCTACATCAATATCATAATCTTTGTTATCTAATGGTTTAACACCTGTATACATAGCATAACTACCTTGATTAATTATTGTAAAACTTGGTAAATCCCCGTTTTTTCTTAACTTTTTAACCAATATATCTCTTTTAGATGCTAACTCACTATTTTCATCTAAATCCATCTTAATCTTTTTATTAAATTCTTCAAACTGCTTTTGTAAAGTCATACTCTGTCCTCCTATTACCTTTTTTTATTTGATTGAGATAGTACACTTCCAGCTAAAGCTTTTGTATCTGCATTATACTTATTACTTTTTAACACTTTCGATGCTATTGTTTCCATATTTTCACTTGTTTGTTTGTTGGAATTACTTTGTGACAATGCTGAACCCGCAAGTTGCTTTTGAATTGTAGATGATGAATTACTTTTTAGAATTTGTGATGATCTTGTAGTTATTGATTTTCCTGTTTGTTTTTTATTCATATTTCCCCCTTTTTAGTTCTTATTTTATTTTACTAATTATTGTAATTATATTTTATATTTTCCATATCATATAGTCAACATAATATTTAATTTCTTTAAATAAAATACACCATATATAGTTAATTTTAATTAAACCAAACTATATATGGTGTTGTTTTAAAATTAATATGCTTTTTCTTTTAAATGTCTAACTTTAATCAAAATCCCTATTTCAATAATTAAACAAATCCCTTGTCTTATGAAGAATGAAGTTAGATTTGGTTCTTTTAAACTATTTGATACTAAATTTAATAACCATAAATTAATTAATATAGCCCCCATATACAGAAATGTTCCTACAATGAATTTAAATATATTTGCTACTATAACTGTAGATCTAATTAATATCCCTCTCATATTATCAGAGAAAAGAAATTAGAAAAGATTATTTTAATAATATTCTAGTTATCTAAAAAGGTCTTAAATATAATTATTCCTCTACAATCACTTCTAAGATAAATAAAGAAAAAGCTACCTTTTAAAAAAATTCTTACACAATATAAGAATGAAATAGGTAATTTAAACACAACTAAAAGCAAAGCAATACCCTTTTAAAGTAATAAGTGATTTTAACTACAAGCAAGTAGTTCCTACTATAAACAGTAAAACCACTTGTTTAACAGCTCAAATTAAAGAGGCAAATCAAAAATTGGCCAAACTAGATGCTCTTAATCAAGATGGCTTTTTAAAGCTAACTAATGAACTTCCTTGTATAACCAAGCTTATGAATGAACTTTTAGCTCATCTTATCAAGAAAATCGAAATAAAAGAAAATGGAGACGTGAAAATCTTTTATAGATTCTCTCATCTCCATTTTACATATAACAAAAGCTAATTTATAACTTTTATATTTTTTTTTAACTGCGTTATAACCTCAACATGTGGTGTATGTGGGAACATATCCATAAGTAATGTTTTTTCTATTCTATATCCGCTAATTTCTAATGCTTCTAAATCTTCAACTAAAGTTTTAGGATTACAAGAAACATATATTATTTGCTTTGCATTAAATTTAATAACATATTCCATAGCTTTTGGATGTACACCACTTCTTGGTGGATCTAAAATTATAATATCAGGATTTCCTTGCATAGTTTTAATAACCTCAGCTACATCTCCAGCAATAAAAGTACAGTTATCCAATCCATTAAGTTTTGCATTTTCATTTGCTGCGACAACTGCTTCTTCTATAAGCTCAACCCCTGTAACTTTTGACGCTTTACTAGCTGCTATTTGACCAATTGTGCCTGTACCACAATATAAATCAAATACTTCTTTATTACTTGCATCTCCCATAAAATCTCTTACAAGACTATATAATTTTTCAGCACCAAGAGAATTTGTTTGGAAGAATGATAAAGGTGATATTTTAAACTTAAGACCCAAAAGTTCTTCTGTTATATAATCTTGACCATATAATACATTTATTTTGTCAGCTGCAACAACATCTGATAAAGAATCATTTTCTGTATGTATTATTGATTTAAGTTCTCCATCAAAATTTAAACTTTTAATAATCTTTACATATTCAGTTAAATCAAAATCTAACTGAGTAGTAGTTACTAAATTAACCATTATTTCGCCAGTTTTTTGAGCTTTTCTAACTACAAGATGTCTAAGATAACCTTCTCTTGCCATGACTCTATAATATGGTAATTGCTCTTTTCTAAAATATTCTAAAGTCGCTCTAGAAATTTTAGCAAAATCATCATCAGTTAAACAACACTCTGCTATATTAACAATTCCAAACCTTTTTCCTACCATATGCATTCCAAGATTTAGTTCTCCACCTTTAGTTTCATCACCAAATGAGTATTCCATTTTATTTCTATAATGATAAACCTCTGGGCTTCCCTCTATTCCTAAAAATTCTCCTGTAGTTCTATTAGCATTGCTAAATAACTTCTTAACTTCATCAACTTTAAATTCTAATTGCTTTTCATAAGGAATAACTTGTTGTAAGCATCCCCCTGAAATTCCATAATGATCACATATAGCTTCTATTTCATAATCAGCTCTTTCTACAACTTCTCTTACTTTTATTTCAGCATAATCTTTTCTTTTTTTACTTACTGTTCCTAAAACTCTTTGACCCGGGAATGTATTTTTAGCATAAATTTTTAAACCATCAACAAATCCATATCCTTTAGCTGGAAACTCAATATCCTCTATTAAAAGTTCTACTTGTGTACCTTTTTTCATTCCTTCACCTCTTGGCTCTTTTGTATATATTACTTAAATAATTTATTTCCAAATGTAGTTCTAAATCTTGTTCCTTGCATAATAGTTGGATAAATTATGTTAGCTAACACATAAACCAAGAAGAATATTGATATTCTTTCCTCTATGTAATAACCTATTAATCTTAATATTCCATCCATTATTAAAACTATTATAAGTGATGAAGCCACAACTATACACTGATCAACCACTCCACTTAAAAGTCTAGCAAAGAAATTCTTTGTAGGAACTTCATTAACAATTTTCTTTTCAACTTTCACAGTTTCCTTTATTATTTTATCTTTTTCGTTATTTATATTTTCACTTTTTACCTCTGTAACTGTGCTTTGTTCTAATTCTTTATTTTCATTATTATTTTCCACTTTTGACCCTCCCTTTAAGTTAGTAGAAATGTCATCTCATTAGTATACTATATAAGATTATGCCTGTAAACTAATATAACTTTCTACAAAATTTTAGCTGAAGTATTCCTCCAGCTAAAATTTCAGTTCTTATTAATTATTGTACCCCAAATTTATGTCACAAACCACTTTTACAGAAAAAATTCACATAGCTTTCATGTTGCTAATTATATTCATCCATTCAGAAGTTTTTGCAAATACATCCTTTTCTCCTAATATATCTGAAACAACTGCATAGCCTAAAATTCTTTCATCTAGTATTTGATTTATATTAGTTGTTTTTAATCCACCAATTGCAACAATAGGTAATTTAACTTCTTTCATAATATTTTTTAACATTGCTATCCCAACATTATTAGCATCAAGCTTTGTATTAGTTGTAAAGATTGCACCTACTCCTATATAATCAGCTCCATCTGCTTGCGCTATTATAGCTTCCTCTATATTATTAGCTGATACTCCTATTATTTTATTTTTCATAAGTTTTCTTACTTCTTTTAAAGGAATATCATCTTGTCCCACATGAACTCCATCTGCATCTGATAATATAGCAATATCGACTCTATCATTAACTATAAAAAGAGCTCCATATTTTTTTGTAAGTTCTCTAAGCTTTAAAGCCTTTTCTAAAAATTCTTTTCCGAGACAATTTTTTTCCCTAAGTTGTACACACTTACATCCTGCTTTTAAAGCCTCTTCTATAACCTCATAAAAATTTCTTTTTCCTATGATATCTGAATCTGTTACTAAATACAAACTCATTCTTTCCATTACCATCATCTCCAAATTATTGGCTATATACTCTATTTAACAGCCAATGTTTATAATACTTTTTCTTTAAATCGTGAAAATATTTAAGACTAAGTTTATATATTAACTAACATATCCTTATTAAAAGAATAAGACATATTCCAAAAATCCATTTCATATTTGCTTGATTCAACAAATATCCTAATTAATTCTGCTTTTTCTTTCTCTGATAAACCCTTTGCTAGTTCTTCTATATAATCTATCCACAAATTTGTAAATTCTTTATACTCTTTAGATCCATATAACTCTATCCATCCTCTATATGGATTTCCTTCTATTTTATCATAATAATTAGCCATTATATATTGACCTATATAGCAATAACTCCATGTACATGGCAATACTGCTGCTGTTATTTCTGGAATTCCGCCTTTCAAAGCTATACTAAGCATATAACTTGTATATGAACTATTAGCTCTACTAGAAGACCTACTATTTTCTATGTCTTTAAGATCATATCCTTTATTTATAAGAAATTGTGTGTGATATTCATTTTCATCTTCCATAGTCCCTTTAACTGCACCATAGAAAAACTTCATTTCCTCCATAGTATTAGCTTTAACTACTCCTACAGCAAAAACTTTAGCATACTCCTTTAAGTATAGATAATCTTGAATTAAATACTCTTCAAACTTTTCTATATCTAAAGTTCCATCTATTATCTCTTTGATAAATGGATGTTCTAGGTACTCACTCCAAAGTTCTTTTACATTTTCAAATAATTCATCTGTAAACTTCATTATTACACCTCTTCAATTCTAGCAATATCATTAATCTTATCCTTATTTAAAAAAGAAATCTCATCCATAAGTGCTACTTTAAAACTGCCTATACCTTGTCCATCTTTTTCTGCAAGTTCTCCACATATTCCCATAGTTAAAACTCCCATTGTAGCACCTTCTAAAACAGAATTTGTTACTGCTATATATGATGCAATAAGACTCGCACTCATACATCCTGTTCCTGTAACCTGTTTAAGTTTGCTTGTACCATTCTCTATTTTAAAAACTCTTTCACCATCAGTTATATAATCAGTTTTACCTGTAATAGCCAATACTGTATCTAATTTTTTACTAAGATTTTTTATTTGTTCAATATTTATTTCATTGTCTAATGAATCAACACCTTGTCCATTTGATTCAATTCCACCAATCGCTTTAATTTCTGCAATATTACCTTTTATAACAGAAAATCTATTTATACCTAATAACTCTTTAACATATTCAAACCTTTTTGCTGTTGCAAAAACTCCAACAGGATCTAACACAATCTTTTTATTATATTGCTTTGCAAATTTTGCAACTTCTTTAAAAATGACTGCTGTTTCTTTATTTATAGTACCTATATTCACAACTATACTACTAGCTATCTTTACTATGTCTTCTAAGTCATCTAAATAAGATGACATTATTGGACTAGCCCCTATAGCAAGTGTTATATTTGCACAATCATTTATAGTCACCTCATTTGTAAAATGTACAACAAGTGGTGTTGTTTCTTTTACTTTCTCTAATAAATTAAACATTTTATCTCCCCCTTAAAACTTATAAAAATGATTTACAGGCCCAACTCCATTACCAATATCAAAGCTATATCGAATAGCATCTGTTATATACTCTTTAGCATTTTTAACTGCTGTAAGAACATCTTGTCCCTTTGCTAAATTAGAACAAATAGTTGCTGATAATGTACATCCTGTTCCATGAATATTCTTTCTATCTAATCTTTGAGCATAAAAATATTCTAAAATCCCCTCCCCATATAATAAATCAATAGAGTCTCCATCTAAATGTCCACCTTTAACTAAAACATACTCTGCTCCAAGCCCCTTTATTTTTTTAGCAGCCTCTAACATATCCTCTTTAGTCTCTATGTGCATATCTGTAAGTTCTTCTGCCTCAGGTATATTAGGTGTTATAACATAAGCAAGTGGCACTAAATTTTCTTTCAATGCTTCCTTAGCTTCTGGACGTAATAAAGAAAAACCACTTTTAGATATCATAACAGGATCAACAACTATCTTTTTAGCACCGTAAAAATCAAGATTTTTAGCTATCTCTTTTATTATGTTTTCATTAGAAACCATTCCTATTTTTGTTGATTCAGGTACTATATCTTCAAATATTGATTTTATTTGTGCCTTAATCATATTTTGATCAACCTCAGATACTGCAAATACACCCATTGTATTTTGAGCTGTTATAGCTGTAATAACACTCATACCATAAGTTCCATTTGCACTAAAGCTCTTTAAATCTGCCTGAATTCCAGCTCCGCCTGAACAATCTGAGCCTGCAATAGTAAGTGTTGGTATTTTATACTGATTCATATTATGAAATCCTCCTAATTTTACGAAATCAGATTTGGTTAAAAAAAGCGCCATCCTAATCTGGATAGCGCTATATATACTAAACTAATTGTTTACTATAAGTATCAATATACTAAAAGTAATCTAATTTTTTTAATTAGAAATGCTTTCCTACGCTGGTACTAACCAAATCAGGTTCAAGGGTTAATTCTTTAAGAACTTCTCAGCCATATAGGCACCCCTAGCTCGTATTAAATTTTAATTTATAATACTATCTTATATTAAACAAAATTATTTTGTCAAATACATCCTTATATATCAAATTTATCTTTTATACTATTAGACACTAAATAATTAAGTTTCCTTGATAACACACACTACATTAATATCAAATTCTAAAATCTTTTTTATTATATCTAAGTATTGCTATTATTATAGAAACTGCTATTATAAATAAGCTAACAACTGTATAATTTATATCTAAACCATTTGTTACAATATCTGCTGGAATAAACTTATCATATGGTGAAAAATATTTTAAAAATTCTATGTTTTCATTTAGTTTAGAAACTATTCCAAGTATATACGTTCCAAAAAAAATACCAATACCAAGTTGTATAGGTCCTTTAATACTTTTTGCTAATGTTGAAAAAGCTAAACTTATAGCCATAAAAACAATGCCTACAATAAACGCTCCTATAACAATAGTTTTTACAATCATAAGATTATCAATAATATTTGTATTAACCTCAGTAAATATTATAATAAAACCAAAACTAACTATCCCTAATATTGTCACATATATAATATTAGATATAATAGCTACTAATATTTTTTTGATTACTATATCTGTTCTAGTTATAGGTTTAGAATATAAAAATTCTATAGTTTTACTATTTTCCTCTTCACTAAGCATAGTTGCTCCTAATATTGAACCATAAATAGCTACTGCTATTAGTATAAACTGAAAAGCATATGCAAAATAATCAATTAAATTTGAAAAATCAACCATTTCCGAAATATTAAACATTTCTAACATAACACTAGGTAACGCATCCATTTTTCCGTTAATTATCTCCATCATATCATTACTTTTCATACTAGGAAACATCGACATAAATAATATTAAAACCGCTGAAGTTACACCTGACCATACTAATACTGACTTTATATTTTTTTTAAGTTCAAACTTTACAACATTCATCAAAAAAATCGTAAGGATACCCTGACTTTAAAAAAGTAAGAGGAATTGCTCGTAACTTTAGCCAAACGATAACTTTTCCACTCCTTACTCAAACCTCCCTTTTAGCTTAATATTTTTTATATAATTTAGCATATTATCCATTAATAGCTCTTATCATAGGATTACACTCCCCCTCTTCCTGCAATCTGCTATTAAGTTATTGGTAGTTCATAATAGTCCATAAATGTGTCCAAAAGCTCTTCCTCACAAATACAAAAATCTTTCAATTTGTAATTAGCTAAAAATATAATAAGTTTATTTATATCTCCACTAAATATAAATCTAAAACCACCCTTTATTATCTCTATCCTGTCAGAAAAATCTTTTAATTGTTCTATATTAATCTCATTAGTGATGAGTGTAACTTTTTTTCTCTTCTCTATTGATAAACTTTTAATATCTTTTATATCTACAATTTCACCTTCTCGTATTATAATTACCTTATCACAATAATTTTGAATTTCATTAAGATTATGACTAGATAAAAAAATTGTTGTTCCTCGCTTTCTTTCTTCAAGTAATATATCAAATAATTTTTTCTGTATAAGTGGATCAAGACCATTTGTTGGTTCATCTAAGATTATTAACTTTGGTTGTCCCACTAAAGCTTGTACTATTGCTACTTTCTTTTTATTTCCTAGTGATAATTCCTTCATTCTTTTATTTTTATCAATTTCAAGAACTTCACAAATTTTATTCACCCTCACCTGATCAACATTACTATAAAAACTTTGAGCATAATTGATTATATCTTTCACTTTTACAGATTCATAAAAATTAACTTCACTTGGTACATATCCTATCTGTTCTTTAATTAGCTTAGAATCATTATCACAATCTAAATTTAATACTTTAGCTAATCCCTTATCTTTAAATAACATATTTAGTAAAATTTTTATAGTAGTTGATTTTCCTGCTCCATTAGGACCTATAAATCCTACTATTTCACCAGATTTCACCTCAAAACTTATATCCTTTATTCCCCTATTACCATTATAAGTCTTAGTTAGTTTTTCAACACTTATTGCACTACTCATTGTTTTCCCCCTTTTTTACTAATATATCTTCAAACTTCTTAATATAATACACAATATTATTTCCATAAATTCCTAACTAATATAATTATATCTTATTATCTTTAAAAACCTTTGACAACTCTTATTCTCTAAGTTACACATTTTTGTTTGTATAATACAAATTACTATTAATAACACCTTTTATTAATAAATTTATAATTATCTATATTTTGTAAAAAATTATCATCTCTCCTAAAATAATTTATTTTAATTAGACAATACGTATTACAATCATTTAAATATAAAAAACTATCCTAAAAATAGAATTAAAATCTACTTTTAGGATAGCCTTATCTACGCAAGAACTCTATAATCCTGCTCTCTTCTAGTAATTTTATCTTTATCTAATTTTTCAAATATAGCCACTAAATATCTTCTTGATGTATTTAATATATCTTTTAAATCTGCAAGTGTTATCTTGCCATTATCATTTATAAATTTTTTTACAGCTTTTTTTATAAACTCATAATTTTCACCCGTAATATACAATCCCTCATCAAGATATACCAGTTTTCCTTCTTCTATTAAAAGTCCTAATACAAGTTTATAATCTTTTTTATCTTTGCTTTCTTTAATAATTTCATCAAACTTGGGAGCCGAAAAAGGATTTTCACTATACACTTTAATCAAAAGTTCTTTAATAATCTTTTGCTCTTTAGTAATTTTTATTTCATAGTTAAATGGAGATATAATTGAGCTTGTTTCCTTTACAACTTCTTGAGCTTCAAGAAATTCAATTATGCCATCAAAAATTTGCATTTTAAACTTTTTATCAAATAATTTTGATTTCATTGCTTCTTTATTCATACCAAGTTTCAGACTATTCACTTTATAAAAATCATCAAAAATCAAACTGAAATTTTTCTCAAGACTTAAAATATACTTAGTACTAAAATAAACATCCTGTATTTTAAGTACTCTATTAGTATTAATAAGTTTATCTAAAGCTTCTTCAACCTCTTCTATAGATGAATTTAACAAACTTACCAAACTTTTAGAATCTAAACAATCTTTGCTTTTTTCTAAAAGTATACTCTCTATTTGTATTTTTAAATCTCCACTTTCTTTCATCTTCAAAGAATCTATATATTCTTTTTTAAATCTCTTAGCTTTTTTAGAATTAGCATCTATCACTACAGCACCAGCAATTGTATACATAGGCGAATAAGTTCTTATAACAAGTTTATCTGAATATTTTGTACTAATTTCCTCTTCTAATCTTAACTGGACAAATGCTTCATCATTAGCTTTAAGCTCTTCTCTATCTAAAATTACTATTCTTGCCATAACTTCTTTTGCATAATGATATACTCTTACTCTTTGTCTATTGGTTATCTCACCTTCAAATGAATCTAATACTTTTATCTTTGCATCAATTATATAGCTTACTTCTTCTTTATTTTCCTGTGCAAGTATCATTCCTCTTTCAATGCCATCATTATCTTCATAAGTTACATTTACAGCAGCTCTCTCACCAGCAACTGCTCTTTTCACATCTATATTATGCACTTGTATGCCTCTAACTTTCACTAAAGTCTTTTTAGGATATACCATAAGAGTATCTCCTACATTTATACTTCCCGATAATACACTTCCTGTAACCACTGTACCAAAACCTTTAACACTAAATACCCTATCTATAGGTAATCTAAATAAATCCATTTTACTTTTTTCTTCAGTAGTTTCAAAAGTTTCCTTAATAGTCCTTAATAAATCATTTATTCCTTCATTAGTCTTTGATGACACAGAAATAATAGGTGAATCTTTCATAAAAGTATTTTTAGTAAACTCTTTAACTTCTTCTTTCATAAAATCTATCCACTCTTGATCTACCAAATCTGATTTAGTAAGAACTACTATACCTTTTTTAATATTTAATATATTTAAAATTTCTAGATGTTCTCTTGTCTGTGGCATAATTCCATCATCACATGCTATTACAAGTAATACTACATCTATAGACGAAACTCCTGCTAACATATTTTTTATAAACTTTTCATGTCCCGGAACATCTATAATCCCTATTTTTATACTTTCATCTAAATCTAAATAAGTATATCCATTGTTTATAGTTATTCCTCTTTTTTTTTCTTCATCTAAAGTATCTGTATCAACACCTGTCAATGCCTTTACAAGTGCTGTCTTTCCATGATCTATATGCCCTGCTGTACCAACTATAATATGCTTCATCATTTCACCTCAACCTTATCTAAAGCTTCTAATATTATCCTATATTCTTCTTCTCTTATAGTCCTTAAATCTAATAGATATTTTTCATTTTTGATTCTTCCTATTATAGGAATATCATTTTTTCTAAGAGACTTTTCTACGTCTATTGCACTAATATTATCATTTGAAATTTCAATTACAAAAGTTTTAATACTCTCCTGTGGCATAGCTCCACCGCCAACAAAAGAATAATCCTCTTTTATTTCAATATTAAAATGTGTTTTTTTCAATTCACTTGCTAAATGCTCAGCTCTAATTCTAATATTTTCTTTTGATTCACTTATCATTCTAAGTGTTGGAACAATTTCTACAACTTTATCTCTTTTTAAATACTCCATTAATGTTGCTTCTAATCCTGCAAGTGTAAATTTATCAACTCTTAAAGCTCTTATTAATGGATTTTTCTTAATTTTATCTATATACTCTTTCTTTCCTACTATTATTCCTGCCTGTGGGCCTCCAAGCATTTTATCGCCTGAAAAACTAACAATATCAATGCCAGCTTCTACAGAATCTTTTACCGTTTTTTCTTCTTTGAAAATCCCATCAAAATTAATAAGTGTTCCGCTTCCTAAATCTTCATAGGTCGGTACATTATATTTATTTCCAAGCGTTGCTAGTTCCTTTGAACTGACTTCTTTTGTAAAACCAATTATTTTAAAATTTGAACTATGAACCTTTAAAAGAACTCCTGTATTTTCATTTATAGCCTTTTCATAATCTTCAAGATGTGTTCTATTTGTCGCACCAACTTCTCTAAGAATAGCTCCTGAATACTCCATAACATCTGGTATTCTAAAGGAGCCCCCTATTTCAACAAGTTCTCCTCTTGAAATAATAGCTTCCTTAGATTTTGTAATTTCATTTAGAACAAGCATTACCGCTGCCGCATTATTATTTACAACAACTGCTCCTTCACTCCCTACAAGTTGTTTTAATATCCCCTCTATATGTGAATATCTACTTCCTCGCTTTCCTTTATCTAAATCATATTCTAAATTTGAATAATTACTTGCAACATTTGCTATAGCACTTACTGCATTGTCTGATAAAACTGATCTTCCTAAATTCGTATGTATCACTATCCCAGTGCCATTTATCACTCTTTTTAAGCTACTATCAAATTTATTATCAAGTATTTTTAAAACTTTTAATATAACATCATCCTCTTTAATTGGAGTAATTATCTTATCATTCAAAATATTAATTCTATAAAAGTCTATAGCTTCTCTTATAGCAATTTTAACCTGCTCTCTTGTAAATTCTTTAATAAGATTTTTGATTCTTTCAGTTTCTAAAAGAGGGTCTACCTTTGGTAGCCCCCTTAATAAGTCCTTTTTCATATACTCACTCCTATTTATTCAACAATAATAGAAGTTCCTTTAAAGTCTTCAACTTTACCTATAACTTCACTTTTTATAGGTAGTTTTTCAAGTTCAGTCATAATATCCATATAATCTTCTTTCTTACAGGTAAACACTAGTCCTCCTGAAGTTTGTGGATCAAATAAAATATCTCTAAGCCAAGGTTCTACATCTATAAGTTCATATTCACCTTTTGCATAATCTCTATTTCTATAAGATCCTCCTGGAACAAATCCTTGCTTAGCAAGTTCTTTAGCCTCATCAATATACGGAATGCTATCCTTAAATAATCTAAATGTTTTATTTGAAGGTTTCGCCATTTCATATATATGACCTATAAGTCCAAAGCCAGTAATATCTGTACATGCTGATATTTCATAATTAGTTATAATTTCTGCTGGATATTTATTTAAATATGTCATAACCTCTATAGCTTTATTATATGCATTCTCGCTTGCAGCGCCACCTTTTAATGCAGTACTTATTATTCCAGTACCTATAGGTTTTGTTAAAATAATTATATCTCCTGTATTAGAACCATAATTTTTTAAAATTTTATCAGGATGAACAGTACCTGTCACTGATAATCCATATTTAGGTTCTTTATCATCAACTGTATGTCCTCCAACGATTACTCCACCTGCTTCTATGACCTTATCTGCTCCACCTCTTAAAATATCTCCAAGAATATTCATATCAAGACAGCTTGGGAATCCAACTATATTAAGAGCTACTATTACTTTTCCTCCCATAGCATATACATCACTCAAAGCATTTGCTGCTGCAACTTGCCCAAATACATATGGATCATCTACCATAGGTGTAAAAAAGTCCAAAGTTTGAATAGTTGCTAAATCATCAGTAAGTTTATAGACGGCTGCATCATCTGATGTATCTATTCCTACTAATAAATTTTTATCACTCATTTTAGGTAATTTTGCTAAAATATCTGAAAGAGCCTCCGGCCCTATTTTAGCTGCTCAACCACCTGTTCTCGCTAAAGATGTTAATTTTATTTTTTCTTCTGCCATTGTCCTCACCACTTTTCTTCTATATTAACTTAAATATACAGAAAAATTTTGCATTTTTAATGAATATTAAATTTTCTAATTAATATTCGACCTAAATCTTTTTTTCATAATAATTAAATCTAAATTTGTCATTTAAGTTATCTGTTAAAATTATATCATATTTATCTTTAATCTTCATAATTTATATAGTCATACCATCTTTTATTTTTTCAAATGTTTTTTCTCCAATTCCTGAAACACTTTTTATATCCTCTATAGATTTAAACTTTCCTATGCTCTCTCTATATTCAATAATTGCCTCTGCTTTAGAATCTCCTATTCCATTTAACTTTTTCAAATCATCTATTGTTGCCGTATTAATATTAACTTTTCCATTCTTATTTTTATCTGTTGATGGATTGCTCATAAAATCATTTTGTACTTCAAGATTTTCTCCTGCTAATATAGGATTATTAACATTTGAAATAATTATGCACTGTCCATCTTCTAGTAAAGTTGCTCTATTTATCATATCTATATTAGCCTCTAAAGTTAATCCTCCTGCTTCATCTATTAATTCATCAATTCTACTTCCAACTGGTAATTTGTAAACGTCTGGTTTATTAACCTCTCCCTTAATTTCTACAACTATTTTTTCAGTAATGCTATTTTCTTGTATTTGGCCATTAGTATTACTATCTTTTACTCCATTTTGAACTTCTTTATTTTTTGAAGTTGACTCTATCTTAAAAATTTCTTCTCCACCACTATCACCACTCGTATCAATCGACTTAATTCGACTTGAAAACACTACTACAGACCCCAAAATAGCTAAAACAACCAAGCTTCCTATAACCTTCTCTTTTTTTATCAAAACTCTTACCAACCCCTTAATGATAAATTTATTAATTTTCATTTAAATTATTGACAATTTTATATAACTTTATAGATTATTTTCTTATTTTTATGTATAATTTAAAATAATTTACATTATATGATAATATAATCCCAAAATTTTTAAGCATTAATTATATTAAATTTTATTTTTATATAAAGTCTTTAATATAATTCAAATAAAATTATCTTTACATAGATATAGGAGGCAATATCACATGAAAAACTTATTTAAAGCTATTTTTTCAGGACTAATGCTTGTATGTATTTTTGGAATAACATCATTAGCCACTGAAGTTCCAGATGTAACAGCTGAAGGAATGGTCCTTATAGATGCAACAACAGGAACTATTTTAGCTGATAAAAATTCAAAAGAAAGATTTGCACCAGCATCTACAACTAAAGTAATGACAGCTTTATTGACACTTGAAAATACTAAGTTAAATGATGTTGTAACAGTCGGAGAGAAACCACCTTTTGCAGATGGCAGTAAAATAGGCCTAAAAGAAGGTGATAAATATACTGTTGAACATTTACTATATTCACTTCTTTTAGAATCAGCAAACGATTCAGCTATGTCTCTTGCAGAACATATTGCTGGTAGTGAAGAAGAATTTGCAAAACTTATGACTAAAAGAGCTAAAGAACTTGGTGCAACTGATACAAATTTTATGAATGCTAGTGGACTTCCAGATGATAATCACTATACTACAGCTATAGACTTAGCTTTAATAATGAAAGAAGTTATAAAACATCCTGAGTATATTAAGATAAGTCAAGTTCTATCTTATGAATTACCAGCTAGTATAGTTGATGGTCAGACTAAATGGGTAAATAATAGTACAACTATGTATAATCCTAATAATTCTAATTATTTTCCTGAGCTTATTGCTGCTAAAACTGGTTATACTGATATTGCTAGATCAACTTATGTTGCCGCTGCAAAAAAAGATGAACAAATGCTTATTTCTGTACTTTTAAAATCTGAAAACAAAGTTACTAATTTTAAAGATACTAAAGCATTAATGGCATACGGATTCGATAATTTCGATTTATTAAAGCTTTACAATAAAGGGGATGAAATAACTAGTATAACTGTAAATGATACTAATGTACCGCTTTTAGCAAGTAAAGATGTGTATCACTTAGTCAACAATTCTTTAGAACCCTTATCAAGAGGCAATAAAGATTCAAATAATGTAAAAACAAGCCTAAATCTTGAGCAAAAAGATTTATCAAAATTATCTTTTAATGAAGGTGATAATATATTATCTACCGAGATCTTGGTTGATAATAAAGTTATAACTACTTTACCATTATTAAGTGGTGTTACTATAGAACATTCTAATTTTTCTAAAATATTTAATTTTTTTAAGTCAAATATTTTCTTAGCTGTTTTAGGACTTATTCTTGTTTTGGTAGTAATATTTATAATTAAAGAAAAGCTTTTTTATAATAAATATAGAAGACGTACAAAGAAAATAATTTTTAAAAGTAAAAATAAAATTAAATGGTAATAAAAAGCAGATTCAAATAATGAATCTGCTTTTAACTATTTTATTAATTTTCTTGTGTTTTTTTTCTATTTGTATAATGTGTGTGAAGATACTCTTCTGCTCTTTCACCACCAGGTTGCCCCATAAATTCATCATACATTCTTTTAAGTGCTTGGTTTTGGTGTGCTTTTCTTTTTGGTAATAATTTTGAATCTTGATTGTATAATACAGCTGCTCTAAGCTTTCTTATATCTAAATCATTTCTATCTGTATTTTTAACATGAGGTTGTCCACCACCATTTACACAACCACCACTACAAGACATAACCTCTATAAAGTGATACCCTTCATCCATTTTTCCAAGTTCCATGAATTTGAAGAATGATGCTGCTCCATTTATAACAGCAACTTTATAATTAGTTCCTCCAATTTCTACTGTAGCTTCCTTAATGTCAGCTACACCTCTAACTTCTTTGTAGTCAACATTTTCTAGGTCTGCACCTTCTACTAAATCTTTTGATGTTCTAAGTGCAGCTTCCATAACTCCACCTGTAGCACCAAATATAGCACCAGCTCCAGTATATTCTCCCATTGCAGGATCTGCTAAGCTATCTTCTAAGTTTTTAAAGTCAATTTTTCTTTTCTTAAGTAAAGCATGTAATTCTCTTGTTGTTAGAACTGCATCTATGTCTCTTATTCCATCAACTTCCATCTCTTCTCTTGAAGCTTCAAACTTCTTAGATATACATGGCATTATAGTAACTGTGAATACATTTTTTGGATCTAATCCTTCTAATTTAGGATAATAACTTTTACTTGCTGCCCCAAACTCTTGTTGTGGTGACTTAACACTTGATAAATTAGTTATTAACTCAGGATGATGATTCTCAACTAGTCTTATCCAACTTGGGCAACATGATGTTAACATTGGGAATGGACCGTTATTCTTAATTCTTTTAAGGAATTCAGTTGTTTCTTCCATTATTGTCATATCTGCACCAAAGTTTATATCAAAAACTTTATCAAATCCTAGTTCTCTACAAGCTGTATAAATTTTTCCTGTAGTATCAACTCCATATCCCATTCCATATAGTTCTCCAAGAGATGTTCTAACAGCAGGAGCCATAGCAACAATAACATGTTTCTTAGGATCTGCTAATGCTTCTTCAACTCTTTCTATATGTGATTTTTCTTTAAGACATGCAACTGGACATGCTATTAGACATTGTCCACATAATAAACATCCAATATCATCAAATTTTTCTCCGCCTTTAGGTCCTATTTGCATTTCACCATTAGCATTTCTCTTTAATTCTATTGATTTTGTAGTTGTTCTATTTTTACAAGCTGATACACATCTTGCACATTTAACACATTTACTTCTATCTATAACTAAAGACTCACTTCTATCATCTATTAAAGCACTTTTATCTTCAGGGATAAATGGCTTACTAGCTTTAGCTTTTGTTTTAATTACTAATTTTAGTAATTCACAGTTTTCTTTTCTTGAACATGTACCACATTTAAAGTCATGCACATCTAAAATTTCTGATAATTTACTTCTAACTTCTTCAATAACTTTATCGCTATCAGTTCTTATTACCATTCCATCTTTTGCCTTAACAGCACAAGATCTTTGAAGTCTATCTGATCCCTCTACTTCAACAGCACAAACACCACATCTTCCTGCATTTTTTACGTCACTTAACCAACATAATGTAGGAATATCAATATCATTTTCCCTAGCTAATTGAAGTATCGTTTTATCTCCTTCAAAACAAATCTCTTTCCCATTTATTATAATTTTATCCATAACAAACCTCCATCATAAAGCAAACTAAATCTATTTTAGCTAAAACTTTATTTTAGCTAAAATAGACATGCTGTAAAATCGTCTAAGCAATTATTAAGTTCAAATTCTGTTATACTATAATCTACTATATGTTCTCTATATAGTGGATCATCATTTAGAATTTTATATATTTCTTCCATATTAGAATTGCATAAAATAATGCCACCATCGCCCTTTGTTAACTTTCCTGAACATATAAATTTATTCAAATCATAATATTTATCTCTAAAAGCTATATGTTCTTGCATGAACTCTTTAGCTTCTTCTCTAGGACTATTAAATTTAACATTTAAAATGAGCATTAATAAACACCTCCATAAGGTAATATTAACATATCATTCCAACAGTAGCACTTAATTAAAAATGAACAAATATTTTTTTTTCATTAGTTAAATTAAATATTTAAGATAATTTATATTATTTAATAATTCATTTCTTAAGTTTATTTAAGTTTTTCAATAGCATCTTTAAAATCATATGGTAAATCAGCTCTTAGCGAAAGTTTTTTTTCTGTTCTAGGACTATAAAAATCTAAGCCATATGCATGTAATGCTTGCCTTTCTATATAAGCTTTATCTGCTTCAAAAAACTCCTTAGCATATAATTCATCTCCAAAAATAGGGTGTCCTATACTTTGCATATGAACTCTTATTTGGTGAGTTCTTCCAGTTTCTAAAAGACATTCTACAAGGTCAGCATCTCTAAAACTTTCTATTACTTTGTAATGAGTAACGCTTTCTTTCCCTCTATCATCTATAACTCTTGCTATTGTTTGCCCACCTAATCTGTATATAGGCTTATTTATAGTTCCTTCTTTATTTTCTAAATTCCCATGTACTAATGCAAGATATCTCTTTTCAAACCTTTCAGTTTTCATTTCATCTGATAATCTCATATGAGCAAATTGATTTTTTCCTATTATAATAAGTCCAGAAGTATTCATATCAAGTCTACTTACTAATCGTACAATACAATTTTGATTTGTTTTTTGAAAATAATTAATTATTCCATTAGCTAATGTTCCCGTATTATAATTTTTTGTAGGGTGCACTACCATAAATGGTTTTTTATTCAAAACAAGAATATCATCATCTTCATATACAACTTCTATCTCTATGTCTTCTGCCTCTATATCTTGTGATTCATCTCGCTGTAAATCAACTTCTATTTTATCGCCTGTAGATATCATAAAATTCATAAAAACAGCTTTTCCATTTACACGAACTCTATCCTCTTTACCTGCTTTTTTCAAAAATCTACTAGATAAGCCCATTACATCTTTAAGATATGGTTTTATTTTTGTATCATGATATTCTTTTTCTACAATTTTAGTTAGCATACTCATATGAAATTCTCTCCTATTTTAACCTTTTAATTTATCTTTGTTATTTAACTCGATTAACAAATAATTTCTTGCCTCAATTGTTAATGGATGAATAACTAAATTTTTATCTACAACTAATTTTATAGTATTATTTAACCCCTGTAAAACTCCTTTATCTAAATCTTCAAAAGTAATTTTTCTAAGTTCTTCAACTCCAGGATAATTTCTAGTAGGCTCTATATAATCAGCTATATATATTATTTTTTCAAGAAGAGACATATCTCCTCTTCCAGTAGTATGAAAATCTATAGCACTTAACACTTCTTCATCATCAAAATCAAATAATTCTGCAAAAAGCACTGAACCAACAAAACTATGTAGTACTTGTGGTGATGCTTCATCTATATAACTAATTTCAAAATTATGTGTTTGCAATATTTCTTTTTGTTTTTCTATTGATAATTCTTTTGCTATATCATGGGCCAAAGCAGCTATTTTAGCTTTTTCTTCATCTGCACCATATAATCTTGCTAGCTTTACAGAAGTTTCTGCTACGCCTAAAACATGTTTATATCTCTTATCACTAAGGTTTTCTTTTAAATAATTTTTTAAATTAACTTCCAACATCAACTTCACCTCTTAATAATTAGCAATCTAACTTAACCATTATACCAAGTTAATGATATAAAGTGAAATCTAAAAGTAATACTTTAAACTAAAAAAAACAATATTAAAACATATTAATTTCAAAAAAACTCCATATACTACAAAATTCCATACTAGTAGTACACAGAGTTCATTTTTTAATTGAGTTTTCAAAAATAATTAGAAATTACTTAAATATTATATATATTAAATCTACCTATCTTTTTCCTGGTACAGGAAGTTCTATTACAGGTTTTTTAGAAGATTGTTTATAAACAACAAGTTTACTACCAATAGCTTGAATTCCTTCACACCCAACTTCTTCACATATTATATCTGAAGCTTCTCTAGCTGTTAATCCACTATTTTCTAAAACTTTTATTTTTATAAGCTCTCTTTTCTCTAAAGCTTCTTCTACTTGTTTTAAAAAATTATCTTCTACTCCATTTTTTCCAACTTGGAATAATGGATCCATTCTATTCGCCATTCCTCTTAGAAATGATCTTTGTTTAGTTGTTATCATAATTTACTCCTTCCTTACATTAAGTACTCAAATTCAAAATCTTTAAGTCTTACGATGTCTTCATTTTCAATTCCCATTTCTCTAAGGTCATCAAATACACCTTTTTCTGTAAGTACTCTATGAAGATGTCTTAATGAATCTGGATCATTTATATAGCTTGACATAAGCAATCTATCTACAAAGCTACCTTCAAGCTCATAAACCATTTGACCATCCTCTTCAATAGGAGTAATTGTATATGTGAATTTCTTCTCTTCTGGAATATATCTTTCATCTTCATCAATATAAAGATCTGTAACTGGTATTTTATCTAACATTTCAGATACTGCATTCATTACTTCATCAACACCTTGAGATGTAGCTGCTGACATTTTGAATACTTTTTCAAATCCCATAGCTTTAACTTCTTTTTCAAAGTTAATGTAAACTTCATCATCAAATAACATATCTGCTTTATTAGCTACAACTATTTGAGGTCTATCCCATAGTTTCACACTATAATTTTTAAGTTCTTCATTGATTTTCTTAAAATCTTCTAGAGGATCTCTTCCTTCAATTCCTGAAATATCAACTATATGAACTAAAAGTCTAGTTCTTTCTATGTGTCTTAAGAATTCAAAACCAAGACCTACTCCTTCTGAAGCACCTTCTATAATACCTGGAATATCTGCCATTACAAATGCCTTTGTACCTTTTCCTGCTACAACTCCAAGATTTGGTTTAAGTGTTGTAAAGTGATAGTTTGCTATTTTAGGTTTAGCTTTTGTAACAACTGATAACAATGTAGACTTTCCAACATTCGGGAATCCTAATAAACCTACATCCGCTAAAAGTTTAAGTTCTAAAGTAATATTCATTTCTTCATTTGGCATTCCTGGCTCTGAGAAACTTGGTGCCTGTCTTGTTGGTGTACAGAACTTAACATTTCCTCTACCACCTCTACCACCTTTACAAATAACAATTTCATCACCTGCATGTGCAAGGTCTGTAATTACTTTATTTGACTCAGTTTCTCTAATTATTGTTCCCATAGGAACTTCTATTATTAAATCTTTTCCAGCTCTACCATAACATTTAGAACCAGAACCACTATGACCGTCCTCTGCTATAAACTTCTTTTTATACTTAAAGTCTAAAAGTGTAGTTATTTGTGGATTTACTTTTATGATGACATCTCCACCATCTCCACCATCTCCACCATCTGGACCTCCAAGTGGTACGTATTTTTCTCTTCTAAAAGAAATAGCACCATTTCCACCATTTCCTGATCTAACCATTATTTTGGCCTTATCTATAAACATGTACTCACCCTCTCTTTCTTTAAGTTAAAACAAATATTTAGTCTTATCAATCAGATTAAATATATAATCTATTATGTATTATTTCCTAGATATATGTTTTAAACCCTATTTATGTTTAATTTATAATAAAATTCTAAAAAAGCACCCTAGTCCTAGGGTGCTTTTTATTTTAAGAATAAAAATTATTCAGCTATCTCTATATTTACAGGGTAAACTGAAACTTTCTTTTTATCTCTTCCAAGTCTTTCGTATTTAACAACTCCGTCTACTTTAGTGAATAAAGTATCGTCGCCACCTTTACCTACGTTATTACCTGGGTGGATTTTTGTTCCTCTTTGTCTAACTAAGATGTTTCCAGCTAAAACGAATTGTCCGTCTGCGCATTTAACACCAAGTCTTTTTGACTCAGAGTCTCTTCCGTTCTTTGTACTACCCATCCCTTTTTTGTGAGCGAATAATTGAAGGTTCATGATTAACATTTTGTTACACCTCCTCTTTTTTATAATCTATATATTCACAACGTTTTTTATATCCAAAACTTTGCTCAATACTTAGAATTACACTTTCTAAGCTTTTTTCTAATGTCTTTAATATAACTTGAGCTTCCTCAATTTCATCATTACTGAATCCAGTAAGGTCGATCTTTAAGTATCCATCACTAACTTCATAATTTACATTAAGTTTTAAAACTTCATCTAAACCAATTATAGCACTTTGAGACAATACTGATACTGAGTTACAGATCATGTCATATGCCTCTCCTGCTAAAATCATTTCTCTTTCACGGAGTGCATGATTTTTGATAGTGACTGACATTATATTATTTTTTTCTGTTTCAATTCTAATCTTAATCATAATTAAGCTTCGATCTTTTCAATTACTAATTTTGTGTAAGGTTGTCTGTGACCATTTTTTCTTCTATAGTCTTTTTTAGGTTTGTATTTGAATACAACTACCTTCTTAGCTTTACCTTGAGCTAATACTTTAGCAACAACTTTAGCACCTTCAACTACTGGTGTACCAACTTTGATTTCACCATCTTTAGCAACAGCAAGAACTTCTGTTAATTCAACTGTTGAATCAACATCAGCTTCAAGTTTCTCAACGAATAATACGTCTCCTTCTTGAACTCTGTATTGCTTTCCTCCTGTAGTAACTACTGCGTACATTATAACACCTCCTCATAACGGACTCGCCACTTAAGGTACAAAGAAAAAACTTTGTTTCATAAAAAAAAACCTAGTCGTGAGCGGTTTACAAAAGCAATTCTATCATAGATAATAGCGAATGTAAAGTTAAATCTAATATTTTTCAATATTAGTTACAAGAAAACTTTTTACATTCTCTATTTGATTTTTAAATATCAATGGTTCCACTTTATAAAACTCTTCTGCATCTTCAAAAGTTAAATAAATATTTAAATTTAAACTTCCTATTTCAGTTAAAAATTCAAAAAGATTTCCTTCTACATTAGCTTTATAAAGGTTATTTAAATTAATATGAAAATCTTTTATATTATTTTCTTTAGTCCATCGTAGTATTTCATTTTTTACTAAAAGATATATATATGATAATTTAAGTACATTTCCAGTTCCTTTACATCTATAGCATTCTTCTTCTAAAAACTCATATACACTTTTTCCTCTTCTTGCTCTAGCTATTTGAACTAATCCTAATTCAGTAAAATCATATACTTTTGCTTTTTGTTTATCCTTTTTCAGTTCTGTGTTTAAAATATTTAAAACTTTTTCTTTTGCAAGCTCATTAAAACTTTCAATAAAATCTATAACTATAATTCCACTTATATTTCTAAGTCTTATTTGTTTAGCTATTTCTTTTGCTGCTTCTATATTAGTTATATCTGCTGCCGTAGTGTCATTATTACTTTTCTTATTATTATGAGCTGTATTTACGTCTATTGTATACATAGCTTCAGTCTTTTCTATAACAATATTTCCACCGCATTTTAAATTAACTCTAGCATTTCTAAGACTTAAAACTGCCTTTTCTATATTATAATAAGCAAATAAAGTTACTACATCTTTATGAAGTTCTAATTTAATACTAGTTTCTTTTAATAAACCACTTAAATAGTCTAAATCATTTTCACTATCAACTTTAATACTTTTTGTTTCCTCAGTTATGAAATCTTTAACTATTCTATTAATTAAACTTTTATTATCGTATACCTTCATAGGTTTTAATTCATATTTGCATTTTCTTTTAACATCTTCATACACTTCATACAACTCACTAAGTTCTTTTTGTATTTCATATAAACTTACATCTGCCGCATTAGTTCTAATTGTTATTCCTACGTCTTCTGGTTTCTTTAATATAGATTTTAATTCTTTTTCAAAACCTCTATTATTAATTTTTTTTGAAAACACTAGATTTTTATGTCTAGTTTCCAAAACTATATATCTTCCAACTATAGAATACCTTGAGCTTACTCTTGCAGCTTTTTTTGCTATCTCTTCCTTAATAACCTCAACTATAAGCTCACTACCAACTTTCAATTTTTCATAACCTGTTTCAAATGGCATATAGACATCTTTTTCATAGCCAATATCAATGAATAATCCATTTACTGATGGTACTATGCGTCTAACTATTCCTTTGTATAACTCTCCTGTAACAGGCCTTTTACTATCCTCTTCTATATAAAATTCAGATAACTCATTGTTGTCTTTAATTGCAACTCTTAATATTTTTTCTCGTCGTTCAATAAATATTTCTCTCATTTTATCGCCTTCTAATCCTCTATATACTTATATAATGGCACTAATACTTCATTTTTATATCCAAACATTTCTATTCTTTGTATATCTATAAATGCATCTTTTATAGCACCTCTTGTATTTTCTCTTATATATTCCGCTAAAAGTGATGGTGATAAAGTTTCTCTACTTCCACATGGAATAAGAGTTTTTATGACTAACTTTCCATCACCTATTTCATATGAAAATTCTTTTATAAGAGGTTTTATATCAGTAAGTTTTTCACTTCTTTTAGTTTTTTTCATTGTATTATACTCTGTTTTTTCTTCTAATGCTTTCATGTCTTCTAAAAGATATGTTGTATCATCATATCTTATTTGTATTTCATAAGTAGCAGCATCAAGTAAAGCCATCGCTTGTGGCAATCTTCTAATATTCATTATTACTGGACTTCTTGAAACTTCTAAAAATTTAATTCCTCTTAATGAAGCTTCATTAAGTCTTTGTTTTACTTCTTCACATTCTAAATCTTCATATAAATATAAATCAGCATAATCTCCTTGTGAATAAACACCTACAGATAAAGGTAATGCTATTACAAATTGCATATGAGGATTAAAGCCATCTGAATATTCAACAGGAAGTCCTGCCCTCTTTGCTACTTTTTGAACTGTTCTAAGTAAATCAAGATGTGATAAAAATTTAATATCTGCATCCTTAGTAAATTTAATTAAATATCGCACCCTCAAAACACTTCCCTTCTTTAAAGTTAACATTTATACCACAACCAGTACAACCTTCTCTACAATTTTTTGTAAGACTAGCTGTTTTAGCTTTTTCATTTTCCCTAACTAAATAACTTCTATTAACTCCTATATCTATAAAGTCCCAAGGAAGTATTTCTTCATATGTTCTTTCTCTGAATACATAAAAATCAATATCTATTCCACACTCTTCTACAGCTTCCATCCATATTTTATAATTGAAATATTCATTCCACCCATCAAACTTTGCACCTTTTTCATAAGCTTTTATAAGAACTTCACACATTTTTCTATCACCTCTAGCAAATAATGCTTCCATTAATGAAGTTTTTTGCTCATGATAGCTATAACTTATTCCTCTTGTTTTTATAGCACCTTTAACAGCTTTTATTTTTTCAAATACCATTTCCTTTTTCTCCATAGGAGCCCATTGAAATGGTGTAAATGCTTTTGGTACAAGTATAGATGTACTAACATTTATTTTAAGTCCTTTACGCTTTACAGATTTATCTAAAGTGTAATACTGCATTGCTATTTTTTCTGCAAGTTCTCCTATAGCTGCAGCATCCTCTATATTCTCATAAGGAACTCCTAATATGAAGTATAATTTAATTGTACTCCATCCATAAGTAAAAGCATTCCTTGCCGCTTCTAGTATTTTCTCTTCTGTAAGTCCTTTATTTATAACATCTCTCATTCTTTGAGATCCTGCTTCTGGTGCAAAGGTAAGCCCTGTTCTTTTTACTTTTTGTATTTCTTTTAGTAAATCTACAGAAAAAGCATCTACTCGTATAGAAGGTAATCCTATACTTGTTTTTGAACTTTCATGTTCCGCTACAAGATCTGCTACAAGGCCTTGAATATCTGAATAATCACAAGTACTTAAAGAGACTAAAGATATATCATTATATCCTGTAGTTTTAAGCATTTTTCTAGCCTGCTCTAAAAGAGTTGCCCTTGTTTTTTCTCTAATTGGTCTATAAATCATACCAGCTTGGCAAAATCTACAACCATTAGTACATCCTCTAAATAATTCTAAAACGACTCTATCATGTACTATTTCACTATAAGGAACTACTAATTTATCTGGAAACGGTGCTTTATCTAAATCTGTAACTATTCTTTTTTTAACTTTACTTGGAACATCTTCATATTTAGGTTTAAACTCTTTTATTGTCCCATCTTGATTATATGACACCTCATAAAGTGACGGAACATAAATACCTTGTATTTTAGCTACTCGTCTTAAATATTCCTTTCTATCAAAATTATCTTTCATCTCCATGTAGATATCTAAAAGATCATTTATTGCCTCTTCACCTTCACCAAGTTGTATAATATCAAATATATCGTAGATTGGTTCTGGATTATATGCACAAGGTCCCCCTCCCATAACAATTGCATCATCATTATTTCTCTGTGATGCCCTTATAGGAACTCCTCCCATATCTAACATGTTCAAAATATTTGTATAACTCATCTCATACTGTAATGTGAAACCTAAAAACTTAAATTCACTAAGAGGATCTTTGCTTTCAATTGCATATAATGGTATATTATTTTCTCTTAGCTCTCTCTCCATATCAGGCCAAGGAGCATATACCCTTTCACAGTATGTATCTTCTCTTTCATTTAATGTATGATATAAAATTCTTGATCCTAGATGTGACATCCCTACTTCATAAACATCTGGAAAACAGAAAGCATAACGTATATCAATATTTTCTTTATCTTTAATTACTTCATTTAGTTCTCCACCTATATATCTTGATGGTTTTTCTACTTTACATAAAATATCATCTGTTATTTTAACCATTTAATTCCTCCAACAACGAATTAATTTAAAGAAAAAAAGAAGTATCATTTATATATACTTCTTTTATAATTCATTTTATTCTAACATAAAAATATTTTCAAACCAAATTCCAATAGTTAAGCCATATACTTTTCATAATATTCCTTTAAATTTATATTCCCCTTAGTTTTTAATATTTCAACCACTTCATCTTCTCTAAGCTCATATAAAAATTCCATTTTTTCATTCAAAATATAAAAAGTATTAAATTTATTTCTTTCTATCATGCTTAATAATTTTAATAAATCTTCTTTATAATATACCGATATATCTTTATTCTCCATATATTTTATATCTACAAATCTTTTATTTTTCTTAACTATTTGGTCTAATACAACATACATAGTTCTTTCTGAAGCACTATATGTAGTATAAACAATAAAAATACCTATAAGAATTAAATTAATATTCATAAAGCTTGTTTTAAGCAAAAATATTCCTAGAATACAAATAGAAATTCCTACAAAAAAACTTAAATACATTACTATTTTATGTGCAGATTTATACATCATATATTTACTCAAAATAGCTCTTATAATTTTAGCTCCATCTAAAGGGTGAGCAGGTAATAAATTCATTATTCCTAATACTATGTTAACTTCAAATATATTTCTAAAAAACAAATCTGAACAAGTTATAAAAAGTATCAACGAAATTACTGCTACTATTATATTAAATATAGGACCTGCTAAACAAATAAATATTTCATCATTTATTTCTAATCCTTCATAATCTTCGATTTCTAATGTTGCACCTAAAGGATGAACTTTAAAATTTACCATGTGACTACCTAATTTTTTAGCTATTAAAAAATGAAAAAACTCATGTAAAATTATAGAAACAAATGCTATTAAAAACTTTCCCTGTAAATCTAATAAAAAAAATAACAAGAATTGTGGTATAATCCATTTACTAAATTTTATAAATACCACCTCAACTTACTCTAAAAAATCTAAGTACATTCTTGGATGAATAAACTTATTGTCTTCCTTTATTTTAAATATTATATCTTGTTTTTCTTTAATATCTGCTATTGTATCACCCTTTCTTATACTTGAACCTTTTTCCAATTTTAATTCAGGTAAATTATAATAATTAGTTACAATACCATTATCATGTTTTATTGAAAGGTAATATCCACTTGCATTTTCACCAACATTTTCTATAACTCCAGCTATATGATTAACTATAATTTTATAGCTACAAGATAACACTATTCCTTCTTCACTTTTTGCCTTTAATTTACTACCTTTTAAACTTTCTAAAAGATCCTTATACTCTGTTTTACCTTCTGTAAATTTTATACTATTATTATCTAAATTAAAGCTCTTTATTTCTTTATCAGAAGAAATACCTCCATTAGCTGCTACATCTTCCGCTTCTTTCTTTGGCATTTCTACACCTAAATCATTCAATTTTTCTTTTTTAAGTAAACTATCAATATCAAAATTATTTATAAAGTTCAAAGCATACTCCTTATACAATAAATCTGTTGAAACTGCTTTTTTTACATGATTATAAACTTCTTTACCTATCTTTCCAGGTACGTATTTAAGAGCAACTATTCCCATAAACATAACTGTTGGAATTAAAGTACTCACAATTATTATGTTAAAGTAACTATCAAAAAAACTTATTTTATTTTTTGATTTTTTAATTAGAAATTCTTCTTCCATATCAATATTCAATGAATTTCTTTCTTCACATACTTTAGAATTTTTGCTTTTATTATTTATTCTATTATAGTAGCTTTTATAAGCATCATCATACATTCCCATGTCACCATCACCCGTTTATATTTTATTATATTTCTCATTAATGTATATTGAACTTATATTTATAATAGAACTTTTATGTAAAGAAAAAAGAATGTCTTAAAAGACATTCTTATCAATTAGAAATTCAATCTATTTTTTCTCATACTTATGTTAAGGACAAGACCGAGAGTCATAAGTGTTGTAAGAAGTGAACTTCCTCCATAACTTACCATCGGCAAGGTTATTCCTGTAATTGGCATAAGACCTATTGTCATACCTATATTTTGTAATATAGCGAATATGAAATAGGAGGCTATTCCTATACAGATTACCCGTCCAAATATATCTTTGGATTTTCTAGCTGTATCTATTACTCCTGATATTAATATGAAGTACATTACTAGTAGAACTATTGCTCCTACTGTACCCCAATGCTCACCTACTACAGTGAATATAAAGTCTGTTTGTCTTTCTGGAACGAACTCAGCAGCATATCCCCCACCTTTAACATTAAGTTCTGGTCCGACTCCAAAGAATCCACCTGAACCTATACCAATCATCGATTGATTAAGCTGAAGGTTAATACCAAGTTCATCTCGTTCTGGATGCATAAATCCAACAAGTCTATCTTTTTGATATGGTTTGATAAATCCTGAATTCCAAACAAGTGCTACAACTATTGCCATAACAGCAAACCCACTTAAAATAACTTTTATGTTAAGTCCTACACAATAATAGATCCCAAGAACCATAAAGAAACAAACTAATGTCATACCCATGTCAGGCTGAATAATGATCAATGCCATTGGTATAGCAGCATAAATAGTACATTTTATGAAGTTTTTAATATTATTTATATTCCCATCTGTTTTTTGAAGCTGCTTTCCTATCATCATTATCATAGCAATCTTCGCAATTTCTGATGGCTGTACACTAATAGGTCCAAGTTCAATCCAACCTCTAGCTCCATTAACAACTGTTCCTATAAATCTTGTTATAAATAACAGGAATATAGAAAACCAATAGAATATTTCAACATAATCATATATTACTGAATAATCCCAAATCAACATAATATATAATACAACAAGTGAAACTAAGAAAAATATTCCCTGTTTCAAAGCATAATCAATTCCCCACTGATTATACGTCGCAAGATATATATTGAATATCCCAAAGCAAGTTATTAACAGTGCTGTAAAGAGTACTGGTTTATTCATCTCTCTCCATAATCTCGGATCCAGTTTTAATTTTCTAAACATAGATAACCCTCCAAACGCTGTCTTTACTTCTTAAAGAATCCCACTTGATAATATACATTGATTCTTTAATTTTTACAAGCTTTATTTTGAGTTAACCTTATCTCCCTCTCAAATTTTTTATCGGTATATTAGCAACTAAAGAAGGTGTTGTTCCCTCTATATTTTCTGATTTTGTAACAGCTATATCAACATCACTGTCATCTATTTCTACATACTTTGCTAATACCTCAAAAATTTCATGTTTTATTTTTTCTAAAGTTTGCGGTGATAATTCACCCCTATCATGTATAAGGATAAGTTTTAATCTATCCTTAGCTACTTCTTTTGGTGAAGGTTTGCTAGAAAAAAATTTAAACAAGTCACTCAATCCCCCTTAACCCCTCTTCTTAAATATTTTAAAGAAAGAACTAAAGAAACTTTCTTCCTCAACCTTTAATTCTAAGAAAGGTACCTTTTCTCCCATTATTCTCTTTGCTATATTTGTAAATGCTTGCCCAGCTTTAGAATCCTTATTTAAAACTATAGGCTCACCCTTATTAGTTGATACAGTTACACCTTTATCATCTGGAACCACACCTTGAAGTTCGACTGATAATACTTCTAATATATCTGGTATATCTAGCATATCCCCTCTTTGTGTCATTTCTGGATTCAATCTATTTACTATAACTTTATGATCTTCTAATCCTTTAGCATCAAGTTTCCCAATAACTCTATCAGCATCTCTAACAGATGTTATTTCAGGGTTTACAACTACAATAGCTCTATCAGCTCCTATAACAGCATTTTCAAACCCTTGCTCAATTCCTGCTGGACAATCTATTAAAATATAATCAAACTCTTCTTTAAGTTCATTTATTAACCTTAACATTTGTTCTGCACTTATATCATCTTTATCTTTTGTTTGTGCTGTTGGTAACAAACATAAATTTGGAAACCTTTTATCTTTTATTAAAGCTTGTTTTGTTCTACACCTATTTTCTAATACATCTACCACAGTATATACTATCCTATTCTCAAGCCCCATTAAAACATCTAAATTTCTAAGTCCTGTGTCACCATCAACAACAACAACTTTTTTTCCTTGTGCTGCTAAAGCTGTACCTATATTAGCCGTAGTCGTTGTTTTACCAACTCCACCTTTCCCCGATGTTATTACTATAGATTCTCCCATTTTTAAACTTACCTCCATTACTTCTTATATGTATACTTATTAGGAAGGTACGGCTCAACTATTATTGATCCTTCCTTCAATTTCGCTACTTCTGGATAGCTAGGCTTTTCAAAATCATCTGGTGATATAGTCATAATTCCTGCAATTGATAAAACTTCAGGTTCAAGTGAAAAAGCACTTATAATCGCCCTTTCATTCCCATTATTTCCAGCAAAAACTCGACCTTTTATACTTCCAAAAACAGCTATATTACCATCTGCAATAACTTCTGCTCCATGATTTATGTCTCCTATTATTACAATATTTCCCGCATAACTTATACACTGTCCACTTCTTACTGGTTTTCTTAAAAACTTTGTTCTTCCCTCATAAACTCCTTGAAAATATTTATTTTCTTTTTCTTCTCTATCTGCAAAAATACAGTCTTGAATAAGAATTTCATCAAATAAGGAATCTTTGAGCTTTGACATCTGTCTTTCACTTATATGCTTTAAATCAGTTGTTATGGTAAGTGTCGCACCCTTATAGAACTGTTTTCCAACACTTAATTTTGCAATTAAGGCCTCTAACATTTCTTCAAAGTCTGCAAATTTATCCATATTTATGATAGCATTTATTCCATCCTTATTTCCTTTTATCATTATACTTCTTTGCATAACAACTATACCCTCCAACTAAGCATATATAATTAAGTTAATTTAAAATTAATTTTCTTTTAAAATTAACGCATATATTTATTATATAAGGTATTATCGACTTATTAAAGTCTTTATTTTAACATATTTCAAATATTTAATTCATTTTCTTCTATATTAACTTATTTTTTACATTTAATCTATATAAAGGTATTATATTTTTTGTAAATATGGTTTTATATAGATTTTTTTGTAAATTTTATAATAAATTTATCAAAGCTTATAATATAAAAAAGCAGTATATATTTAAATATACTGCTTTTTTTAATTTAATTATAATTAATCTCTATTTATTTTTAAACTTAATATTACTCTTGTGTTTCTTCTGCTACATCATTATTAGAACTTTCTTCATCATTTTTTTGTGTAGTTTCTATTTTGTTTTCCTCTGCAACAGGTGGTTTTTCTCCTTCTACTACACCATCATCTTTAAAATCTTCACTTTCTGGATACAATGAATAATAATATGGATCTCCAGAAACCGTTCTTGGTGTATATTGTGGTGCTTTAGTTTTTATTTCATCTCTAAAATAAGTTTCCATCATAGCTCTAGCTACAGGAGCTGCCTTACTTCCTCCATCAGCATCATAAATAACAACAAATACTGCTATCTCAGGATTTTCTACAGGAGCAAAACCTATATATGTTCCATAAGCTTGTCTACCTATTGTTTCTTGATCTGCTTTTAATGTAGCTGTACCAGTTTTCCCTCCAGATGGAATAGGGAAATTAGCAAAATGTCCATAAGCAGTTCCTTGCGGTACATGATTTGTCATGTACATTCCTTCTTTAATTAAATTAATATTTTCTTGACTTGCATCAAGTTTTCCTAATTCAACAGGTTCAAACTGCTCTAAAACTTCTCCTTCATAAGTAGTTATTTTATCAACTAATCTAACTTGGTATCTCGTTCCTCCATTAATCAAAGTTGACATTGCACTTACAAACTGTAGTGGTGTAACATTAGTATCCCCTTGTCCTATAGATGCACTTGCAATATTTCCTGGGTTAACTACTTGATACTTAACATTATAATTAATCCAATTATAAATTTCAGTAGAAATTATTTCAAACTGTATTTTCAAATCAGAACCTCTAGATTTTATAGTTTCCTGATATTTTGGAGATAAATCATATAACGCCTGCAAAAGTGGTGTTATTTCCTTTTTAAACGCTTTCTCATCACTAGTCTTTTCCAAAGATTCAATTTTAGATATTTCTTTTTTCACATAATTTTTAAGATTATCTTTAGCCTCTTTTAATAGTTTTTCATCCTTATCATTTCTTTCTATATCAACTGGAGCAAATGTTTGACTCCCACTATTAAGTTGTCCTTTTTCAAGTCCAGAAACAAAATCCCACATAGAAAAAGTTTTGAATTTATCTTTAGATCCTGCAAAACTATAAACATCTCCTGCTCTTTCTGCAATTTCTATTCCTGTGCCTTCTATACTGTCTGGTTTTGATGGATCTTTACCAAGACCTAATTGCCATGCATATTTAGCTATACTATCAAATCCTTCAACAGTTTTATTATACTTGTAATATAATCTTACAGCTGTTTCATAGAAAAATGAGTTACATGATCTTTGTATAGCTTCTTTAACAGTAACATCTCCATGGAATCCATTATCAAGAGGTGTATCAATCAACCCTGCATGCGCAACGAAATTTAACCCACTTAAAACTGCACCATCACTAACAACACTTCCAGCATTCATAACACCTTCTTCTAATGCCACTAACGCCGTTATAGGTTTAAAAGTAGACCCCGGTGGTAAAAGTCCCATTGTTGCATAATTAAATAATGGCTTAGGGTAAATATCATTTGGATCTTCTCTTACACCTTCACTATTCTTAGGAAACAATTCATCTACAGTTTTTCCTATACCTGATCTTTTAATATATTCAGCTCCAAAAGTATCTAAATCTGGAACTAAAAGATCTTTAGCTACATCACCATCTAATCTTCCAGTTGCAAATATATTAGGATCATAAGTTGGATAACTTGCCATCGCTAATACTTCACCTGTATTTACATTAAGTGCAACAGCTGCTCCTCTTGATGCATTCTTTGTCTTTCCTCCGCCTTCTTGTAATTCATTAATTCTAGTTTCTAACATTTTTTCAGCTGAATACTGAATATCTTTATCTATTGTTAAATGAACATTATTCCCTGGAGAAGTCTGTAAACTATACATACTTCCTCTCCCTCTACCCTGTGCATTAACTTTAACTAAATCTCCACCTTTTGTTCCTCTTAAAACAGTTTCAAAAGCTGATTCAATTCCTGCCATACCTATAAGATCTGTTGATAAGTCATATCCTCTTGATTCATATTTATTTTGACTTGAACTTGGTATAGCTCCCATATATCCTAAGAAATTAGCTCCAAGTTCCCCATATGGATAATATCTAACAGGTTCTAATGATATATCTATACCTATTAAACTATTTAACTTTTGATATAATATAAACGCTGTATCTTCGGAAATAGATGGTGCTATTACAACTGGTTTAAATCCTGAAAAACTTTGCATTTTAGCAGTATCTTTTACCACCATAAACTGTCTTATTTGAGCTAACGAATTTTCTTTAACTAAATCATTTAAGACTCGTTTTCCATGTTCTACTTTTTTTCCAAATTCATTTTTAACAGTTGGCTCTTCTACTTTTTGTTCTTTTTTCTTAAAAAAGTTGAATTTTTTCTCTACTACTACTTCTTCTTTTTTCTCTTTATATCTATCTTTTATTGAAGCTTTTAACTCTCTCTCTTGGTCTTTACTAAGATTTATATCTCTGTCCTTATATTCATTAAGAAGTTCTACCATATCATATTTGTATATTAAATAACAAAATACATCTTCAGCTGATACTTTATATAATGCTTCTTCTATTTTTTGTATCTGTTCATCTGTTAAATCTGTTTTTTGATTCGGATATAAATCATTTTGTATTTCTTCAAAAATCCCTTTATCTTTTTTAAATCTAAGTTCAGCTGCCTTATTATTAACTTCACTCTTAAATCCAAAATCAAAAACTAATTCTCCATTATCATTAACAACTAAATCAAACTTATCATCTATCTTTTCCCCGTTTTCATTCATAACATCAAAGAATATTTTCATCGATCTATAAAATGCATCTTTAGATGCTTCTGTCTCTGTAAAAGTTGCTGTATATGTCTGTTTATTTGTTGCTAATATATTATCATTTGAATCATAAATTTTACCCCTAGGTGCTTTTTCCGCCATAAATCTAGCTGATCTAACACTAGCTTTTTCTTTAAATTCTTCATATTTAAAAACTTGTAAATAAGTAACTCTCAATAGTATTATTGTAAAAAGACCTGCAACAATTCCCTTTAAAGCTGTAAATCTCGTAAAATTATTCTTATTCTTATTGATCGCCAATACTTTATCCCCCTATTCGTTTCATAAAACACTACTTTAATAAACTTAACTCTATTATATATTGTATTTTCGCTAATTTTCCTTTTGTTTAAGAAAATACACAAAATGTTAAAAGACTACCGAATTCTACACTAAAATTCGATAGTCTTTTAAATTTAATATTAAATTATTAGTCTGTTCCACCTGTAGAAGTTATACTTTTACTTTGTGTCCCTGTATTTTTAGCTGATTGATTCACATTTACATTATCATTTTGTATTTGTGCATTATCAGTAATACTTGGTAGAGGTGGATCTAAGCTGTAAGTATAAGGTTGTCCCTTATCCCAGAAGTTTGGAAGTCCTGGTCCACTAGGTTGATAACTAGGATCTTCTTTCTTAACTTCATCTCTAAAGTAAGTTTCATAGATTGCTCTAGCAACCGGAGCACCAATATCCCCATGAATACCATTATAAATAACAACTGCAACTGCAATTTGTGGATTTTTAACAGGAGCATATGAAATAAATACCCCCCAAGCTCCTCTTCCAACAGTATGCTCGTTAGCAACCAATGATGCTGTACCAGTTTTACCTGCTGTAGGAATAGGGAACTCTCTAAATGCATATCCAAAGTCAACATCTGCAGTACCTTTTATCTGTTCGTTAACTGCCCACATTCCACGTTTTAATATATCATAATCTGATTGTGGTAAATTAACTTTATCAAGAACCTGAGGTTTAGCCTGTTCAATTATTTGTCCTGATGGTGTTGTAATTTTGCTTATAAGATTTAATTTATATCTAGTTCCACCATTCGCTACTGTAGCTGCATATGCTGCTAATTGTACAGGAGTAAATTCACTTAATCCTTGTCCAATCGCTGCGTAACCAAGCTGTGCTGGTGTTGTAATAGTTGTATACATAGTATATACTACCCAGTCATTTATAGCTTGTGCTGTTGCCTGTAAATCCTTATCTACTGTAAGCTTTGGATTTTTAGCTATTGCAGCTGCTATAGATTTTTGAGCTTCCGGAGAAACTTTATAGAATGCTTCTAATGTTGTTGTAAGTTTATTTACAAATGCTTGTTGTGCTGAAGTTGTCCTTATATCTTCAAATCCAATTTCATTTAATTGATCCATAACAACCTGCATTACATTCGCTTTAGCTGTTGCAAGAGCTTTTGGATCACTTGAGCTATCTTCTATGTTAATTGGTGCAAAGGCTAAATTAACAGCAGGGAATTGTCCTTTTTGTAAATCACTAACCAATGTCCATCTTGAATAGAAAATAGAGTTTTTCTTAAAGTCATTAAAGTTATAAGTATCACCAAAGTTTTCTGGAAGTTGAATTCCTGTACCTTGTGTTTGATCACTTCCTGGCATTGTTCCAAGTCCATACTTAGCAGCATATTCTGCTAATATATTAAGAGCTGAAACACATTGTCCATATTTATAGTACATTTTCGCTGCCATGTTAAAGAAGTAAGTATCACTTGATACCTCTATAGACTTCCATAAATTATCGACACCATTATTTTTCCAGTCTTTTGGAAGGTCTGAACCAAAGATATTTGGTTTTGCATCATAATATGATGAGTTATCTCCACCAGTATCTTCAATTGTATAAGTAGCATTTGTAGCTCCAGTTTCTAATGCTGCTGTAGCAGTAGCAAGTTTAAATGTTGATCCTGGAGGAACAAGTCCCATAGTAGCATAGTTAAATAAAGGTTTAGGTAAAACACTGTATAAATCTTCTCTTGTTCCATTAGGCTGTAATGGGAACATCTCATTTAGTGTTTTATGTATACCTGATTCATTGATAAACTCTTGACCTAATTTAGCTATATCTGGATTAAAGTATTCATTAAATACTTTTTGGCTTACTTTTCCAGTTGCAAAATCATTTGGATTATAACCTGGTAAACTTGCCATAGCTAAAATATTTCCGTTATTAGGGTCAACTGCAACAACAGCTCCCATTTTAGCATCTTGTCCATATTGTACGTGTTGTTGAATATATTTCATTTGTGTAGCTAAAGCTTCTGTTGCACTATATTCAAGGTTAGTATTAATTGTAGTATAAACATTGTCTCCTGGTGTTGTTTGTAAAGTATAAAGATCACCTATTTTTTGACCTTGTGCATTAACTTTAATCATTTCTCCACCAGTAGTACCTCTTAAGACACTTTGTTCTGATGCTTCAAGTCCTGATACACCTATTAAATCATCTGAAACATTATATCCTTTAGCTTCATATTCCTGTGCTTCACTTGACGGAATTTTTCCAAGATATCCAATTACATGTGATGCTAAAGTTCCATATGGATAATATCTAACTGGTGTCTCTACAACACTAACACCTGGTAAGTCTCCATCCCTTTGTTCAAATATCATTGCAAGATTTTTACCAATATTATTAGCAAAAACAACTGGTTTAAATCCTGAATAACTTTGAAGTTTCATGGCATCTTTAATTAACATAAAGTTTCTAATATCAGTAAGACTATACTTTTGTAATAATTGATTAGTTATTTCTTCTGGTGACATTTTTTGATATTCATTATCAAATGCTGTTTGTTGTGCTGCTGTTAAGTTTTTACCAATATTAAGCATATTGTACATACCATAAGTTTTAACTAAGTCATCAAAAGTTTCTTGTGGTGTATAAGCTAGAAGTATTTTATTAACTTCTGCTGTTTGACTTGGTGTAAATGTTCCATTATTCTTAGGGAATAATTTATTTTGTATAGGCGCCTCTAGCCCTCTATTATACATAAATCTTATTTTAAATGAATCCCAAACTTTTGGTTCACTACTTTCTGTAACTGGGAAATTAAACTCTAATTGGCCAGTTTTAGGGTCTATTACCAATTGGAACTTATCCACTAAATCAGAAAATTCATTATTTTGTTTTAAAATATCAAATACTGAATTCATAGTGTTATAAAAGTCTGTAGCACTTTGTGCTGTAGTAGTAAATTCTAAGTTATATTCTTCTTTGTTTGTCGCTAAGAGATCACCATTCGAGCTATAAATATTTCCTCTTGGTGCTGGCTGAGCTACAAATCTTGTTGATCCTTGAGTGGCTCTTGTTGCAAAAGACTCATGCTCAAAAACTTGTAGATAAATAAGTCTGCTTAATATAAGTGTAAATACTATGATAGTAATTATGATTAAGACACTATATCTATCAACAGATCTCTTTTTTCGCTTAAACCCTTTCATTTAATCACCTATTTTCATTATATTCTAACGTAAATAAATCAATCCTTATGCTCTCCCTTAATAAGTTTCTATTATGAATTAAAATATTTCACCTAATATTTTAATTTTAATTCTCAATTTTCTTTAAATAATTTATAACGCTATCTTATAAATTCTAACAATTTACTTATCAATAATTCTTTAAAATTAATAAACAATGTTATGACATAATTGTTACTTATATAATTAAAAGACAATAGTGAGGTTTTATTAGATCAAAACCTCACTACTGACAAAATTTATTTAATAGCTAATCTTTCCATTACTACCTTCTTTATGAGCAGAAAATAATGAAACTATTATTCTTTTATATTTATAATTAAATATTTTAATATCATTGAACCAAATAATATTTATTTAGCTTGTGTATCTCCACTTTCCTTATTATCAGAAGCTGGCTGAGCTGAATTATTAGCATTCAATTCATTAGTTCCTGTAATTTTAGGTAATGGTGGATTTAATGTGTAGCTATAAGGCTCACCTGCCATAGTTCTAGGTTGATAATTGGGATACTTTGATTTTATCTCATCCCTAAAGTAACTTTCAAAAACAGCCCTAGCAACAGGTGCTCCTAAATATCCATGAATTCCGTTGTAGATAACAACAACAACTGCTATTTGTGGATTTTCAACTGGTGCAAAAGATATATATACTCCCCAAGCTGATCTTCCTACATCATGTTCACTTGAAGTAAGAGATGCAGTTCCTGTTTTTCCTGCTGTAGGAATTGGGAAACCTTGCTGTCCAAATACAAAATATCCAGTTCCATGTGGATTATTATTAACATTGTACATACCTTGTTTTATTAAATCAAGATTTTGTTTAGAAATATCAACTTTATCTAAAACTTCAGGTTGTACTTTTTCCACTACTTGCCCTGTAGGACTAGTTATTTCATCAACTAAATGTAATTTATATCTAGTTCCTCCATTAGCTAATGTAGCAACATATCCTGCTAATTGAAGCGGTGTAAATTCATTAGTCCCTTGACCAATTGCTGAATATCCAAGTTGTGCTGGTGTTGTAATTGTTGTATACATTGTATAAACAATCCAATCATTTATGGCTCTAGCAGTATTATTAATATCTTCATTTACATCTCCATATTTAGGATTTTTTGCAATAAAATTGTTTATTGATTCTTTTACTGTTGGAGATACATCATAAAGTTGCTTAATAGCTTTATTTAAAGTTGCAACAAAAGCATCTTGCTCAGCGTTTGTTCTTATATCTTCTTTACCAATTTTTTGCATTTGATTTGTTATTATATTTTTGATATTAGTTTTTGCATCTGCTATAGGTTTTGAATCTTTAGCATTAGTACTTATATCAATTGGTGCAAATACTATATTAACAGCATCAAATTGTCCCTTATTAAGTGCCTCTACTAGTGTCCATTTTGAATAATATATAGAACTACTCTTAAAATCTTCAAAGTTATAAGAATTACCAAACTTTTCTGGTATTTCTATACCAGTACTTGGTTTTTCATTAGTTCCTGGCATAACTCCAAGACCAAATTTAGCTGCATATTTAGCTATTACATCTAAAGCATCAGTAGATTTTCCAAATTGATAGTAAATTTTAGCTGCCATATTATAGAAATAGTTATTACATGATACTTGTATAGCCTTAACAATATCTACAACACCATGATCTGCATTATCTTTAGGTAAATTATTACCAAATATATTAGGATCAGCATGATAATACAATGATGGAGAATCCGTTACAGTGTATGTAGCATTAGTTACTCCAGTTTCTAATGCAGCAGTAGCTGTAATAGGTTTAAATGTTGATCCTGGCGGTACAAGCCCCATAGTAGCATAATTAAATAATGGTTTAGGTATAACATCATATTTATCCTGTCTATTTCCAGTAGAATCTTCTGGGAACATTTCATCTACCGTTTTATTTAGTCCCATCATTTTAATAAACTCTTGACCTACTGTTGTAATATCAGGATTAAAATACTTCTTAACAACTTGTGTACTAACTTTTCCAGTCGCAAAATCATTAGGATTATAATTAGGTAAACTTGCCATTGTAAGTATTGCTCCTGTATTAACATCAACTGCTACTACAGCTCCCATTCTAGCATTTTTACCATAAGGTTCATTCTTTTGAATATAATCCATTTGTGTTTGCAACATCTTTGTAGCTGCATATTGCATATCTGCATTAATTGTTAAATGTACATTATCACCTGGATATGCTTCTAGTGTTGATAATGTACCTATTTTTTGACCAGCCGAATTAATCTTTAAAATATCTCCGCCTGTTCTACCTCTTAAAACATTCTCAAACGCAGACTCTATTCCTGAAACTCCAACCAAGTCTGAAGAAACATCATATCCTTTTGATGCATATTTATTTGATTGTGCTGCTGGAATAGCTCCCATATATCCTAATACATGTGATGCTAAAGTTCCATAAGGATAATATCTAACTGGTTTTTTCTCAACTTCTATACCAGGTAAAGAAGTTTCTTTTTGATAGAAAACATATGCTGTTTGCTGTCCGATATTAGAGGCTATTGTAATAGGTTTAAAACCTGAATAACTTTGCAGTTTCATATCATCTTTAATTAGCATAAATTCTCTTATTTGGGTTAAATTATAAGATTTTAATAATTCAGCAGTCATCTCACTTGGAGTCATTGCTTCATACTTTTTATTAAAAGCTCTTAATTGTTCGTCATTCAATTTCTTTCCTATGTTAAGCATATTATATAATCCATATTGCTTAACTAAAATATCAAATGTTTGCTCTGGTGTATATGATAATAATTCTTTATTTACCTCACTAACTTGCTCTGGTGTATATTTACCATTACTTTTAGGAAATAATTTCTTTTGAACTGAATCTTCAAGCCCTCTATCATACATAAATCTTAATTTTTGAGAGTCCCATAGCTTAGTGTCACTTTCACTTACTGGAAAATCAAAATATAATTTACCACTTTTATCTATTTTAAGATTAAAATTATCATCAAGTTTATCCATTGCATTATTTTCTTTTAAAATAGTAAAAACGGTATTAATTGTATCATAAAAGTTTTTCATTCCATCTGTTGTTTTTGTAAAATTAAGCATATACATGTCTTGATTTGTTGCAAGCAAATCTCCATCTGCACTATATATTTTCCCTCTTGGAGCTTGTTGCGACATAAATCTAGTCGACCTTATATCTGCTTTCGCCCTTAAATTATCATAATCAAAAATCTGCAAATATAATAAACGTACTAAAATAGCCCCAAATGCAATTAGGGCTATTCCAGTTAGTACCTTATATCTATTAACAGATTTTTTCTTCTTCTTCTTTCTGTTAATTCTTTTCATTTAATCACCTATGTTTACCAAACTTCCAATTTCTTTTCATTAGATCTCTATGTGAGATTTTTGATACCCAACTATACATAACTAATGCCATAACAAAATTATAAATAACTAATATTACTATATTTTCTATTGGCACACTTAAAGATAAAGCTTTTCCTATTAATAGGATAATTATAAATTTAACTGCTGTTAATCCAGCTACTGTAACAACGGGAATAATAATTCTATTTTTTATTATAGTATCCCCAATATATGCTGCTATTAAACATAACGCTAAATTAATTATTGCATTAATTCCAAAAATATGACTAAAGTATATATCCTGCAGTATACCTGAAACACTTCCCAGTATAACAGCATCCCAATAACCATTTATTGTTGAGAATAATATCACAAAAACAAATAGTAAGCTTGGGTATACACCTGATATACCCAGAAATGGCATTACACTGTTATCTAATATAAATAAAAGTATACAAATGAGGACAAGTATTATTCTTTTCATAAGTTCTATCCCCTTTGTCTAATATTTTATATTTCCTTGTGAAGCATCTTTAGGAACTACTACTACTACTTGTGTCAATTGATCAAAGTTAGCAAATGGTTGAATAATTGCACTCTTTGAAACTTTTACATTGTCTGTTTCTACATTCAATACAGAACCAATTCTAATACCAGCTGGATATATACCACCAAGACCTGATGTTAATATTGTATCCCCTGGTTTAATTGCTGAATTCATAGGTAAGTTAGATATTTGAGCAAGAGGTTCTCTTGTTCCTATATCTTGATATCCTCTAACTATACCAGATACTTCATTAGTTTGCTCAACTGTAGCTGCTACAGCTGTATTAGTACTAGAAATTGTTTGTACTTTAGCCCAGTTACTGTAAACCTCAGTAACAATACCAACAAGTTCATTCCCTGCAATTACTATCATATCTTTTTGAATACCTGAATCTGATCCTCTGTCTATAACATAACCATCATAATAGCTACCACCATCTTCACCTATTATACTAGCTCCTACATAATTATATTGTTCATGTTGATCTTTAAAATTAAGCTCTTGTTTTAATTGCTCATTTTGAGTTTTATAAGTATTATAACCAACTAATTGGTTTTGAAGTTCTATTACCTGTTGTTTTAAATTATCATTCTCTTGCTTTACTTCTGAGAAGCTAGCAAAGAAATCTATACCACTTTTTACTTTTTCGCCTGCCATATATATTACTTTTTGTACTGGATTAAATCCAGCACCAAGTGCTCCAGATATAAAATCTGAATTAGTCTTAGCCGTGTAAATTATTACACCTAAAAATGTAACTGACAGAACTATAACAGTTACTGCCAGTTTACTTTTGAAAAACTTCATCTAAAAATTAGCCTCTTTGTTGCTTAGCAATTAGATCGAATTTTTCTAATGCTTTTCCTGCTCCTAGAGCTACGCAGTCTAATGGTGATTCTGCTATGTGAACAGGCATATGTGTTTCGTGGTTAATTAAAAGATCTAAACCTCTTAATGCAGCTCCACCTCCAGCAAGCATTATTCCTTTATCCATGATATCGGCTGCAAGCTCAGGTGGTGTTTTTTCTAATGTTGTCTTAATTGACTCAATTATTGCTGAAACAGGTTCTTTTAAAGCATCTCTAATTTGACCTTCATTTATTTCAACAATCTTAGGAAGTCCTGTTACTAAATCTCTTCCTTTGATTTCCATTACTTCATCTTCTTCGCCTTCAACTTTAAATGCTGATCCAAGTTGCATTTTAACTTGCTCTGCAGTTCTTTCACCAATCATTAAATTATATTCTTTTTTTACATAATTAATAATTGCTTGATCAAGCTCATCTCCAGCTACTCTTAATGATTTACTTGTAACTATTCCTCCAAGAGAAACTACTGCAACTTCTGTAGTACCGCCACCGATATCTACTATCATACTTCCTGTTGGTTCATCAACTGGAAGTCCTGCCCCTATAGCAGCAGCCATTGGCTCCTCCATAAGAATGACATCTCTAGCTCCCGCTTGTTTAGTTGCTTCTTCTATAGCTCTTTTCTCAACTTCAGTTACTCCTGATGGGAAACAAACTATTATCCTAGGGCTTGTAAAAGCTCCTTTGTTTGTTACTTTATCTATAAATTTCTTAAGTAAAGTTTGTGTTACATCAAAATCTGCTATAACCCCATCTTTTAAAGGTCTTATAGCCACTATGTTACCAGGTGTTCTACCTATCATTTGTTTTGCCTCAGCACCAACTGCTAACGCCTTTTTTGTTAAGTTATTTATAGCAACAACTGATGGCTCTCTTAATACTATACCTTTACCTTTAGCGAAAACTAAAGTATTAGCAGTACCTAAGTCAATCCCTAGGTCCTTAGTCATTCCTAATCCAAATAAACCCATTGTTTATTCCCCTTTCAATTATATAATTCCTTTTTCTTTTAAACTTATAAATCTGTTTCTTCCTAATATAACATGATCTAAGAGCTCAATTCCTATGATATCACCACAGGACTTAATCCTTTTAGTTATATTAATGTCTTCAATACTAGGTGTCGGATCCCCTGATGGATGATTGTGACATAAAATTATTGAAGCGGCACTAAGACTGAGTGCTTCTTTAAAAATTTCTCTTGGATGAACTATTGAACTATTAAGTCCGCCCTTAAAAATCTCTTTTATTGATATGACAACATTTTTTGTATTAAGACTGATAAGTTTAACACATTCTTGTTTTTCCACAAAAAAAGAATCTTCTAAAAGACTCGCAACATCATTAGCAGATTTTATTTTCAAATCTTTTGCTTTTTTACCCTTTGCTCTCTTATATAATTCACATGCAGCAACTATTTGAGAAGCCTTAGCTTCTTTAATACCTTTTACATTCATCAATGTTATTAATGATGTGTTTAGTATTCCTTCCAATCCATTAACTGCATTTAATAGCCTTCTTGATAAATCAATAGCACTTTCATTTTTATTCCCAGTTCTCAGAAGTAATGCTAAAAGCTCTACATCTGTTAATGCTTCAACTCCATATTTTAGTAGTTTTTCTCTCGGTCTTTCATCTTTTGGAATATCATATATCATAAAATTTTGGTTCAATATTAAAACATCCTTTTAAGATATTTGTACCCGATTAATCCAATTGCTTTAAAAGATTATATAATACATTTACAGGAAGACCCATTACATTGTAATAACATCCTCTAATTTCTTCTACAAAAATTGCAGCAGAATCCTGTATTCCATAAGCTCCAGCTTTATCCATTGGACTACCAGTTGCTATATATTCTTGAATTTCCTTATCTGTAAGCTTTGAGAATTTCACATCTGTGAAAACCGTCTTATGTATTGCTCTTTCGTTGACCATATCCAAAATATATAAACCTGTACATACTTTATGATTATTGCCACTTAATAAGCGTAACATACATGTTGCCTCTTCTTTATTTTTTGGTTTGCCTAGTATATTATTTTCAAACACAACAACTGTATCAGCTGATACAATTATATGTGGTTTTTTAACATTTTTAGCAACTTCTTTGGCTTTTTTTTCTGCTAGTTCTACAACATAATCAGCTACATCGCCATCATATTTTACAGAACTTTCATCAAAATTCGACTTTATGACTATGAAATCTTCAGTTATCTTTTTCAAAAGTTCTTGTCGTCTAGGTGACTGAGAAGCTAAAATTATTGTCATATTCAAAAACACTCCTATCATAAATTAATATAAAATAGTACTTTTTGCAACAAAAAACAACCTAAAATCCTATTTATTTATCATCTTATATAGTTTAACATTTATTATTTTCATGCACAAGCATAAAAAACCTATTAATATTAAATTTTAATATATATTCTCAAAACTGAAGTATTGTTAAAATTTTAGTTAAAAATAGCAGTTAAAACTTAAAGAACTCTGAAGTATATCAGAGTTCTAAATACAAAATAATTATAATTCATTGCCATTGAATATTTATTAAAATTTAATTACAACTTAATGGTTATTTATAGTTAATTATTACAAATATTATCTTTTTGACATCTAAGCTTTATTTTTATAGTTATTTAATATGTCAAATAAGATTTGATATACTTTTTCTATATCATTTTTTGTTAATTGTTCTGGTAACTTATTGATATTATCTTTTAATTTTTTAAAAACTTCATAGGTCTCATCATCTTTATTTTCTTTTAAAGAATTTGTCCACGCCTTAAAGTCCTTAGTATTAATTCCTGAAATATCATCTTTAGCTAATTTAACGCTAATATCTAAAAGTCCATCTATAGTTTCTTTTATAGCTTTATTAGATATAGTATTTGTAGCTATTGTAAATCTAGTTTTGGTATTATCAATTTCTTTCTCAGTTAAAGTTTTAGATAATTCTTGTGCTTTGTTTTCTTCACCGATATAACTAACTACCCTAAACTTTTCATCTTCATTAATGACTTGTGCAATACTCCCTACTTCATTTTTAACTTTTTCAGCACTTTCTTTTTTTGAAAAATACCCACATTGCACCATTGTATATGTAGACTCTTCTGCTTTTGTTATAAGATCATTATTTTTCCCTGCTGTATTTTCTTCGTCTTTTTGATTAGTTGCATCTTCTTCCTTCTCTTTATCATCTGCTACTACTGGAGGAATTGTATTTCCACCATTCTTATTACCACCTTGCTGTGTACTAGGCTTTTTAGATCCACCTAACAACTCTCCTCCCTTTGGAAAAACTTTGAAAAATACTAAACTTCCTATGAGAACTGCTAAAATAACTACGCCTACTATCATAATAATCATAGTTTTCCAATCATCTTTTTTTCTTTTTGACTTTACATCATACCTAGTGTACTTCATAACTTCACCACCCTAAAAAATCCATATATAACATAATATTTTCAGAGAGGTTTAATTATTCCTTAAAATTCAAAAAACTTATAAAAATTATGTAAAGTAAAAAAAGAGGTAGTTATTTACTAACCACCTCTTTTGATATTCTAAAATTATTTTAATGCTTTTAATAACGCTATTAGGAATTCCCAAACATTTTTAGTTGAACTAATACTAACATGTTCATCTGGTGTATGCACATCATACATATTAGGTCCAAATGATATCATATCAAGTCCACCTTCAACCTTTTCACTTAAAAGCCCACATTCTACTCCAGCATGTATAGCTGTTAATATTGCATCTGTTCCTGTTAAATCTTTATAAACATCTTTTACAATTTCTCTAACTTCTGATTCTGGGTTATACTCCCATGAAGGATAGCTTGATGAAACTTCAAGTTCTACTCCCACAGCATCTGCAACATTTTGTATTCTATCTATAAATGCCCATTTTTCACTATCTAATGAACTTCTTGTTGCACTATCAAAACTTATAACATCTTCACCTGTTGTTACAACACCTAAATTTGTTGATGTCTGTACTAAACCTTCCATGTTTTTACTCATAACTTCTACACCACTTGGTATAAGTTGAAGTAATAAAATAGCTTTTTTCTTAGTTTCATTTGAGAAAATCTCTAATGGTAATTCTTCCTGTGCTTCTATCTCTATTTTAACATTAGGATCTTGCACTCTAAGTTCTTCCTTCACTTCTTCATCACATTTTGCAACAATTTCTTTTACAAGTTTTTCATCAGCTTCATTTATTAAAATTAAAGCTTCTGCTTCTCTTGGAATAGCATTGTTTTTTGATCCACCATTTATTAAGGCTAAATCAAAATCAACTTTCTTAGCAAGAGTGTTTAATACTCTTCCTATTAATTTATTAGAATTTCCTCTTTCCTCTTTGATAGACATACCTGAATGTCCACCTTTTAATCCTCTAACTCTTATTTCAAAAGCTTTTTTATTTTCATCAGCAGTTTCCCAATCAATTTTAAGAGTCATAGCTGTTCTAGCTCCACCAGCACAACTTACAAGGAACTCTCCTTCTTCTTCTGAATCAACATTAAGAAGAATTTTCCCTTTTATATTTTTACCTTCTAAAGCTATCGCACCGCTCATTCCAGCCTCTTCATCTGTTGTAACTAAAAGTTCTAATGCTGGATGCTCATAATTTCCTGCTAATAGAGCCATCCCATAAGCTACTGCTATTCCATTATCAGCTCCTAAAGTTGTTCCTGTAGCATAGATATAATCTCCATCTATTCTTAACTTTATAGGATCTTTCTCAAAATCATGAACTGTATCTTTATTTTTTTCGCACACCATATCCATATGTCCTTGTATGATAACACCTTTAGCATTCTCATATCCTTTTGAAGCTGGCTTTCTAATTATTATGTTATTAGCTGCATCTTGTATTACTTCTAAATTCAATTCATTAGCAAATTTAACAAGATAATCACTTATTGCCTTTTCATTTCCTGAACCCCTTGGTATTTGAGCTATCTCTTCAAAATATTTAAAAACTTCGTATGGTTGTAATTCTTCTAGTACTCTCATTTATTTCACTCCTTACATTTTAAAACTAATAAATTAACAATTAGTTTTTCCTGTATTTTAATTTCTTGTAATATCTAACTTATTAATAATTATACCAAATTTTTAGCAACAAGACTAATTTTCATAAAAAAAAGAATTAAAGATACCTCAAAGAAGTTTCTCTAATTCTTTTATTATTATAATTTTAAATCTTTAAACAAATCAGCTAAACCAAATCCTTCTTCTTCATCAACATATTGTTTAAATTCTTCTGTTCTATCAACAGAATCTTTTATGCTAAGAGATAATCTTTCATTCTCTTCATCTATTGAAAGAATTTTCACTTTAACTACTTGCCCTAGGCTTAACACAGAATCTGCTGAAGTTATATGTTCATCTGTTATTTCTGATATATGAACTAAACCTTCAACCCCTTCATCAACTGCTGCTATAGCACCTGCTTGAATAAATTTAACAATTTTAGCATCTACTGTATCGCCTACATTATTATTTTTAGCAAATTTACTCCAAGGATTCTCACATAAATCTTTTAATGAAAGTCCCATTCTTCTTTTATCTAAATCTATATCTTTAATATAAACTTCTACAGTATCACCTACTGAAAGAATATCTTCAACTTTTCTAACTCTTGTCCAAGCTAAATCATTTATATGGATTAATCCTTCAACACCATCTATATTTACAAAAGCCCCAAATTTCATAAGCTTAGTAACTGTTCCTACCTTCTTCTCACCAGCTACTAAAGTATTCCATATTTTCATCTCTTCTTTTTTAAGTTCTTCTTCTTCTATAACTCTTCTAGAAATAACTACTTTTCTGTCTTTTCTATTAAATTCTATAATTTTTACTTCTAGATCTTTTCCAATTAAAACTTCAATATTTTCAAGTCTTTTAGCTGATGTCTGAGAGGCTGGCATAAATACTCTAACACCCTCTATATTTGATATTAAACCACCTTTTGTAACTTCGCTCATTTTTACATTCATAATTTTCCCATTTTGATATATCTCTTCTAAACTATCCCAAACCTTTATAGCATCTGCTCTTCTTTTAGATAATTCTACATTTCCATATCCATCATCAGTACTTAAAACCATAACATATATTTCATCATCAGGTTGTATTGAAGATATACTAAAGCTAGGATCATTTGATAATTCTCCTCTTGCAACTACACCATCTGCAAAATGCCCTATATTAACTATAATTTCATCATTTTTAGCACTTACTACTTTACCTTTAATTATATCGCCTTTTCTAAAACTCTTCATTTCAAAGTCATTCATCAATTCACTCATTGACATATTTTCATTACTCATAATACACATCTCCTTGTAATATACATCATATTGTTTATCTATAATTTTACATAACTATAGACAATAACTCAATGACATCTATTGTAAATCTTGAACTGTTATTGTTACATGTCCTGATTTTTTTAAACCTTCTACAATATTTTGAAGTGGTGAATCTTCTTTATGAACAATACTAACTGCACCATTTGCATCTACATCTGAAACTTCAAAAAAATCCATTTCTTTAGTTGGATGTACAAAAAAAGCAGTCAAGATATTTTTTCTCTTCTTATTTTTTTCTATTTTACTAGCTAGATCACTTCCATTAAAGTCTTTCGCATATGAAAGAGGTGCTGGAACATAGAGTGTAGATTTATTCCTCTTACTAATAACTGGTTGGAAATTCCAATAAATTTTATAAGGTTCAAAACAAGTATCTACATATTCTTCAATTATACTTTGTTGCTTTTTAGTAGCATGATAATGCGCACTTTCAAAGAAAGCGATTGGAATATTTAAAACTTTTGCTGTTTCAATAGATGATTCAATAATCATTCTAGTTTCTTCTTCTGAACTATTATAAATAGAACTAAGATCACTACCAATAGCTGTTGTGTATTGTTCTGCCTGATGAGTATATCCATGAAGACCTATTACTCCATCTTTAGAAACTAAATAATCAAGCATATTTACAAATTGTGCATTTGCCATACTTCTGTCCGTCAACAAGTTATTATCTAAATTTTTTCCAGGATCTATATATCTTGGTATCCAAGCCACATTGAATTTAACACCATTTTTATATAAGTAGTCAGCACTTGCTTTCATACTTAAAATACCATGATTTGTAGCATATCTGTTTCCAGCTGATACATCCTCAAGTCTTAATAATGCAGCTTTTCCTGAAAGTTTCTCTCTATCTATATTAGCTTCTTCTATTTCTTTTTCAAAAATATTTATTATTCTTTTTTCATAATCCCAGCTATTACCCAAATTAAACATAATTTCTAAATCATTTAAAGAAATATACTTTATACCATCAAGATTTAAAATCTCCCCTCTTAATTTTATTGGCTCTAAATTACCTTTTGAAAATTCTTTATTTACGATATCTAATTTTATATCTCCTATGTTATAAGTATTTCCCTTAACTTCATATTTCTCATCAAAATTTTCTAAAAAATATTCTAAATCAACATAATATCTCTGATTCAGTTCAAATATATCCATATCTTCTTTCAATTTTTCCCCATTTAAAATTAAACTAATATCATCAATTTTAAAAGTTTCACTTTTATGTTTAATCTCAACTTCTTTTGCAATATGTTTAGTTCTTTTTACTAAACTATCTTTATAAATAACTTCACCATTTTCAACTCTAATATCTTTTATCATAGAAAATCTATAATACGTAACTGTACTAATATAAATAATAGCAGTTGCTGCTATTATACTAAGAAATATCTTTTTAACCTTTCTTAATATTCCACCCTTTAATTTTTCTTTTTTCATATAATCCCCCTTAATTTACTATTAATTACTATAATACGGTAAATAAAGAAGTTTTTATACATTTTAAAATTAAAATTTTTAATTTGTTCATTCACATTTATATCTAACTCTAAATTTTATATTATATTATATAAAATAAATCAAATTATAGCATATCTTCAACTAATAAAAATTTTTATCATATCTTTTTATTCTACAGAACTACTAGCTATTGAGGGTCTCTTGTAAATATAAAATTAGTGTCATCTGATAAACTTTCTTCAAATTGGTATCCTTCCATATCGAAATCTTTTAATCCATCTGGAGTTATTATCTTATTTTTAACCATATAATTAACCATCATTCCTCTTGCTTTTTTAGTATGAACTACGACAGTTCTATATTTTAATCCTTTTCTCTCTTTGAAAGCTATATTAATGACTTTAACTTTTCTCTTTAACTTTAAAACTTTTGAATATTCTGTTGAAGCAAGATTTATAAGAATATCAGTCCCATCACATTTTAAATCGTCTAAAATACTATCAGTTAATGTCTCACTCCAAAAATCATATAAATCCTTACTTCCCTCTATAGAAATTTTTGTCCCCATTTCTAATCTATATGGAATCATTCCATCTAAGGGTCTAAGACTTCCATACATTCCTGATAAAATTCTAAGTTGTTTATTACAAAATAAAAGCTCCTCTTCAGTAAAGTTTATAGCATCCATACCTCTATATACTTCTCCTGAAAAACTTAGTACTGCCGCCTTAGCATCTTTACCATCATAAACTTTCCAATCTTGATTTCTCATAAAATTTAATTCTGCTAATTTATCATTAATTTTCATAAGACTTGCAAGTTCAGGAATTTCTAATTTTTTTAATGTCTCCATAACACATTTTGATTTTTCTAAAAATCTAGGTGTTGTTGTTGCTATCTTTTTATCTATTTTATTTTCATCCATGCCTTTTGCTGGTGTTATTATTACTATCATTTTTTTCTCCTATTTAAATAAATTCTATTTTTTTTATTATATTATTTATTTTTTTCCTAATCAAATTAATCCTAATTATAAATTCCATTTTGAATAAGAACTTATGTTCTATAACATACTAAATTAATGTATAATATTATTTAGTATGAAACAAGGAGGTAATTATCAAAATTTTTTATAGATTTTGATAATAATTATTATGAAATCTTACTTTGATAATATAATTTACTTAGATATCAAAACAAGTAGTCTAAGTCCTAAAGATGGCGAAATATTAGAAATTGCTTGTATAAAATTTGCAAATCAAAAAATTTCTTCATTTCATAGATTAATAAAAAATGAAAACCCAATAAAAAAGACTATTTTAGATAGCCTTCCAAATGTTAATGCTATTGATTTTGCTAAATCAGCAGTTCTTAAAAATGTATTAGACGAATTTAATTTATTTATATCAGATTTTAAAATAATAACTCATAATGCAACTTTTAAAAGAGAGTTTTTGGAACTTGCTTTTTTTAAAAGCAACATGATTTTTAAAAATAAATTACTAGACTCTTTAGAGTTAATTTCTCTTTTAGAACCATTCCATAATGAATATACATTAAAGGCATTCACTAAAGATATTTTAAATGAACCATTTATTAACCGTGCACAAGAAAATGTCATTTATACAATAAAAATTATTAATAAAATTTTAGAAAGAACCAATATAGGAGATTTTACTTCCCAATACATTCAATTATTAACTGATTGGTCTTTTACTCCGTATCTAGAAAGTTATCATCTTGCAGAAGAACTTTTAAAAATAAAAACTGAACCCCCTAAGATAATAGTAGAATCAAAAAATGTTCCTACTATTAAATTCAAAAAAAACTGCGAAGATACACTTAAAGATATTGATGGATTTAAAAAAATATCACCTACTTACAAATTTAGGCAGGCGCAATATGATGTCATGGCAAATGTTCGCAACTCATTAGATATGGGGAATATTTCTATTATAGAAGCTCCAACAGGCACTGGTAAAAGTATTGCTTACTTATTACCTTCTATTATTAAAGCTTATAAAACAGGTCAAAAAATATTTATCTCTACCAACACTAAAGAATTACAAAGACAATTAACTAAAAAGGACATTCCATTTCTATTAGATGCTTTTGATTTAAATCATAAAGTTGACTTTGTTAATATTAAAGGTAAAGGGAATTATTTATGCCCTGAAGTATTAGATGATGTATTAAAGGATGCTATTTCTGATACAAATAAATCAACTATTGAAAAACTCGCTATAGTATATCTTGATAGATATAGCAAATCCGGAGAATATGGAGATTTTGAAGAGATAAATTTTTTTGTAAGGGAACACTTTAAACTTGATAATATAATCCATTTTTGTAGCTCTGATAGTGATGGATGTGATATTAAAAGTTGTCATAAACAATGTTTTTATAAAAATACGGTAGAAAAATTAAAAGATAGTACTATAGTAGTTCTCAATCACTCTCTTTTACTACGCTGGAGTTATGATGATGAAATTAAAAATGTTATTATAGATGAAGCTCATAATCTTAGTAATTCAATCTTTGATGCTTATGCTAGTGGACTTAATTCTAAAGAACTTAGACGATTACTTCTTGAAATTTTAGATTATGAAAAAAGAAAAGGGTACATAAATTATGTTTGGAGATTTGCTCAAAATAGACTTGCCAATTTTAGAGAAACTTTAAGAGACAAAATAAAAGTCGCTTTTAATACTCTAGAACGCATTTCTTATATATCAACTAAAAATTTATCATTAGACTACGATCTTGATACAACTTTTAATAGTGACTTTCCTAATTTTAATGATGTTCAACATGAACTTTTAGTTTTAAAAGAAGATTTATTAGATATTTATAAAGATTTAAAAAAGTTTATGGATGGTAATAATCTAGAAAATTCTAATGCTAAAAATAGAGCTGAAGTTCTTATGAAAAAAATAGAGAGATTACAAGAATATATAAGTTTTATAGAAATTTATACTTTAGAACATGCTAAATCTAATTGCTATGGTTTGTACTGTTCAAAAAATAGAACTATTTTTGAAGCATACATAAAAGACCTAAATTCTCCATTAATCTTTTTCGAAAAATTTTTAAATAATACTCATAGTTGTGTATTTTTATCTGCAACTTTAAAAAATAAAGGCACTTATGAAAATTTCAAAAAATCCTTAGCTATTGAAAAAGTTGAAAATAGATATATAAATGAAGTCTTAAATATTTCTAACTCTTTTGACTTAGCCACTAGAACTATAGTAGCTTCTCCCTCTAATTCACCTAGATATTATGATGAAAACTTTATTAAATTTATGGTGAAAACAACTTTAGATATATTAGAAAAGATTCCTGGAAACTTACTAATACTATTTACAAGTAAAAAAAGATTAGAAACTTTTAAGGAAAAAATCTCATTATTCTTATCATCAAATAATATAAAACTTTATCAGAGCAAAAGAGATTTAGAAAAACTTCAGGACACTAGTCAAAGATCTGTTCTTCTTGGATCAAAAGGTTTTTTTGAGGGAATTGATATTCCTGGTGATGCCTTAAGTTGCGTGCTAATGGATAAACTCCCTATTATAAATCCTAGTGATCCTCTTTATGCTAAACTTATGAGAAATGGAAAAAGCTTTACAGCTATAAATTCACCAAAAGTTTTGACTGATTTTAAACAATGCTTTGGCAGACTTATACGAACAGAACTTGATTATGGTTATTTTATTGTTTTTGATAAAGGAAAAGACTTTAGTCTTTGGAATGAACTGTCATTTGAATATAAAAATATAAATTTTACATCTGAACCTAGTAATAAGCTAATTTCTGGTATGTCTAGAAAATTTATTACATGGAATATTTTAAATATGGATATACTAATCAAGAGTAGTATTTCAAATTTAGAAAAATTTTTAAATGAGCAAAAAGTTGAGTTACAAGGCAACTCCCTAAAGCTTATAAACTCATTAAACATATTTTATAAAACTGAACTTCGCAAAAAAAAGTTAAACCAAAATATAATTTTTAAAACAGAAAATAAAAAACTTTTAGCCATTTATGCACCTTTGAATTTTGAAGTACAACTAAATAATAAGAAAATGATTATTGAAACTATTAATATATTATTTTCTTAAAAAATAAAAAGCCAGACTTATAAGTCTGGCTTATTTTTAACTTTGTAACTTTTCTTATTCACTTATTTTATTATAGCAATATTCTATAATATCACTACGTTTAATTATCCCAATAAAGATGTCTCCATCATCAACAACTGGAACAAAATTTTGTGATATTGCAAGTGATATTAAACTATCCATGTCTGAATCAATTCTAACACTTTTATGAATAACATTCCTTTTAATATCTTTTACTCTAATTTCATTAGTATTTTCAAAAGTTAATCCTTCAGTGTTTTTTAGCTTCCAAAGTAAATCACCTTCTGTAAGTGTCCCTATATAAACCCCATCATTATTAATTATTGGAATTGCAGTATAACTGTGATGTTCCATTCTTTCAAGGACTCTTCTCATAGTCGCACTTTCTTTTTCATGAATTACTTCTATTTTTGGAGTTAGAAAAAAAGCAATATTCATTCTTAACCTATCCCTTTTCAAAATAATATTGATGATACCAAACAATACCATCTATACTATTTTATCATATTTTAAGTTCTTTTCTCTAGACGATTTATTACATATCAATTAAAAATAACTAAATATCTCCTATTTTCAACACATTTACTATTTTCTGCTATTTTTAAATTTATATGAATACTGGAAATAATCATAATTATCTAATTTTGTTGTCTTATCATTATATATTATCCCACCTGCAATTGTCTTTTTTAAAATAACCTCTTGAACATATTTTGCATCACATTTTTTGCATTTTCCAAGAGACATAAATTTATTACTTAAAATACTAAGAGGCTCAACTACCTCTAAAGCTTTGTCGCAATCTTTACACTTAAAATCTAGTTTTATATTTTCTGGATTGTAATTTCTAAGATCCTTAACTTTAACAGATGGTAAATCATAAACATTATCAACAATAAAATCATTAATTAATTCTTTTTTATATATTTTCCTTAGAACTTCTGCTGTGTAATCAGCATCATTTAATGCATCATGTAACTTTTCTTTATCCACTTCTATTTTAAGCTCATTTAAAGCAACCTTTAAACCAATTGGTTTTTTATAAGCTAAAATTTTTGTGCAATAATTTTGTAAATCCAAATATTTTTCAATCCAATAAACATCATCATACTTCTGAAATTTTGCATTTATAACTATCTCAGCAATATCATCTGTTGCCCATGAACAAATTATGTTATCTATTCCAGCAAATTTCTTTAGCCCATTCATACCTTGTGCTAAACTTACAGCTTTTCTTAAATCCTTATTAGTTATTCCTGTGATATCTGTTATCTTAGGATTCAAAACTGTAAAAGCTGCTGGCTTTATATAAACTTTATATTCATCAATTTTAATGAAATTTTCATCAAGCTTCACAGCTCCAATTTCTAAAATTTCATTTTGAACTTCTAATGTTCTAAGATGTTTATTTTTTTCATACATATTAGGATAATATCTGGTTATATTTTGCATATTATTAAATTCTAAGTCTATTATTACATATCCCATTCCTTGCATCCCTTCGCTATTATATCCATATATCATTATGCCACAAATACTAAAACTTTTCATTAGATATTCTATATTGGTAATCATTCTCTCACTATTTCTTTTTTATCACGCCAAGTAAAATTCCTAATATATTAAACTCTCTACCTACAAGTTCTATAGGTTCGTACTTTTCGTTAGCTGGCATTAAAAGTGGCTGTTTATTATTTAAATTTAAAGTTTTTAATGTTGCACTTCCAGCAATATCTACTGCAACTATTTGATTATGATATGCAGTATTTTGTTTTTTTACAACAACAAAATCTCCATTATCTATGTTTTTATTAACCATACTGTCACCTTTTACTTTTAATATAAAAACATCTTTTTCTGTACCTAAAATATTTTTAGGCACATTCATTTTTCTTTCAATCAAATCATTCATTTCTATAGGGTTTCCAGCAGCTATATTATTATATACATTTAAACTTATAGTATCTTTCAGATCAATTAAGCTTTCTGTTCCATTTTTTTCAATAACTACTTGATTTAAACTTGTCATATCAAAAAGTAAATTAAACTTCTTATTATGAACTATATCTCTATATTCAAATTTCTCAATTGTCGTAACTTCATCTATAGACTTAGCAAATTTATTTTTAAACATAGTAGACTTATATTTATCCCCTAAAATATCTACTATATTTTTCGTATTACTTGCCCACACAAAATTTTTATTATTTTTAACTCTATTTAATATTAAAAAATACATTCCATATTTTTCATTTCTTATACAATCTATAAACTTAAATTCTGCTCTAGTCAATTTTTCCGCATCATCTACTAATACATGCGTATATTGTTTTTTCATCGCTTTTGCTTTTTTTATGGCAAATAAAATTTCATCATACTTATCCATATAACCTAAATTATTGAGTACAAATGAATATTTTTCGCATAATGCAAAAACCTGTTCTCTACTTTTAGATTCTGTTTTTATACTTTTTTTTCGCCCTTTACGCAATACTTTAAGATATTCGCTTTTTGTAAATGCACCAGCCTTAATCCACTCTATTTCTTCAAGTAAATATTCTAAATTAACTTTATTCATAAAATCTGTAAACTTGGTTTCTTTTCTATATTCATCATAAACTTCTTTAATTTTTTTTAATTTATAACTTTTCTTACTATATTTTAAGTTTAACTTATTCTCTCTAATATAAGCCTTATAATATAAATCAACTAAATCATCAACTGATTCAAAGTCTGTTCGTGAATTATTATTTAATGAAAATAAAGAATAAAATTCATTTTCCATTTCTTTTTTTGCGTCATCATATATTTTTTTTACTTCTTTTACATTACTTCTTGATGATGTTATAAATAAAACCTTATCATCCGCATAGATACAATAATTATTTTCAAGGTTTACACATTTATACAATGCTATAAATGTTTTTCCTGTATTTATTTCACCTTTTAATACTTGAATTTTATATTTACTGTTTAAAAATCTTTTTTGTGTTTTATTAAATTCCATAGCCACCTCTCCTTCCCCATAAATTGAAAAATAAGTTTAAAAAGAACCTAAGGTTAGTTCTTAAAACTCACCTTTGGTTCTATGTTTAATTCTAAAATTCTGTCCACATTTTCAATGCTCTTTCAACAAGATCATTTTGTCTTTCTTCTACTACTTCCATAGTCCATTCTGAATTTTTAAATATCTCATTTGTTATTTTAAATGAACCTTTTTTACTTAAATATTCCTCAACTTTTTCATTGTAAGGTTTATTATTAAGTCTAGTATTTTTAGCTCCTGCAATAAGCACTAAATTAGCAAATTTATTTGCCCAATTTCTTCTTTGATCAGCTTTAAAATTACCAACCCAATAAGCATCTTTTGCATTTCTTGGAAGGACATGTTCAATCATAACTTTATTAGTATAATAATCTATACTTTCACCTTTATTAAGCTCAATATCCATTCTTACAAATACATATTTTGGAACTGTCATTCTTCCTTTACTATAAAAATCTATATCAGTTAAAGCATTTTTAAAGAATATTGTTGTTTTATCTAAATCACCTATAAATGCCTCACTTGATTTAATATCCTCTAATGTGTTTGCAGTATCTATTGTCTTTATTATATCATAAACTCTTGAAAGTCTGTCAGCAAATGAGTTACCATTAACCCAATCAATTACTACTCTTTTTTCTAATAATTTAACAAATTCAAATACAGCTTCATCATTTTGTCCAAATTTTTCTACAAATTTAATTATTGTAGCTGCCCAATCTTCATATGGTAAAAACTCTTTCATAGCAGTAATTAAATTTTTATAATAAATTTCATCCTCTTTGTTAGAAAGATTTAATCTTGCATCTAAAACATATTTACTATATATCTCTTTTACATTATGCATATGTTCTGTAAATTCTTTTCCTTTATATCCTTCTTTTGATGGATATATATCTTTTGTATACTCATCATAAAGTGAAGCATCTGCTTTTTTTTGTAAAGCAATAGATCTCATAAAGCCAATTACTGTTTCTAAATTATCTTTTCCAAGGTCAAGTTCATCATTTTCCCATATATCTGTGTACTTAGTTCTTTCTTCTAATGGTATTACTCTTAAATTCTCACTTTTTAAAAGATCTGCATTTGTTAATGGTAAACCTCTTGAATTTATAACATTAAATAATCTAAAAGCTGATTCAAAAGAATTTGTTGTTATAACTACTAAAACAACCTTTTGAAGTAAATATTTAACGAAATCATTCAATTTAGCTTCTAATAAAATTCCATTTTCATCTATAAAACTATTTCTAAAAACGTCTAAAGCATTTATCATGTTTAGTTTAGTTTCAGTTAAATCTAATTTATCAAGCTCTAACACAAGATTAGTCCCACCTTCTGTTAGTACATATTGCTTAAAGAAATCACTTTCTTTCCCTCTAACTTTAACCCTTATATTTTCTTTTATTCCCATCAATTCATTAGCTTCTTGATATATTAAAGAACCTAAAACTTTTTTATATTCATCATTATTTATAATATCTCTTATTGTAGCTATCAACATTATTAAAGATGTAAGTCTTTGTTGACCATCAATAACTTCATAACGACCAAATCCATCTTCCTTATATTCTTTTCCACAAAGAACTATACTTCCAATAAAGTAAGGTTCAAAATTTTCAAAAGCTCTTCCTTGGTTTAATCTTATAGAATCTTCTATATCATCTACTAGCTGTTTCAAATTCTCTGTTGTCCAAGAATATGCTCTTTGATAATCTGGAATTTCAAATATAAATTTTGGACTTAAAAGGTCTTTTATAAAATATTCTTTTGCTTTAATTTTTTCCGTAAACAATTGTCTTCCTCCTAAATTCTCGTGTGTATCATCTTCTCACACAAAAAAAAGCCTTTTTCTATAAAAGGCTTAATTCTCTATATTATGTTAACTGTGGTTTCATTATATCAGATTTAATAATTTTTGTCTAAAAAAAACCCTTTTATCTCAAATTATATCTCAATTCCTGCCATTTTCATTAGATATCTAGCATTTCTTGTTGTAGAAACCCCATTTCTTAGTTTATAATCAAAATATAATTTATTATTTTCATAATATTCTCTAAAATTATAATTTATAATACAGCTATTCACCTTTTCCATATCACATAATTCAAAATCATGAGTAGAAACTATTCCTATAGATTCAAACTTTAATAATTGAGTTATTAATACTTGTGCCCCCTCATGTCTATCTATAGAATTTGTACCTTTAAATATTTCATCTAATAAAAATAAAATTCTCTCGCCCTTTTCTGATGCTTCAACAATATTCTTAACTCTTAAAATTTCTGCATAAAAGGAAGAGATACTTTCATTCATATTATCACCTGTTCTCATACAAGTATAAATATTAACTATTGGAACTGATAATTCTTTAGCTTTTACTGGCAAGCCTAAATATGTTAAAAACATACTGAAACCTATAGTTCTTAAAAATGTACTTTTACCAGACATGTTTGATCCTGTTACAAGTGCGACACGTTTTTCTTTATTCAAATTAAAACTGTTATCAACACCATCTTCAAAAAGCATAGGGTGCACTAAATTTTCAGCTTCAATTATTAATCCATCATTTATAGTAGGAAAAGTAAAGGTATCATCTACCACTATACTAAGACTTTCTAATGCCTCAAATTCTCCTACAACTTCCATCCAAACTTCTACATCATTTTTATAAATTTCTTTCCATTTTTCAGCTCTAGCAAGCAAATGATAATCCCAATAAAACATTAGATTAAAAATAATATAAAAAGCATTATGTCTATCATTAAACCAAGAGCCTAAAGCATACAATTCTCTCAAAGCTTCACTAGCTTTTTTTCCATTTCTATTTGTTAATTTTTTTTGTAAACTTTTTAATATCTCTGCTTGAAACGCTTCTTTTTCTAAAAGTTCTAAAGCATTTACATATCCAAATAATTCTCTTTTTAATTCATCAAATAAATCAATTCCTCTTGTAGCTTCTCTGCTTGCTAACTTTATAACCATGAAATTTATTCCGAACAAAATTAAAAGAGCAATAATATTTACCTTACCTAAAATAGTTAAAATAAGAGTCATGCAAGTAATTATAGGAGCTAATATTTTCAAAATACCAATACCAGCTGATAAAAATTGTTTATTATCCTCTTTAGCCCATTCTAGTAGATAAAAATTTTTCTTTTCTGCCTTTTGCTTTAGTAATGCAGATAAAAATAATTCCCTAAATTCATATTTTTTTGCTAACTCTTTTAAAGCCTCTTGCATTCTATAAATATCATTTTTGCTTGGAAGCTTTTTTATCATCAATCTTTCACTCAAACTTTGCCTTCCATAAGGCGTTCTTGTAGCATTAATCCATTGGAAAAATGATTTCGAACCAAAAATATCTAAATCATATATAAATGGATGTTTAAAATCTGAATATTCTTTTCCATCATCTTTAAACTCTCTCCAATTTTTATTTAACCTTTTAATGTCTGATTGATTTAGTTCTATTGCTCCTTTAATACTATTTATTTCTTCATCTAAGGTATTATGCCATTTAAGCAACGCTATAAAAATAACTATAGAAACAAATATGAACATTAAAGAAATACTCTTAAAGCTATTTCCAAAAAAATAATTTGCTAAGAACACAAGTAAAATAAGTACGTCAACTAATCTTAAAACACTAACTAAATTACTTTTTCCTTTATAAAAAGCTAATTCTTTCTCTTTCAACGTAATTCTATTACTATAAAATTTTATTTTTTCATCCATTAAAATCCCCCTCTTTCACCTATAGTTTGATTTAAATTTACATAAATTATACCATTCTCAAAAAGCAAAATTAGTAAAAAAAAGAAGATTAACAAAAAAGTTATTAATAATACGTATTGTATTATTAATAACCTTTTAAATCACTCATTTTTCAGACTATTGTATATCGTATTTAAATTTTCTTCCATTGTCTCAATATATCCCTTATCGCCATTTTTAGTTTCTAAACTAGAAATTTTAACAACCTTTGCTCCTACTTCTGTAGCTAATGTTTTTGATATTTTTTCACTTGCAGTATCTGGCATAAAAATAACTTTAATATTATTTGTTTTTGCATAATCTGCTATTTCCTTAAGTTGTTTTGGAGTTATTTCTCCTTCTCCTAAAGCATTTTCAACACTAATTTGATTCAATTTAAAATCTCTGCATAAATAAGCAAATGCCGCATGTCCTGTAACAAAATCTTTATTATCTAATGTTTCAAATTTCTGATTGTATTGAGTTGATAAATTAGTTAATTGATTTGCAAAATTATTATAATTATTTTCATAATAGTCTTTATTTGAAGGATCTAATTTAATTAAAGCTTCTTCTATCAACTTACTTTGCTTTTTAACTTCAGAAAAGCTAAGCCAAATATGAGGATCTTGCGGACCATGATTATGTCCATCTTCATGTTCTTCATCATCTCCATGATCATGTCCCTCGTGATCATGTTCATCTTCTGAATGATCTACTAAAATCACATCTGCATTTTCTGATGAATTAACGACCATAACATTATCATTCTTTGCTGTTTCTAATACTTTATCTACCCAATGTTCCATACCTAATCCATTGTATACAAATAAATTTGATTTTTTAAGTTCTAATAAATCTTTAGCTTTAGGTTCAAAATCGTGTGGTTCTGCACTATCTGGTACCATTGATTTAACACTTACTTTATCTCCACCTATAATTTGTACAAATTCTTTAATTGGATATATACTGGTCATCACTTTTATTTTTTCTACATTTTCAGTAGTAGTTTCCTTAACACTTGGAACACAACCTATAATAGCTAAAATAAGCGTAATAAATATCGCCCCTAAAATCGATTTTTTTCCCATCTAGATCTCCTTCTATATCTCTTTCTTAAATGCAAATAATTCGCATTAACTATCTATAATAATACTTTTTCGTAACTATTTTGTCAATATTATAAAATAAAAAAAGACTATTTGAGCAATTTTCAAAAATTGTATTCAAATAGTCTTTTTCTTTTTCGATAGAAGATTTTAACTTAAATTTGCTTTAGTTACACACTATATTTTGGTGGTCCTTCCATAATAAACACTCCTTAACTAAGGTTATAGTTAAATCTTGTATTTTCATACTCTCAACTACATCCTAACGTAGCTTTTATTCATATCTACTATTTTCGGTACTTATATTCTTCTATCTGATTTCTAACCGCTTTTCCATTTATGGAACTACTACATTTCTCGAATCTTGCATAATTCATAATTCTCACTCCGATTACTATTAATTCTACTAAAATCAATTCATTAAAATTAGTTTCCTCATTATTGTCTTCGTTCTGAATACATTGTCACTTAGATCTTTAAATCTTCGCTTCAAATTAAACTATATTCCCGTAATGGTACTCCAAGACTGTTATCCAGTTCTTTTTTTAAAACTTTTGTTTTATTTTTAACATCTGGACTATATGAGTTTCACATAATAAATTTCCTCCTTGGAACTTGGTTTGAATTTTGTAGGCTTGAATTTTTGTTTCTCTCCTACACTAATATCTTATCCATATTATTTTTTATAATTCATGGTAATTTTAGGTATTAATTATTGTATTTTATTTTTTATTTTTTTATCCATAAACTCCAAAACTTCATAATACTCCTCTGAGCCAAAGTTATATTCAAAAATAATTTCTCCACCATATCTTGAAAGATTACATTTAAATCCACGTTTTTTAATAAAAGAACATTTACTACTAAACTCACTATTAGGATTAAGTTTTAACACTATAGTTTTAATATCATCTATTACTATTTCTTTGTACGCACTAATATCATCTAATGATATTATCGAATCTTTAAAAATACCACTTACAATTATTTCTATAGTATTCAAAAGTATGTATGGTTGTTTTTTATCAATTTTATTAATTAATCTTGATGATATAAAAGCAAAAAATAATATTAAAACCCCTTGAATTAAAACAGTACTTACATTTACAATCAAATTTATATTTTTATCCGTAACTTTTATAAATATAATTTCTCTATAGATAAAAAAAGAAAATAAAATAATTCCAACAATTATTGATAAAATTAAATTTTTCGCACGTCTTTTTGTATCATAAATTTTTATGCTCTCCATTAATATCCTCTCCTAATATAACTTGATAAAAGTTTAACAACTTTCTTTTACCTAATCAAACTAGTTTATTTTTTAATAAAAAAATAACTATACTAGTGGAATATACAAATTAATAAATTTAAAACAAAAATACCGTACATATCATTAAAAGCATAGTCTATAAAAAACATATTGAATATTAATATTAAATTTAATTACTTTTATTTTTTAGTTAGCAAAAATTATTTGTATATCATATATAAGCTGTTTTTATTACATAATTTTAAATTGAATCAAAAAAACATTTAAATATATAAATATATAGATATAAATTTAATTAAAAGAAATCTCTATATTTAATCTAAATCTCAATTTACTAATATATATTTTTTCTTTTCAAAATTAACTTATTAAAAGTTCTAATTATTACAGAAATTTAATTTAACGCAAAAAAAAGAAGGTTATTACCTTCTTTAAGCTGGCAGGGGCAGCAGGACTCGAACCCGCAACCAATGGTTTTGGAGACCACTACTCTACCAATTGAGCCATACCCCTATATTGAAGCAAAACTATATAATCTAGACAATTTAAAATGGCAGGGGCAGCAGGACTCGAACCCGCAACCAATGGTTTTGGAGACCACTACTCTACCAATTGAGCCATACCCCTTTGTTGCCTAGCTATATAACATCTACTTGTTACTTTTACTATTATATAGAGTGTCTACTAAAATTGCAAGTTTTTTTTTAATATCTTTAAAACTTTCTTCTGAATTTAAGTTTTTTAATTGAATAATCTCCCCTTTTCTCTTTTATTTTTAGATAATTTTGTATAGAATATTTAAAGAAGTAGTTTACTTCTGAAAGGAGATGAATTCATGGAATTTATAGTAGATAAAGTAGAAGATACTTTAAATATAGGAAGACAAATTGGAAAACTAGCTAAAAAAGGTGATATCATTTGTCTTACTGGCGATTTAGGCACAGGTAAAACACACCTTAGTAAAGGTCTTGCAGAAGGTCTTGGTGTAACAGAGCACATAACAAGTCCTACTTTTAATATAGTTAATGAATATCATAGTGGTAGATTAACTTTTTATCATTTTGATGTATATAGAGTAAATGATCCTGATGAAATTTATGCAATAGGTTTTGATGAATATATATTTGGAGAAGGAGTTAGTCTTATAGAATGGGCTAATTATATTGAAGAACTTATACCAACAGAATATCTTTACATAAATATAAAGAAAATTCCGGAAAAAGGTGAAAACTTTAGAAAAATAACTATTGAACCTTTTGGTAAAAATTATGAATATGTAAAGGAGATTAAACTATGTTAATTTTATGTATCGATTCTTCATCAACTACTGCTACTTGCGCATTAGTAAATGAGAATCAAATACTTGCTGAAATAAACTTAAATAATAAAAGAGAACATTCTGCTATTGTAATGGATTTAATTGATGAACTTTTACAAAGTTATAAATTGTCTATAAAAGATGTTGATGCATTTGCGGTATCTGAAGGCCCTGGTTCATTTACTGGATTAAGAATTGGTATGGCTTCTATTAAAGGTTTAGCTTTTGGAACTAATAAACCTTGCATATCAATTTCTACTCTAGATACATTAGCTTATAATGCAATAACTTTTGATGGTATTATTTGTCCTATTATAGATGCCTTAAGAGACAATGTTTATTCAAATTTATATAAAACTAATAATGGTTCTCTTATCTCTATTAGTGAAGCATCTTGTATTGCCGTTGATGACTTAATCGCTGAATTAAAAACTAAAAATGAGAAAATTATTTTTGTTGGTGATGGAGTTGCAAAGCATAGAGGAAAACTAAAAGAAGAACTTCCTAATGCAGTTTTCGCCCCATTAAATGCTTTATATCCTAAAGCTTCATCTCTTGGTGAATTAGCTATAAAGAAACTGTCTAATGGTGAAACTTGTACTCCAAATGATTTTAACCCTATCTATCTTAAAAAAACTCAAGCAGAAACAGAATATGAAAAAAGAATGGGCATATAAATGTTAGAATGTAGATTAATGGAATCAGATGATATCTCTAGTGTTTTAGATGTTATTACAAAGGTTTTTAAAGGAAATGAAAGTTGGGATAAATCATCATTAAAAGCTGAACTTGTTAATCATCTAGCTCATTGTTTCATTATCAGTTATAATAAAACAATTTGTGGATTTGCAAATATTTGGATAATAGCTGGAGAAGCTAATTTAAATAGTATAGCAATTGATGTAAATTACAGAAGACTAAGTCTTGGCAGTAATCTACTTTCATATATTTTAAATTATTGTTCAAACAATAATTGTAATGAAATAACACTAGAAGTTCGAGAATCTAATAAGATAGCCCAGAACCTTTACTCTAAATATAATTTTAAAATAGAAGGTGAAAGAAAAAAATATTATTCTAACAATGGAGAGTCTGCTCTATTAATGGGAAATCGAGATATTTTATCTACACTACAAAAGTCATTTACAGACTAAATTTTAAACTCTACTTATGTGGAGTTTTTTCTTTACCTCCAAAAATATTAGATATCAAATTAACTACTTTTTAATATATCATTATAAATCCCATTCTTTTTTATGTGATTTATATAGACTGGCAATTTTTATATCCTCACTATAAGTTTAAACCATTATTTTTTTATTCTTTTAATTTTCATACTAACTTGAAAAGTATGTAAAAGTATCTTAATATCAAGACAATAAATACAAACTTAATCTAAGCCGAGTTTTTACTTTATTCTAAATTAAAATTATCTAAGATATGTGTTTCTTTATCTCCTACTTATGTAAAAATGTGTATTAGAAACACTACCTAGCAGATAAAATTCAAAATATTTACTATTACCTACAAGGAGGCTCTTATGATCGAAACAAAAACTAAAAAGAAGGGGAAAAATTTACTTGGCAGTTCTATTTTTTTTATTCTTGTTGGTATTATCGCATTTGGTGCTTTATTAGTTTTTGCAAAACAGGTCGAAATTTATTTCACTGGTGCTACAGCACAAGCAACTATAACATCATATCAAGTGCAAGAAAATAACAATAGTAAAGGTGGACCAACTTATACATATACACCGGTTGTAAGTTTTTCTGCTTACAATCAAAATATACAAATTCCGTCAGTGCTTAGTCAGCTTAATTCTAAAATACAGCCTGTAGGCTCTGTAGTTGAAGTTAGATATAATAAATCAAATCCTAGTGAAGTCATTATATCTAACACATTATTTATTAGCAATTTATTTACTTCATCAATAGTATCTTTTATATTCCCGTTTATTTTACTTGCTGTATACGGAATAAACAAACTAAGCATTCCACTTAGTGATGGAAGTAGTCAACTTACCTTACGAGTAAATTATTACGAAAAAGCTAAAGCGTGTCTTGCTTTTTTAGGTTTATTTGTACTTTCTGTAGCTAATATTATAAATGAATATATCAATATTTCTTTTGGTCTCCCTGCTGGCCCTATTACAGGAATATTATCTATCATTTGCATAATTTTTTATTTATTCTTATTATTCCTTACTATAAAAGAATATTTTCTAGAAAGCTGCGGTAAATATGTATTTTAAATTTGTCGACCTATGCTCTATAATAATTGATATGCTCCCAACTAAAGTTCATGGGTTGTGTATTCAATTATTGCAAAATATTTATTATAGATTCAACCTAGATTAACCTTAAACAAAGTTTTTTATCTAGAAAACTAACTATGAAATACACAAATAAGGTGAAGATATTAAGTAAATCATAATATCTTCACCTTATTTATTATTTAAATTTCTATATCTTTTGTATATTCTCCACTCTCATACAATTTATAAACTTGATATTTACTTCCTTGATATTCTTTAAGTATTACATATCTAAATAACTGTCCATTGTCTGCAACTTCTACTGGACCAACGACCGGTTGTATATTTTCACCAATTTGTCCTGGATTCGCAATTGAATCCATAACAAATTTATTAGTTTGGTTTAAAGGCATTTCAGCATTTAATGTTTTTATATAATTAGCAGTACTTGGATTGTTTGCCATATTCTCATCTACTATCGTTTGTATAAAAACATCTTTAGCAACGCCTTCCATACTCGGAGTACTCATAAAAGGTAAAAACATTCCTATCTGTTTTATTTGATTACTTGCATCTTTTACCGTACCTATAACAATATCCTGTTCTGCATTTTGTGCTGCTTGAACTATGTATAAAAGCTTTGGAGAATAATTTGCTAAATTGTATTCCTGTAAAATTGGTAATGCTTTTTCTTTTGTATAAACATATTCACTTGGAATTTTACTGCTACCTTTTTTATAAGCATCTACTGCCTTTGAGACTTGTTGTTTTTCCACTGATGATATACCTGCATAATATGCTTTGTCAGGAAGATTCTGAAAAAGCCCATGCGATGCTGTTACACTTCCATTATTATTAACTACATTACTTCCCCCTTGATTACTCCCTATTTGATTTATATTTCCTACATTATTAATTAAATTTAAAACCTCTAATGCACTTTGTCTTTCTAAAGATATTTTTGAATTATTAATTTCATTATAATAATTTGGAAAAATTTGTGGCACTACCCATATCGTAAAAGGAAAACTAACTATAGCTAAAAATACTGCTACTTTTGGAAAAATAGTAAGCATCTTCTTAGGTCGCTTAAAATCTCCTCCCATATTCTCATAAGGTAAATTATTTATAGTATTAATTATCGAAATAAATGCTAAAAGTTTTGCCTTACCTATCCAAGGTCTTAATGGCATAATAAATACTCTACTACTTTTTACTTCTTTAACTTGGATAACTAAGCCCTTACTACCGATATACATATCTAAAATATCAGCTACGTCATAAGCATATTTATCTCTTCCCTCATCTACAAATATTTTATGTCCTAATATTTCAACTTTTACTCTCAATTTTTTTTCATTAATTTTTTCCTTAAAATGACTAACATTCATAAAAAATCTATGCATAAAAGCAAAATAAATATATATTGCTAGAATTATTGCTATGACTATTCCTGCTGTACTTAGTTTTATATTAGGATATGCTCCCATAAATTTAAAAGCACTTGCAATCCCTACAGCTGTTAATCCCAAAAACAAAATAGTTTTAAGTACTATTTTATTTAACTTATGACTACATAACTTAGCAACACCCCAAGCTTTTAGCCATGCATAATTTTCTTTTTCAATATCACATATATATAAATAGTCAGATTTATTAACATTCTCTGTTATATAAGCTCTTGGTATATCACTTCTATATTTAATTCTCACTAATTCATATTTGCTCATTAAAGAATCTATAAAAATTTGTCTTCTTTCCACCTCTTTTTTAAAAGCACATTTAGGAACTAATACTGGTTCTATTTCATTAATAATGATAATATCCTCATCATCAATTATTATTTCTTTTATATATTCATATCTTATTATTTTTTCTTTTTCCCTATAGTTATTTACTACTATATAATCTTCTAAAAGATTTATTTCCTTTCTTTTTAGTTTTGAGCCCTGTATTTGCTGATATAACATAAATTTTAAATTCGTAAAAAAACTAAAGCTTTTTCCACTTGTTTTTATGTATTTTTTTGCATTCTTTCTAATACTTCCTTTTTCAGGCTGATATGTTATAAACATTACTTTCCCCCACTTTTAAATTTATTTAATTTTCTACTATACATGGTTATCGACTAAAAACTTTAAACTTATATTTCATTTATCTAACATTATACAATCATAAATCTTCTCATCAAATTAAATTAAATTTTTAAACTCTAATTTAATTACAAAAAAATATCTAATATTGATATCCTTTTTAACTAGTACATTAAGAATAACTATTTTTTCATTAAAAAAAAGCTAATATCCTAAAATATAGAATATTAGCTTATATTATTTAAAATAAATTTTATGCATTTTTTTCTGTATTATTTTTTCTTTTTAAAATATCCCTTGCTGTAAGCATTGGTTGTACTTTAAAAATTGTTGTTGATAGCTTTTTATATAACACTAAAGTAACTACTGAGTTTACAATTGCCTTTACACCATTTAAAGGTATTAATCCCACAAAAATATAAGTCATAAGCTCTTTACCATGCATATGCATACCATACAAAGGTAATAAAATATAAATATTTGCAAGTATTCCCACTACAATAATTGAAATAGTACCAATCACCATCCCTATTATAGCAGCTTTTTTAGTTTTATATTTTTGATAAATTACTGATGCTGGCACAACGAAAGCTATTCCTATAAGAAAGTTAGCAAGTTCTCCAACTCCACTAGTAGTAGTTCCCATCAATAATAAATTTAAAATATTTTTCAAAAGCTCAATTATTATCCCTGCAAGTGGACCAAAAGCAAAAGCTCCCATAAGGGCTGGCATATCACTTAAGTCAATTTTCAACCACGGAAATGCACCTACTAAAGGCACTTCGAACATCATTAAAATAAATGCAATGGCACTGAGTATAGCTATTTTAATGTAGATGTTTAATTTTTTGTTTGTGTTCATTAAAATTCCTCCTAATACTATACTTCTTAGGCTCTAGGTGTTAGTGTCTCTTTATTACTATGTGCTTTTTATCATTTGTTTATTAATTTTTTCACAAAAAAAATCCTAGTACAGCTTGTACCAGGGTATCCTAAACAACAATAATAAAAGATTGCTATCTTACCTTCTTTCATCCAGACTATACTGTCGGCTTTGGAATCTCACCAAATCATGCTATTTCTAGCTCGTGGGCTATAACCACCGGTGGGGACTTACACCCCGCCCTGAAGATATTTAATTCTTACAGTTATAATTATATAATTAAAAAATATTTTTTTCAACGACTATTTTATCCAATAAATAATCTTTATTACCTTCATTAAATTTATTGACAAAAAAATAACTTTTCTAAAAAAATCCATCTATATATAAACATATTAAATCACATTTCAAGAAATTATTAATACTATTAATTTTTCTAAAATAAAAACTTACATATTTCTTACCATTACCTAAAAATACATTTTTATCCTTTTTATCCATTTATAATATATATTAACTCACTAAAAGAAAGGAGCACTAATTCAAAAATGAAATTTTTAAAAAATAATATTTTAATAGATTTATTTAATAATAAAGTTAAAATTAAACCATTATCAATATTTAAATTAATACTAGCTATGATACTACTTCAAATAATATGTGTAGTAACTTCTTTTGTTCCAACTTTTATTTTCTTTGGAGTTTATTATAATTTAAACTATGAAGAAATGCCTTTTGTTTCAGAATCTTTATTCTTTTCATTCTTCTATTTTCTCTCTGTAATTATATTATTATACATTTATAGAGTTAGAACTAAAAAGAAGATGACAGACCCAAACTTTGGTTATGAATACATAGAATACATAGATGAGGAGCCTGAAGAAAAACCACTAAAAATGACTAAAAAAAATATAGGACTTTGTGTTCTTCTTGGTTTAGGATTTTTATTATTAGCTAGTAGTACCTATCAGCATTTAATCATAGATATCCCTATGCCACCAGAACTAGAGAAAGCTTTTAATGATATCTTTGCTCAGAATTTTATGTTTATATTCTTTACTATGGTTATTGAAGCTGCTTTTGTTGAAGAAATTTTATATAGAGGATTTGCACTTAATGGTCTTCTAAGAAAATATTCTCCTAAAGTTGCTATTTTAATATCTGCATTTTTATTTGGAATTGTTCATATGAATATACCTCAATTTATAAATGCTTTTATAGGTGCATTTTTATTTGGTGTACTATACTTTAAAACTAAATCACTATGGGCATGTGTCATTTTACATGCAACTAATAACTTTTTTAGTTCTTTTGTTATCATACCAGATGCAATTTTCCCAAAAATTTTAATTTCTATAACTTATATTATTATAGGTTTCTTATTATTCAAGAAAGCTATAAAAGGGCTTGAACTTGATGTTGCTTTTAAAGATATTTTTTTTAACAAAAAAACTTCTGAAGTTTCACCCAAACTTGACGTTGCAGAAATTAGTAATAATATAGAAACTAAAAATAAAGAAAAAGATAAAATAGAACTTTAAAAAACTAGGACTTTAATCTTCTGTGAAAAATTCACTTCTTTGGATTATAGTCCTCTTTATTTAATATATTAAATAATCAATTTAATAGCTTCTGTTTCTATATAAAAAAAGGTTATATTACAAAGCCAATATTAGCTTTACAATATAACCTATATTTCAATTTATTCTATTTCATTGTTAATGAAATTCTCTTTCTTTTTAAGTCTACATCAAGAATAGTTACTTCTATAACATCTCCAAGACTTACGACATCAAGAGGGTGTTTTATAAATCTATCTGCCATTTGACTCTTATGAACTAGTCCATCTTGATGTACTCCAATATCAACAAAAGCTCCAAAATCAGATACATTTCTAACAGTACCCATAAGCTTCATTCCTGGCTTTAAGTCTTCCATATTAATTACACCAGACTTAAATATAGGTTTTGGCATTTCCTCTCTTGGATCTCTTCCTGGCTTCTTAATTTCTTTGATTATATCATTAAGAGTAGGCTCTCCAACTTCTAACTTTTCTGCAAGTTCTTTAACACCTTTAAGTTTAACTCTTGAGTCAATATCTAACAGATTTCCTTTCTTTAAGTCCTCTTCAGTATATCCAAGTAGCTTTATAAGTTCTCTTGCTGCTTTATATGACTCTGGGTGAACACCTGTATTATCTAATGCTTCTTTACTTTCTGCAACTCTTAAGAACCCTGCACATTGCTCATATGCCTTTTGTCCTAGTCTTTTAACTTTTAATAATTCTTTTCTAGTTTTAAACTTACCATTTTCTTCTCTATATTCAACTATATTCTTGGCTATTGTAGCATTTATCCCTGATATATAGCTAAGAAGTGATGGTGTCGCAATATTAAGGTCTACTCCAACATTATTAACACAGTCTTCTACTATTCCTTTTAATGATTCATCAAGCTTTTTAGGTGTAACATCATGTTGATATTGCCCTACCCCTATAGCTTTTGGCTCTATTTTAACAAGTTCTGCTAATGGATCTTGTAATCTTCTTCCTATTGAAATAGCTCCTCTAACAGTAACATCAAGTTCTGGATATTCATCATTCGCTAGTTTTGATGCTGAATATACTGATGCTCCTGCTTCTGAAACTATAACATAAACAAGTTCTTTACCAGTTTCATCTTTTATTTCACTTATCATTTTAGCTAGTACTTCTTCAGATTCTCTTGATGCAGTTCCATTTCCAAGCGAAATAACTTCGACATCATGTTTTTTAATAAGATCTTTCATTTGCTTAACATACTCATCAACTCTATTTTTGCCAAGAGTTACATGAACAGTTATATTTTCAAGAAACTTTCCTGTATCATCAAGCACAGCTATCTTACACCCTGTTCTAAATCCTGGGTCAAATCCCATAACAACCTTACCTTTTATAGGTGGTTGCATAAGTAATGACTTAAGGTTAGCTTTGAATATATCTATAGCACCTATTTCCGCTCTATCTGTAAGTTCTGCTCTTATTTCTCTTTCTACAGATGGATATATAAGTCTTTTTAAAGAATCCTTAACTGATAATTCAAGATATTTATCCGTTTCTTTATTACCTTTTAGAATATTTTTGTTAAGATAATTTATTATTTTATCTTCATCTACAGTTACACTAATAGATAAAACTTTTTCTTTTTCTCCTCTATTAATAGCAAGTATTCTGTGTGATGGAATCTTAGAAACTGATTCACTATATTCATAATACATTTCATATGGAGTGGTTTCTTCTTCTTTAGCTTTACCTTTAGTTACTATTAGCCCTTCTCTAGCAAGTAAAGTTCTCATCCATTTTCTATACTCAGCATTATCAGATATTACTTCGCTTATTATGTCCATAGCTCCATTTAAAGCATCTTCTACACTTTTAACTTCCTTTTCTTCATCAATATATTTCTTAGCTTCATCATTTAAATTCCCATTAAACTGACCGTCTATTATAAGCTCTGCTAATGGTTTTAATCCTCTTTCTACAGCCATTGTAGCTCTAGTTCTCTTCTTTTGCTTATAAGGTCTATAAAGGTCTTCAACCTCTGTTAGTGTTATAGCCTTGTCTATTTTATTTTTAAGTTCTTCTGTAAGTTTATCTTGCTCTTCTATAAGCCTAATAACATCTTCTTTTCTCTCAGAAAGATTTCTAAGATAAGTAAGTCTTTCAAGTAAGTTTCTTAAAACCTCATCAGTAAGACCACCTGTTCTTTCTTTTCTGTATCTTGCTATAAAAGGAACTGTATTCCCCTCATCTAACATTTCTATAACAGCTTCAACCTGTTTTAGAGAAATTCCTAGTTCTTTGCTTATAGTTAAATTTATATTGTTCATAAAACGACTCCATTCACACCTTAAAATTTGCTATATAAATATAGCCATATATAAAATTACTAATTATTATCACTTAAAAGATAAGCAGTAATAAAGTTATCAAGCTCTCCATCCATCACAGCACTAACATTTGAATTTTCTACATTTGTTCTATGGTCTTTAACTAATGAATATGGGTGGAATACATAACTTCGTATTTGACTTCCCCAGCCCATATCTTTTAAGTCACCAGTTAAATCTTCAATTTTTTCTTTATGTGCTCTTTCTTTAAGCTCTATAAGTTTTGCCTTAAGCATTCCCATAGCAGTATCTTTATTAGCAAATTGACTTCTTTCATTTTGACACTGAACTACTATTCCTGTTGGAATGTGAGTTATTCTTATAGCTGAGTCAGTTTTGTTTATGTGCTGACCACCTGCTCCACTTGCTCTAAAAGTATCAATTCTTAAGTCAACAGGATTTAAATCTATATCTTGATCTTTCGTAAGTTCTGGAAGTGCCTCTACTGATGAAAAAGATGTTTGTCTTTTACCATTTGCATTAAATGGTGAAATTCTAACAAGTCTATGTATACCTTTTTCAGCTTTTAAATATCCATAAGCAAATTCGCCTTTGATACTTAAACTTACACTCTTAACTCCAGCTTCCTCACCTGCTTGATAATCTAATATTTCTACTTCATATCCTTTTTTTTCTGCCCATCTTGTGTACATTCTAAGAAGCATAGAAGTCCAGTCATTAGCATCAGTTCCACCAACACCTGTATGAATTGTTAGTATTGCATTGTTTCTATCATACTCTCCTGATAACATAGTTTCTATTCTTAGTCTTGCTACCGCCTTAGAAACAAACTCTATCTCTGATATGATTTCATTCTCTGTATCTTCATCACCATCTTCTAAAAGTTCTTTTAAAACTTCTGCATCATCAAGCTTTGCTACAAGAATATTAAAACTATCTATTTTATCCTTAACTCTTTTACTTTCTTGTGTTACTTCCTGAGCTTTATTTACATCATCCCAAAAGCCACTTTCTTGCATTTTAAGTTCTAATTCTTTATATTGTTTTTCAAGCCCAGCAAGGTCAAAGTAAATTCCCCATTTCTTCTAAAGTTGCTCTGAGCTCTCCTATTTTTCCTAAACTATTTTCAAGTTCAATATTCAACTATATTCACCCTCTTTTTTTATCCTTTGAAAGATAAGTATTATTTACAATATAGTATATCATTTTATGGAAAAATTAAATAATACTTTTATTTACACTTAAGGATTGTTATGGTAATATGCATTTATAAATATTTATCAATTTCTTTTGAGTAGCCTTATTTATAAATAAAAAAATTTATTATTATGATACCTACTACTATCTTCATAACTTCTTGTATTTCTACTAATTATAAATCTATAGGTATTTTAAATGAACCAGATACTATAAAAAATATTGTTAATGATTATAAATTTTTTGCTGATAAACATTGGAGGTTATAACATGAAAATTAAGTGTAGCTCATGTAACAAAATTTCAGACTTTAAATGTTTCAAAAATTATAGAAAATGTTCTATGTGTGGTAAGGAATACAAGTTAAATACCACTGGTAAAATTTTAGCAATTATTTTGCTACTGCCTATATTTTTAACATTACTAAATAGTAAAAAACTTATTTTAGCTTTTTTATGGGCGTTATTTTATATTTTTGTTTTACAACCAATCTGCTACTATGTATCATTCAAAAAATAAATGATAAAAAACCTCCTAAAAAAAATTCTTTTACTGAATTTCATTCTAGGAGGTTTAAGTTTATCTACTTGTAGCTCTGCGACTATTAAGTTTCTTCATTCCAATTGATGCTAAAATTATAAGTCCATAAGCAATTATTACTAACACTAAGACTGTTGTCCAAAGGAATCCATATCCTATTCTTTGAACTACTATTCCAAACAGTGCTGAACCCACTGCAAATCCTACTGCAAACATAAGATTTATAACACCAAGTATTGAACCATAATTTTCTTTTCCAAAGAATTTACCTGTCATATAGGCAACTCCCATGATATATGAGAATACTGATGCTCCAAAGAAAGCTGCAAATACAAATGCAAATATTTGATTTTGTGAACTTAAAATCAAGAATACGCTCCCTATAGCTGCACTAGTTCCAGCACATATCATACACTTAGTAACTCCAAGCTTATCAAACAAGTGTCCTCCAACTAAATTTCCTAAAAGAGAAAATATAGCAAGAACCGATCCTACTGATCCTACTAATGCAGGTGCTAAGCCCACTGCACTTTTCATATAAGCTGGATACTGAATCATTATGGCCGATATAGTAAGTCCAATTAAAATAAATGCTATTGCTAAAAACCAAAAATACTTAACATTTTTTAAATCTGTTAATGAATAACTAAAATTCATAGTTGTTGCATCATCTTTAATTTTAGATGATTTTAGAACTTCACTTTCATTTCTAGGTAATCTTAGTACAAATATTGTCACTACAAGTCCCACAACTATAGACAAAGCACCAAACATAAAATAAGATTTTCTATACCCATTATTTATCAAAGATATTGCTGTTAGTTGTTGTAAAAACATATTCCCAAATGCTCCACCAGCAAATGTTAATCCTAATGCTTTTCCTCTAACCTCTTCTGAGAACCAATTGCTTACCACTAAAGGTACTCCTATAGATGATACAACTGCTGTACCAATTTGTGTAATTCCACCAATTATGTAAAACTCCCACAAATTGTTTGCTAGCCCAAAGAAGGCAAATCCTCCTCCTGATAAGATAGCTCCTATTATTAATAACATTTTAGGATTATACTTTGAATACATTTTACCTATTAGTGGTGATACTAGTGCTGCTATTATTGTTGAAATCGTAAATATTAAAGAAAATCCACCTAAGGTAAAGCCTTCACCTTTAACTACATAATCCATAAATTGTGGCTGTATGTTCGAGGCTATACTAAACGGGATAGCTTGTATTAACATACATCCTACAACCATAACCCACGCAGTTACAAACTGCTTTGATCTATTTTTATTCATAAAATTACTCCTTAATTTAATTGTATATATAAAATTTTAACACTAAAACTTTTTACTTTTACAATATACATCATTTGTTTTCACAAAATTAATACTATTATCAATAATCCTATCAAAATTACATTAAATACTCAATAAATGAAAATATTAATTTGAGCAAAAAAAATACTAAGCTCAAATTTTAAATAAAAGCTTAGTATTTTAAAATTATTTCATTCCTAAAATAAAGGAACTTTGTTTATATACTAGAACAGCTCTACTAACTTCTCTAATCCCTTTGTCTTCAACGTTAGTTCCATCACTTATTAATATCCACTCTTCATGACCAATTCTAAAATCTAAATCAAAATCATTTCCATTATGAATGATTAAAAACTTTTTAAATTCATTATCTATATCTTCACATTCAATAGTAAAAGATATAAGTGATTTTATTTCTTCTCCAAAACTTATTCTATTTCTTATCTCTTCAAAACTTTCTAATCTGAAACATTTATGTTTTTTTCTAAAAATTATCATTTTTTTATAATAATTAAAAACATCTATATAACGAACCTTTCTTTCCCACTCTATCATATTTACACTATCAGATAAATTATAACTATTAAACTCTAATTCACCATTCTTATTCTTTTTTGTTCTAAGAAATTCCTCTCCACTGTGTATGAATGGTATTCCTTGTGCTGTAATAATAACTGCAAATGCAAGTTTATTCATGGCTATTAATTCCGATTCTTTTGCATTTTTATTAGATTTTTGTAATTTATCAAACAACGTATAATTGTCATGTGCAGACTCATAATTTATAACCTGCATAGGATTATTAGCCCATGTTGGATAAAAGTTTCCTGTTAAATTAACTCCTCCGGTAATACCAACTTTAACTGCATTATTAAATCTACTATCACCTGAAACAAATCCTCTTTCTTCTTCTATAAAAGTATGACCTTTAATGCCATCTCTTATTTCATCATTAAAAGCTGCTATTTGCTTATCCTCGAAAACTTTTATATTATCTTTAAGGCATCTTCTCTCAGTTGCTAGTGGAGTATCTCCTCCTGTCCAGCCTTCTCCATATATAATTATTTTTTTATCTATTTTATCTAATTCTTCTCTAATTAAATTAAGTGTCTTTGTATCATATAGCCCCATAAGATCAAATCTAAATCCATCTATGTGATATTCATTAGCCCAAAACAATATAGAGTCTACTATAAACTTCCTTACCATAGAACGTTCTGTAGCTATTTCATTTCCACAACCTGAACCATTAGAGTATGACCCATCATAATTTTCTCTATAATAATATAAAGGCACTAATTTATTAAAGTTAGAATCTGAACACCTATACGTATGGTTATAAACAACATCTACTATTACCCTAATTCCAGCATCATGTAATTTCATAATCATCTGCTTAAATTCTATTATTCTTGATTCTCCATCAAAACAATTTATAGAGTATGAACCTTCTAATGCATTATAATTTACTGGATCATACCCCCAATTATAAATATCATGACTAAAATTAATTTCATCAACTGTTTCAAAATCATATACAGGTAACAAATGAACATGAGTTATTCCTATTACTTTTAAATGCTCTAATCCTGTTACAACATCTGTTCCAACAATTTTAGTACCACTCTCACTAACCCCTAAAAATTTTCCTTGATTTAAAATCCCAGAATTGCTATCTATAGTAAAGTCTCTAACGTGCATTTCATAAATTATAGAATCTATAATTTTATTTAATTTTGGTACTTTATCATCTTCCCATCCTTTTGGACTACACTTGCTCATATCAACAACTAATCCATACTCACCATTTGCACTTACACTTTTAGCATAAATATCTACAACAGAATTCCATCTTCCTTCTACTTCTAATTTATATTTATAATAAACTCCATTTAAATCTCCACTTATTTTACACTCAAATATTCCATTGATTTCTGTCATATTATGAGTTGATATTAACACAAAAATATTTTTATCAACCTGCTTATATAGTTCTAAAATCACTTCATGTGCTACTGGTGTCCAAACTCTAAATTTCGTTCCTTTTTTTGAATATATAGCTCCAAGCTCTCCATTAAAATGGTATACTCTTCTAAAATCACTAGAATTAAATAAAGAAACTATCTCATTTCTACTTCTTGAACTGTATAATTCTTTAATTTCCATTTTCTACTCCTTCATTAAGTCTACTTCTCATTCTCATCATATATTCTACCTGAAAGTTTAGTAAGTCTATATAATCTTTTAGCAAGGTCTTTAGTCAATGCACCTTCATCCATTCTCCAAGACCAATTTCCCTCAAGTGTAGAAGGTCTATTCATTCTTCCCTCTTGTCCTATTTCTAAAATATCTTGCATTGTTGCAATAGCAATATTACTTGGTGAATTCCAAATAGCTCTTATCCATCTAAAAGAAATGTCCTCATCATCTGATATTTCTAAAAATTCTTTTGCTAATTTTCCTTCTTTACTTTCCTTATTAATTTCAAACCACTCTCTAGCTGTTTCATTATCATGTGTTCCTACATAAGCAACAGAATTTGTTTCATAATGATATGGTAAATTTTCTGAATTATATTGTCCAAATGCAAATTGTAGTACTTTCATTCCTCTAAAACCAGTTTGCTTTTTAAACTCTAAAAACTCATCTGTTATTACACCTAGATCTTCTGCTATTATTTCTATATTACCAAGTCTTTTTCTAATTTCATTAAATAATTTAATTCCTGGTCCTTTCACCCATTCCCCATCTTTAGCTGTTTTAGCTCCATATGGTATTTGCCAGAAAGAATTAAATCCAATAAAATGATCTAATCTTAGTACATCATATAATAATAAATTATTATCAATTCTATCTATCCACCAATTATAATTGTATTTCTCTAAATACTCCCAATCATATACTGGTGTTCCCCACACTTGTCCATCTTCTGAAAAATAATCTGGAGGACAACCTGAAATAAATGTAGGATTATGCTTTTCATCTACTTTGAAAACATGAGGAGTAACCCACATATCAACACTATCTTCTGGAACATAGATTGGTATATCCCCTATTATTGCTACCTCATTAGATGCTGCATAATCACGCAAACTATTCCATTGATTAAAGAATTCATATTGTAAAAATTTATAAAATCCTATTCTATCTTTTAATAAACTTTTATAATATTCTAATGCTGGTTTTTCTCTATATCTAATATCATCAGGCCATTCTTTAAGTGGTTTCATTTTTAAATACTCTTTAACAGACATAAATTCGCTATAATCTTCTAACCAATCTTTATTATTTGCTTCAAAAATATGATACTTATATGTATCTGCATATAAACTTTTAAATTTTTCATAGGCTTTATATAAAATAGGTCTTCTTTCTTCAAAAACTTTTTCATAATCAACTTTATTTTTATCTAAACCAAAATTAATTCCCTGATAATCAGTTTTACAGATTAATCCTTTATTAACTAATGCCTCTAAATTTATAAAATTAGGATTTCCAGCCACTGTTGAAAAGCATTGATAAGGAGAATTTCCAAATCCTGTATGCCCTAAAGGTAAAACCTGCCAATATCTTTGTCCACTATCTCTTAAAAAATCAATAAAATCATAAGCTTCATCACCTAATGAACCTATACCAAATTCATTACTTAATGAAGATATGTGCATTAAAATTCCACTTTCCCTTTTGTTCATCAAAATCACCTTCTAATAAAAATAGAGAAGACTATATTATCAATCAATTGCCCTGTAAAATATTACATACTATGAAAATTAATATAGTCTCCTCCTCAAATTTAATTTTAATATTTATTTATGCTATATTATCTGAGTCTTTTGCTATCTCTTTATGAGATCCTACAACTGCTACTCCACCATTTTTAATAACTTCAGCATCTTCTCTAACTACAGCATATTCACCAATAATAGCATTTTCCACATGTGCGTGTTTCTCTATAACTGCATTAGCGAGAATTACTGAATTTTTAACAAATGCACCTTTCCCAATTTTTACATTTTTAGAAATTACACTTTTTTGAACATAACCATCTATTTCACAATTTTCACCAAGTATAGAATTTTTAATTACAGCATCAAATCCAACTTTATGTTTTTCATATCCATCGCTTTTACTAGCAATTTTCCATTTATCATTTAAACTTAATTCGCACTTGTGATCTAGTAAGTCCATATTAGAACTCCAAAGACTTTCAACTGTTCCAACATCTTTCCAATACCCTTTAAATCTATATCCAACCATTCTTTCCTCTGCTTCAAGCATAGCTGGAATTATATCTTTTCCAAAATCATGACTTGATTTTAATTTTTTCTCATCATTAATTAAATATCCTCTTAAAACTTGCCAATTAAATATATAAATACCCATTGATGCTGTGTTACTTCTTGGGATCTCCGGCTTTTCATCAAATGAATCTATAGTTGTGTCTGCATTTAAATTCATGATACCAAATCTACTAGCCTCTTCCATTGGAACTTCAATAGTCGCTATAGTTGCTACAGCATTCATCATCTTATGATGACTCAACATATCAGCATAATTCATTTTATAAATATGATCTCCTGATAATATTAAAATATATTTAGGATTATAATTATCTATATATCTAATATTTTGGTATATTGCGTTTGCAGTCCCTGTATAATAACTTTCTTTATCTTTATCTCTATATGGTGGTAGAAAGCTCACACCATACTTATCAATTTTTTTCAAATTCCAATATTCACCATTACCTATGTGATTATAAATCGCATTAGGTTTATATTGTGTAACAACTCCAACTGTGTCAATTCCTGAATTTGCACAATTGCTTAATGGGAAATCTATTAATCTGTACTTTCCGCCATATGGTATTGCTGGCTTTGCAATACTTTCTGTTAATACTCCAAGTCTAGTTCCTTTTCCACCTGCTAAAATCATAGATATAATCTCTTTGTTATGTTTCATAAAATCACCCTCAAATAATATCAAAATTGTAATAAGTCAAAAGTATATTTCTATATGTTATAGTACTAAAATTTTTATAATTGCTATTTATACTAAATTTTTATATAATTCTAAATACATCTTAGCTGATTTTTCCCAACTATTATCAGACTTCATAGCATTTTCAACCAATTTTTCCCATTTATCTTTTAATCCATATATATATAACCCTTCTATCATGCAATTTAGTAGTTCTAGTCCATCATAATGGTAAAAACTAAATCCATTTCCTGTACACTCATATTTATTAAAAGGTTCTATTGTATCCCTTAGTCCTCCTGTTTCTCTAACAATTGGTATTGTCCCATATCTTAAAGCGATAAGTTGTCCAAGTCCACAAGGTTCAAAAGCAGAAGGCATTAAGAACATATCTGATCCTGCATAAATTTTCTTAGATAAAGTAACATCAAATTTAATATTTGCTGATACCTTTTCAGGATATTTATATTTTAAATATTTAAAATATTCCTCATAATCATAATCACCTGTACCTAATATAATTAATTGCACATCTCTTTTTAGAATTTCTTCAATAGAGTATTTAATAAGGTCTATTCCTTTTTGTCTAGTTAATCTTGAAATTATTGAAATCACACAAGCACTTTCAGATTCAGGTAACCCTAATTCTTTTTGAAGTTCAAGTTTATTTTTCATTTTTTTCTCAATGCAATCTATATTGTACTTTTCATAGATTTCATCATCGGTTTCAGGATTAAACTCCTCATAATCTATACCATTCACTATGCCTAGTAAATCACCTGCTTTATATCTTAAAAAGCCATCTAATCCTTCTCCATATTCTGGTGTCTTAATTTCCTCTGCATAAGAATTACTAACTGTTAATATTTTATCTGAATATACTAGTGCACTTTTCATAAAACTAGCATCTCCATAAAACTCCATGCTTCCATCATTATAAGAATCTAAATTATATCCAAATAACTCTGATAAAATATTTTTGTTATAATTGCCTTGGAAGAATAAATTATGAATTGAAAATAATATTTTAATATCTTTTTTTGTATCATATTTATATTTATATTCTAACTTATATAAAGCTGGTATCATGCCTGTTTGCCAGTCATTACAATGAATAATATCAGGATACCAGTTTATTGCTGATATAGTTTCTAATACGGCTCTATCAAAAAAAGCAACTCTTTCTGCTTCATCATAATACCCATAGATACCATCTCTATCATAATAATATTTATTATCTATAAAATAATAAGTTACATTCTTATACCTTAAAGTTTCAATACCACAATATTGACTTCTCCACCCAACTTTAACATAAATATTTTTTATAAATTGCATGTCTTTTTTGTATTCGTCTTTTATTTCTTTATACTTTGGAATAATAACTCTTACATCTTCATCTAGACTTGCAAGCTCTTTGCTTAAAGCTCCTACGACATCTCCAAGACCTCCACTTTTAATAAAAGGAGCTGCCTCTGTTGCAACAAATAATATTTTCATTAAGAATCTCTCCTTTTCACCCTAAAAAGACAAGCTCCCATAGGTGGCACTGTTATTTCTATAAAATGTTTTTGATTATGATATTTTTCATCTACTGCTTTTAATATTTTTTTATTAATATTTCCAAGTCCACCATACTCAGTAGAATCAGAATTTATAACTTCTATATACTCCCCTGCATAAGGAACACCTATTTTATAATCTTTATAAGTCACAGGTGTAAAGTTACAAACAAATATCAACGTATCAGCCTTTTTATCAGATTTACGCATAAATATATAAATACTTTGCTCTGCATTATTTGGCTCTATCCATTCAAACCCTTTTAATTCATAATCATATTTCCATAAAGCCTCTGAATTTTTATAGATATGATTTAAATCTTTAAAAAATTTATGAGTCTTTGTATGTGGCTCATAAGCTTCTGCTAAATGCCAATCCAAATCTTCATATTCACGCCACTCAATAAATTGACCAAATTCCATTCCCATAAAAGATAGTTTTTTTCCTGCATGCCCTATCATATAAGTTCTATACAATTTTAATGATGCAAACTTTGTCCAATAATCTCCCCACATTTTATCTAACATAGATTTTTTTCCATGAACTACTTCATCATGTGAAATTGGTAAAATAAAATGTTCATCATAGTTATACATCATTGCAAATGTAAGTTTATTATGTTCATATTTTCTGTATATAGGATCTAACTCTATATATTTTAAAGTGTCGTTCATCCACCCCATATTCCATTTAAAATCGAAACCTAATCCCCCATCCTCGATAGGTGCTGAAACCTTTGACCAAGTTGTTGATTCTTCTGCACATATAATACTATTAGGGAATTTTTCTTTAATCGCAATATTCATTTCTTTTATAAAATCCACACCATATTTATTTACATTTGTACCTTCTTTATCTACTATCCACGGTGCATCATCTCGTCCATAATTTAAATAAATCATATTACTAACAGCATCAACCCTAATACCATCAAAATGAAATTCCTTTAAATAGTAAATTGCATTTGAAATTAGAAAGCTTTTAACTTCTGGCCTTCCTAAATCAAAATTTAAAGTTCCCCAGCCCTCATTATTTGCCTTCCACTCCTCTTGATACTCATATACAGCTCCACCATCAAATTTAGCTAGTCCATGTGTATCTCTACAAAAATGTCCTGGAACCCAATCAAGTATCACACCTATATTATTCTGATGTAATTTATCTATTAAATATCTAAGCTCATCTGCCGTTCCAAACCTACTAGTTATTGAGTAAAAACCTGTAGTTTGATACCCCCATGAGCTATCTAACGGATGTTCCATTATAGGTAAAAATTCAACATGTGTATAACCAATTTCTTTTAAATAACTAGGTAAAAGATCTGCTATTTCTAAATAGGTTAAAAATTTTTTACCATTAGTTCTCCATGATCCTAAATGAATCTCATAAATATTCATAGGACTTTCATAATGATTAACTTTTTTCTTTCTCCATTCTTTATCATGCCATTTATAATTATTCGCTTTAGTAACTATTGATGCTGTCATTGGTCTAAGCTCTGATTGTCTAGCAAATGGATCTGCTTTTAAAATAATCTCACCATCTTCAGTTTCTATAGCATATTTATATATCTCACCTTTTTTTATTTCCTTTATAAAAATTGACCAAAGACCATTATCCGTATATTTTTTAAGCGCATATTTCTTTCTAACTTTCCAATTAGAAAAATCTCCAACGACGTAAACATTTTTTGCATTTGGTGCCCATGTTGTAAATCTAACACCTTGTTTTTTATCTTCCACTTTAATATGTGACCCCATAAACCTATAACATGAATGATGTTTTCCTTCATGAAAAAGATAACTATCATATTCTGTAAACATCTAAATTCACCTCCCAAATCAACTTTTATAAAATAAATCTTATAGTAAAAAAGTATTTACAATTTCCATAACATCTTTCTTGAATATTTCAAGTTCCTGATCTGCTTTTTCTTTAGTACTTTCTTTTATTGAGAAATAAATTTTTATTTTAGGTTCTGTCCCTGATGGTCTAACTATAAAGGAATAATTATTTTCTAGTTTAAATTTCAATACATTTGAATGTGGAAGTTCCACACCTCTTATTGTTAAAGCTTTTTCAAAATCAAGTTTACTTTCTATTTTTCTTCCTGCTACATCAGTTTCTTTAAAACTTCTAAATTCATTCATACAATTAGATATTTTTTTAATTCCTTCTTGTCCGTCAAGTTCTACTGAAACCAATGTTTCTTTGAAATAACCATATTTATTATATATCTCATCTAACGCATCAAAAACTGTCTTACCATTACTTTTGTAGAATAATACCATTTCAGCAATTAAGGCACTTGCCATAACAGCATCTTTATCTCTTACAAAATCTCCTGCAAGTGATCCGTAACTTTCCTCAAAACCAAATATATATTTTCTACCTTGTATGTCAGAAAGTTCTCTTATTTGTTCAGCTATATATTTAAATCCTGTTAAAACTTCTATTACATCAACACCATAATCTTTTGCTATAGGTTTAACAGCTTCTGTTGTTACTATAGTTTTCACAATAAAACTTCCTGGTAAAATAGTATCCTGCTCTTTTTCTGCTTTTAATAAATATTCTGTAAGCAACATTCCAGTTTCATTTCCAGTTAAAATTCTATAATTTCCATTTATGTCCTTTGCCACAAGTCCTATCCTATCGCAATCTGGATCAGTACCTATTATAATGTCAGCATTTTTTTCATTAGCAAGATTAATAGCTAATTTAAAAGCATTTGGATCTTCTGGATTTGGATAAACTAATGTAGTAAACTCTCCATCAGGTAATTCCTGCTCTTTAACTACATAAAGATTTTTAAATCCTAGTTCACTCAAGACTCTTCTTACTGGAATATTTCCTGTTCCATGAAGTGGTGTATAAACTATTTTTAAATCTCCTGCCTTTGACTTAACCAATTCTTTTCTACTTATTAAATTTTTCACTCTTTCAAAATAATTTTCTAAAAGAGTATCATCTATATACTCTAAAAGTCCATTTTCTATAGCCTCTTCTTCAGATATCTGTTTAATTTTAGAAAAGTCTTTTATATTTTTTATAAACTCTATAACTTTTTCTGCATCTGATGTTACCTGTCCACCAAACTCATCATATATTTTATAGCCATTATATTGCTTTTTATTATGTGAAGCTGTTACTACAACACCTCCATTACATGCTAACTTTCTAACTGAATAAGACAAAATAGGAGTTGGCTCTAATGTTTTATATAAATAAGCTTTTATTCCATTCCCTGCAAAAGTTAAGGCTGTTACTTTCGCAAATTCTTTTGAATTATTTCTTGAATCATAAGCAATTACTACTGATGGATTTTCAAATTTTTCTAAAAGATATTCTGCAAATCCTTGAGTTGCTAATGCAACAGTTACATTATTCATTCGATTTGTTCCTGCTCCCATTACTCCTCTTAGTCCACCAGTACCAAATTCTAAAGTTTTATAAAATCTATCATATAATTCATCATCACTAAGTCCCATTAATTCATCTTTTAAATCTTTACTTACGATTTCTGAATTCATCCAATTTTTATAAGCTGTAAGTTCCATAAAATTCTCTCCTTAATTTTAATAAAACATTTTTATTTATAATTAGGGCAGACATTACTGCCCTAATAACAAAATTACTTTCTCACATCTAATAAGCTACAAGGAACTCCCCAAATGTCATTTGCATATTCTACAATTGTTCTATCTGATGAGAAGAAACCTGATTTAGCAATATTATTCAAACAAATTCTTCCCCATTTATTTCTATCTCTATAAAGTCTATCAACTTTATCTTGTGCTTCTAAATATGATGGGAAATCTTTTGCATTAAAGAATTCATCATTATATTTAACAATAGAATTATAAATCTCCATAAAGCTTCCATTAACTCCCCTATAAGTTCCATCTATTAACTGACTCATAACTTTTTTAAGATCTAAATTTCTGTTTATTTCATCTAAAGCACAATATCCACCTTTTTGATAGTAACTAAGAACTTCTTCATTACTTAATCCAAAAGTTATTATATTTTCAGATCCTACTCTCTCTGCAATTTCTATATTAGCACCATCCATAGTCGCAACTGTAACGGCACCATTCATCATAAATTTCATATTTGATGTTCCTGAAGCTTCTTTAGTTGCTGTTGATATTTGCTCACTAACATCTGTTGCAGGAATTATAATTTCTGCTAATGAAACTTTATAATCTTCTAAATAAACAACTTTAATTTTTCCCTTTATTCTTGTATCTTTGTTTATTCTGTTTCCAACAACATTTATAAGTTCTATTATTCTTTTAGCTAAAGAATATGAGCTTGCTGCTTTTCCTGCAAATATAAATGTTCTTGGTACAATATCTAAATCTGGATTTTCAAGAAGTTTGTTATATAAATCCATTATTCTAAAAATATTAAGAGTTTGTCTTTTATAAGCATGAATTCTTTTAACCTGTGTATCAAAAATAGAATTCTCATCAACATCAATTCCATTATTTTCTTTGATATATTTTACAAGTCTACGTTTATTTATGAGTTTAACTTCATTAAGCTTCTCTATAAATTTTTTATCATCCTCATATTTCATAAGATCTCTTAATTTTTCAGTATCAGCCTCGAAATCTTTTCCAATTTTACTTTCAATTAATTTTGTTAATTCTCTATTAGAAGATAAAAGCCATCTTCTATGAGTTATACCATTTGTTTTATTATTAAATTTATCTGGGAAAACATTATATAAATCGTTCATAACTGTTGTTTTTAGAATTTTAGTATGAAGTTCTGCTACTCCATTTACACTGTGGGATCCAACAACCCCAAGATTTGCCATTTTAATATAACCATTAGATATAATAGCCATTTCAGCTATCTTATCCCAGTCCCCTTCGTAAAGTTTCCATAAATCTTTACAATATCTCTCATTAATTTCATGTACTATCATATAAATTCTTGGTAATAACGGTTTAAATAAATTAACATCCCATTTTTCTAAAGCTTCTGCTAAAATTGTATGGTTTGTATACGCAAAAGTATTTACTGTTATTCTCCATGCATCATCCCATCCAAGCCCTTCTTCATCCATAAAAATTCTCATAAGCTCTGGTATTGCTAGAATTGGATGAGTATCATTTAATTGTATTGCTGTGTATTTATCAAAATCTCTTACATCTCCGCCTTCTTCTTTAAAAGTTCTTATTATACTTTGAAGTCCTGCTGAAACTAAGAAATACTCCTGTTTTAATCTTAACAATTTACCATTATATTCTGAATCATCAGGATATAATACATTTGATATAGCTTCTACCTGATCTTTGTATTCCATGGCTTTAACAAAATGCCCATGATTAAATTCTTGATAATCAAATCCTGATTTAACAGGTTCTGCACTCCATAATCTCAATGTATTAATTTGCTCATTTTTATATCCTACAACTGGTGTATCAAATGGAATTGCTAAAACCTCTGAATAATCTTTTTGTATAAATTTTAGTTCTCCATTTTCATCAATTGTTTCAACATTTCCCCAAAATCTAACTTTTTCACTTCTATCAACTCTTTTAGTTTCCCATAAAGAACCTTCTTCAGTCCAATCATTAGCAATTTCAACTTGATTGTTATCAATTATTTTTTGTTTGAAAAAACCATATTTATATCTAATACCACAACCATGACCTGAAATTCCTATTGAGGCTATTGAATCCAAAAAGCATGCTGCAAGTCTTCCAAGCCCACCATTTCCTAAAGCTTGGTCGCCTTCTACTTCTTCTAAATCTTTTAGTTCTATTCCAAGCTCTTCAAGCCCTTCTCTACAAATTTTTCTTATTCCTAAATTTATAAGTGTATTATCTAATAATCTACCCAATAAAAATTCAATAGAAAAATAATAAACTTTTTTGTCTGATCGTTCTTCTAATTTTTTTGTTTCTAGCCATTCATCTGAAATATATTCGCCAACTAGTTTTGCTAAAGCATTATATTGATACAAAGGTTTATTTGCATCATTTTTACCAATTTGAATATTTCTAAGAACCCTTTGATAATCTTCTTTGAATTGTTCCTTCGTAATTTGCATAAAAACCATCTCCAATTTAAAATAAGACCTTTTAAAATTCAGTAATTAAATAAAAAATATCTATATACTTAATCACTCTTTATTTCTATATATTTTAACTTCACTTTTGAAATGTAGTTAAGCCAATCTATACTTTAACATTACCCCCAATTTATAGATATTTTATGACAAATTATTAACTTTTAATTTTATTAAAATCACCAACTTTTTAATATTAAAAAGTATTTTTCCATATATTTTTTATATTTCTAATACAAACGTTTGTTTTTTCTTTATAATCTAAAAAATACCATTAATATACTAAAAATTAAAACTTTTTCAAATTTGACTTTTTATTAAATGTAATCATTTAACATTTTTATTTACGCATTAATACTTTATTAATACATATTTCTTTTAAAAAATTTAATGTTTTTAATGATAATTATTTTAACTTAAAGTATTGCTATTAAATTTATTTTTTCTTTAACACCTTAATAATATCCAAAATTTAACTATAAAATCCATTCATATTTTCCACTAGTATTCTTGTTATTTAATTTGTTATTTAATTTAAAACTTAGTCTCCAAAGTGTTTTTCTATTTTTATCTTCTTAATATTATTAATACTCTTTATTTTATAATTATCACAATATACTTTTAAAAAATATATAATATGTAAAATTGTAGTATATAAAATTTATTTTAAACAATAAAATTCTTCAGAATTATATAGTTAACTTATATTTATATTTATTTGTGCAAATACTATTACCAAATATACATTTACTCGCATGATAAATGTGTTATAATAATTTCTATTCGTTTTTATATTATTATTTGAAAATTTTTATTTAGTACAAGCTTACAGAAAATATTTCAACTTAGGAGGCTTCCAAATGAAGAGAAATATACAAGAAGAAGAAATAGAAAATATTTATGGAAAAGTTAGTCCTTTTGAATTTAAGGATGAATTAATAAATTTAGCAACAAGAAAAGAAAAGAAGAGTACTAGAGCGTTATTAGATGCTGGTAGAGGAAATCCTAACTGGATCTCTACAACACCTAGAGAAGCCTTCTTTACTCTTGGACAGTTTGCTATAACTGAATCTAAAAGAGTTTGGGATGAAAAAGATCTTGGCGGAATGCCTAGCAAACTAGGAATTTATGCTAGATTTAAAGATTTTGTTTCTACAAATAAAACTTTATCTGGCATCGAACTTTTAGAACAAATAATAGAGTATGGCATAAAAGAAAAAAATTTTGACAAAGATGAGTTTGTTCATGAACTTACAGATGCTATTATAGGTGATAACTATCCTTTTCCTGATAGAATGCTACGCCATATAGAATCTCTAGTACATGATTATTTAACAAAAGAAATGGGTTATGATGCTAATAATGCTGGACACTTTGACATCTTTGCTGTTGAAGGTGCTACAGCTGCTATGTGTTACATATTCGATACATTAAAAGCTAATAACCTTTTAGTAAAAGGTGACAAAATAGCCATAATGGTTCCTGTTTTTACTCCATATTTAGAAATACCAATTTTACCTAGATATGAATTACAAATAGTTCCTGTTGTAGCTAATTCAGATAATAAAAAAGATGGGAAACAAGGACAATACTCTGAAGATGAACTTGATAAATTAAAAGATCCAGAAATCAAAGCTGTTTTCATAGTTAATCCAAGTAATCCTCTATCTGTTGCGCTAGATTCAGAATGTAGAAGTTATATTTCAGATATAGTAAAAAATTATAATCAAGATTTAATGATTATATCTGATGATGTTTATGGTACTTTTGTTCAAGATTTTACTTCATTAATGGCTGAATTACCTTATAATACTATAGGTGTTTATTCATTTTCTAAATACTTTGGTGTAACAGGTTGGAGACTTGGAACTATAGCTTTACATAAAAATAATGTATTTGATAAATTAATAAAGAAACTTCCAGAAAAATATCAGCAAGAACTTATCTCTAGATATGGACATCTTAGCACTACACCTGAAAATATCAAATTTATTGATAGAATTGTAGCTGATAGTAGACAAGTAGCTTTAAATCACACTGCTGGTCTTTCAACTCCACAACAAGTTCAAATGGCTTTATTCTGTACATTTGCTATGTTAGACAAAGAAAATTCCTATAAAAATTTAACAATTGAAATCTGTCATCGAAGAAAAAAATTATTATATGAAGGTCTTAGAATGGAATTAAAAGATAATTCTTTAAGTGCAAATTATTATTCTGAATTCAATTTACTAGATTGGGCAGATGAAAACTATGGTGAAGAGTTTGCCACATATCTTGAAGAATATTATAAACCTGTACAAGTATTATATAAATTAGCAAAAGAATCTTCTATAGTACTTCTAGGTGGGAGTGGCTTCCAAGGACCTGAATGGTCTGTTAGAATATCTTTAGCAAATCTTAATGATGACGCTTATAAAGAAATTGGATCTGCTCTTAGAAAGATTTCACAAGAATTTTTAGACGAATTTAAAAAAAATAAAAAGAAATAAAAAGAACCTGACTTAAATTTGATTCACATCTTTAAGTCAGGTTTATTAATAACTCTCTTAGTCCCTCGCTCAGATACACCATTTTCTGAAAATAAAATACTACGATTTTATAGAGTGTAAACTATGATACTATTAATTAAAACACTTTTTTAGTATTGTTTCATAAGTCAAAACACCAATCCCTAAAGAGATTATAGCAGCGGTAATAGTTGCAGATACTGTTATGATTCCATTAACTATAGGAAAACTTATACCTCCAACTAGACATCCTACACCAGCGGCTAATATTAATTTTAACTTTGCTGCATACTGCTTCTCTTGTTTAAGCAATAAAATTTTTTTCAAAATTAATTCACCTATTTATTACTTCTGTATATATATATTAATTAATTTTATTTTATATGTATTTTCTTAGAACTTTTTCAAAGGCAACTCTTTGAGAACCATCGCAAACATATATAATTCCACAATATACAAATCCACTTTTATCAAGACATTTAATCATTGATTTATTATCATTATGTGTATCTATTTTTATACTACGTATCTCTTTTTCGTTGCATAATTCTGCAATAAAATTAAACATATCCCTTGCTAAATTTCTACCTTTTAAATTTTCTTTTATTGCTATTCTATGTATAACGCAAAATGCTTCATTTGTTAACCATTTTCCTTGAGTTATATCAATATATGTTGGCTCACCTCTAAAAGATATCATGGCAGTTCCTAAAACTTCATCATCCATATCTGTCATAACATAACTTTCTTGATTTTTTATATCTTGCTCTATTGTTTCTTCATTAGGGTATCCATTTTGCCATTGGTCTACATTATTATTTTTCAAACTTTTTTTTGCTTCATCAATTATATTCATAATCCTCATAATATCTTTAATTGTGGCTTTTCTAAATTTCAAATTATAATTCATCCTACATTCCTACCTATTCCTAAAATATTTTAAATAACTATGAAATTAATAATACTACAATAACATACTCATTAACAACATTTTATGGTAAAAATATCCATTTTACATAGGTATTTATAAAGATAAAGAACCATAGGAAAATTTAAGTTAAAAAAAAATTTTTCTATGATTCTTTGTAAAAAAATTGAAATATAATAACTATTCTAAAACAAACTTGATAAGTTTAGATTGAGTTAATTTACTATTTTTTTTCTCTACTTGCTTTATTTTTTGAAATACATTCATCTAAATATTCTGTTCTTGTTTGGAATTTATAATCTGGGTATAATTCTTTCCAAGCTTTATCTGCATGTGGTGTGAAAGTTTCTGCTAAATCTTCTAATTCTTTTTGGAATTTAGGATCTTCAAGCATAGCTCTTGCACTTTCATCTGTTGGTCTTGCTCCAACTTTTTTCATAATGTTTCTAACAACTTTAGGGTTGTCTATCATCATACAAGGTTTTAATAAGTTTTTATTGTATGGTTGGCTTCTTAATAATGTTTTAAAGAAATCTCCTGCAAATATTTCTGCTAATGATTTTTCTCTAATATTGTCTACTGTAAAGTGAGCAAATACACATGGTTCTACATCTCCTGAAGCTGTAACATGACAATAATATGAACCAGCTATACAACCACCAACATATGGTGAATCATTAAAGAAATCTACTGTTGCATATGGTTTTGTATGTCTTATTTCTTGTGTTCTAGCACCAAGTCTTAATCTTTGTTCTGGATTAAGCATAAGTGATGTATCAGGTTTTGATCCAATAGGCATAAACATGAAGTACCAGCTTATAAATGAACCTTTACTTATACACATATCAACAAATTCTTCTGATATTACTGTATCAATGTTAGGTGATCCAGTTGCTGAAGATACTCCAAATGGTATTTTCTTAGATTTAAGTATATCCATACCATCCATAACTTTTTGGAATACACCTTCTCCTCTTCTTGAATCTGTATCTTTTTCATACCCTTCAAGTGAGAACATTGGAACAACGTTTTTAAGTTTTAATATTTTCTCTGCTGTTTCTTCTGTAAATAAAGTTCCATTTGAGAATGTAAGGAACTCTACATCTGGATATTTCTCATATATTTTCCACATAAAGTCTACAAAGTAAGGTTCTCCGCCTAGAACAAACATAAAGTGTGTTCCTAAATCTCTTGCTTGACCTACTACACTGTCTACTTCTTCAAATGTAAGTTGTTTGCATTTATCCCAGTCATTCGCATAACATCCTATACATCTTAAATTACATTTCATAGATGGACTTATTAAAAGAGCAAAAGGTATGTGTCCACCTGTTTTTGTGTAGAACGCATCTCTTTTTTCTCCACCTTCCCAGATTCCTTTAACAACGAAGTTTCTAAAGAAAGTTCTTGTTATTTCTGGGTCTATTTCATCCCCTACTCTAGCTAAAAGTTCTTTTACTGATGGTATATCATTGTAAAATCTTTCTAGCATTTGAATCCCTTTTTTGTCATAGTCGCTTGTTGCAACTTTTTTAGCTATGTTTATTATTTTCCCTATGTTTTTTACAGGATTTTTCTCTATGTAATCTAGAAGTAAATCCATAATCATTTCTTTTGATTCCATTTCCTATCACCTCAATTAGTATAATTGAGTTAAAACAATAATTATTCTCCCCACAACAAGATTAGTATTTTTTTGTTCTTATCTCAAAGCTTATTTATTTACTTTTAAAGGCAAATTACTTCTTTATCCTTAATTAGGTTATTTTAGGTCTTTCTTTACCATCTATATCTAATTAATTCATAATTTTTTCTTTTTATTAAACTTACAGTATACAAAATTTATAAATATCCATATATTGAATAACTTATGTATTAAGAAATTCAATAATTTTTATTAATATAATATTACACTAAAGTACTCCTTGAAGTATTAAAATATCAAAAAAAAACTTATTGAAAAATCATTTCAATAAGTTTTTTGCGTTATTTTTATATAATAGATATTTTATATACCAATTATACTACTTCTCTTCCACAACAGTTTTTATATTTTTTTCCACTTCCACATGGACATGCATCATTTCTTCCTGCAACTTTATCTGATTTTGCTGGTTCCTTTTTAGCAGGTTTATCATCTCCACCATGTGTAGCTGCTGTTTCTTTAAATGCCTGTTCTCTTTGAGGTGCTTCTGATTGAACTCTTACATGATATAAATACTTAACAGTATCTTTTTGAATACTATCTACCATTTCTTCAAACATATCGCTACCTTGTTGTTGATAAGCTTGAACAGGATCCTGTTGTTTATATGCCATAAGTCCTATTCCTTGTTTCAAATGATCCATATTATCTATATGATCCATCCATTTTGTATCAACAATTTTAAGTAAGATAACTCTTTCTATTTCCCTCATTTGGTCAGAACCAATTGATTCTTCTTTTTCTTTATATAGTTCATTTGCTTTATCAACTAAAATATCTTGTAATTCTTCAGTATCTTTACTTGAAATATCAGTAACATTATATGTTCCAACTGGTAGAAATAAATCTTCTAAATAGTTAATAAGTAATTTTGCTGAAGCTTCTCTATCATCTTCGTCATCATCATTAATATGAAGAGCTATAGCGTCTGATACTATAGATTCTATCATGTTAGATATTGACTCTTTTAAATCTTCACCTTCAAGAACTTCTGTTCTTTGTCTATATATGATTTCTCTTTGTTTATTTATAACATCATCATATCCTAAAAGGCTCTTTCTTATATCAAAGTTATTTCCTTCTACTTTTTTCTGTGCATTCTCTATAGTTTTAGTAACCATACCATTTTCTATAGCTTCATCATCTGCAAGACCTAATTTATCAGCAATAGCAATAACTTTATCTGATCCAAATAATCTCATTAAATCATCTTCTAAAGATACATAAAATCTTGATTCACCTGGGTCTCCTTGTCTTCCTGAACGCCCTCTAAGCTGGTTATCTATTCTTCTTGATTCATGTCTTTCAGTACCAATAATTTTAAGACCTCCAGCCTCTTTAACACCATCTCCAAGTTTAATATCAGTACCTCTACCAGCCATATTAGTAGCAATAGTTATAGTACCATATTCTCCTGCTTTAGAAACTATCTCTGCCTCTTGTTCATGGTACTTAGCATTAAGAACCTTATGTTGAATACCTTTTTTCTTTAATAATTGAGAAATTATTTCTGACTTTTCTATACTTGTTGTACCAACAAGCACCGGCTGACCTTTTTTATTAGTCTCAATAATATCTTCAACTATAGCCATATATTTACCTTTTTGATTTTTATATACTAAGTCTTTTTGATCTATTCTTTGAATAGGTCTATGAGTTGGTATTACAACAACATCTAGATTATAGATATCTCTAAATTCATTTTCTTCTGTTAATGCTGTACCAGTCATTCCTGAAAGTTTTTCATACATTCTAAAATAATTTTGGAATGTGATTGTTGCAAGTGTTTTAGATTCTCTCTTAATTTTTACGCCTTCTTTAGCTTCTATAGCTTGGTGTAAACCATCTGAGTATCTTCTTCCTTCCATTAATCTTCCTGTAAATTCATCAACAATAATAATTTCTTCACCTTTAACCATATAATCTTTATCTAATTTCATAAGATTATTGGCTTTTAATGCTTGAGTTATATAGTGTTGTAATTGCATATTTTCAGCATCTGCATAGTTTTCTACATTAAATGCTTTTTCAGCCTCTTCTACCCCTTCATCTGTTAACATAACTGCATGAGCCTTTTCATCAACAGTAAAATGCTCATCAACTTTAAGTCTTTTTACAAAGAAATCAGCTATCTTATAAAAATCAGTAGATTTATCTCCTTGCCCTGAAATAATAAGCGGTGTTCTAGCTTCATCTATAAGTATTGAGTCAACCTCATCGACAACGCAGTAATTAAGTTTTCTTTGAACTCTTTCTTCCTTATAAATAACCATGTTATCTCTTAAATAGTCAAATCCAAATTCATTATTTGTTCCATATGTTATGTCCGCATTATATGCATCTCTTCTTTGTTCATTATTAAGCCCATGAACTATAACCCCTGTTGTAAGTCCTAAATACTCATAAACAGACGCCATTAATTCTCTATCTCTCGCTGCAAGATAATCATTTACTGTTATAACATGAACCCCTTTTCCTGTTAATGCATTTAAATATACAGGAGCTGTAGCAACAAGTGTTTTACCTTCCCCTGTTTTCATCTCTGCTATTCTTCCTTGATGAAGTACTATTCCACCAATCAATTGTTCCCTATAATGTTGCATCCCTAACTGTCTTCTTGAAGCTTCTCTAACAACTGCAAAGGCTTCTATTAAAAGATCATCTAGAGTTTCTCCATTTGCAAGTCTATTTCTAAATTCTTGAGTTTTGCCTTTTAGTTCTTCTTCTGATAACTTTTCCATTGTTGGAATTAACGCATCTATTTTATCTACTACAGGAATTATTTTTTTTACTTGTCTATCACTATAATTCCCAAATACCTTTTCAAAAAAACCCATTATCATTCTCCTCAATTCTCGTTTATATTTATTGTTAATTATAACACTTATGTAAGTATATTTTCAATTAAACTTCTTTATTTAGGTGATTTTTAAATCTTTTTTCCATAATATTTTTCATTTAATTAATAATATTTATTCACTATAAACATTATTAATTAAAAGTAAAACTTATCTAAGTAGAACGCAATTTAAAAGAAAATATTTTTTCAAAATTTATTTCAAATAAACTAATTCTCGTCTAATTTATTAAAACTATAATTTATAAATTAAAGTATTTGCAAAAAAAGTTCTTAGCTAAACTAAGAACTTTTAGATAATTATTTGAAATTTATATTTCCATTATCAAAATTTTCTATAATTGCAAGAGATTCAACTCTTGCACCTAAGCCTTCAAGTACTTCTCGTCCTTCTTGGAATCCTTTTTCTATTACTATTCCAATTCCTACAAGATTTGTTTTTGATTGTCTCACTATTTCTATAAGACCTTTTGCTGCACATCCCATAGCTAAAAAGTCATCAATTATTAATATATTCTCACCCTCATTTAAAAATCTCTTACCAACTCTAACACTATAAGTCTTCTTTTTAGTAAATGAATGAACTTTTGCTTCATATAAGTCACTATCTAAATTTAAACTTTCTGTTTTTTTAGCAAAAACCACCGGTGCAAAATCAAAATACTGCGATACAATTGCTGCTATTCCTATTCCCGATGCTTCTATAGTAAGAATTTTATCAATTTTTTGTCCTTCAAACCTTCTTTTAAACTCTTTTCCTATTTCATTAAATAGCTTTATGTCCATTTGATGATTTAAAAAACTATCTACTTTTAAAATATTTCCTTCTCTAACTATTCCATCATTTAATATTTTATCTTTTAATATTTTCATATGTTGCCTCCTGATATTTATCAAATCCAAGTTCTAAAAGGAACATATAGTAAAACCTATATATTCGTAGTTAGGATTTTGGCTCCCTGTAGAAACGCTCAAACCATATTTCGAGCATATACGAACTTGTCTATTTTTCTACAATATACCACTTTAATAAAAATATAACAAGATAAATTTAATGAATATTAAATAGGAAAAAGTAGTGATACTTTTATCACTACTTTTTCTATATTTTAAAATTTAATTTTCATCTTCTGGTTCAATAAGACCATAATGACCATCTTTTCTCTTATACACTACTCTAGTATCATTTGTTTCCCCATCTCTGTAAACAAAGAAATTATGTCCTATTAATTCCATTTGTAAAACAGCTTCTTCTGCATCCATAGGTTTAAGATCAAATCTTTTAACCTTTACTATTTTACTTTCTTCTTCTTGAATTTCTGGTTCGTTATCTACAGCAGGATATCTTACTGAACTATATTCATCTCTTTTTAATTTTGTTTTATATTTAACTATTTGTCTTTCTAATTTTTCTTCAACTAAATCTATTGATTTATACATATCATCTGTTGATTCTTCTGCTCTTATACAAATCCCATTAAACGGAATAAGAACCTCAACAATATGTCTATTTTTCTGTACACTTAAAGTTGCCTTTGCTTCTACATCCTCTATAAAGTATTTTTCAAGTTTTAAAACTTTTTTCTCCACAGTTTCTTTTAAAGCTTCTGTTAATTTGATATTTCTAGCATGAATTTTTACCTTCATACGCTCAGCCCCTTTCCACGAACAGTTAAACTAATTAATTAATTTAATTGTTATTTATGTCTTTAATTTTACTATTAACTATATCAGCTTACAATGTCCAAAAAAATATATTGATTGTTCAAAATTTTAAATTTTCAATTGTTTTTCTTCAAATCCCTGTTTTTTTTACATATTTTTGAATATTGACATGTAAACCTTTTAATAGTATAGTAAAATGTAGAGGTTTATACATAAAAAAATACTATTAGAATTATTCTAATAGTTAAAAGATGCTAGCTGACCTGATCTTTGACCCCACACTCGCCTGCTGGAGCTTTCGCTACCCGGATTCAACCTCTCACTACTAACCCTCTCGATTTTCTCGGCAGGTCTTACTTCTAAGCTGCACCATGCTCACTAAAACTTTGTTTAGCTTACGTGGATCGTTTTGCCTGCAACTGGCATCGACTTTCAATCACAGACCTAGCACCAAATACTATTATATACTACTTTTTAAAAGAGTCAAGTAAATTATCTTTCCTCTATAATTTTCCTCTATCATTTCACCACAAATTTTTAATGTAGCCCCTGTTGTAACAATATCATCTACAATTAAAACCCGTTTTTCTTTAATATCTTCTTTACATTTTGAAATACTAAAAGCATCTAACATATTTTTTTCTCGCTGCTTAGCATCTAGATATTTTTGTTCTCTTACACTTTCTCGTTTTTCTAAAAGTTTTAACACTTTAATTCCAAAATATTTCCCTACACCATTTGCTAAATAATATCCATTATCAAATCCTCTTTTTTTATTAGTTTTACTATTACTAGGTATAAAAGTAACAAAATCAAATTCTAAGTTCTTTTCTAAAATTTTTTTTATCAAAAGTTCTATAAAATATTCTCCAACTTCAAAATTCTTCTTCATTTTATACTCATATAATAATGTTCTAAATTCAGAAGAATAATATCTACTACTATAAATATTAAGCCCATTAAACTTATATTGCTCATGTATCTCTGCATCCACGTTATAACAATTATTGCATATAACTTTATCATCACTTTCTAATCCACAAATTAGACATTTATTACTCTTCGGATATATTATCTCTACAAAACTATTCCAAATATATTTTAAAATTTTAATACCTCCAAGGAATCATATTATATATTCTAGCAATTTTTTTTGCTTTATCTATATTTTCGCTATCTTTCCTACTTAAAAGTATTAACTCTTTTTTTTGTTTTAATACAGAATATCGCCCACATAAAAATACTATTTCTTTATAATTAAAGAATTTTTTTTGATCACTGTATATAATTAAATTTGCATCTTCAAAATTATCAATAATTTCTTGTACACTAGTATGTATAATAATAGTGCTTTTTTTATTATTCAAATTTCTATAAAACTCTTCATTTTTTCCATCATAAATACTTATTTCTACATGATTAAGAACACTCTCAAGTTCTTTAAATTTATAATAAATTCCTAAAACTTCATCTTTAGAAACATATATAACTGTATTTTCACCTTTACTATAGAACCACTCTAAATATTTATAAAATATTTCTGGTATTTTTTTTTTAAATCAAATCTTGTTACAATTGATCTTGGTTCTTTGAAATGAGTTTCTTGCGTCTGTGTTGAAATATACATATTTAATGTATTATTGATTATTGCTTCTATACTAAATACAAGTATTTTCCTAGAATTTTTATACAATAATGCTACTAATTCTGTTATTTCCGCTTTAGTGTATTTTGAAAAAAAACTTAAATCATCAATAATCATAAGATCATACAATAATTTTTTATTTGTAATTTCTTCAAAAACTGAATATTCTATATTATATTTTTCTATTACATCATTTTTTTTTGAACTTAAATATAAAATTTCATTGTCTCTATTTGATTTAATTATACTTTCTATGAGATTTCCACTCTTATAAGGTTCTGCTATTATATTTATGACTTTATCTTCACATCTAAGAGCTTCTTGTATTCCTAAAATACCATTTTTAAAACCATTATAATAACTATCTTTTCTCATAATTTCCTCCTTAAATAATTAATCAATATTTTCAGTTTTATCTACCATACTTTCAAAAGCATCATTTTTTATAATTTCTTGTATTCTCCATTTCAAAGAAGAATATCTCTTCATACTATCAGTATTATCAACCATAAATTTCAACGCTCGTGGAACACCAACAACAACTACTAATTGTCTTGCTCTTGTTATCGCTGTATATATTAAATTTCTATTCATAAGAAATGGTGGTCCCATATAAACAGGTATAATAACTACAGGAAATTCACTTCCTTGACTTTTATGAATAGTAATTGCATACGCATGTTCTAACTCATCTAAAAACATAAAATCATAAACAACACGTCTTTCATCATCAAAAATAACAGCTATAGTTTTTGCCTCATTATCTATTGATTCTATAAATCCCATATCTCCATTATATACACCTTCACCTTCACGCTCTCCAAATCCATTAACTCTAGTCCATTTTAGAGTATAATTGTTTTTAATTTGCATTACTTTATCCCCTTCTCTAAAAACAATATCTCTAAAGGTCTTCTCATTTTTATAATCCTTCTTTTCATTAAGTGAAGCCTGTAATTTTTGATTTAAATTTATTACACCAATATTACCTTTTTTCATAGGTGCTAATATTTGAATATCCTTATATTTATCCCATGATTTATTAAAACTAGGTAATCTTCTATTTACTAAATCTACTATAGTTGCAACCATTCGTTCTTGTATGTCTTCCTTAACAAAAAAGAAATCTTTGCCTTTCTCATTTAAAAATGGCATTTCTCCTTTATTAATTCTATGAGCATTTACTACAATCATACTTTCTTTACCTTGTCTAAAGATCTCTCCTAGTCTTACAACCTTTGTAAACTCACTTTCTATTAAATCACTTAAAACATTCCCAGGTCCAACAGATGGTAATTGATCTATATCTCCAACAATTATTAATCTAGTTCCTACCTTTATTGCTTTAAGTAAATTATTCATTAATGCAACATCTATCATAGATGCTTCATCTACGATTACAACATCAGCATCTATCGGTTCTGAATCAAATTTTTGAAACACTTTTTCTTCTTCATCATCAGTCACTACCATATCTAATAATCTATGTATAGTTTTAGCTTCTCTACCAGTAGATTCTGACATTCTTTTAGCTGCTCTTCCTGTTGGTGCTGCTAATACTACCTTTTTTTTACATTGTTCAAATATATCAATAATAGCCTTTATTATTGTAGTTTTTCCAGTCCCTGGACCTCCAGTTATTATTTCTAATCCGTTAATAAATGCACCTAATATAGCCTCTCTTTGCGATGGAGCAAAAGTTATTCCATTGTCAGATTCAAATCTCACAATCAAATCTTCTATATCAACATTAATATTTTGAAAATTTGCTATAGCTAAAGTTAAAATCTTATTAGTTATCCCAAGTTCACTATAATAATACAGAATTGTAAAAACACCTTCATGATTTTCAAGCATCTCTATTCTTATTTTATTATCTAAACCTGCATTAATTATATTTTCTTCTATTATTTCTTTTTCTACACCCAAGTTTTCTATTAAATTTTTAATTAAATCCTCTTTAGGCATATATGTATTACCAAGTGCACAAAAATTATTAATTACGTATCTAATTGCACTTTGCACTCTAAAACTCGATTTTTCATCTATACCTATTGCTCTTGCAATTTTATCAGCAGTTTTAAATCCAATTCCTGAAATTTCATCACATAAAATATACGGATTATCCTTTACTATATCAATAGTCATATTTCCATATTTTTTATATATTTTAAGAGTTTGATTCATGCTTATTCCATGCTCTTGAAAAAATATCGATATATTTTTAAGCTCTTTTTGTTCATTATAAGATTCTATTATAATTTCTAACTTCTTTTTTCCTATTCCTTCAACTTGTTTCAATAATTCTATATTATTATCTAATATTTCTAATGTCTTTTCTCCAAACTTAGAAATGATTTTTTTAGCTGTTACTGGTCCTATCCCATGTATTACGCCTGATGATAAATACCTTTCTATTCCTTCTTTTGATGTCGGTAGTATTTCTTCTAATTCTTCTATTTTAAACTGTCGTCCAAAAGTTTGATGTGATATCCACATTCCAAGTAATTTTAAAGTTTGCCCTTCCTTAATATTCATAAAGTTACCAACAGCCGTATGAACTTCTGTGCCTACTCTAAACCTTATAACTGTATACCCTGTATCCTCACTCTTAAATACTATACTCTCAACAATACCTTTTAATTCTTCCATTTTTAACTCCTAAAAATAAATTATCTTACTATAATTATATCATATTTACTCTTTTCAAATAATTTATATCAAGGTTATCAATTGACTTCTATTATTGAAATGAATTAATATATATTTAGCAGAGTAAGGAGGGTTTTTTTATGTTAATAAAAAATTGTAAAATTATCTATTTAGATAGAATCGAAGAAGGTAATGTTTTAATAGAAAACGGTAAAATAAAAAAAATAAATCCAGAAAATTTAAATTATGATGAAGTTATAGATGCAAAAGGTCTTTATTTAGCACCTGGATTTATTGATGTTCATATTCATGGTGCTGGTGGACATGATACTATGGATGGAACTATTGATGCGATAAATTCAATAGCAAAAGTAATTGTTACTAGAGGAACTACATCATTCACACCAACAACAATGACTATGGGTGCTGATGATATAGTTAAATCTATGAAAGCAATTAAACATGCAAAAGAAAATGGAACAGGCGGAGCTAATGTTTTAGGAGCACACCTTGAAGGGCCTTTTATAAGTGAAAAAGCTATAGGTGCTCAAAATCCTAATTATGTATTAAATCCATCAGTTGAAAACTTCAAAAAAATTGTTGGAGATTATGAAGATGCTGTAGTTTCTTTAACATTAGCACCAGAAGTTGAAGGTTCTAAAGAACTTATAAAGTATCTTGCAAGTAAAAACATAGTTGCTTCTATGGGCCACACTAAAGCAACTTATGAAGAAGCTATGGAAGGGATAAAATGTGGATGTTCACATGCAACACATTTATTCAATGCAATGTCAGGTTTCACTCATAGAGCGCCTGGAGTTGTTGGAGCTGTATTTGATTCAGATATAACAACAGAAACTATTTCCGATGGTATTCATATAGCTTATCCAAGTCTTAGAGTTGCATATAAAAATAAAGGAACAGATAAAACTTTATTAATAACAGATGCAATGATGGCTTGTTGTATGCCTGATGGTAAATATAGCCTTGGTGGTCAAGATGTTATAGTTGCAGATGGAGCTGCTAGACTTCTTAATGGAGCTTTAGCTGGTTCTGTTCTTACACTTGATAACGCTGTTAGAAATATTTATCAAAATACTAAATATCCTTTATATGAAGTTGTTAAAATGGCTTCTTATAATCCAGCTAGACATTGTAAAGTTGAAGATCATAAAGGACAAATCGCAGAAGGATTTGATGCTGATTTATTATTATTTGATGAAGAAATTAGAATCAAATCAGTTTTTGTAAACGGAGATTTAGTTCATGAAAACTAGTTAAAATAAATAAAAAAAATCAGTAGTTTAAAACTACTGATTTTTTTTATTCTAATTAAAGATATTTTTTGATTTCGTCAACTTTTGTTAATTGTTCCCATGGAAGCTCAACATCTGTTCTACCGAAGTGTCCATAAGCAGCTGTTTGCTTATATATTGGTCTTCTTAAGTTTAATTCATTAATGATTGCTCCTGGTCTTAAATCAAATACTTTATTGATTATTTCAACAATTTTAGCATCTTCAATTTTTCCTGTTCCAAATGTATCTACAACTATTGAAACTGGTTTAGCAACACCTATAGCATAAGCTACTTGTATTTCTACTTTATCTGCAACACCTGCAGCAACTAAGTTTTTAGCTACCCATCTAGCTGCGTAAGCTGCTGATCTATCAACTTTAGTTGAATCTTTACCTGAGAAAGCTCCACCACCGTGTCTACCATATCCACCATAAGTATCAACTATAATTTTTCTACCTGTAAGTCCTGCATCTCCTTGAGGACCTCCAATAACAAATCTTCCTGTTGGGTTAATGAAGTATCTTGTATTTTCATCTAATAATTCAGCTGGCATAACAGCTTTTATTACATGTTCCATTAAATCTTCTTTGATTTGCTCTAAAGTAACATTTTCACCATGTTGTGTTGAGATAACTATTGTATCTATTCTAACTGGTTTGTCATTTTCATACTCAACTGTAACTTGAGTTTTACCATCTGGTCTTAAATATGGAAGTGTTCCATTTTTTCTAACTTCTGATAATCTTCTTGATAATCTATGAGCCATAGCTATTGGTGCTGGCATAAATTCTTCTGTTTCATTTGTAGCAAATCCGAACATCATTCCTTGATCTCCAGCTCCTACTGCTTCAACATCGTCTTTTTGCCCTTCTCTTGATTCTAAAGCCTCGTCAACTCCCATAGCTATATCTCTTGATTGCTCATCTATTGTTGTCATTACAGCACATGTATCACAGTCAAATCCATATTTAGCTCTATCGTATCCGATTTCTCTAATTGTTTCTCTAACAACTTTAGGAATATCAACATAGCAGTTTGTTGTTATTTCTCCCATAACTACTACTAATCCTGTTGTTACAGCAGTTTCACAAGCTACTCTAGCCTCTGGATCTTTTGCCATGATAGCGTCTAAAACTGAGTCTGAAATTTGGTCACATATTTTATCTGGATGTCCTTCTGTTACTGATTCTGATGTAAATAATCTTCTCATAATCATTCGTTATTTAACAATATGTTAAATAACTACCTCCTCTCTGCGTTTATTAATATTTTGATATATTTATAATTAAAAAAATAAGCCTCTTCCTAAGAAGAGACTCAATATCTATAAATATATTAAGCTCCTCTTATCTCGCAAGCAAAAATCTTGCAGGAATTGGCACCTTAGTTCTTCTTCAAAAACTGGTTGCCGGGTTTCATTGGGCCCTCTCCCTCCACCTCTCTTGATAAGAGTCTCATTTTTCAATTGTCTAATTTTATAACGTAAAAAGCTTAAAAAATAGTAGACACTTATCTTAGTGTCTACTTTGGTGGTGGGAGAAGGATTCGAACCTTCGAAGTCATACGACGACAGATTTACAGTCTGTTCCCTTTGGCCACTCGGGAACCCCACCTCATGGAGCTGATAATCGGACTTGAACCGATAACCTGCTGATTACAAATCAGC
>JBOGCE010000007.1:0-36319 GCA_051656585.1 Sarcina sp. | reverse complement strand
CGTGAGCTGAGTTGATTGTGATTCCTCTTTCTTTCTCTTCTGGTGCTTTATCTATCTCATCATATTTGAAAGCTTCAGCTCCACCTTTTTGTGCTAAAACTGATGTTATAGCAGCTGTTAATGTTGTTTTACCGTGGTCAACGTGACCTATTGTTCCAATGTTTACGTGTGGTTTACTTCTCTCGAATTTAGCCTTTGACATTGTAAATTCCTCCTTTTTAATAAATAAACTTCGCCTAGTGTTTTCCGTTTTACAATTTTTGGAGCTCATGATCGGACTTGAACCGACGACCTCCGCCTTACCAAGGCGACGCTCTACCGACTGAGCCACATGAGCAACTTTATACTTGTTTTAATTTATCTCTATACTTTAATGAGTTTACTACTAATACTGATTTTTGTCAATAAAATCTTGGCAAATCTCTATGTAGTTTTTTCACTAAAAGATTTTTCTAATTTCTTCTTTACTCTTTGTAATGCATTGTCTATAGACTTAGCTTCTCTATCCAAGTCTATCGCTATCTCTTGATACGTTTTTCCATCTAAATATGAGTTCAAAACTTCCATTTCTAAATTGGATAATACTTTCTTTATTTTATCTTCAATATTTGCAACTTCTTCCTGCCCAATAATTAAAGCTTCTGGATCTGTTATTCTTAGTCCATCTATTACATCTAATAAAGTTCTTTCTGAATCTTCTTCATATATTGGTTTATTTAAAGAAACATATGTATTCAATGGTATATGTTTTTGGCGTGTTGCAGTTTTTATAGCTGTTATTATTTGTCTAGTAACACATAACTCAGCAAAAGCTTTAAATGAACTTTCTTTTTCACTATTAAAATCTCGTATTGCTTTATATAAACCAATCATCCCTTCTTGGTAAATATCTTCTTTATCAGCACCTATTAAAAAATAGGATTTAGCTTTCACTCTTACAAATTGCTCATATTTATTTATTATTATCTCTTGCGCTATGACGTTTCCTTCTTGAGCTTCTTTAACAATAACTTCATCAGCTTTTACTAATAATTCTTGTTCTGTCAACAAATTCCCTACCATCATATACTCTCCCCCTTTAGACCATTTCAGGAAAATTTAATATTTAAGTTTACATATCACTTTTTCTAAGTTTGTCTAATGCTGTTGCTACTTCATCACTAATACTATCACCTAACAAGTTTCTATTTAAACTTATATTTTTCTTAGTTCTTACTCTTATTATTTCTTCTACTTTTACCACTTCATTGTAAAATTCTAATGAAGGCATTCTTGTTGCCCCTCTTTGAAAAATTGTTTGTTGTTCTAAATTATCAGATGTTACAACAACAACTTCATACTTTTTTCCAAATTCATCAACTTTTCTTTCTATATATCCATCAGCAGTCTCTCCACCCTTTGTATAAACTATACTGACTTTTTTATTTTTTCCCACAAATTCTTCTTTTTCTTCACTATTAATTACTTTATGAGCATCAAAAACTATATAAGCTTTACAATTTTTATAAGAAGAATAATTTTCAATTTTCTCAATAAGTTTTTTTCTAACATTCTCAAGTTCGTTACCTTTTATAAGCTTTTTAAGATCAGGCCAGCTATTTATTACATTATAAGCATCTATAAAGATAATATTCACTATTCACTCTCTTACTTTAATAATCTGGATTTCATCACTTCATACATCATTATTCCACCTGCAACTGATGCATTCAATGAATTTATTTTTCCTATCATTGGAATTTTAACAAGCAAATCACATTTCTTAGCTGTTAATTTTGACATACCTTTTCCTTCATTACCTATTATTAAGGCACAAGCTCCTGAGAAATTAACATTATAACTAAACTCTGTTCCTCTTATATCACTTCCATATACCCATACGCCTTTAGCTTTTAGTTTATCTATTTCATTATTTATATTAGTAACTTTTGCTATTTTCATATGTTCTATAGCTCCTGCTGCTGTTTTATAAACAGTACCTGTAACACCAACGTTTCTTCTTTTTGGTATTATAATTCCATGAACACCACAAAGTTCAGCTGTTCTAACTATTGAACCCAAGTTATGAGGATCTTCTAATTCATCTAATATGATTATGAAAGGTTTTTCATTTCTTGACTCTGCATACTCTAAGATATCTTCTACTTCACTATATTTAAACGGTGTAATTTGAGCTATAACACCTTGATGAGCATTAGTTTCACTTAATGAATCTAATTTTTTTCTATCAACCTCTTTAATCATTACTTTCTTTTCTTTTGCTAATGCAATTATTTTTGTAATAGATCCTTCTATTTTCCCATTAGCTATGAATATTTGTTCTATAGTTGTTCTTCCTGATTTTAATAATTCTATAACAGCATTTCTTCCCTCAACTAAATCTTCTCTTCCTTCATTAACATTTTCTAAACCGTGAGCTTCAATTACCTTTTGCTCATATCTTTCTCTTCTTTGCATTTTTTCCATGCTTTTTTGATATTGTCTCATTTGTCTAGCTTTATTTTCTGATTTCGTCATACTCTAACCTCTTTTCATTTTTGGTTTATACATAAGATAAAACTTATATATAACTTTTAGTCTCATTATAAGATACAATATTAAAATTATCTTTTATCAAATTCATCAATTCCTATATTTAATAATTCTATTAATCTATCTTCTTGTGAACTCAAATATAGAAAACCAACTAATGCTTCAAAACCTGTTGCTGCTCTATAATCTCTAACACTAGCATTTTTAGGTACTGTAGCTGATTTAGTATTTCTTCCTTTTTTAAATACTCTAAGTTCTTCTTCTGTCAATACAGGTTCTAAAATCTGCATTATATCACTTTGCCCTTTTGCTTTCACATAATTAATTGCTTTCACATGTATCTTATGTGCTGATAATCCACTATTTTTAGCAAGTATATAATTTCTTATGTATACTTCATAAATAGCATCTCCAATCAATGCTAATTGTAATGAATTAAGCATCATAGCTTCTTGCTTTGTATATTTTTTTAGTAACATATTTTCTAACATATTTCTCTCTCCTTAGATAGAAATAGACTTCATAGTATTCAGATAACTTAAAATTTTATATAAATTAATTTTATATAAATTAATTTTATATTTATAAAATCTACATCTACTAATATAGATTATATATTTAATACTATAATAACTCAACATTTCAATTAAGTATTAACCTTTTAAATCGCACTTTTTCTCTCTTTATTTTATTTATCGTCAAATTTTATCTTTACAAAAGACAAATATATTGTTTTTTTGATAAATTCAATAAAACTTTTTAAATAAAAAACTATCTTAGAAATTTATACCTAAGATAGTTCCTGTATATATTAAATCTTTTTCCACCTAACACCTTGTGGTGTATCCTCTAAAACTATACCTCTTGCTTTTAATTCATCTCTAATTTCATCCGCTCTTGCAAAATCCCTATTTTTTCTAGCGTCTTGTCTTTCTTGAACTAATGCATCTATTTCTGAATCTAGATCAACTTTAGTGGAATTTTGTAAAATTCCAAGTGGTGCTCCAAGTTCTCTCACTAAATCTAACACTTTTTTAGCAAGTTCCTTTGAATTTTCATTACTCATATGAGTATTAATATCCTTTACTAAATCAAATATAGCAGTTATTGCATCCGCTGTATTAAAATCATCATCCATTTTAACAATAAATCTTTCTCTATATTGATTTAAAGATTCAAAATATTTTTCTTCTTCAATAGTTATTCCATCTAAAATAGAACTCTCTATAATTTCTTCTAATTTAGTTACTGCATTATATAATCTTTCCATTGATGCCTTAGCTGATTCTAATAAATCTGCACTAAAGTTTAGTTGTTGTCTATAATGAGCTGATAACATTAAAAATCTTATAATGTCTGCATCATATTCAGCTAAAGTTTCTCTTGCAGTTTTAAAATTATTTAATGACTTAGACATTTTTTGATTATTCACATTTACAAAAGCTGAATGCATCCAATAGTGTGCAAATGGCTTACCTGTTAAAGACTCACTTTGTGCTACTTCATTTTCATGATGTGGAAAAGCAAGATCTGATCCTCCAGCATGAATATCTATTGTTTCACCAAGTAACTTCTTTGCCATGCATGAGCATTCAATATGCCATCCTGGTCTACCTTCACCCCAAGGACTTTCCCAAGCTGGTTCTCCCTCTTTTTTAGCTTTCCATAAAGCAAAATCCATAGGATCTTCTTTTCTTTCATCTACATTTATTCTTGCTCCTGATTGTAACTGTTCTATATCTTGCCCTGATAACTTACCATAATTTTCAAAAGATTTAGTTCTAAAGTAAACATCCCCATCAACTTCATATGCTACACCTTTTTTTATAAGCCCCTCAACAAACTCTATAATTTCTTTTACAAATTCAGTAGCTCTTGGATTTACAGTAGCTCTCTTTATGTTCAAACCATCAGCATCTTGATAATACTCATTTATATATTTATCACCTAGCTCTTTAACTGTGCATCCCTCTTCATTCGCTCTTCTTATCATCTTATCATCTATATCAGTAAAGTTTTGAACAAAATTGACTTTATATCCTCTATATTCAAAATATTTTCTTATTGTATCAAAGACAATAAATGTTCTACCATTACCTATATGGAAAAAGTTATATACTGTAGGTCCACAAACATACATACTAACTTCCCCTGGTATTATCGAGTTAAATTCTTCTTTTTTCTTAGTGAGAGTGTTATATATCTTCATCCCTTTACCTCCTTGTTATTTAAGAGGATGTTTCAAACATCCCCTTCTATCTATATTATTTAAAATTCTTTTTATTTGTTAATTTCTTGATTTATTCTATCATAAATTTCAGCTATTTTAACAGTTTCAGCTTCACCTGCTGTTCTTAATTTAAATTCAAGCTCACCATCAGTTACCCCTCTACCAACTGTAATTCTCATTGGTACACCTAATAATTCAGCATCTTTAAATTTAACTCCAGCTCTCTCATTTCTATCATCTAAAAGAACATCAAATCTCATTTTTCTAAGTTTTTCATAAATCTCTGTAGCAACAGTCATTTGTTCTTCATTTTTAGCATTTACAGGAATTACTGAAATTTGATATGGAGCAACTTCCATTGGCCATATTATACCATTTTCATCATTGTGTTGTTCTATAATAGACGCAAGTGTTCTTGTAACACCTATTCCATAACATCCCATTAAGAAAGGCTTACTTTTCCCATTTTCATCTATAAACATAGCTCCCATAGACTCAGAGTATTTTGTTCCTAATTTAAATATATGTCCAACCTCTGTTCCTCTAGCTATTGTTATTGTTCCATCACAACAAGGACACTTTTCACCCTCTACGATATTTCTAAAATCACCAACAGTTCCTTCAAAATCTCTACCATAATTTGCATTTTTTAAATGATATCCTGTTTCATTAGCACCAACAACAAAATTAAACATTTTAGTAACTTCTTCATCAACTAACATTTCGTCAACTTTTATTCCTATTGGACCAGCAAAACCACACTCTGCATTAGTAGCTTCTCTTACCATTGAATCACTAGCCATATCAAGATTAAGTACATCACCTAAAGCATTAGCAACTTTAGTTTCATTAACTTCTCTATCCCCTCTAACAAATACAGCAACTGTTTTATCATCAGCTTTAAAAATTAATGTTTTTACTGTATTTTTAGGTAAAACTCCTAATGACTTAGCAACTTCCTCTATTGTTCTTTCATTTGGTGTCTCTATTTTTTCAATAGCTAACATATCTATTTGAGGCTCTACATCTGGTGTTGTTTTAGCTTTTTCTATATTAGCTGCATAATCACACTTAGTACAGAATGCTATATCATCTTCACCTACAGCTGATTTAACCATAAATTCAGCTGAATTTGATCCACCAATTGCTCCTGAATCAGCCTCAACACATTTAGCATCTAATCCACATCTAGTAAATATATTAACATACGCATCATGCATTTTATTAAAAGCAATATCTAATCCTTCTTGATTTATATCAAAGCTATAAGCATCTTTCATTATAAATTCTCTTGATCTCATAACACCAAATCTTGGTCTTCTTTCATCTCTATACTTTGTTTGAATTTGATATAAATTAAGAGGAGCTTGCTTATATGACTTAACAGTATTTCTAACAATATCAGTAAATACTTCTTCATGAGTTGGTCCTAAACAAAATTCTCTATTATTTCTATCTGTTACTCTGAACATCTCTGCACCATAAGCATCCCATCTTCCTGACTCTTTCCAAAGTTCTGATGGAATTATAGCTGAACATAATAGTTCCTCTGCACCAGCCTCTCCCATTTCATCTCTTATTATATCTTCAACTTTTTTTAAAGCTTTTAAACCATAAGGCATAAAATTATATATACCTGCTGCACTCTTTCTCATAAGACCTGCTCTTAACATTAACTTATGACTTTCTATTTCTGCTTCTGCTGGAACTTCTCTTAATGTAGAAATTAGCATATTTGACATTTTCATCTTAAAAATACCTCCTAAATTTTAAATTTAAATACAAAAAAACTCCCCCTAAATATTATTAGGGCGAGTAATATATCTCGCGGTACCACCTAAATTTGTACTCTAATCATGATAACGGTATTAAACCGATAGTTTTGCTACACTCCAAAGTAGGTTCAAAGCATGGGTAAGAATCTTTCAGCCGGTGAATTCTTTCTCTGCAAAAGGTTGCTTCTACTAGTCTTTATCATCGTTTTGCATATTTAATTCTAACTTTTAATAATTATATATGTTAATTTTATTCATGTCAATAAGACGCTATGACTATATTATATTACCACTTGCAAAAACATTTGCAAGAATTAAATCTTCCTTTGTTGTAAGCTTAATATTTATATAACTACCTTCATAAAGATATACTTTATTCCCATAGTACTCAACTACCATAGTATCATCAGTAGGCGTTATATTTTCAGTCTGTATCTTCTCATGACATGTTTTAATTATTTCATACTTAAAACACTGAGGTGTCTGTATTGCAACTAAATCATTCCTATTAAATGTCTCTTTTGAAAAAGAATTTTTATCCTTTAACTTAATAGTATCCTTAGGTACTACACCTGGTGCAGCAGCCCCAAATTCCTTAGCATACTTGATTCCATTTAATATAATTTCTTTACTAACAAATGCTCTAGCCCCATCATGAATTAAAACAACATCAGCTTTTTTCACCTTTTTTATAGCATTATACACAGAATTACTACGTTCTGTACCACCTTCAACAATTTTAGAAATTCTAAAATTATACTTAGCTTGAATATTTTTTTCAAAATACTCAATTTCATCTTTAGGTAATACCAAAATTATCTCATCAATATCTGAACATTCTTCAAATTGCTTTAAAGTATAATATATTAATGGTTTTCCTTGAACATCTATAAATTGCTTACTAACAGGAGCTTCCATTCTTTTTCCTTTTCCCCCTGCTAGTATAATTGCTACATTTTTCATAAAACTAATCCTTCTTCTTAGCGAATATCATTCTACCAGCTGCAGTTTGTAAAACAGATGTAACATCAACTTTAATTTCTGTATTCATGTATTTTCTTCCACCTTCTACAACTATCATTGTTCCATCATCTAAATAGGCTACACCTTGACTAGGTTCTTTACCATCCTTAACAATTGTAATTGTCATTTCTTCACCAGGTAAAACAACTGGCTTAATAGCATTAGCCAATTCATTAATATTAAGAACTGGAACCCCTTGAACCTCTGCAACTTTATTTAAATTATAATCATTAGTAAGAACTTTACCTTCTAATTTTTGTGCAAGTTTTAATAATTTACTATCAACTTCACTTATTTCTGGAAAATCACCTTCCCAAATTTCAACAGCTTGATCTAGCTCTTTTTGAATTTTGTTTAAGATATCCAAACCTCTTCTTCCTCTAACCCTTTTTAAAGAATCTGAACAATCAGAGACATGTCTTAATTCATCTAAAACAAAACTTGGTATTATAAGAGTTCCCTCTATAAACCCAGTTTTACATAAATCAAAAATTCTACCATCAATAATAACTGAAGTGTCTAGCACCTTTGGTAATTTTTCTTTTGCTGTTTTAACTTTTTTATCTTTAGATACAGATGTTTTCCTCATGTTTTGGAAGAAAGCAACAATTTCATTTCTTCGCTTAACTGATATATTAACACCTATTACAACAAATATTATATTTGCAAATATATAAATTATATTTCCTATAAGAGCTCCAAGAGAGCTACTTATATCATTTAATAGACTCTTTATAGGTAAAAATACTAGAGAAGCAATTACAAGTCCACAAATTACTCCTATCGCCCCGAATAATATCTCACTTCCACTTAGTTTACCAATACTAGTTTCGATTGTTTCAACAAGCTTTGAAATGCCTTTGTAAATGTATGGGGATATAATAAAAAATATAATTCCAAAAAATATAGAAATAAGGGTATAACCTAAAACTTTAGGTATAATTCCTGTTAACGAATCTATGTTCTCAACGAAAGAACTTTTCAGCACTAAATCTGCTATAACAGCTCCTAAGAGAACACCAAAAATAGTTACTAATCCTCTAAAAACTTTCTTAATCATAGCTACCACCTCCTATTAATTTATTATTGACATAAATAATCTATATATAATATAATATTGTATTTTTAGTTACTGAGTTAATTATAACATATACTATACAATTAGTGTTACCTTAAATAATATTAACTATCACTAAAAGTCGTTTACTTTTATTTACAATAATTTAAAATATATTTACTTTATACCCCCTATTAATTTTACTTTTTTTGTTTTATATTATACTAAAAGTTACAAATGTATTTTATGTGTGCTTAACCTAAAGTTTAAGTGTTATATAAATATAAATAAAATACCTGATTTAATTAAGGAGTTGAATAGTAATGAATGACTTGATATTCGATAATTTTCAAGATACTGTAGCAAATTCTCTTTTAAGACATAAAAGCATTTTAGACATTTTAAGTAAACACCAAGATTCTCAAGCTAGAGTCCATAGAGCCATCTGTAAATCTGTAACTTGTTGCGGCTGTGTTAAAATAGATGCTAAAAAGCAAAATTTTTGTGAAACAGATTCTATGAGTGAACTAAAAGAATGTTTAAATTCTCATCTTTCTGGAGAACTCTGCGATAATTGTCGCTCAGTTATAGAAAGTGAAATTGGTAACAATATTTTTTATTTAGTATCTTTATGTGAAACACTTGGTATTAGTTTTTTTGATATCTTAGTAAAAGAAAATGAAAAAATCAACACATTTGGTGAATTTAATTTTAGATAAAATAAAAAAAGGTGTATGCTAGGCTAGTTTATTTTGCCCTAGATTGCACCTTTTATTCTTAAATAATTTATTTTTTTAAAGAGACTTGTTCTTGAATTCTTCTAAGTCCATTTCTAATAGCTCTTGCTCTTGCTTCTCCGATTCCTTCAACTAAATCTAACTCTTCCTTCGAAGCCTCCAAAATACTTTTTAATGTCCCAAAATGCCCAACAAGATTTTCAATTACTGTTGATGGTATTCTTGGAACTTTATTCGCAATTCTATATCCTCGTGGAGATAATAACGTATCTGTTAATCCCTTACTTGTAAATCCTAAAATTTTAGAAATTTGCTCCAAATCTATTAGCTCTTCAGCACTAAGTTTCTGAATTTCTTTATAAATATTTTCATATCCCAATCCGCGTCTGCAATAATCTCTAATTAACAATATTCCATCTTGTTCTACACAATTAACTAATTCATTCAATTGCATTGATATAAGTCTACCTTCATTTCCTAGTTCTACAATATATCCTTCAACCTCTTGAACAATTCTCATAACCATCTCTGTTCTTTGTATTGCAGTCGTAACATCAAAAATGGTTGAAAGATCTTGAAACTCTAAAATATTCAAGTTATTTATTACTTTATCCAAAACAGCTATATACCTCTCAAGTGTTTGAACTGCTTGATTTGCCCTAGATAAAACTATACTACTATCCCTTAAAACATATTTAATATCACCCTTATAAATAGAAATCATATTCCTACGCTGAGAAATAGCTATAGATATACATCCAGTTTGTTTTGCCACTCTTTGAGCTGTTCTATGTCTAGTTCCTGTTTCATAAGTAGATACCGAAGTATTAGGCATAAGTTGTGCATTAGCAACTAATATTCTTTTTAAATCTGAACTTATTACTATTGCACCATCCATTTTAGCTAATTCATATATATAAGCTGGCGAATACGGCGAATCTATTTTAAAACCACCATCTACTATTTCTAAAACATCTTCTTTATCACTTAAAACAATTAATCCACCTGTTTTAGCTCTTAATATATTTTCTAACCCTTCTCTCAAAGTAGTTCCAGGGCTCATTATTTTTAAAACCTTATTGAGTTCTGTATTACTTTCTATTCTCATGTACTTCACCTACCTACTTATAAATCTTCATTATCGCTTCTTTTAACGTACTTACTCCAATAATATTTATATTATTTTTCCCTTTAACTTTTTCTACATTTCTAAATGGAATTACAGCATTTACAAATCCCATCTTTTCTGCCTCATTTAAAATCCTATCACAGTTAGCAACAGGTCTAATCTCTCCTGTAAGACCAACCTCTCCAATTACTATTAACTTTTCTAATGAAGTAGTTACTCCTCTATTTGATGAAAATAATGATAATGCAATGCCTAAATCACCTGTTGTTCCATCAATACTAAGACCTCCTACTACATTTAAATAAACATCACAATTATAAAAAAGCACTCTTTGTTTTTTCTCTAAAACTGCTAACAACATACTAAGCCTTGTATTATCAAAGCCTATTGCTGTTCTTCTTGGCATTGGTGCTTTAGTTTCACTAACAAGAGATTGTATTTCTACAAGTATGGGTCTTGTTCCTTCCATGATGCCTATTACAGCTGAACCTTCCTGACCAAAACTCGTATCTTCTAAAAACATTCTAGAAGGATCTGATATTTGAACAAGTCCTTCTCCACTCATTTCAAAAACTCCAATTTCTGATGTTGTTCCAAATCTATTTTTCATAGTCCTAAGAATTCTAAAATCTTCAGTCCTTTCTCCTTCAAAAGAAAGAACTGTATCAACCATATGTTCTAAAACTCTAGGTCCAGCTAAATCCCCTTGCTTCGTAACGTGAGCAACAATAAACAAAGGTATATTCTTCCCCTTTGCTATTCTCATCATTGTATTTGAACATTCTTTAACTTGTGAAACACTTCCTGGTGCTGAAGTAACACTTTCTCTATACACAGTTTGAATAGAATCCACTATAATAAAAACTGGATTTAGTTCATCTATATACGCCTCAATTAAATCTAAATTAGTTTCTGAAACTATATATAAATCAGCTGCTGTTACACCTAATCTATCCCCTCTTATTTTAATTTGTTCTTCTGATTCTTCTCCAGATATATAAAGAACCTTACCATATTGATTACACATATTATTTGCAGTCTGCAATAACAATGTTGATTTCCCAATTCCAGGTGCTCCAGAAATTAAAGTTAAAGATCCTTTAACAAGACCTCCACCTAATACTCTATTAAGTTCAACAATTTTTGTATCGTATCTTTGTTTTTCACCAGATTTTATATCACTCATTTTCTTTAGTGAATTTACTTTTTCACTTATATTAACTAATGTTTTGCTTGATTTATTACCTACTTCTTTAACTTCTTCAACCATAGTGTTCCACTTGCCACAAGATGAACATCTTCCCATCCACTTAAGTGACTCAAAACCACATTCTTGACAAAAGAAAGTAGTTTTTATTTTCGCCATACTATCTCAACTCCGTATTGTCAATTTCAAATTATAAAACTAATACTATAATATCATAGAACTATGTTAGATTTATAATATATTTGTAAAATTTATTCATTAACTAGATTATATAACCTAAACTACAATTTTTATTCTTGAAAATATAAATATTTTAATTATTGATAATAAAAAAAGTAGAAGAAAGCTCCTCTACTTTTATTATCACACACATATTTTTTTTAATTCATTTTCACACAGATTTCAACACAATTTTTATTTAAGTTTTGAAGCTGCTGCTTCATCAATTATTATAGTTACATCTCTGTGCATTTGTAACATTGATGCTGGACAATTTGTAGTTATTTCACCATTCATCATAGCTTTAACTGCATCTGCCTTACCTTCACCACTAGCTATAAGAAGTATTTTTTTAGCTTGCATTATTCCACCAAGCCCCATTGTTACAGCTGTTTTTGGAACTTCATCAGCAGATTTGAAAAATCTTGCATTTGCATCTATTGTTTCTTGTGTTAGACCTGTTAAGTGACTTCCTACTATTAAACTTTTATCTGGCTCATTAAAAGCAATATGTCCATTACCACCAAGACCTAATAATTGTAAATCAATTCCACCAAGTTCAACTATTCTTTGATCATAAGCCTTACATTCTTCTTCAATATTTTTTGATAAACCATTAGGAACATATGTGTTCTCTTTGTTTATATTAATATGATTAAATAATGTATCATTCATAAAGAATCTATAACTTTTTTTGTGATCCCCTGAAAGTCCAATATACTCATCTAAATTAACAGTTGTCACTTTTGAGAAGTCTACTTTATTAGCCTTATTCATTTCTATTAAATTTTCATACATTCCAACTGGTGTTCCACCTGTTGCTAAACCTAATATTGCATTTTCTTTTTCATTAACTATTTCAGCCATAAACTCAGCTGCTTTTTTACTCATTTCTGCATAATCTTTTACTACTATTACTTTCATTTTATACTCCCCTCTCGTTTCGATATATTTACTTCAAAAGTATATTTATCTGATCTATACACAGCTTCTTCAAAAAATAAAATTTCCTCATTTTTTGCATATACTTTATTATTTACTTTTAAAAGCGGTATTTGCTCTTCTACCTTGAATAATTTTTTATAACTTTCATCAAATAATACTGCATTTATACTAGATTCACAAAAATCAATACTATAATTAAGCGATTCTAAAAATGCATACATCGAATGTTTCAAATCATTTTCCTTTATCTGCTTCCCAATACTATATGGCATATATATAACTTCATTAGCTATAACATCACCATCAACTACTCTATTTCTATTTATTTTGAACATAGAATCTTCAGCAAATATTTGTTTTAATATTTTTGGAGTTTTTATAACATCAAAGTCTAAAATAACATTTTCAAGGGTTCCCCCTCTTTTAGCTATCATTTCTGTAAAACTCATAATATCTTGTTGAGTTACTTTTGGTTTACATACAAATGTACCTTTACCTTTTTTCTTAACTAAATAACCCTCTTGAACTAATTCACCTAGAGCTTGTCTTATTGTCATTCTACTTATAGAATACTCTTCTGAAAGTTCTCTTTCACTTGATATTAGGTCACCTTCATTCCAAATTCCATCATCAATTTTCTTTAAGATAATATTTTTTAATTGTATATAAACTGGAACTTGACTGTTCTTATCTATCATAAAATTTTTCCTCCTAATTAAATTATACTGGTATAGACCACACTTGTCTATACCACCTTTTCAAAATTCATACTTTATTAATTATTTTAAACAATTTTTTGAAAAATATGAATATCTACTTTAAATTAAATAAATACTACTAGTAAATATTTAAATACTAGGAGTGATTTAATTATGATTCAATTTAACTTGTTTTCAAGGAAAAATACTGTATATATAAATACTCTAAGGAATCAAGTACCTAAAACTCTAAGTTCATCAACCTCAAATGAACCTGACATAATTAATAACTACATAATTAACAACTGGATTAATACAAAATCTCCACAGAAATAACATTTTTAACAGGTATAATATAATTGCATTTAAATAATATGCTAGATATAGTATAATTATTATTACTTATTATTTAAATCTATCTACATAACCAGTTTTTAAACATACTCAATCTAACTGAGTCTATGTATAGATTTATTAATACTTTATTTTGATATGTCTTTTATAAATTTAATTACATTAATGTTATAATCTATTTAAATTTCTACTTACAATTTATTTGGTATAAATCTAAATGATTATAGTTAAAATAAAAAGGCTATTAGAATAAATAGCTTAATATAAGCTAAAATACTAGATTTTTAAAACTTATGAGGTGATTACAATGGTAAAAGTATATAGTACACCAATATGTCCTTGGTGCGATAAAGCAAAAGATTATCTTAAAAGAAAAGGTGTTGAATACACAGAATTCAACGTTCAAGAAGACATGGAAGCTAGAGAAGAAATGGTTTCTAAAACAAAACAAATGGGTGTTCCTGTTCTTGATATAAACGGAACTATGATAGTTGGTTTTGATAGAAAAGCTATAGATTCAGCTTTAAATCTTTAAGATGAAAATACCGATAACTTAATGTTATCGGTATTTTTTATATTTACTCTCTATTTAAATTTCTATTCCTGCTCTTTTTTATTGATATATTTTATTATATTCATAGCTACAATATTAGCTTCATTAATATCTGTTGGTAATTCTAAAACAACTTTATTTATTGCCTTTCCTATTGCAAAAACACCTTTAATATTAGTTTCAAAATTAAAATTAACTTTAATATATCCATCTTCTCTATGTTCTAAACATACTTCTCTATCATATACGCTTGGTTTTTTCCCAAGACATCCTATTATTATATCTAATTTAACTCTCTTTTGCTTACCAGTATCAATTTCATTAAGATACACACCTTCTAAATTTTCATTACCGAAAGCATCTAAAAGTTTAAATCCTTCTACTATTTTAATATTTCCAGAAGTTTGAGCTTCTTTTAAAATTCTTTTATTTACATCTGTCTTTTTGTTTTCTCTTATAACAAAAACTTTTTTTGCAAACTTAGAAATATATAACGCTTCTTCTAAATCATTATGTCCGTCACCTATAACTGCTGCAACTTTATTTTTAAAATTATTTATATTAATTAAAGAATCATAGTAGATGCCCTTTCCTCTAAATTTACTCTCATTATTAATTTCAAATTTATTATTATCACCATCAGCTATTAAAATTACTTTTGATACATACGTCACATCATCATTTTCAATAATCTTAACATCTCTAGTTAAAATCACTTTTTTTATTTCTATTAATTCTTCAGTATTTATTCCTAACTCTTTTGCTTTCTTATTCATTATTTCTATATCATGCTCATTAGATATACTTATAAAGTCTGGTAATTTCTCTAAACTTTCAAATGACTTTACTGCATCTTTGTTTGTATCTAATATTAAAGTTTTTAAATTAGCTCTTGCACAGTATATCGCTGCTGTAAGTGATGCTCTATTTTGTCCAAAAATAAGAACATCTACACAAATTTTCTTCTTCAATTCTTACCCCTCCATCTTTAGTTAAATAATTACTCTCTATCTTATAAATATTTTTTCACTCTTATGTATCCTTAGTAAAAATCTCATAAATTATATTAAAAAAATATTAATATTTAGTTAAATTTTAATATTTTTTTAATATAATTACAAGAAAAAAAAGAGAACACCTTAGGTATTCTCTAAAAAAACATATTAAATTTCCTGTACGTTAATAACTGTAGCTTTAGGTCTAGACATTGATTCAATAGAATATCTTATCCCTTGAGTACCCATTCCAGATGACTTAACTCCTAAGAATGGGAAATGGTCTGGTCCTCTTTCTGTTTTGTTATTAACTTGTACTGTTCCAACTTCTAATCTATTTGCAATATAAAACGCTTCATTTATATCTTGTGTAAATACTGATGATTGTAAACCGTATTCTGATTTATTAGCTATCTCTATAGCTTCTTCTCTAGTCTTAACTCTTATTATTGGTAAGATAGGTCCAAATGGCTCTTCCCAAGCAATTTCCATATCTAGTGACACATTATCATAAAGAGTTGGTTCTATTAAATTCCCTTCTCTTTTACCACCAAATAATACTTTTGCTCCTTTGTCTTCAGCATCTTTCATTAATTTTTCTACAAAATCTGCTGCTTTTGTATCTATTAAAGGAACAACTTGTGCATCCTCAATATCTAAAGGACTTCCAACTTTTAATTTTTGCATCTCTGGTAATAATTTTTCTATTAAGGCATCTGCTACTGAATCTATAACAAGAACTCTCTTAACTGCTGTACATCTTTGTCCTGAGTATGAGAATGCACCACCAACTATATTTTTAGCAGTTAAATCTAAATCTGCATCTTCTAAAACTATAGCCGCATCTTTTCCACCAAGTTCCATTAATAATGGTGTCATTTCTGTTATTTTTGAAATTCTTCTACCAATTTCTGTACTTCCTGTAAAGTTAACAAAGTCTACTAATTTATGAGTAACACAATAATCTCCTATAACACTACCCTTACCAGTTACTGTATTAACAACTCCAGCTGGTACTCCTGCATCTTTAAATACTTGTGCAAGGAATAACCCTGATAAAGCCCCTTGACTTGCTGGCTTAAATACAACTGAATTTCCTGCCATTAAAGCTGGTCCAATTTTTGAAGCTGCAAGATTAACTGGATAGTTAAATGGTGATATTGCTAAAACTACACCTAATGGCTCCCTTGAAACAAATGATATTTTCTTTTTATTAAATCCTGGGAAACTATCTGAAGGTATACTTTGTCCTTCAATTGACTTAGCTGCATCAGCTGTAAATCTTAAGAAATCAGCAGTTCTTGCTACTTCTGATAATGAACTTTTTTTATCCTTAGCTATTTCCATAACTAATATGTTAGCAAGCTCTTCTTTTCTCTCTAATAAAAGATCTGCTACCTTATATAAAATTTCTGCTCTTTCAGCTATAGTTGTTTGTGCCCAATATTTTTGTGATGCCTTGGCAGATTCCATTACTGCATCTACATCTTCTTGACTCATTGCTTGTACAGTTCCTAAAACTGAATTATCCAATGGTGATTTTACTTCTAAAATATCTGCTGATTTAGCATTGTAAAACTCTCCATCAACAATATTTTTAACTAATTTTACTTCCATTATATTCTCCTTTGTACAACAAATTATAAAGTTTTTAACGCTTCATCTATTTGTGTTTTTTCAAATCCAATTATTATTTTGTCATTTATTTTTGTAACTGGTACTGATCTTTGTCCAGATACTTTTAATACTTCATCTCTATTTTCCTTCTCATCAGCAACTGTTACTACTTCATAACTAATTCCTTTTTGATCAAGATATTTTTTAACTTTATTACATGGTGGACACCATGGTACTGAATAAACTTGTATCATCTCTTTCACCTCTAAACTATTTTGCTCTTTTATTTTCTATATATTCTGCGGCATCAAGTGCGGCTATTGTTCCATCACCTACTGCTGTACTTATCTGTCTGAAATGTGTTGGTGTAACATCACCTACTGCATATACACCTTCTACATCTGTTCTCTTACGAGAATCAACTTCTATATATCCATGCTCATCCATTTTAACTTGTCCTACAACAAATTCTGTTCTTGGACTTCTACCAATTGAACTAAATATAGCATCTAATTTAAGTTCTTTTTCTTCACCAGTAACTACATTTTTGATGATTGCTTTTTCCATTAAGTTTTCACCTTCAACATTAACTAAATCCCAGTTATAAAGAACTTCTATTTTCTCATTATTTTCAACTTTTTCAATTACTGATTTTTCTCCATGGAAGAAGCCTTTTCTTCTAATTACATATACTTTACTAGCAAGACCTGAAAGATATAAAGCTTCTTTTTGAGCTGAATTTCCTCCTCCAACTATACCAATAACTCCATCCTTATACATTGCACCATCACAAACAGCACAATAATGAATTCCTTTTCCAGAAAACTTAGCTTCATTTTCTATTGGTAAAAGTTTAGGACCTGCTCCTGTTGCTAAAATAACTACTTCCGGTTTATAAATAAAATCTTCTGTTTCAACTATTTTTTCTTCGTTACTCAAATCCATTTTTTGAATTGTATCAAATTCTTCAATTACCGCACCATAATGCTCTGCTTGTTCTTGCATTCTTGTCGCAAGCTCCTCACCTGTGATTGAAGTAAATCCTGGATAATTTTCTATAACGTGTGTTGTTTTTACTTGTCCACCTATATATTTATCTTCTAAAACAAGTACACTTAAATTAGCTCTTGATGCATATATTGCAGCTGCAAGTCCTGCTGGACCTGATCCAACAACTATAACATCAATATTTTTAGTTTCTTTTGCCATAGCATTATCCTCCTTTTCATATACCCCTATAGGGTATACCCTTAATAATTATTATAGCACTAAAATATATATTTGCAACTTAAAATCAGATTTTTATTTACTTATACTAGTTACTTTATATATAATTGCTACAATCTAATATCTTAAATACTATTTTTAATCTACTATTAGCAATAAATAAATCTAAAAATTATTAATTTTTTAAATTTTATTTTCTCCAGTATACCTCTCGAATGTGAACATTTTATGTTATATACTATTTAGAGTTTATGATATAAGTCTATTCACAAGTAAGCATTATCTCTTTTTTTACTTAACAATACTCATTATATCTAGTACTTATCAAGATATAAAAATAAATAACCTCATTTATAGATTTCTCCAAAAATGAGGTTATAATTCAAATTTTAATTTACAATAATTCTAAATTTTAAAAATTAAATTCTAGTTTTGAAACTCAAACAATTTTTTCCAATTTCAACATCTAAAGAATCTCCACTCTTAATATTTCCTGCAAGTATTTCTTCACTAAGCTTATCCTCTAAATATTTTGTTATTATTCTCTTAAGAGGTCTAGCTCCATATTTTAATTCAGTTCCCTTTGAAACTAAAAACTTTTTGCTCTCCTCCGAAAATTTTAAATGTATTTCGTAATTCATAAGTTTTTTCTTTGTCTTTGCCAACATTATATCTACAATTTTTAATAGATGTTCTTCTTCTAAAGAATGAAATACCATTATATCATCTATTCTATTTAAAAATTCTGGTTTAAATGCGTTTTTCAGTTCAATCATAACAGAGTCTTTCATTCTATTGTACTCTGAATCATCTTTATGCTCTGTTATAGAAAAACCTACTTTATTTTGCTTATTTAATGTATGTGCTCCTAAATTCGATGTCATTATTATAATTGTATTTGTAAAGTTCACAACTCTACCTTTTCCATCCGTTAATCTTCCATCCTCTAAAATTTGCAAAAGTATATTGAATACATCTGGATGTGCTTTTTCTATTTCATCTAAAAGTATAACTGAATATGGATTTCTTCTAACTTTCTCTGTAAGTTGACCTCCATCTTCATACCCTACATACCCCGGTGGGGAACCTATAAGTTTAGAAACACTATGTTTTTCCATGTATTCAGACATATCAATTCTAATCATATAACTATCATCGCCAAACAGGCTACTTGCAAGCGCTTTACTAAGTTCTGTTTTACCAACTCCTGTTGGTCCTAAAAAAATAAATGATCCAGCAGGTCTATTTTCATCTTTTAATCCTACTCTTGATCTACGTACTGCTTTTGCTACAGCCTCTATTGGTTCTGACTGCCCTATTACCTTTTCAGATAAAGTCTTCTCTAAAGTTAATAATTTATCAGCTTCCTTTTGAGTTAATTTTTCTACTGGAATTTTAGTCCATCTTGAAACTATATTAGCTACGCTTTCAGTATCAACAATTTCGACCTTTTCACCTTTAGTTGCTTTCCACGCATCACTTTGTTTTTCTAATTCATCTCTTAATAGTTTTTCATCATCTCTTAATTTTGCTGCTTTTTCAAAATCTTGATCTAAAATAGCCTTATCTTTTTTGTCTGACATTATCTTAATTTCATTTTCCAAATTTTTAAGAGCAGGCGGAAATCTGAAATCTTCTATTCTTACTTTTGCTGCACCTTCATCTATCAAATCTATAGCTTTATCAGGTAAAAATCTATCGTTAATATATTTGACAGATAAATCAACAGCGGCATTAATTGCCTCATCTAAAATTTTAACATTATGATGCTTCTCATAATTATCTCTAAGACCTTTAAGTATTAAAATAGTTTCATTTTTTGTTGGTTCTCCTACTGTTACAGGTTGAAATCTACGTTCTAGGGCAGTATCTTTTTCTATATGTTTTCTATATTCATCAATAGTTGTTGCTCCTATACATTGTATTTCCCCTCTAGCTAATGCTGGCTTTAAAATATTAGAAGCATCAATAGCTCCTTCTGCACCACCAGCTCCTACTATAGTGTGTATTTCATCAATAAACAAAATAACATCTGGATTTTTTTTAAGCTCTTTAATAACATTTTTTAGTCTATCTTCAAACTCACCACGATATTTAGCTCCAGCAACCATTGAAGTTAAATCTAGGGAAACTATAACTTTATCTCTAAGATTAGCTGGTATATTACCTTCAATAATTTTTTGTGCAAGTCCTTCAACTATAGCTGTTTTTCCAACGCCTGGCTCTCCTATAAGACATGGATTATTCTTTGTCCTTCTACATAAAATTTCTAAAACTCGCTGAGTTTCTTCTTCTCTTCCTATTACAGGATCTAATTCTTTTTCGCAAGCCTTAGCTGTTAAATCAACTCCATATTTCAATAATATTGGAATATCTTTTTTTTCTCTTTTTTTTCTACCTTCTTCTTTTCTTTTTATTTCACTAATAAAACTATCCTCATTTAGATAATCCTTTAAACTTTTTCTAAGCTTTGTGAAATTAGCATTTAAATTATAAAGAATTATATATGCTACTCCCTCTTTATCTTTTAACAATGTCATCAATATATGCTCTGGTGATGAATATTGTCCGCCATTTTTTCTTGACTCTAAAACACTTTCATCTAATATTTTTTTACTTCTTGGCGTAAATGGTATATCTAATAAATTATATTCAAAATCTCCCATACCAATATAACTTTTTATAAGTTCTAACACATCATTTTCCAAAATTTCTATTTCCTCTAAAAATTTTCTTGATTTGCTATGCACTCTATATAACGCTAATAATAGATGCTCTGTTCCTACATATCCATGTTTTAATTCCTTAGAAATATTTTTTGATTCTTCTATAACCTTTCTAGCATCATCTGTAAACTTTTCTAAAAACATACCATTCTCCCTTCAAACTTAACTATTAAAAGTTTCTCTCACCATTGTCGCTCTAATTATACTTTCTCTATTTTCATTAATTTTTGTTCCTACTGTTTCTTTTACATGATTATATTGTCCTTCTATCAATAACTTATCTATATTATCTAAAGTTATACCTTTTATGATACCAAGCTCTACACCCATCCTAACCATCGAAAGTAAGCTTATCAATTCTGAATATTTAATTTTCCTAGCATTTTTTAATATCCCCAAGGCTCTAAAAACTGTATCAAAAGTTCCTTCTTCATCAGTTTCTAAAAGTATTTCTCTTTCCTTTTTTTCTTGGATCATTAATTTATGAGATATAGCTTCAATATCATTCATTATTTCTTTATCAGTCACACCAAGAGTTGTCTTATTACTTAATACATATATGTTTGAAAGACCCTTATTATCTTCTTTATAAATATCCTCTAAACTTATCTTTTGTTTTTCAAGTCTTTGAACTATTTCTTCTAACCTATTTCCAATCGTAAGCATAGGCAGGTGAATTATTACATTTACTACCATTGCTGTCCCAATATTATTTATAGACGTAGTTAAATATCCTAATCTTTCATCATAAGCTATCTCTAAATTATCTTCTAAAACTTCAAGTATCTCTCTCCCCTTTGTTTCAATCTGTTTAAATGTTTTTTTCCCTCGTCTAGCTACAATCTTAATATGATTTTCTTCATTAATCATAACAATTAAGCTTTCGTCATTTTTAATTAATAACGAAGCTATTTCTCTATTTTTATATAACTTATTAGTTATTAATCCTTTTTCTAATAGTAAAAATAGTTTCTCCTTAGACTCTTGCCATAAATTTGTTTTTTTAAACCCTAAAAAACCATTCTTTTCAAAAATCTCTTGTATCTTTTTAGAAATTCCTCTTCCTGATTCAGTATCTAATTTAAAAGTAAATGGCGTATCTTTTAAATTTCTATAATATATCAATTCATATTCTTGCGTGATTGTTTTGTTCATCTTATTCTCTTGTTCCATCATCACACCTACTTTCTTTTATACCCTTCATTTTATCTCTTATTTTTGCTGCTTTTTCATATTCTTCAAACTCAACACATTTCTCTAAAAGTTTTTCTAATGAATATAATTCTTCTATTTTTTCCGCATAAAAATCTTTTTGAGTTTTGTGCAATTTATCACCATAAATTTCTTTTATATTATTAGCAATTTCTAATTCAAATACCTTATAACACTTACTGCACCCCAGCTTATTAAGCTCCTTAAACTCACTATATGTAGTTTTGCAAATATCACAACTCTTAGTTTCTCTTTCCTCTTCATTTTCTAAATTCATATATTCAAAGAGCCCACCTAAAAATTTGCTTAAACTAAACTCACTCACTTCATCTTCAGTTATTTTTGATTCATCTAAAATTTCATCATCTATATTTTCACTAATTTCTAATGCACATTTTTCACACAATAAATAATTTATTTTTTTATATCCAATAACTTTGACTAATTTAACAACTGCCTTTCTCTTATTACATTTTTCACAAATCATTATGCTCTCCTCTTAAACTCATATTACTCACAATATTTTTTATTATCATCTAAATATATATAAAAAATACATATTCTTGATTAAAAAGTATAATTCCTGTTAATAACTATTAATATGTATAAGGAGGCTATTAATATGATTATTTACTACTTAGGATTAACAACATTTTTAATAAAAACTTCTACTGGAAAACAAATTCTTTTAGACCCATTAAATCTTGATAATTTATCAAATGAATTCTTATCAAATATAGACATTATTACTATAAGCAATCCTAACTTTAATAAAATATCAGATATTCAAGATTGCACAAACTCATTACTACTCATAAATAACAATTTAGAAAATGACTTTTGTAAAATAACATACTTTAAAAGTTTTCAAGATGATTTAAATGGTGTTAAAAGAGGGCCTAATAACATCTTTAAAATTGAAGTAGATGATTTTTCCTTATGTCATTTAGGATACTTAGGGCATGAACTAAGTCCTGAATATATAAACAAACTTGGTTCTATAGATATCTTATTTACCCCCGTTGGAGAAAATTATACCCTTAACTTAAAATCAGTAAAAAAACTCCAAAAATCTATAAATCCAAAGGTGATTATACCAATGCAATACAAAACTCTAGATAATTTACCAACCTTACGAGGAATAGATAAATTTCTTATTTTAAATAAAAGATTACATAAAAGAAAAGTATCCTATTTTCAATTATCAGAACGCAACTTTAATCTCGAACAAGAAATACTAATTTTAGATATAAAAACAACTGTATCTAAAATTTAAATTTTAGATACAGTTGTTTTTATAATTTATTCTAAAAGTTTTATCGCATAATCAATATTATTTTCATCTTGTACAAAATAGATTAATATATCGTTTTTATTTATTTTATTAAGCCCATAATTTAACGCTTCTTTCTCATCCATTATAATAATTACATCTTTTTGATTGAACTTAACTTTGTTAATTCCATAAAGAAGTAAATTCGCACATTCCCCAGAAACTCTACCTCGAGTATTTTTAAGTTCCTTTACAATTATATAATCTGAATTTTTTGCTGCTATTTGTCCTAACCTAATAATTTGAGCATTGTCTCTATCGCCAGGTGCTCCTATAATACTTACTACTTTTCCTAACCCCTTAATATTATTAACCAAATCATAAATTTCTAAAAAAGCTTCCTCATTATGACCGTAATCAACTATAACTTTTGAATCCTCATAATCAAATATATTTTGTCTTCCACTATTTTCTTTATTATTACACTCTAAACTTTCAATTACTGATAATACTTCATTATGATTATTATGTATTTTATTGCTAGCTATAAATGCACAAATAATATTTTTTATATTACTTTTAGACGCACCTCTATATGTAAAATTTATTCTATTTATCTGACAAATATACTCTGTAAAATTTTTCTTATGCCTTATTAAATTTCCTTGTTCAACATAATACGTTTCATAATTTAATGTTAATCTATCTAATAAATAACTTTTTGAATAATCAAAAAAAATCATATTTTTTTTATTTATTTTATCAACTAAAAGATTTTCTGCTTTTGCTATTACAAGCCCTTCATCATTTAAACTTTCTACAGTTAACATTTTTATATTCACTAAATCCTCTATTGATTTAGCACCTTCCATTCCAACATGATCATCTGATATAGTCGTGACAATAGCAATATCTGATTTATCATATGCCAACCCATTTTTAACAATTCCACCTCTTGCAACTTCTAAAATAGCAATATCCACATTTTTATTATTAAGAACTTCTTTAGCTGAATAATATCCTGTTGTATCACCATCAATTATCTTTTCACCATTTATATAAACTCCACCAGTAGAAGTTAAACCACATCTATACCCTAATCTAGATAAAATATTATAAATCAGTCTTGCAGTAGTAGTTTTTCCATTACTTCCTGTTATAGTAATAATCGGTATTCTAATATCACTTAAATCATTTGGAATATCATCTAAACTTTTTGCTATTATAGCTTTGCTCCCATATCCTATTTGTACAGTCTCTTCATTTAAAAAATAATAGGGTATATTTTTTTTATAAAAGTTATCCACAAAGGATACCTCAAAAGAGTTATCCACAATTTTTTTCCCATTCAAAATTATTTGATCTAATTCCATACCTTTTACTAAATTTTCAATAATATATTTAGAAATAAATTTATATCTATATATAAAAAACATTCTAGCTTCATTATTTTCATATATAAAATTAAAATTTTTACCATTTATATCTAATTTTTTGTTTATAAATTCATAATTGTTATATATAAACTTAGCTTCTTCTAAGTTTATATCTCTAATTAAAAAATCTATAATTTTTTCAGAAGAATAAATATTTTTACCATCCATAAATCTCAAGAATACAATATCCATATGTTCACTTCCGATCTTATTTTAAAATTTTATTCAAACAACCAAATTCTCTACATTCAAATTTTTAATACTCATCTAATCATAATTTTTTTTACTTTTAAGTACTCTACATCTTTATTTTCAATAAACTTAAATATTATTTTTGTTTATCTATAATATAACCATAATTTTCATAAATATTAATAAAAAAAAAGAGTCGCCTTTAAAGACAACTCTTCCCAAACAAACAAATTAAGCTTCTACTGGCGCTCCAACTGGGCAAACACTAGCACATGATCCACAATCGATGCAAACATCTGGATCTATTATGTGTTGTGTATCCCCCTCTGTTATTGCGCTTACTGGACATTCTGCAGCACAAGCTCCACAGTTAATACATGTATCTTCTATTTTATATGCCATTTAAAGACACCTCCTATAAAAACTTTCGTATAACAATACAGATATATTCTATCATATATCCATGCTCATTTAAAGAATATAAACATATTTTTCTGTATTTAACAAAATAAAGAATTTTATAACTTTAAATGTTACTTATTTCTAAAACAGATTATATAATAACTATAAAGTCATTTCAAATAGAAATAATATATTATAAGCATAATAAATACAGTTATTTATAATAAAGTCAATTGAAAATAGTAACTTATTATACACATTTTAAAATATTTACTTCATTATCTTCTTAATTGAATAAATATACTATCTTAACATTTATCTAATAGTTGCTATTTATCTAATTTATATAGGATTACAAAGCAAGTTATTGACTAAAAAGACTAAAAATTTATACAATTCTAAATCCAGTAGCTTCAATAATATCTTTAAGTTCATAATCTTTTATGTAATATTCATCATAAACTATCACTATAGAATTATTAGATTTTTTAATTTCTATTGCTAATACCCCTTCTTCGCTAGACAATAGCCTCTTTATATTCTCAATTTCAACTGAATTTTTTAGGCTTCCTACTTGTATAACTGTTTTCATGCTATAGCTAACACCCCTAATCTTTTTTCAATATATTTTTAATTATAGATTTATCTGTTTCATCATCAACTTCTAATTTAATATTATCTACATCTTCATCAGCTTCATATTTACCTGAAACCATTCTTACTGCTGACATATGATAATATTCTATCATAGGATCACAGCCCTCTCTAACAATCTTAACTTTTACATTTTCTTTAACCGCACTATTATAAACAACTTCTCCTCTACCATCTCTAGTATCAACTATAGAACCTACTTTAGGCAATTTCTTTCTTGTTTCTTCATATGTGCTTTGTTCATAATTCAAACAACACATAAGTCTACCACAAACACCTGAGATCTTTGTTGGATTCAATGATAAATTTTGTTCTTTAGCCATCTTTATTGACACAGAAGCAAACTCTCCAAGAAAACTTGAACAACATAAAGGCCTTCCACAAGGTCCTAATCCTCCAACTACTTTAGCCTCATCTCTTACACCTATTTGTCTTAATTCTATTCTAGTTCTAAAAATAGTTGCAAGTCCTTTTACTAATTCCCTAAAATCAACTCTACCATCAGCTGTAAAATAAAATATAACTTTATTATTATCAAATGTATATTCTACATCAATAAGATGCATATCTAAATTATGTTCTTTTATTTTTTCTTCACATATATCAAATGCATCTTTTTCTTTAGCTTTATTATCTATATGCGTCTGCTTGTCTTCCTCTGTTGCAACCCTTATAACTTTCTTAAGTGGTGCAATAACATCTTCTTCATTTATTTCTCTTTTTTCAATTACACATTCACCAAATTCTATTCCTCTTGCTGTTTCAACAACAACGTAATCATTCTTTTTTATATCTAATTCACTTGGATCAAAGTAATAAATTTTCCCCGCCTTCTTAAACCTAATTCCTACAACATTTATCATTCTATGCCTCCAACATTTTTCTCATCATCTCATTAAAAGTTAATGACCTATTTGTATTACTCACTAAATTATTTCTTGCAGCATTTACTATATTAGAAAATTCTTTTAACTTCTTATAAGACATAAGATTAGCAAGATTTTTAATTTTTTCTAACTTGTCATTATTAATAATAAACTCTTCATTACCTATTTCTTTATAGATTATAATATCTCTAGTAAATAAAACAAATTGCTCTAATAAATCTTCATTTTTACCTGATATTGCTTTACTAATATCATTTTTAGATCGAGCCTCGAAACTATTAGTAAACTCCATAATTGCTTTTTCATCTCTATTTGCTATAGCAAATAAAATATCTAATACAAAATTTCTCAATAAATCAAAACTTTTATCATTTATAAATTTATCTATTCTTCCTGGTATTCCCTGACTAAAAGCAATTAAAGCCTTTTTCTTTTCATCCTCTATGTAACCATAATCTCTATTTATAAATTCTAACAATTCATCTCCACTTAATGGTGTTAGTTTACATACTTGGCATCTTGATTTTATAGTATCTAATATTAAATCAAGACTTGTTGTTAATATTATTATGTAAACACCTATCGGTGGTTCTTCTATTGTTTTTAATAGAGCATTCTGTGCTTCTATGGTCATTTTTTGTCCATCATATAAAATAATGACTTTTTTATCACCTTCAAAAGGCTTTTTGCTAACTTCTGAAATTATTTCTCTAACATTAGCTATTTTAAAACTATTTTCTTTAGTTTTATAATGCACTATATCTACATGACTATCTCTATCTTCAACACCTAAAATAGATGCCGCTAAAGCTTTTGCAAGCAAACTTTTTCCTATTCCATCCTCGCCCACTATAAGATGAGCATGGGCAAGTGCATTTTTACTTCTGCTTGTTATAAATCTATTTAAAACTTCTGTATGTCCTATAATACTGTTCAATGCACCTACTCCTTTATTTAAAATTTCAAGTATTTATCAACATCAACTACAAAAATTGTAGCTCCACCTATCTCTACTTCCATAGGATATGGTATAAAAATACCAGTTGGTTCTGGCATTGTTTCTATAGCAGGTACTATACCTTTTCTTTTTTCACAATTCCCTTTTATTATTGTAATTACTGAATCTACTTTTTCTTTTTCAACCCCTATTAATAAAGTTGTATTTCCAGCCTTTAGAAAACCACCTGTTGTTGCTAATTTAGTAACTGTATATCCTTTTTCATTTAGTTCATCCACTAAGTCTAAAGAATCATCATCTTGGACTATTGCTATTATTAATTTCATATAAAAGCCCTCCTAATTTATAAATTCTTTTTTTAGCAAAAGCATATAAAATAAAACATATCTACTAAAATATATTTCCTAAAACACTAATAAATATCCTCTTACTATGAATTATACCATTAAATCATTAATATTAAACAAATTATCATCTTCAAATTAGAAAATTTTACAAATTACAAGAAGTTATCAAAATATTTTTGATAACTTCTCATACTAAAATCATTTACTATTAATACTAACTTCTATAAATTTTTTTATTTCCTCTATAACTTTATCTAAATTATAATTTTCAAATCTTCTCTTAATATTAGCCTTAACTAAATTTTCCTCACTAAAATCTTCGCTATCAGCTAAAAATCTTCTGCATAATTCTTCATATTTAGGATTAGCTTGTTCTCTTTCTCTATCTAATGCTCTTTGTAATCTTAATCCATCATCTATTTCTATATATATAGGTAATACATTCTTCATCCCGTAATAATTTCTTAAGTTAACAAATGATTCTAAAGTACTAATAATAATATAATTATTATTTGATTCTAAATCAATTTGTCCATCATCAATAGTAGAATAATACCAATCTCCATGTACTGTATTGTAACATCTACTTTCTATAACTTTTCCTTTTACTTTCCACTCATTAAGCTTATCATAATTAATAAAATAATATTCTATACCATCTGTTTCATTAGTTCTTCTAGGTCTTGTTGTATAGGTGACAACATCTTTTAAACCATAAGTATTTTCTTCATTTATTAATCTAAAAACAGTATCTTTCCCTGAACTACTCTTTCCCATTATACAAAAAATTTTTCCCATTGCGCCCTCCAAACTGCTACTCTTTTTAAACATCCTTAACTACTAATATTTTATCACGTTCTATTCCAATTACAGTAACATCATTATGTAAATGTCTATTTAGTAATTCTATATGCTTTTCTTCTATCAGTTCGCCCATTATCAATAATGGAACTCCTGGTGGATATGGAATTATATTATCACCAGCAACTCTGCCCACTGCATTATCAATATTTACATATATCTTTTCTTTATTAAAAACTTCTGAAGGTATCATTACTCTCGTTGGTAAAACTGATAAATAAAAATCTTTTTCTTCTTCTTTTAATATCTCTATATCACAATCAAGTAGAGCTTTTGTCAACCTTTCAAAATCTTCATTTATATTAAAAGGTGACGGAATTAAAATAACATTTTTTTCATCACTCATTTCAGATTGTATCTGTTTAGTTCTTAGATATTCTAACAATTTATGCCCACTTAACCCTGAATTTAAATTTAAAACAATTCTACTTAAATCTAATTCTAATTCTGATTCATCTAAATCAAAAAAGTCTCTATCCACTAGTTTAACATATTCTAAATCTTTTATGTTCTCTTTGAACGTCTTTATTCTACTAAATAATTTATCATATTCATTTTTCGCTCTCTTATCTAAAAAATATCTACTATATTCAAGAGACATCATAAACATATAAGAAGGACTTGTACTCAAAAATACCCCCTTATAAAATTCAACATTTTGTATAAGTTTTTTATTATTAACATTTAAATAAGCTGTTTGTGTAAAACTAGGTAAAGTCTTATGAGCACTCATCACACTAATATCAACATCCATATCTTGAATAGATTTTGGCAATTTATCATTAAATCCAAAATGTGCACCATGAGCTGAATCTACAAGAACATATAAGTTTTTTTCTTTGCAAAGATTAACTATCTTTTCTACTCCTACACCTATTCCATAATAATATGGATATGTAAGTACTATCCCTTTAACATCATCATACTTTGATAAGATCTCTTTTAATTCATCATAATTAATTCCTATAGGAGCTTTTAGTTTTTCATCTATAATATTATTAACAAATATAGGATTTAACTTTCTAAGTATTATTGCATTCATAATACTTCTATGACAATTTCTTTCAACTATAATTTTTTCACCTTCATTAAAAGCAGAAAAAATCATTATCATATTTCCACTTGTACTACCATTAACTAAAAAATAAGATTGTTCACTTTTATATAACTTAGACAATTTTGATAAACTTTCTTTAATAACACCTTCTGGTTTATGTAAATTATCAACTCCATCAAATTCTGTAATATCGCCTTTTAAAATTATATTAGCTATCTCATCATCATAAAAAGCTCTTGAATATTTGTGTCCTGGCATAGAAAAAGGCACTATATCCTCTTTCATATAATCATTAATTACCTTTATAATAGGTAACTCTTGTATTAATTCTTCTTTCATCATTTTTCTCCTAAGTAAATCATTAATTACATTATATCAAAAGAAAAGTCTATAAAAAGAAAAAGACTAATAGAAAATTTTTTCTATTAGCCAAGTTTTTTTAGTTTACCTACTACATTGGTAAATATTTTTTGTCTATAAGACTCATAAAAATCTGAGTTAATATCAGCTTTTATAGCTTTTTCTTCACACTCTAAACATATTTTTTTGCCTAATATCACAATGCCTCTCTGTTCTTCATTTCCGCATATAATACAAGCATTTTCCATTTCAGTAACTTTTACTATTTCTTTAACTCCATCTTCCATTTAAAATTGCCGTTGCCAAAACTCTATAACTTTCTATAAAACTATCATCTTTTACTATAGAAATGACAACTTCCTCCTTCACCATTATTTTTTATTAGTATTTTAGAAACTCCTATCGATTAATATCAACATTAGAACCTTTTACCAAACATCTTATTTCTAATTATTAACATTCAAAAAAAATATATACTTCAAAAATAAATATTTTAAAATTTATTGCTAAAACTAATATCATAAAAGAAATTATTGAAAGGTGGTGAATCTCAATATCTATTAAATAATATTGAGAAATTTATGAAACAAGATGCAATTTCTTATCTTTCAACAGAAAAAGAAAATCTATACGAATTAGCAAAATCTATTTTAGACTTTGCTGAAGAGAGCTATAAAGAATACAATACTTCAACATATATATGTAATTTTTTAGAAAGTCATAATTTTAAAATAGAAAAAAACTTTCAAAATATAAATACAGCTTTTAAGGCTAGCTTTGGAACTGGACACCCTGTTATTTGTTTTACATGTGAATATGATGCTGTAGAAGACAAAGGTCATTTAACAGGCCATAATATCCTTTGCTCAATTCAACTTGGTGCAGCTATTGCACTTTCCTCTGTACTACCTAAAATTCAAAAAGAGTTAAACTGTGAAGGTACTATAGTCGTTTTAGGATGTCCTGGAGAATACTTAGGTGGCTCTAAAGAAACCTTTTTAAGACAAAGCGTATTCAAAGAGATAGATGCTGTACTAAGTATACAGCCTAATATAATAAACTGTGAACAAAAAACAACTGCGGCTGTAATTCCTTTAAACTTAACATTTAAAAGTGACTATAAACTCAGCTTTACTTCTGACTGTACGTTTAATTCACTTGATGCTACATTATTATTCTGTAATACACTCAAAATTTTAGAAAAAGAGATAAACTGTAATGGGTCAAAAATAGACTATGTAATCTGCGAAAATACAAAAGATCCCTTTATAAAAGCCCATAATAGTGTAATAAAAATACTTATACGTTCTTGCACTATGGAAGATGCAAAAAAAATAGAAGAACAGATTAAAGAAGTAGCTGAATTTACAGCGAATCTTCTTAATGTAACAGTTGAATCTAACTTATATCAACCTCCTAGCGAACCATTAAATTCCAATCAAACACTTTCAAGAATTTTTAGCCATAACTTAAAAGAAAGTGGCATAACAAATATTAGTGATTGCTTAAAAAGCTATGATGGTATAAGCCTTGGAGGCGTAAGTCTAAAAGTTCCTACTATTAATTACTTAATATCTATAATTGGAGATGATACTAATGTAAAGTATGGCAGTTTAGATTTTAAAAAAGCAACACTAACTCCACAAGCTACTGAAATAGCATTTAAAGCAAGCTGTGCATTAGCTTGTACTGCAATAGATTTATTAGAGGCACCGCACCTTTTAGCAGAAGCAAAACTCCAATTACATGAAACTTGCAATTACGATGAATTATATTAGAGTATTTCTAAAAAGACTTTAATTTAAGATAATTTATCTAGGAACGTTTATTTTCATCTCATGCTTATAGAAAAAGGAAATAAAATGCCTCCTAAGTAAACATGGTAAATAACCAAAATCTACTTAGGAGGTATTTTTTTTCACTATATAAATCTATCTTTATATTATTTAACTAAAAGCTTCTAATTTTTCAATTAAACTAATCGTAAATCATTCAACTCTATCTCTTGCTCTTTTTCTTTTACTAAATTTATCCTACTTACAAACTCAGGACTAGCTTGAAAATAAAATTTTCTTATCATTCCCTCTTTATTATATATACAACAATATCTATCTTTTGAACTACAAGTATATTTATGACTACACTCAATTTCAACATTATTAACTCCCCTTGCATCTTTGCCTAAATATATAATATCTCTAATTTTTACATTCTCCATTAACTCTTGCTTATGCTCACTAAATTTATGAACCAAAAATTGATTTGCGACCACTGAATATTTATATTTTGTTTGATAATTTCTAATTAGAATTATAATTACTCCTATAGTAACTAAAATAAACACTGGATCTGTAAATCTTGATAAAATTACTCCTTTTAACTTGACCCTATCAAAAATACTTGAGCTAAAAATCATTACGCTAAGTATAATAACTCCCTGTATTATCAATAATGATTTCTTATATTCTCTTACTTCTTTTTGCATTATCCCCATAGTAGAAAATTTCCCCCGTTATTCTTACTAATGAATACTCTTTTTTAAAATTGATATTAAGATTATACTAACAAAATAATAAATTAGCGAAGATAGTAAATTCCTAAAATTGATCAAATAAGTTCAAAATTAACCTTTTAATACATTTAAATATTTATTGTATAACTTTTCCTAGTTTTTTCTTTTATTTACTCTTAATTTATCACAAAATAAGCTCTTTTAATAAAAATTTAACACTTATATCATAATATAATTAAAAGTATTTCTAACTATAAAGTACCAAACATTAGAAATACCACTCAATAGATATATTAATAAATAGCTAAGTAAAACATTTGAATTTACTAAAATTTTCCCACATAGTATAATGAAAATAGTTTGTAAAAATTTATATATCACTAAAAAATTATGTATTAGGAGGAACTATGATCCAGCTATTTAAATCAACTTTGGAAATTGAAAATAAAATTACTTTGTTAAATACACTAGAAAATGGGTGTTGGATTAATTTAATCTCACCTTCTGAAGAAGAGTTATTATTAATTTCACGAAAAACAGATGTATCATTAAATTTATTAAAAGCTGCATTAGACGATGACGAAACATCTCGTATAGATAAAGAAAATGAAAATATTCTTTTTGTCGTTGATATCCCTTATACAGAAACTGAAGAAAACACTTTATCATATGATACATATCCACTAGGAATTATTCATACAAAAAATTATATAATTACTGTATGCTTAAAAAACACTAAAATATTATCAGATATTTCTACAGGAATTATAAAGTCTGTATACACTCATAAAAAAAATAGATTGACCCTACAAATTCTTCATAGAATTTATGCTTATTATTTAAAATATCTTAGACAAATTGATATGAAAAGTTCTTTCATAGAACAAAAATTATTTAAATCGATGAAAAATAGAGAATTAACACAACTACATTCATTAAAAAAATCATTAGTTTATTTTTCAGCTTCACTAAAATCAACACAATTAACTTTAGAAAGAATTGAAAGATTACAATTATTACAAGATGAACTAGATGATAAAAAAATGTTTGAAGATGTTTTAATAGAAAATAAACAAGCTGTTGAAATGACAAATATATATACACGAATACTATCTAGTGCTATTAAATTTTCAGAGTCTATAATTTCAAATAATTTTAATAGTGTTGCTAAAGTATTAACTTCACTAACTACAATCTTGTCATTATATACTTTGACTACAGGAATCTATGGAATGAATATGGACTTACCTTTTTCAGATTCGCCATATGCATTTTCATTAATAATGGGTGGTACTACACTACTCGCTTTATTAGCATTATATCTATTAGAAAAATTTAACTTACTTCGATAAGGAGGATGACTATTAATGATTCAGATATTTAAATCAAATATTGACGGACAACTTATAGAATTAAAAGATCTAGAACCTGGTTGTTGGATAAACATAATTAATCCTAGTAAAACAGAACTTGCTGATATTCAAAAAAAGACTAATGTAGAATTAAACTTTTTACAAGCAGCATTAGATGAAGAAGAAACTTCTCGTCTTGATATAGAAAGTAATGAAACTTTACTTATTTTTGATATACCTTTCGTCGAAGAAGAGAATAATAATAAAGCTTTAATATATGATACTTACCCTTTAGGCATTATTTATACTGATGAAACACTTATCACTATCTGCCTGAAAGAAACAGATATATTAAAAGATTTCATAGCAGGAAAAATTAATAGCTTTTATACATTTAAAAAATTTAGATTTATACTTCAAATATTATATAGAATAGCTTCTTATTATCTTTTATATTTACGCCAAATAGAGAAAAAAAGCTTATTCCTTGAAAAAAAACTTAATAAAACTGTAAAAAATGAAGGACTAATAAAACTTCATTCTTTAGAAAAATCATTAATTTATTTTTCAAGTTCACTTAAATCTAACCAAATCACATTAGATAAGCTTTTAAAACTTGATAGAATACAAAAATATGAAGACGATAAAGAATTATTAGATGATGTAATTATTGAAAATAAACAAGCCATAGAAATGACTGACACATATTCAGAAATTATAGCAAGTACTATGTCATATTTTTCATCATTTATCTCAAATAACTTTAATAGCGTCGCTAAAGTATTAACTTCTATAGCAACAATTATAACAGTTTATACTATAGTTGCTAGTACCTATGGTATGAATGTACCTCTACCATTACAAGATAATCCACATGCATTTTTAATCATTATGTCATTAACAACTATTTTGGCAGCTATAGTTATATGGATACTACATAAAAAAAATATGTTACTATAAAAAAGCTTTCTTATAAATTTAAGAAGGCTTTTTTAGTGTTTAAGTAATTATATTCAAACACTAAAAAAATCTTATAAACTAAGATTTAATTAAAACTTATTAGAAAACAAAAAAAGAACCTCAGATTACTCTGAAGTTCTTTCACCTATTATGGAGGCGCCACCCGGATTTGAACCGGGGATCAAGGTTTTGCAGACCCATGCCTTACCGCTTGGCTATAGCGCCATAATGGTGGCTCGAGCAGGAATCGAACCAGCGACACGAGGATTTTCAGTCCTCTGCTCTACCGACTGAGCTATCGAGCCACAAGACCTGGCAACAACCTACTCTCCCACACGCTCGCGCATGCAGTACCATCGGCTCCTAAAGGCTTAACCATCGTGTTCGGAATGGAAACGGGTGTTACCCTAAAGGACATCATCACCAGATTTTAGAGAAAATGTTCTCTGAAAATTGCATACAAATTATTTGATATTTTAGATCAAGCCCTCGTTCTATTAGTATCAGTCAGCTAAACATGTTGCCATGCGTACACCTCTGACCTATCAACCTCCTAGTCTTGAAGGGAACTTACTATCTTATGATATGGGAAATCTAATCTTGAGGGAGGCTTCATACTTAGATGCTTTCAGTATTTATCCCTTCCCGACTTAGCTACCCAGCTATGCTCTTGGCAGAACAACTGGTGCACCAGAGGTCAGTCCATCCCGGTCCTCTCGTACTAAGGACAGCTCCTCTCAAATTTCCTACGCCCGCGACGGATAGGGACCGAACTGTCTCACGACGTTCTGAACCCAGCTCGCGTGCCGCTTTAATGGGCGAACAGCCCAAC
>JBOGCE010000006.1:0-98110 GCA_051656585.1 Sarcina sp. | reverse complement strand
TGTGTTAGGCACGCCGCCAGCGTTCATCCTGAGCCAGGATCAAACTCTCAATTTAAAAAGTTTAATCTAGCTTAAAACATAAAAAGAATTGCTGGTTTACTTAATTTCTTCTGTTTAATTTTCAAAGACCTTATTTGTTTTAATCGCTTCAAGCGACTATTACATAATATCAAGTTATCGCATTCTTGTCAACAACTTTTTAAAAATTTATTTTCAAAGTTTTTAAAAGATTAATGTGTTGTCCTTGCGACGTAGATTATCTTATCATTTTATAATACCTTTAAATAACCTATATATATATCTTATATATAGGTTATTTTTATTTTTCTTTTATATACGGCTAATATCTATTATTTTCTAAGTATGATACACTAGGATAAGTTTTAATATTGATTATTTAAAATATCTATACATTCTGGAAATTCCATAACAACATGATTAACCATTTCTTTTAAAAATTCTTTAGAATCATTAAAAGTAAAACTCACATAATTTTCATTTTCTAGCATACTTACATCATTTTCTGAATCGCCAATAGTAAAAATATCTTTATTTTCTAACTTCCACTTTTGTTGCAATTTTTTTATAGCATATCCTTTTGAACATCCTTTAGGTACTATATCTATATACCTTGTATTTTTATATGCTGTCACCATTTCTCCATGTACTCTATTAATTTCATTAGCAATTCCATTTAATAAATCATCAAATTGGTTGTCATCACCTTGATATCCGACAGATAAACCTGACAACTTTATTTCTTTAAGTTCTGATATACTTTTTAATTTTAATTTTGGATGATTTCCTTTCACTAAATGATAATCAAACCCATCATTTACACAAACACTAACATTTGCATTTCCTGTTATATCTAAAATTCCCTGTATACAACTTTCATCTATATACTTATGACTTATGATATTCATTTTTTCATCTACTACCATTGCTCCATTGAGTAATAAGTAATAATCAAATTTAATGTCTATTTCTTTTTCTGTTTCAATTATTCCATTTAAACTTCTTCCTGTACAAGCAATTACCTTATTTCCTGCATTTTGAAATTCTTTTATTGCTTTAGAATTTCTAACACTTCTATCATCTAAAAAATAGATAGTATGATCTACATCACTAATTAAAAATTTACACATATTTTCTCTCCTACTATAAAATTATTCTCAGTATGTTATCGTACTAAAATAGATTTTCCACATAAAATAAAAAAAATCCCCCAAATTTTGGGGGATTTTCTTATTCTTCTTCTGCTCTTTCTAGTAATGTTTCTATACTTAAAGATTCTTCAACAGAAACTTCTTCTATATTACCGTCACTAGTAGTTGTAGCAACTTCTTCTACTGATACTATATCAATAGCTTCATTGTTTTCTTTTTCACTTGGTGGTATCTTTGCTATAGCAACAACAACTTCATCATTAAGTGTTCTCATAAGTTTAACTCCACTTGTAGATCTTCCTGTAACAGATATATCATTAACACTTATTCTAATTGCAACTCCATTAGAGTTAATAAGCATCATTTCATCATCATATCTACATACTGTTGCTCCAGCAACTTTTCCTGTTTTTTCAGTAACTTTATATGTGATAAGTCCCATACCACCTCTATTTTGAACTTTATATTCTGTAAGAGGTGTTCTTTTTCCTATACCATTTTCACTAATTACAAGAAGTTTTTCCTCTTCCACAGCTATATCTAAACAAACAGCTATATCATCTTCTCTAAGTCTTATAGCTCTAACTCCTGAAGCAGATCTTCCCATTGGTCTAACATCTGTTTCATTGAATCTGATTGAATAACCATTTCTAGTTACCATAATAAGATCTGCATCTCCATGTGTAACTTTAACTTTAAGAAGTTCATCACCTTCTCTTAAACTAATAGCTATCAATCCTGATTTTCTAATATTTTTAAAATCAGCTATAGGAGTTTTCTTAACAATACCATTTTTAGTACCCATGAATAAGAATCCATCAGTATTTTCATCATCTTTGATAGTCAGTATTGTTTCTATTCTCTCATCTGGATCAATTTGAATTAAGTTTACAAGATTTAGTCCTTTAGCAGTTCTTCCTGCATCAGGTATCTCATAAGCTCTTAATTTATAAACTTTCCCAAGATTTGTGAAGAATAATATATCTGAGTGAGTTGATGTAACAAATACATGCTCTACAAAATCATCTTCTTTTGTAGTCATAGCTTGTATTCCCTTACCCCCTCTATTTTGAGATGAATAAGTATCAGCTTGTATTCTCTTAATATATCCTGAATGAGTTAATGTAATCACTACATCTTCCTCTTGAATTAAATCTTCTATATCAATTTCATTCATTTGCTTCTCAATATGAGTAAGTCTTGGCGAAGCAAATTTAGTTTTAATAATAAGCAACTCTTCTTTAATTACTTCTAGTAGCTTAGTCTCACTTGCTAAAATTTCATTTAAATAATCTATAAGTTTCATTAACTCATTGTATTCAGCTTCAATTTTGTCTCTTTCAAGACCTGTAAGTCTTCTAAGTCTCATTTCTAATATAGCACTAGATTGTTTTTCACTTAAATTAAATTTATCCATTAATTCAGCTTTAGCTATATCACTAGTTTTAGACTGTCTTATTATTCTTATAACTTCATCTATATTATCTAAAGCAATTCTTAGTCCCTCTAATATATGAGCTCTTTCTTTTGCTTTGTTTAAATCAAATATAGTTCTTCTAGTAACAACTTCTTTTTGGAACTCAATGTAATATGATAACATTTGTTTTAAATTAAGAACCTGTGGCTCATTATTAACAAGTGCTAAATTTATGATTCCAAATGTATCTTGCATTTTTGTATGCTTATATAACATATTTAATACAACATTAGCATTTGCATCCCTTTTAAGTTCTATTACCATTCTCATACCTTCTCTATCTGACTCATCTCTTAAATCAGATATACCTGTAAGCTTTTTATCTTTAACAAGATTTGCAATATTCTCTATAAGCTTAGCTTTATTAACTTGGTATGGAAGTTCTGTAACTATAATTTTATTTCTTCCATTTTCTTCTTCAATTTCAGCCTTAGCTCTAGTTACAACCTTACCTCTTCCTGTTTCATAAGCTGCTCTAATACCAGCTCTTCCCATTATGATACCTGCTGTCGGAAAATCTGGACCTTTTATATACTGCATAAGTTCAAGAGAAGCTAGTTCTGGATCATCTATTAAAGCAATAGTTCCATCTATAACTTCACCTAAATTATGTGGTGGAATGTTAGTTGCCATACCAACTGCTATTCCTGAAGATCCATTAACTAAAAGATTAGGAAATCTTGAAGGAAGAACAACAGGCTCTTCCTCCTCTCCATCAAAGTTAGGAGCAAAATCAACTGTTTTTTTATTAATATCTCTAAGCATTTCTGTTGTAATTTTAGCCATTTTAGCTTCTGTATATCTCATAGCAGCTGCTGAATCTCCATCAACTGATCCAAAGTTACCATGTCCATCTACAAGCATTTCTCTCATTGAAAAATCTTGAGCCATTCTAACTAATGCTTCATAAACTGATGAATCACCATGTGGATGATACTTACCTAAAACTTCTCCAACTATCCTTGCACATTTTCTATAACCTTTTTCAGGATATAGACCAAGTTCTTGCATTGAGTATAATATTCTTCTATGAACTGGCTTAAGTCCATCTCTTACATCAGGTAATGCACGCCCAACTATAACACTCATAGCATAGTCTATATAGCATTTTTTCATTTCATTTTTAATATCTATGGGTATAATCTTTCCCTCATTAAAACTCATTTATTTCACCTCGTATTAGACTATACATCTAGATTGCTAACTTTATTAGCATTCTTCTGTATGAATTCTCTTCTTGGTTCAACCTTATCTCCCATAAGGATTGTAAATATCTCATCAGCTGCCATAGCATCTTCGATACTAGCTCTTAATAAGATTCTTTCATCTGGGTTCATTGTTGTATCCCATAACTGAGATGCATTCATCTCTCCTAAACCTTTATATCTTTGTATGCTTACACTACTATCCTTACCACCAAACTCTTCCATCTTTGCATCCAGCTCAGAATCTGAATAACAATAAGCTTCTTTTTTACCTTTTGAAACTTTATAAAGAGGTGGTTGAGCTATACATACATGACCTTGTTCAACAAGCTCTCTCATATATCTGTAGAAGAATGTTAATAATAATGTTCTAATGTGTGCTCCATCTACATCAGCATCAGTCATGATTATTATTCTATGATATCTTATTTTCTCTATATCAAACTCTGGTCCAATTCCTCCACCTATTGCTGTAACAAGTGATCTTATAGTGTCTGAACCTAATATTTTATCTAATCTTTGCTTCTCAACATTCATGATTTTACCTCTTAAAGGTAAAATAGCTTGGAATTGTCTGTCTCTTCCTTGCTTAGCTGAACCACCCGCAGAATCTCCCTCAACAATGTAAATTTCACATTCCTTAGGATCTTTAGATGAACAGTCTGCAAGCTTTCCTGGTAATGAACTTCTCTCAAGAACTGATTTTCTTGTAAGTTCTCTTGCTTTTCTTGCCGCTTCTCTAGCTCTTGATGCCACTAAAGCTTTTTCAACAATAATTTTACCAACAGCAGGATTTTCCTCTAGGAATTCTGCAATTCCTGCTCCAGCAACTGTTTCAACTGCACTTCTAGCTTCTGTATTACCAAGCTTAGTTTTTGTTTGACCTTCAAATTGAGGTTCTGTAAGTTTTACAGAAATAACAGCTGTTAACCCTTCTCTTATATCATCTCCAGAAAGATTTTTATCATTTTCTTTAATGTGTCCAAACTTTCTAGCATAATCATTGATTATTCTTGTAAGAGAAGTTTTGAATCCAGCAAGATGTGTTCCACCCTCAATTGTGTCAATATTATTAGCAAAAGTGAAAATATTCTCATTATATCCATCATGATACTGAAGTGCAACTTCAACCATAATATCATCTTTTTCACCTTCAACATAAATTGGTTCCTCATGTAAAGGTTCTTTATTTCTATTTAAGTATGAAACAAATGACTTAATTCCACCTTCATAATGGAAATTTTCAGTAATTATTTCATCTTCTCTTTCATCTATTAATTCTATTCTTATTCCTTTATTTAAAAATGCAAGTTCTCTTAATCTTTGAGCAAGCACTTCAAAATCATAAGTTGTATCCTCAAAAATTGTTACATCTGGTTTAAAGAATACTGATGTACCAGTAGCTTCTGATGTACCAACAACCTCTAAATCAGAAACTACGTTTCCTTTTTGATATGATTGTTTATATTTTTTACCATCTCTACTAACAGTTACTGAACAATCTTCTGATAATGCATTAACAACAGATGCTCCAACTCCATGAAGTCCCCCTGAAACCTTGTAGCCTCCACCACCGAATTTACCACCAGCGTGTAGGACTGTCATAATAACCTCAACAGTTGGTTTCCCCATTTTAGGGTGCATACCTACTGGCATACCTCTTCCATTGTCTGTAACTGTTATTGAGTCATCTTTATGAATATATACTTTTATTGTGTCACAGTATCCAGCTAACGCCTCATCTATACTATTATCCACTATCTCATAAACTAAATGGTGTAATCCTCTTGAACTTGTACTTCCTATGTACATTCCAGGTCTTTTTCTTACTGCCTCAAGCCCCTCTAAAACCTGTATCTGACTCGCATCATAGTTTTGATTATTTTCTTCTAACATATAATTCCTCCTACTATATACACTTACCCTAAAAATTTTAAGGCCAAAGCATTAAGATTTAAGGATGTTGACTGTAATTAACATCAGTCCTCTTTGTAAGTGTTGCTGATGATATTGGTGATAGATAAACTCTGCTCATCTTATCAACTTCTGCAATAACAAATGATTTTGGTTTTTCATCAGTTATTCTTTCAACAAAACCATCCTCGTCTGCCATTCTTAAAAATTGGATTGTGTCTGAGCTATCCATAGCAGATTGTATATCAAATATACCTATAACATCTTTAATGGGAACTACCACATTTTCCCCTAAGTGTAGAAACACAAATATTCCTCCTTCTTAAGCATTAATAATTCCTTCTTTAACTTTAAAAACCTTAGAATTTTCATCTAAATAATTAGTTAAATCTTCTATTCCTGTACAGGTTATAATGCTCTGTATTTCTTGTATAGACCTAAGCACATACGCTTTTCTACTAAAGTCTAATTCAGATAAAACATCATCTAAAAGTAAAACAGGAAACTCTCCTGTGAGTTCCTTTATAATTCTAAGAGATGCAAATTTTATAGTTAAAACAGCTGTTCTTTGCTGTCCTTGCGAACCATAAATCTTTGAATCCATTTTATTAATTAGAATACTAAAATCATCTCTATGAGGACCTATAGAGGTGATTCTTTTCTCAATATCTTTCTTCCTAACAAGTCTTAATTGCTCAATTAAACTATTTTCAACGTCCTCTAAATTTTTAACGGTAGAAATATATTTAAATTCTATATTTTCTTTTCCGCTAGTTATCTCTTTATGAATATCTTGAGAGTATAAGTTTAATTTTTTTAAATAAGCAACTCTTGCAGAAATTATTAAAGCACCATATTGTGCTAATTGTATGTCATAGATATCAAGCATAGATTCATCTAAATTCTTATTTTTTAAGACAGTATTTCTCTCTGCTAAAATCTTGTTATATTGAACAAGATTATAATAATACTTAGAATTTAACTGACATAGCTCCATGTCTATGAACTTTCTTCTTACACCAGGAGATTCCTTAACGATTCTTAAGTCTTCAGGAGAGAACATAACTACATTAAAGGTCCCTACTAATTCACCAATCTTCGAAACCTTAATAGAATTTATTGATATTGCTTTTTTTCCATCTTTTAGTATGTTTATATCTAATCTTTTATCTAATCTATTTCTTGCTACTTCTAATCTAATAAATGCCTTTTCTTCATGAACATTTATTAATTCTTTATCTTTGTTAGTTCTATGAGATTTAGCAAAAGCACAATAATAAATAGCTTCTAAAACATTTGTTTTGCCTTGTGCATTGTCTCCCATAAATACATTTACGTGTTTGCCTAGTTCTATGCCTAGACTTTTATAATTCCTATAATTTAATAATTGTAAACTCTTTATATACATAAAAACACCTATTCTAATTATACCATATTCCATGTAATAAAGTTGTGGTTAATTAAATAATCTTATAAATTTCTTCTTGGAATTCTATTTGATCTCCAACTCTTAATTTTTTTCCTCTTTGAGTACAAACTTCACCATTAACTAAAACCACGCCTTCTTTTATGTAGAACTTAGCCTCTGAACCTAAACTAACTGCTCCACACCATTTTAAAAATGAATCTAACTTTATATATTCTGTTTCGATTTTTATATTTTCCATAACTTACGTAAAACTATGGGCATTTGCTCATAGTCTTCCTCCTTTTACACTATATATTTAATTATTATCATAAATCATTTTAATTATAACAACTTTAATATTTCTTTAAAGTTATTAACATTACTAACATTTTATCCCCAGAATCTGTGGATAAACATGTTTATATGTGGATAAATATTCAGATGAAGAACTCTCCACCTGAATACAAATCAATTATACTCTTTTTTGTGAATTATTTTGCCATTCTAACTGGTAATACTAAATATTCACAATCATCATTTTCTCTATTTTTAATTATACAAGGAGAAATTCCACTTGTAAGTCTTATTTGAATAATTTCTTCTTCCATGTTTTTAAGAACATCAAGTAAATATTTTGAGTTAAATGCTATTTGCAAATCCTCACCTTGAGTTTCTATAGCAACTTCTTCTCTTACTTTACCAAGTTGAGAATTAGATGTAATTACCATTGTGTCATTGTCTATATGAAATTTAACAAGATTAGTATTACCATCCTTAGCCATTAATGATGCTCTCTCTATTCCATTTTGAAGTTCTTGTCTATTAACATCAACTAATATTTTATGTTCTTTTGGAAGTAGCGAACTATAGCTTATAAACTCTCCTTCTAGAAGTCTTGAAATAATTTTAGTTTTTCCCATATTGAATAATATATGATTACTTGTAAAAGTAATTTCAACGATAGTATTAGCATCATCTAAGATTTTTGAAACCTCGTTAAATGTTTTTCCAGGAATAACTACTTTAATTTCATTTGGATTATCTATAAACTCACGTCTTAAAGCTAATCTGTATCCATCTAGTGCAACTAGATTTAATTTAGAATCTTTAACTTCAAATAAAATTCCTTGAAGTATAGGTCTTGTTTCATCTTGTGCTGTTGCAAATGATGTTCCCTTGATCATATTTTTTAATAAACCTTGAGGTATACAGAAAATTTTATCCTCAGCTATTGTTGGTAAACTAGGAAAATCTTCTGAACTCATGTGTAAAATATCAAATACTGATTTAGCGCATTCTATTTTTAAAATGTTGTTTTCATCAGTTGAAATAGTAACATCTGCATTAGGTAATTTTCTAACTATCTCTCCTAATATTTTAGCATCAACAACAATACTTCCATCTTCTATAACGTCTGCTTCTATTTTTGTCTCAATACTTACATCTTTGTCTGATCCAATAAATGTTATCACATTGTTTCTACACTCTATAAACATACCTTCTAAAATAGGCATAGTTGTTCTACCTGTTATTGCTTTTTGAGCTATAGCTATAGCATCTTGTAATTTCCCTTTTTCACATATAAATTTCATTTAGAAATCCTCCTTAAAATTTTAGATAAAATAGTTTTTAAAATTTATCTAAAAGATAGATATAAATATATAGATAATTTATATAGTAATAGTAGTAAGGGCTGTGGATAATGTGGAAAACTATCTCCACATTAGATACAGAGACGTTTTAGCCTGTGGATAAACCTGTGGATAAGTCGCATAGTTATCCACAGGTAAATTTTAAAATGTGGATAACTTTTTTTGAGAAATTTTATCCACAGAAAGTTATCCACAGGCTGTGGATTATTTAAGTCCTAACTTATTACTAATATCATTAATCATATTTTGTAAAGCTTCGTCTGTCTTATAACTTTCAGAAATTTTTTCATATGCATGAATAACAGTTGTATGATCTCTACCACCAAATTCTTCTCCAATTTTAGGTAAAGACATGTCTGTTAATTTTCTACTTAGATACATAGCTATTTGTCTAGGATAAGCTATTGTTCTAGTTCTTCTTTGAGATTTTAAATCTTCAACTCTTAAATTAAAATAATTAGCTACAGCTTCCTGAATAGTTTCCACAGTTACAGCTGTAGTACCTTTATTAGCAATAATATCTTTAAGTGCTTCTGCAGCAAGTTCTACAGAGATTTGTTTATTAGTTAAAGATGAATAAGCTAATATTCTAATTAAAGCACCTTCAAGTTCTCTTATATTTGATTTAATTTTAGTTGCAACATAGACCATAACATCATTTGAAACATTTAAGTGTTCAGAGTCTGCTTTTTTCTTTAGTATAGCCATTCTAGTTTCAAAATCGGGAGCTTGAATATCAGCTATTAAACCCCATTCAAATCTAGATCTTAATCTATCCTCTAAAGTAGGTATTTCCTTAGGTGGTCTATCTGATGAGAGGATTATTTGCTTATTAGCTTCATGTAATGCATTAAAAGTATGGAAAAACTCTTCTTGAGTTCTTTCTTTTCCTGCAATGAATTGAATATCATCGATAAGCAAGACATCTATATTTCTATATTTGTTCCTGAATTCTTCATTCTTGTCATCTTTTATAGCATTTATAAGTTCATTTGTAAATTTTTCTGAAGAAACATACATTACTTGCGCTTTTGGATTCTCTTTTAATATATAATGTCCAATTGCATGCATTAAATGAGTTTTTCCAAGACCAACGCCTCCATAAATAAAAAGAGGGTTATAGGCTTTAGCTGGGGATTCAGCTACTGCAAGTGATGCTGCATGAGCGAATCTATTGCTATTTCCAATAACGAATGAATTGAAAGTGTACTTAGGATTTAAAGTAGTGCACATTTCATCATTTATCATAATTGAATTGTCAATAGAGGCTTCAGGTTCAACAATAACTTCAGCAGGATCTTCAATTTCTTCTTCAGTTTCACTTTCTAAACGAAACTCAACATCCATTGTTTTAGATGTTACAATTTTTAAAGCTTCGATTATCAAGTCTTTGTAACGTTTATCTAGAATACCACGGGTGAATTCATTAGGAACAGTAAGTGTTAATACATAGTCACTAAGTGAGTGAGGTTCACAACATTTAATCCAAGTATTAAAACTAATTTCAGTTAAATCACTTTTAATGATTTTTCTAGCCTCTTCCCAGGTACTATTTAGATTGTTTTCCATTTTAATCCTCCGATACCTAATAATTATAAAAATAGTAATAAAAAAATAGTATATAATCTAAAAAAATGGTTATCCACAAGTTATCCACAGAGTTATCCACAATAGGGACAAGTTAAAACTTTAGTTGTTAATAATCCACAACTGCCTGTGGATAAAGCTGTGGATTAACATATTAAAAACAGGTTATCCACAGCCTGTGGATAAAAATAATCCACAATACTGAATTTATGTAAAGTCACTGTTTATAAGGGTTTTAATAGTATAAATAATTGCTTGAAAAAAGTTATAAACAGTTTATCCACAGGGTTATTAACAGGTGTGGATAACTTGTACATTTATCCACAATTTAATAGATTTACTTATATATATTAACATAATTAGACATAGAGTCGCAAGATTTATCCACAGAAAAAGCTTGTCTGTGGATAAAGTTATATGTGGATAAAGTTCAAAATATAGATGGAAAATAAATCCTGTGGATAACTCTGTGTATAAGTATAAAACATAATCCTTAAATTTCCATATTACTAAAATAAAAACTCTACTTATTATATATATATAAATATAAATTTTTTGTGTTTATTAAATAAAACTTTTTTGAAATTTTATTTAATAATAAAAGCAGGGTATCTCTATTTTCTTGACATACTTAAATTTGAACTATATAATTAAAAAGTAAAACTTTAAAAGTGAATACGTATAGTTTTTTACTATAAAAAATATTTTGTTGAAGGGGGTGTAGTTTCAATGTTCATGACATACCAACCAAAAAAGAGACAAAGAAAAAAAGAGCACGGTTTCAGAAAAAGAATGAAAACTAAAGCTGGAAGAAATATCTTAAAAGCTAGAAGACAAAAAGGTAGAAAAAGATTAACAGCATAAGGGCCACTATAATGTGGTCTTTTTCTGTAATAAAAACAGAAAGTTAAGGAGAGAAATCTTTCGAATGAGCGTAGAATCACTAAAAAAGAATAGAGAATTTAGACTTGTTTATAGAAGAGGGGAGTCCTTAGCTAACAAACTACTAGTTCTTTATGTATTTAAAAATAGAAGAAACAGAGATGAAAAAAATTTACCTTATAATAAGGTAGGAATATCTGTGAGTAAAAAAGTTGGAAAGAGCGTAGTAAGAAGTAGAGTTAAAAGACTTGTTTATGAATCATATAGATTAAACTGTAGCGATCTTAAACAAGGATATGATTTTATTTTTATAGCTAGAAATCCTATTGTGGGAAAATCTTATCAAGAAGTAGAGAGTGCGGTTAAGCATCTACTTAAAAAGGCGGGATTACAATATGATCAAAAAGTTCTTGATAGCAGGAGTAAAGTTCTATAGAAAATATATTTCTCCTATGAAAGGGAGAGCAACGTGCATTTATTTGCCTACATGTTCACAGTACGCGATAGATGCTATTACTAAATATGGGGCTTTAAAAGGAAGTTTCATGGCAATAAAGAGAATTCTCAGGTGTCATCCATTTCATGAAGGTGGATATGATCCTGTTAAATAAATAAAAATTCTAATAAATATTCTAGGAGGGGATTTAGAGTTTGTATGCGATTCTAGCACCTATTACTAATGTTTTAACTAGCATTTTTATGGCATTTTACAATTTCGTAAAATCTATGGGTATTTCTGAAACAGGATACGCGTTGGTTGCAGCTGTATTTTTAGTTACATTATTAGTAAGGTTAATAATTTTACCTTTAACTATTAAACAAATGAGATCTACTGCGAAGATGCAGGAAATACAACCATTAGTTAAAAAGGCACAAGAAAAATATAAAGGAAATCCTGAAAAAGCTAATGCCGAGGTAATGAGAATTTATAAGGAAAACAAAGTATCAATGTCTGGTGGATGTTTACCTTTAATAATTCAAATGCCGATACTATTTGCGTTATATGATGTTTTTAGAGCTGTTGGTAATATGCCTTTAATGCATGGAGCATCGTTCTTATGGATACATAACTTAGGTGGTCATGATCCGTATTATATTTTACCGGTATTATCAGGTCTTACAACATATTTATCATCATACTTAATGCAAAAAGGTTCTGGTTCTGGAGCTAACAGTCCAATTCCTATGGGTACAATGAACATCGTTATGGGTGTTATGCTAGGGGTTATGTCAATGCAGTTCCCAGCACTACTTGTATTCTACTGGATAATTGGTAACTTAATACAAATGGTTCAAACTTATTTCTTAATTATTTTACCTAAGAAAAGAAAAGATAAGAAAGCAGCTTTAGAGGCTGGTGTTATTGACGTTAAAGTTAATGATACTAAAAAGAAAAATAAAAAGAAATAATTGTTTACAACTCAAGGTTGGTGAAAAGGATATGGAGACTAAAGAGTTTAATGGAAAAACTGTAGACGAAGCTTTAAAAATAGCTTTGAAAGAGTTTGAAGTTACAGAAGATAAAGTCGAATATACCATAACTGATGAAGGGAGTAAGGGCTTGTTCAGTTTTATAGGGGCAAGGCCTGCTAAAATAAGAGTTACGTTAAAGAAAAAACCTGTAGAAGAGGCGATGAATTTTCTTAGGGAATTATTAAATAAGATGGGTATTGAAGCAGAAGTTTCATTAGATGAAAAAAAGAATCAAGCTTACTATAATATTTCAGGTGAAAATATAGGAAATGCAATTGGTTATAGAGGTGAGACTTTAGATGCTATTCAATATTTATTAAGTGCTTATGTAAATAAGGATAGAAAGAATGGTTATAAAAAAGTTGTTTTAGATGCAGGAGCTTATAGACAGAAGAGAGAAGAAACTATAAAAAAGCTAGCATTAAAAACTGCTTATAAGGCTAAAAAGTTTAATAGGACAATTAAGTTTGAACCTATGAACCCTTATGAGAGAAAAATCATTCATACAATTCTTCAAGAGGATAAGCAAGTAATAACTTATAGTGAAGGTACTGAACCTTACAGAAGAGTTGTTGTTAGTTTGAAGTAGAGAGAAGCCAGTGAGGCTTCTTTTTTTTGACTAAAATTTTTGATATTAATAGTTCTTTGACTTATTAAGTTTACTTCGGTAAAATAAGTATTAGATTTTTAATAGAATTAAGAGTTTTTTTTTGAAAATTTATATATAAATTTAGTTTTATAAGGAGGTCATATGAGGGAATTTGATACGATTGCAGCGATTGCAACAGCTCTTGGAGAAGGCGGAATTGCCATTATAAGAGTATCTGGTAGTGAATCACAAAAAATTGTTGATAAAATATTCAAGGCAGCTAATGGGAAAGATATTTTTTCTATGAAGCCTTATACTATGAGATATGGTCATATTGTTGATTTACAGGATAACATAATTGATGAAGTTATTGTTAGTTTTATGAAAGGACCTAAGAGTTTTACTGCTGAGGATACAATTGAAATAAATTGTCATGGTGGGGTTATTTCTACAAATGCAGTTTTACAAGAAGTAATTAAAGCAGGTGCAAGACTTGCTGAACCAGGAGAATTTACAAAGAGAGCATTTTTAAATGGTAGAATAGATTTAAGTCAAGCTGAAGCGGTTATGGATATTATTACAGCTAAAACTGAATTGTCAATGAAATCAGCTATGAGACAAAGTGAAGGAAGGTTATCAAAAGAGATAAATAGACTTAGAAAAGATACTTTGGATGTTTTAGCTCTTATTGAGTATGCTGTTGATTTCACTGAGGATGAGGAGGAAGTTGATCCTAGCATAAATGTTGATGTTAAAAATGGCGTTGAAAAATTAATATCAGAAGTTGATGGGCTTATTAAAAGTGCTGATGAGGGAAAACTTATAAGAGAAGGGCTTAGTATTGCAATTGTTGGTAAACCTAATGTTGGTAAGTCTTCTTTATTAAATGTTCTTTTAAATGAGAGAAGAGCTATAGTTACGGATATTGCAGGAACTACTAGAGATGTCATTGAGGAATATATAAATCTTGATGGGATTCCTGTTAGAATAATAGATACAGCTGGAATCAGAGAAACTGAGGATGTTGTTGAAAAAATAGGCGTGCAAAAGTCTAAAGAGAAAATTGATGAGGCAGATCTTGTTATTTTTATGCTTGATACAAGTAGAGTTTTAGATGATGAAGATATGGAAATAATTAATTATATTAAGGATAAAAAGTATATTGTTTTACTTAATAAAGTTGATTTAGAAAGAAAAATAGATGAGGTTGCAATTGCAGAACTTTCTAATAAGATAGAAATTTCAGCTAAAGAAAACATAGGAATTGATGTTTTAAAGGCGAAAATAAAAGATTTATTCTTTAGTGGAAATATTGATACAGAGAGTTTAATTGTTACTAATACAAGACATAAACAGGCGTTATATAGAGCTATAGAAAACTTAGAAAGTGGCCTTGATGGAATTAATAGAAACGAGTTTTTAGATTTAGTATCTATCTATGTTATGTCTGCTTTAAAAGCATTAGGAGAAATTACCGGAGCAGAGGTTGAGGAAGATTTAGTTAATAAAATATTTATGGAATTTTGTTGTGGTAAGTAATTAATGGAGGATAAAAGATATGAGTTATAATGCAGGAGAATATGATGTAGTTGTTATTGGGGCAGGTCATGCTGGGGTTGAAGCTGGACTTTCAGCTGCTAGAATGGGATGTAAAACTCTTCTTTGTACATTAAGTTTAGAGTCAGTAGCTATGATGCCTTGTAATCCTAATATAGGTGGAACAGCTAAAGGTCATATAGTTAGAGAGATAGACGCTCTTGGTGGAGAAATGGGAAAAAATATAGATAGATCATATATTCAAACTAAGATGCTTAATACCTCAAAAGGACCAGCAGTTCACTCACTTAGAGCACAAGCTGATAAGCATTTATATCAACAAGAAATGAAGAGGGTTATAGAAAGACAAGATAATCTTGATTTAAGACAGATTGAAGTTATAGATGTAGATGTGAAAAATGGAGAGGTAGTTGGTGTTTTAACTAGAAATGGTGGATATTTTAAATGTAAAGCAGTTGTTTTAACTAGTGGAACATACCTTAAAAGCAAAATATACATAGGAGAAAATTCATTCCATGAAGGACCTAATGGTCTTATGCCAGCAAATAATTTATCAGCTAAGCTTTTAGATCTTGGAATTGAGCTTAGAAGGTTTAAGACAGGAACACCTTGTAGGGTTAATAAAAGATCAATAGATTTTTCAAAACTTATAGAGCAACCTGGAGATTCAGAAGTTTCACCATTTTCATTTATGAATGATAAGAATGATAAGAAACAAATTTCTTGTTGGCTTGCATATACAAATGAAAAAACACAGGCAGTTATTGAAGCTAATATGGATAGATCACCAATGTATAATGGTACTATTAAAAGTATAGGTCCAAGATATTGTCCATCTATAGAGGATAAAATGAAAAGATTTCCTGATAAGATAAGACATCAAATTTTCCTTGAACCAGAAGGATCTGATACAGAGGAAATGTATGTTGGAGGAATGTCATCATCACTTCCAGAAGATGTTCAAATAGCAATGATAAGAACTATGGAAGGTTTTGAAAATGCTGAAATTATGAGAACTGGTTATGCAATTGAGTATGACTGTATTGATGCTACAATTCTTTTACCAAGCCTTGAAATGAAAGCTATAAAAGGTTTCTTTGCAGCTGGTCAGGTTAATGGGAGTTCAGGATATGAAGAGGCAGCTGGTCAAGGACTTGTTGCAGGTATTAATGCTGCTCTTAAGGTTAAAGGAAAAGAGCCTATGGTTCTTAAGAGATCAGATGCATATATAGGAGTTCTTATAGATGATCTTGTTACTAAGGGTACTACAGAGCCTTATAGAATGATGACTTCAAGAGCTGAATATAGATTATTATTAAGACAAGATAATGCTGATTTAAGACTTACAGAAATGGGAAGAGAAGCAGGACTTGTTTCTGATGAAAGATATGATATATTCCAAGAAAGAAAAAAAATGATAGAAGATGAAATTCAAAGATTGAAAGAAGTCTCAGTTACAACTAGAAAAGAGACTAATGAGATAATAGCTAGTCTTGGAACTACAGAACTTAAAAAGCCAATAAGTTTATATGAGTTAATTAAAAGACCAGAACTTGATTATTATATAGTGGAGCAGCTAGATCAAGAAAGACCAGAATTACCTAGAAGTATTGGTGAACAAATGAATATAATGGCTAAATATGAAGGGTATATAAATAATCAGTTAGAGCAAGTTGAGAAGTTTAAAAAGTTAGAGAAAAAACTTATACCTGAAGATACTGATTATAGTACAATTCATAATTTAAGAACAGAAGCTGTTCAAAAGTTAACAAAGATTAAGCCTTTAAATATAGGTCAGGCATCAAGAATATCTGGAGTTTCACCAGCTGATATATCAGTTTTACTAATTTATTTAGAACAAATTAAGAAGTAAAAAGTTTTATTTGTTTAAATGTTAGTAAGGCTGGACTACTAGCTATAAAATAAAATTTGAGATATTATATATATTAAACCTGTGGATAAAATTTGAGAAAAGTTATCCACAGGTTTATGTTTAGAATACTAATTAATTTTATCCACAGGGTAAAAGTATTGGAGGAGTTTAATGAAATATTATGATTTAATGAAGGCTGCTTGTGATAGAGTGGCTATGGAGTTTGATGAAGATAAATATAATAAATTTATGAAGTATAAGGATTTACTTCAAGAGTGGAATGAAAAAGTAAATTTGACTGCAATAACAGACGATGAAGGTATAATAAAAAAACACTTTATTGACTGTATAAATGCTTTTTCAATTTCAGAGTTTAAAAATGCACAAACTTTAATAGATGTAGGAACAGGAGCAGGCTTTCCAGGTATACCCATAGCTATAATGAGAGGTGATTTAGAGGTTACGCTTTTAGATGCACTTAACAAAAGAATTAATTTTTTAAATATAGTTGTTGAAGAACTTGGGTTAAAGAATGTTAAAACAGTTCATTCAAGAGCAGAAGAAGGTTCTAGAAAAGAAGAATATAGAGAAAATTTTGATATAGCAACATCAAGGGCGGTAGCTAATATGAGTATGCTTGCAGAATTTTGTATGCCGTATGTTAAGGTTGGAGGATATTTTATTCCTTTAAAAGGACCTAGCATAGATGAAGAGATGCAAAAGGGTACTAATGCTGTAAAAATTCTTGGTGGCGTAGTTAAAGAAGTTATAGAGGTGGAGATAGAAGAAACTGATTTAAAACATAATTTAGTGGTGGTTAATAAAATAAAACCATGTGCTAAAAAATATCCTAGGAATATGGGGAATATTAAGAAAAATCCATTAAAGTAATAAAAATAAAATAAGAAAAGAGAGTAGATATTTATGCTTATGATAGATAATATTAATACTTTTCTACTTTACTTTATTTTTATGTTAAATGCAGATTTTATCCTAGATAGACGATTTAAAAAGGACAAAAAGCATTATTTTTTGTTTTTTGTCTTTTATATAATAGGGATACTTTTAATTTATTTAGTTGAAAGATTTAATATATACATAACGGTTCTTTTACCATATTTAAATAAGTTTTTTCAAGTGTTTGTAATATATACAATTACTAATTTTATTTTATATAAAAATAGATTTAGAGAGACTATTTTTATTTCTTTAGAAACGTATATTATATATACATTAGTGGAAAATCTTATTTACTACTTAGGATATTCTTGTTTAGATTTTATAAATAAATTTTATACAATTGATATAATGAGTAATATGATTTCTAATAAGATTATTTTTATAATTTTTAGTATTGGTATATATATATTAGTACAATATTTCTTTACTAAGAAATGGATAGATAATAGCGATTTATTCATTCTTTTAGACAAAAAAAATTATTGTGCATTGTTATTTGTCTTGTTAATATTTTTCTACTTTTTTATATCAGTAACTTTACATGTGTTTAAAGTCATGTTTAGTTCAATAGATATAGTTTCTATAACTATAATTTACATAGTAGTTTTTTTAACCTTAAGTTTTTGTGTTTTATATTTTTTGAAAATAAATTTAGAGTTAGAAGAGAAGGAAAAAGAGCTTAAAAAATATATTGAACTAAAAGAGCAAAGCTATGAGGAGATAGTCTCATCAGCACAAGAGATGAGAAAACTCTCTCATGATATAAAAAATCATAATAACATTTTAGGCATGTTGTTAAGAGATCAAAAGGTAGAAGAAGCAATTAATTATTTAGATACTATAGGACAAGAAGTTGAAATTAGAAATAAACTTAAATTTTGTAAAAATCTAATTTTAAATTCTGTTATTAGAAGTAAAATAGGGGAATTTGCAAAAAATGAAATAAATTTTACGTATGATTTAAAAATTTATAAAGAGATAAAAATGACAGACTTTGATATTGTAACACTATTTATGAATCTTTTAGATAATGCTATTGAAGCATGTAAAAAAGTTGAAAAAAATAGGTTTATTAACTTGAAAATAAAGACAATTGAAAACAAGATGATGGTAGAGATTGGAAATTCTAGTGATATTAAAGAAGATTGTGTATATCAAAATATTATGACTAGTAAAAATGATAAGGCTCATCATGGTTTTGGTACAAAAAATATAAAGGATGTTGTTCATAAATACTCAGGAAATGTAAGATTTACAAATGATAATTATAAATTTAAAGTAGTGCTTTATATTAATATATAAAAAAAAGGCTTAGCATTTGCTAAGTCTTTTTTTATTTAAAAATTACATTTTCCAAACGTTTGTTAAGATTAAGAATCCTGGAATCCAAGCTGTTACAACACCTTCGATTATACTTAACCAAGGAGTGAACCACTTAAGATCTTTCTTAAGTACAAGTTCGATCCAAGCTGTGATCCAAAGAACTCCCCATAACCACCAGATGATAGCCATCATGATGTCGTATGGATTACTAGGACCGCTCATCCATTGAAGAATACCAGCTGGTATTGTTGTTATTGTTACATATAAACAGAACCAACCAAATACTCTACCTTCTAAGTTGAATATTCCGTTTATTCCTATGAATAAATATGTAAATCCGAATAATAATCCTGTTGCACTAGCATAATATGGAGCCATATTGTTTGGATTTTGAGCTTGTGCTATAAGTAAACTACCAAAGTTCATTGTTATTGATAATCCACCAGTAAATAAGTTCATAATTGCTTGAGCTTTAGGGTCGATATTAGTAAGTCTAGCTATACCATTTATAATTAAGACAACCCCAACGTATAATAATACTGCACCTAACATGCGGACACCTCCAATTAATTTAATTTTTAATTGAAAATACATTTATTAATAATTCAACCTAAAAAAATCCAATATATTAATAATTATATTTTCTGTTTGCTTTATATTAATGTTATACACCTAAGTTGTTATTATTACAAAGCAAATATATTAACAAATCATTAATGAATACTTTTTAGACCTTATAATTACACTATCAATAATTCATTCACTACATTTAAAATGCTATTAATAAATAAAAAAAATTAATTTATTAATATTTAGTTAGATTTGATAATAGTTTATGAAATTTTAAAAGGGTAAAGAGTATAATTGTTTTTTTTTAGAATAAATTTGAATGTATTTATGCACAATTAGTATGCACAATGCGTTTAAATTTTATTTATAAATTTTTAAATAAATGAAAATTTATACTATAATATTAGTAATAGTCACTTAAAATTTTGTTAGGGAGAGATTTCATTATGATAAAAGTTGCAATATGTGATGATCAAGTTGTATATTCTGAATACATAAGTAAATCAATTCAAAGAATATGTAAGAAAGAAAATATAAATGCAGCGATAGATATATTTAAGTCGGGGGAAGAGTTTTTAGAAGCTTTTAGAGAGAGTGGATATTCTTACAACATACTTTTCTCAGATATATTAATGGGTGAGATAACAGGAGTAGAATTAGCAAAACAATTAAAAGAACTAAATAAAAGTATACAAATAATATTTGTTACAGTAAGTATGGATTATATATTTGATGGATATGACGTCGGGGCTTTAAATTATATTTTAAAACCTATAAATGAAGAGAAATTAGAAGAGCAATTTTTAAAAGCTGTCAATAATATAGTTTATAAAAAAAATAAAGATTTGTTTTATGTAAACAAAAAATCAGCAATAAAAACTGTAGATATAAATTCTATTATTTATTTTGAGGTTAACAATAGAATAATAACCTTAGTATCGGAAAATGAAGAAATAGAATTTTATGACAAGATGGATAATATAGAACAGAAACTTAAATCATACTATTTTGTAAAACCACATAGAAGTTATATTGTAAATTGTAAGTACATAGAAGAAATAAAAAAGAATGAATTAATACTTAAGAATGGAACAATAATTCCTATTAGTAGATTAAATATAAAGAGCATAAAAGAAAAGTTTATAGATTATTTAGAAAATAGTTAACTAAATGTGATAATTTATTATATTTTAGGAAATAAATTACTGTATTTATTGACAAGCGAAAGCGTATTTATTAACATATTACTATGTAATTTGTGGAAAATTAATAAAGTGTGAGGGATGGTACGATTTATGCACAACCAAGTAATTTATGTTCAGATTGATAATCTTAGACCGAATGCTTATCAACCTAGAAAATATTTTAATGAAGAGGCGTTACAGGAATTATCTCAATCTATAAGACAGTATGGGATTATACAACCTATAACGGTAAGAAGAAGCGGAAATATGTTCGAAATAGTAGCAGGTGAGAGAAGATGGAGAGCTTCAAAACTTGCGGGTCTTAATAAAGTTCCGTGTGCAATTGTTGATATAACAAATGTTGAATCAGCTGAGATTGCCCTTTTAGAAAATTTACAAAGAGAAGATTTAAACTTTATAGAAGAGGCAGAAGCTTATTTTAATTTAATAAATGATCATAAGTTTACGCAGGAAAAACTAGCAGATAAAATGGGGAAAAAGCAATCTACTATAGCGAATAAGCTTAGATTATTAAAGCTATCATCTGATGTAAGAAAAAAATGCTTGAAAAATGAGTTAACAGAAAGGCATACAAGAGCCTTGCTTTCATTACCTACAGAAACTCTTCAATTAGAAGTTGTAGATGAGGTTATAAAGAACTCACTTAATGTAAAAAAAACAGAAGAGCTAATAAATAAAATTTTACTTAAGTTAGCAGGAGAAGATTTAAATGACAGTGGAAAGAAAAATATTAAAGCATCATTTCCAACAAAAATATATGTTAATTCTATAAAACAAATATTTGATAAATTTAAGATTCCAGCTAAATATATATCGAAAGATTGTGGTGATTCTATACAGATAACAGTAACAATTCCAAAGAGTAAAAAATAGTGTAATAATAAATTAACCATTAGTGTAATAATAAATTAATCATATTTTTAATTTGGTATGATAATATCTACTTAAGCATCTTATATTATATAAGATGCTTAAGTTACTTTTAGGAGGAATTTTATGAAGGGGAAATCTATAGTTTTAGGTGGTATAGCTATTGTTGTTGTAATTGGTGCTACAAATTTAATTTATAATTTGTGCAATAACATTAAACAAGAACATAAACCTAAACCAGTAGTTGAAACTCAAGCACAAATTGAAAATCAACAGGCTGATAATTTAACACCAAAACAAAAAGAAATTGCTTTATTGAAATCACAATTATTATATTTAATTTCAGATAAAGTTAAGTTTGGAACTATTGACCAAAATATCTTGAATCAGATGAAAGAATTGCAAGATGCTAAGACAACTGGTGTTGTAAAGATAAATGTTAAGAATGCAGAAACTACAAAAAATAATATTATTGCATATTGGAATCAAGAAAATCATTTTTCAACTAATGCAGGAGTTGCAATAGCAAAATCTTTTTCAACATATGTAAATAATTTAGTTAATTATTTAAATGAGGGAATTAAAACTGGAGAACTTAATGTTAGTAATATGCCACAGTTTAGTGCAAATAATTTTACTCAGCTGGATACTGATTTGAATAATACTAAAATTCAATTATTAGGTCTTGGATCAAGTTTAGATTTAAGTTCACAAACTCCATTTACACTACAAAATAGTAATAAGTTGCAAAATCCTTATTAAAATGTTCCACGTGGAACAATTTAATAATGTGATAATAGATTAATTTTAGATTTCTTTTATAGTAGCAAAATGTTCTACGTAGAACATTTTATTATAGCAATTAAATTAGGATAGTAAACTTATATAATGATTGATTTTTTATAACTATAATTTAAAAAATTATGACTAGAACGTTATAAATAGTAAAAAATATATTTTGAATTTATATTTATATAGATAATTAAAAATTTTTAGAGTAAAATAATGAAAAATATATTTGAAATTTTTGAATGTAAATTTAAAATAGAAGAAATATTAATAATTAAGTTTGAAATATAATGAAATTTAATATTTAAATAAATTTTTTAAGAGAAATGATAGTTCAAAAAAAGTTAAATAAATAAAAAGGTTTTAAAACAATATTATTCTTTTAATATAATATGTAAGCCTATATAATATTTAGTAGGGGAAGGGAGGTGAACTTCTCAAGTGATTAGATTAATCGATTTGAGATAATGTAATTATGAAAACTATATGTATTTTTAATCAAAAAGGCGGAGTTGGAAAAACAACAACAAATATAAATATTTGTTCTTATCTAGCTACACAAGGATATAAAATATTAGCTATTGATATAGATCCACAAGGAAATACAACAAGTGGTCTAGGGATTGATAAAAGAAAAATAACTAAATCTATGTATGATGTTTTATGTGGAACAACAGGATTAAATGAAATAATAATACAGAGTCAATTAGTAGAAAATTTATTTGTGGCTCCAGCAAATATGGATTTAGCAGGAGCAGAAATAGAAGTTATGGCTAAAGAGGAAAGAGAATTTATACTACATAATGAATTATTAAAGGTGACTAATAAGTTTGATTTCGTATTTATAGATTGTCCACCTTCATTAGGTATGCTAACTATTAATGCTTTAGTTGCAGCTCAGAGTGTTTTAATTCCTATACAAGCTGAGTATTATGCTTTAGAAGGTGTAGGACAACTTATAAACACAGTAAATCTTGTTAAGAAGTCATTAAATAAGTCTCTAGAAATAGAAGGTGTAGTTATGACTATGTATGATGGAAGAACAAATTTAAGTAGTGAAGTATATAAAGAAGTTAAAGGATATTTCAAGGATAAACTTTATGAAACAACTATTCCTAGAAATATAAGGCTTGCTGAAGCTCCAAGCTTTGGTTTACCAATAGTTCTTTATGATGATAAGTGTAGAGGTGCAAAGTCTTATGAAGAACTTACAAATGAGTTCTTAAAAAGACAAGGAGGTAATTTATAAGTGGCTAAGAAATTTGGTTTAGGTAAGGGGCTTGATGCCTTAATACCAAGTGATAATATTACTGAGGATAAAAAAGACGGTGCTATCAATATAGAGCTTGATTTAATAAGCCCGAATAAGGAACAACCAAGAAAGTTTTTTGATGATGCTAAAATTGTAGAGTTATCTTTATCTATTAAAGAACATGGTATAATTCAGCCATTAATAGTTAAAAAAAACACAAATGGAAAATATACTATAATTGCAGGAGAAAGAAGATGGAGAGCTGCAAAGCTTGCTGATATTAAAGAAGTACCAGTAATAGTTAAAGAATTTACAGATGATTTAGCATTACAAATTGCACTTATAGAAAATATTCAAAGAGAAGATTTGAACGCAATTGAAGAGGCTTTAGCTTATAAAGAACTAAAAGAAAAATATAATTTAACACAGGAAAATTTAGCTATAAAGATTGGAAAATCAAGAGCATCAATAGCTAATGTTATGAGATTATTGAATTTAGACGAAAGAGTTCAAGAATATATAATTCAAGGTGTTATAACAGAAGGACATGCAAAAGTACTTCTTTCATTAGATGGTGAGGAGCAATATAAAGTTGCTCAAAAAATTATAGATGATGATTTATCTGTTAGAGACGTTGAAAAATTTATAAAATCGCTTCAAAATAAAGTTGATGAAGTTTCTAGAATAAAAGAAGCTAAACAAACAAATCCATATTATAAAGATATTAAGGATAGATTACAAGATTACTTTGGAACTAAAGTAAGTATCAATTCTAATAAAAATAAGGGTAAAATAGAAATAGAATATTATTCTGAAGAAGATTTACAAAGAATATTAGATATAATAAACTTATAGAATATGTTCCACGTGGAACAATTGACAGAAAGGATGAAAGAAAGTGAATAATTTTGTAGACATAATTAATCAAAATTCAGCAATTATTACGCTTGTTATAGCTGCAATTGCAGTGATTGAGCTGATATTAATAATTATATTATTTGCAAAACTTGGTGGAGTTAGCAGTAGATTTAAGAAAATGATGAAGGGCAGCAATAATAAAAGCTTAGAAACAGTTATAGAAGACTACTTTAAAAAAGTAGAAAAAATTGAGTTAGATTCTTCAGAAGTAGTAGAAAAATTCAATAAATTAAATAGTAATCTTCAAAATTGTGTTCAAAAAGTTGCGTGTGTAAGATACAAAGCTTTTGAAGATGTAGGAAGCGATTTAAGTTTCTCTATTGCCTTACTTGATGAGAAAAATGACGGTGTAGTTTTAACAGGTATCTATGGAAGAATGGAAAGTACAACATATGCTAAGCCTATAGATAAAGGTATTTCACGTTATGACTTATCAGAAGAAGAGTTACAAGCTTTAAGTGAAGCGATGAATAAATAATATAAATCCCACTCAAATTTGAGTGGGATTTTTTTAGTTTAATATTTTCTTTTTTATATCTGAAAAGGGAGAGAGGTTTTTTTGTTTTAAATATATTTTGGAAAACACAAAAAATAATATAAAAAATATAGTTAACTTAAAATTGCCAGTTTGTATTCCTATAAATAACGCAAAAATTGACTGTATTGGTTTTATGCTAAGTTTAGATGAAAGTAATTTATTTTCTATTAATTGACGACTAATAAAAATTATAATCAACAAAATAGAAAGTAGTATAGCAACAATAATTTGTTTTTGTAATAAGAAATATAAAATTAAAGGAATATAAATAATAGAAATACCAATTAAGGGAAGTAAATCAAATAAGCCAGCTAATATAGAAAATGTTAACGCATATTTGATATTTAAAAAATAAAAAATTAAAAAATTAATTCCTGTAGATATAAAAATGATGAATGTATAGGATAATAAAAAATTTGAAAATGTATTTTTTATTTCTAAAAGAATAGATTTAGAGTTTAATTTATATAAAAATTTGAAGTTTGATATAAGTTCGATAGTTAAAAAGTAAGTCGAAATTATTGTGAAAAATGCTATGCTTAAAATAAGGGGAATATATTTTAGAATATATATAACTATCTGAAATACATAAGTTAATATATCTAATACTTTAGTTAATGAACCAGATAAATAGTTTGTTATTGAGGCATAACTTACATCTAGGTTTAGAGACTGAAAGAATATTTCTAGATTTTCTATATAAGTACTTATTTCAAGAGAATGATTAGAAATTAAGGTTTTAATATCTAAAGAGAGATCTATAATTTCTAAAGCAAGAGCAAATAAAACTAATGCTAGGATTAAACTTATTATTAAAAAAAAGCTAATAGTTACAAATAAAGAAGCAAGCCACACTTTTATTTTGAATTTTTTTACTAAGTATTTAGTTGGAGTTTTTAAAATATTAGCAAATAAAAAAGCTAAAATAAAAGGTAGCGTATACTGTAATGCAAAAATAAATAATATGAATAGTGCAGTAAATGCACAAATGAATAATCCGTATTCAAATAAAGGATTTTTTTTTGTAGACATAATATTCTCCAATTAATTTGTTTTTTCTTTTAGTGCATTAATTAAAGCGTCTATATCTTTTTTTGTGTTGAAATAACCAAGACTTATTCTAACAGCTCCAGCAGGATATGAACCGATAGTTTTGTGGGCTAAAGGTGCACAATGAAGTCCTGTTCTAGTAGAAATGTTTTTTTCAAAGTCTAAATAAAATCCAAGTTCAGAAGAATCTAATCCTTCTATATTAAAAGAAATGGTAGAAGTTTTTTTAGTAACATCAGTACCACCGTATATAACTATTTCTTTAATTTCTTTTAATTTAGAAAGTGCATAATTACAAAGCATTTCTTCTTTAGCTCTGATTTTTTCAATTCCTTCAGATTCTATAAATTTAATCCCTTCATTTAATCCAACAATGCCAGGGGTATTTAAAGTTCCAGATTCAAATTTATCTGGTAGTTCTAAAGGATGGTCTAGAGAGTAAGAAGAACTTCCAGTACCACCTACAAAAACAGTATCCATTGCTTCGTTTATTTTATCATTTATAATAAATCCACCAATACCTTGAGGAGCAAATAATGACTTGTGTCCTGTGAAAGCAAGTGCACTGATATTTGATGCCTGCATATCTATAGGAATTACTCCAGCAGTTTGAGCAGAATCTACAATAAAAAATATATTATGTTTTTTACATAGTTCGCCGATTTTAGTTATATCCTGTATAGAACCTGTTAAATTAGAAGCATGTGATAATACTACAACTCTAGTATCTTTAGTTATTGCTTTTTCAAAGGTTGCTAAGTCTAAAAAACCTTCAGAGTTAGCTTTTAGTATGTCTAATTTTATATTTTTTTCTTTTTTTAATTTTTCTAATGGTCTAAGAACAGAATTATGTTCCATTGTAGAAGTTATTACATGCCAATTTTCTTTTATTAATGCATTTAATATTATGTTTAAAGATGCTGTTATATTACTAGTAAAAATAACATTTTCAGTTTTATCAAAATTAAAAAATTTAGAAATTCTTTCACGGCAATCATAAGTAATACGATTACTAGCTAGTGCTATAGAGGATGAACCTCTTGAAGGATTACCACCACAGTTAGTCATATAATCCATCATTTTTTCTATTACTGCTTTAGGTTTTGGAAAACTTGTAGCAGCATTATCTAAATAAATAGAACTTTCCATATCTTAACCTCACATAAAAATTTTTATTAATCCGGCAATTATAAAACCTATTGATAATATACATAAAACCCAATATATTGCATTTGATGCTCCGGTAGTTACATTTTCACTCGCAACTTTTTTCAAACCTTTAGAAGCAACTAAATTTAAAATTATAAACCAAAGAATGGTTACAGTAAGCATTGTTGCTATTGCAAAAAAAGAAAATGTAGTTCCTTTTTCTACCCAATAACTCATCATAGTTCCACTAAAGGCTATCCAAATAGATGGTGTCGATGGATTGAGAAATGTTATCAAAAATCCATTGATTAATCCAGGAACTTTATCTGTGTTTTTATTATTAATTTTTTCATTAGATGAAGCTTTAGATAATCTATTGAAAATAAATAATATAATTCCTGAGATTATCCAAAAAGCTCCTTCAACAAATTTATTTAAATGAAGGATTTTAGATAATCCAAAATGTATAAGGAATATATATATGTAATCTGCTATAATTGCGCCAATTGATACTTGGAATCCCGACCAAAAACCTTTATTTATAGACTTTTTTACTGATTCCATTCCAGCAGGACCAAGGGGAATAGACATTCCTAAACCACTTATGGCACCGAGTGCTATTGCTTTTAAAATAAACATAGAAACACCTTTTTCTCTTTAATTAGTTAATATAAATAATATTATCATACTTATAGAGAATATTCATATAAATTAAGAATAACTATATTTTGGGAAATAATGTATTTTGTTATTTGCAAAGTTAATATATACTTATAATTAAGTAGAATTTTTACTAAAAAGGAGCAAGAAATAATGAAGTTATATATAATGGTTTTTAATAATACACACGAAGCAATGGCTGGAGAAAAGATCATGGAGCAAGAAAGAATTGCAGCTATGGTTATGCCTACGCCTACATATATTACTAAAAGCTGTGGTATTAGTTTGAAATTTGATGAAGATAGTATAGAAGCTGTTGAAAAATTAATATCTGAGAAAAAAATAAAATTTAAAAATGTATACTGTAGAGATATTGAAGGGTTTAGATTATATAAATAATATTTTCTTTGAATTTTAAAAATTCAATGAAGTTAAGGGGGAGAGATATTGCTAGATAATCTTTTGAAATCAATTGAAACAACTAATAAAGTAGATATTTTTGGAATTAAAATAGATTTGAATTTTATTAATGAGATTATCAGTAAAATTATAATTATTGTAATTGTAGCTATTTTAGCTTTTTTTATTGTTAAAATAGGTAATAAACTCATTGATAAAATTATTAAAAAACAGATTGAAAGAAATGGTATGTTCACTTTAACACAGGGTAAAGCAAATACAATAGGAACTCTTTTAAAAAGTATATTGAAATACTCAGTATATTTTTTAGCTATTATTTTAATAATAGGATTCATTATAGGTGGAACAGTGCCAATTGCATTTGCATCTGTTGGAGGAGTAGCTTTTGGTCTTGGAGCTCAAAGTTTTGTTAAAGATCTTATAAATGGTGTTTTTATATTGTTTGAGAATCAGTATAACGTAGGTGATTATATAACAGTTGATAAATATACTGGAATTGTTGAAAGTATAGAAATACGTAGTACAACACTTAGAGAATTTTCAGGGTCATATCATATTATTCCTAATGGGCTGATTAATGTTGTAACTAATCATTCAAAAGGAGATATGCAAATTAAAGTAGAAGTTCAAATTGCATATAATGAAAGTATAGATAAAGCAATAGAAGTCATTGAAAAGGCTTGTGATAAATTTTATGAAGTTAATGCAGCAGCAACAAGTAAACCTAAAGTGGTAGGAGTTACTTCATTAGGTACTTCAGGAATGACTATAAGAGTAATTGGTGATGCAATGGCTATGAGTCAATGGAAAGCTGAAGCTGAACTAAGACAAATTATTAAAGAGTATTTAGATGATGCAGGTATAGAAATTCCGTATAATAAACTTGTTTTAGTTAATGATACAGAAAAGATTAAGGTTGATAACAAAGATATAAATAACTTATTGAATAATCAGGAGGAGGCTATAGTAGATGATAGATAAGTTTGATTTAGGCGATATAGTCAAAATGAAAAAAGTACACCCTTGTGGAACTGACTTATGGGAAGTTATAAGGGTTGGTGCAGATATAAAAATAAAATGTACAGGATGCTCAAGAATTGTTATGATTCCTAGAGTGAAGTTTCAAAAAGCGGCTAAAAAAGTTGTAAAGAGTGCAAATGAGGAAGGCACAAGCTAAAGAATAATTATAAAAGTAGATATAAGATAAAAAGGATAGAAATTTTATTTTCTATCTTTTTTTGATTAAAAAATTAACTAAGGGATATAATTTAATTAGCAATTATTTTTTATAGAAAATATTTTTAGTATAAATAAAACTAGATATTATCTATTGATAACTAGATTTAAAGTTAACTTGATGAATTTTCAGGTTAATAAATATATTCTAACTTATGGGAATAAATTTTAAATTTCACATTTTAACTAATAAATTAACTTGCTTAAGTTAATTTTTAATGATAGAATATTGAATTGTAAATCCCTGCTGTACTAGAGTACAGCCAGAGTCCATGGGGAGGAGGTGTAATTAAGAATGAGAAATTATGAAACAATTTTCGTAATGAACCCATCTTTAGATGAAGAGGCTGTTAAAGCTTTAATCGAAAAGTTCAAAGGTGTTATTGAAAATGGTGGAGGAAGCGTTGAAAACGTAGATTTCTGGGGTAAGAGAAGACTTGCTTACGAAATCAAAAAGGTTAACGAAGGTTTCTACACATTATTCAACTTCACAGCTGATACTGAATTACCAAAAGAGTTAGACAGAGTATTCAGAATCACAGATGGTATAATCAGACACATAATCGTTAAGCAAGAAAACTAATTGAAAGGGTGGTATTGTAAATGAATAAAGTTATTCTTATCGGAAGACTTACAAAAGATCCAGACTTAAGATTTGCTGCAGGTAGTGGTAAAGCTGTTACTAGATTTACGATGGCTGTAAACAGACCTATGAAAAGGGATGAAGCTGATTTTATCAGTTGTATTGCTTTTGGAAAGACTGGGGAAACAATAGCACAGTATCTTACAAAAGGTAGACAATTAGCGATTACTGGAAATATCAGAACAGGTAGCTACGAGAAAGACGGTCAAATGAGATATACTACAGATGTAATAGTAGATTCATTTGAGTTTATTTCAGGTGGTGATAACGGAGCTAGAGGAGGATCTTCTGCTTTTGATGGTGGAAACCAAGGTCCTTCAGCGTTTGATTCATTTAATAGTAGTGCACCAAATGATATGTCAGATGATATGATGCCAATTGATGATGGAGATATTCCGTTTTAATTTTTATAAGTAAGGAGGTTAAGAACATGAGTAGAGAAATGAGAAGAGGCGGCAAAATGAGAAGAGGCAGAAAGAAAGTTTGTGCTTTCTGTGTTGAAAAAGCCACTGAAATAGATTATAAAGATGTACCAAAATTAAAAAAATACATCACTGAAAGAGGTAAAATATTACCAAGAAGAATTTCAGGAACATGTGCTAAGCACCAAAGAACTCTTACAGAAGCTATTAAGAGATCAAGAAACATCGCATTATTACCATTCACAACAGAATAGTATAATGTTTGATATAGAGAAAATCCTGCATGCAGGGTTTTTTTTATTTATATAAAAACTTATTTATGAAAAGAAATTTTATTTTTTAAATAAATTTTCTTTTTTTTTATATTTAGATATAAGTAAATAGTATAATTCATGATGAAAAATTGAATCATAAATATATATTGAATTTTATTTAGTCTTTTCTTGCATAAATATCTGAAAAAATTTACAATTATATAATAGAGTGGGGTTTTGAGGGGGATTTTATGAAAAAAGATAATTTTAATATAATAGGTAATATAAAAGCTATTGAAGAACTTAAAGCACAGTTAGTGTGTATAACTGGGGAACTTTTTACCATTCTTACGAAGGGAGCTGGAGCGACTAAAGGGATAGTAGTGGATTGTATTGCATCACTTATTATTGTACTTTATGTTTTAGCTGAAAAGCTTGGGTATACTGCTATGGAAGTTGATGAAAGCGTTAAGAAAAGTCTTAAGATGGCTATCATAGAAGAAGACGTATTAGAGAAAGAAGGAAAAAGTCTTAGTAAACTTTTAAGGCACTTCAAGAATAAGCTTTAATTACTAATGAGGAGGATAAATGAAAGATAACCTTAAAAGTAGAGGAATCGTAGAAGGAAGTATATTAGCAGCTATAATACTTATATTAATGTTAGTTTCTAATATACCTGGGATTGGATATGCATCATATATTTTAGTGCCTATAACGACAGCTATTTTATATGTTAAATATGGTTGGAAAATAGCAACACTAGCAGGTGCTGTTGCTACAATTTTAACGGGTTTATTTTTAGGTATAATAACTGCGATAAGTGCAGGGTGTATAGTATGGCTTGTAGGTATTCCTTTAGGGATAGGAATAAAGAAAAAATATTCAAGTGTACATACAGTTGTATATATAACAATAGGAAATATTATATCTTTATATGTGGGATTATTAGCTACTTTTTATATGACAACTAACACTGGTGTTAATGGAATTATAGGTTATTTTACTACACAATTTCAAGAAGAACTAAAGATGGGAATTTCAATGAGTTCAAATGAGCAGGTGAAAAATCAATTTCAGTATATGTTAAGTTTAGCGACTGAAAAAAATATGCAAATATTATTGATTATTTCTATAATAATTACTGCTTTTATAATTGCCATAATAATGTATAGAATTTCTACTAGAATATTAGGTAGGATTGGAATTACAGTAAAAACTTTAAGGGAGTTTCCAGAATGGTTTGTTAGTCCTTTTTTAGTGGCAGTATTAATAGTTGTTGCTGTTATAGGAATGGAACTTAAAATAAATAATATACCTTTAGGGAGAGAAATATTTATAGGTAGTTGGGCGATTCTATTCATGCTTTTTGTTCTACAGGAATGTAGTCTTATTGCGTATTTTCTTGTTAGGAGGTTAAAGATTAAAAAATCTATTGCATATATAATTATAGCAATTTTAATTTTTACAGGAACCTTTATATATTTTGTGGTGATTGGTTTTGTGGATGTGATACTTGATTATAGAAGTGTAGATCCTAATAGTTTAGGGAGTTATATACGAAAAAAATTTAATAAATAAAGGATAGAAGTTAGAGGAGGTTTAAAATGTATTTTAAACTCAAGAGAAAGTATGTAGCTATGATAATGATATTATTTAGTGTATTAACTATTATAATTACAATATTGTCAAACAATTTTTATCTTGGGTATCTAATGCCGATAGTATATATAGTCTTTTTAAGTTTAGTAGTTGTAAATTTACTAAAAAAACAAGAAGTTAATGATGAAGAAAATAGAAGAATAGCTAAAGAAATCAAAACAAGTTTGGAGGATAATGTTTTAGATACAGTTTATCCTGCTGCTGTTGTTGATTCTTTAGGTAATTTTTTTTGGGTTAATAAAGTTTTTAAAGATTTATATAAAGATAAAGATTTAAACAATAATAGAATTCTTGCGATTGTAAAAGGGATGGATTTGTCAAAGGTTCTAGAATGCGATAGAAGGGCTTCTCAGCATATAACTATTAATGATGTTAAGTATGAAGTTTATGGGAGAGAAATCATTACAGAAGCTGGTGAAGAGTATTGTCTTGTGAATTTTAGTGATGTTAATAATAAAGATGATGGAAGACAGAGTATTGTATTTGTGCAGGTTGATAATTTAGAGGAAATAATTTCTCATATAAAAGATGAGGAAAGACCTATTCTTTTAGCAGAGATTGAAAAGACAATAACGCTTTACGCTAAGAACCATAGCGCGATGATTAAAAAATATGATACTGACAAATATATGATTGTGGCATTAGATTCAGAAATAGATAAACTTATAAAGAGTAATATTAGCCTTTTAGATGTTGTTAGAAAAGCTAATATTAAATCTTCTGTAGATGTAACACTTAGTATAGGTATTGGTAGAGGTGGAGAAACTCCACTTATAAATCATGAATTAGCCGAAAAAGCTCTTGAACTTGCTCTTGGCAGAGGTGGAGATCAGATAGTTATGAAAACTGAAAATGATATTAAAATTTTTGGTGGTAATACAGCAGCTCTTGAAAAAACTACTAAGGTTAGAGCTAGAGTTGTTGCACATGCACTTCGTGACTTGATATACGAGAGTAGTAACGTTATAGTTCTTGGTCACAAAAATCCAGATATGGATTGTTTAGGGTCAGGACTTGCTATGGCTGCAACAGTTAAGGCACTAGGAACTAGATGTAATTTAGTTTTAGACAGTAATATAAATTCTATTCAAATCTTTTTAGACATTGTAAAGTCTAGTGGCCGATACGATGATTTAATCATAGATTATGATGATGCTAATGATAAAATTAATGCTAAAACATTAATTATAGTAACAGATGTTCATAGTGAAAATTATATAGCTAATATTGATTTATTAAAAAGATGTGATAGAGTAGTTATTATAGACCATCATAGAAAGTCAATGGACTATGTAAAAAATGCTCTTCTTAATTATATAGAAGTTTATGCATCTTCAACATCAGAACTTGTTACAGAACTTATTCAGTATATGCTGGAGAATCCTAAGATTACACAGCTTGAAGCAGAAGGATTACTTGCAGGTATATTTATGGATACAAAAAACTTTACTTTTAAAACAGGAGTAAGAACTTTTGAGGCAGCTGCATTCCTACGAAAAATGGGTGCTGATACATTGGAAGTTAATAAACTATTCAATAATGATTTTGAAAGTTATTTAGCTAAATTTGAGATGATAAAATCAGCAGAAGTGAAAGAGGGAATAGCAATATCTGTTTGTCCTAGTTCGATTTCAGAACTAGCACTAGCAGCTCAAGTTGCTGATGAGCTCATAAATATAGTTGGTATAGAATGTTCCTTTGTTTTTGTGGAAATCGGCGGGAAAATTCATTTGAGTGCAAGGTCACTCGGGCATATTAATGTTCAAGTTATCATGGAAGCTCTTGGCGGGGGCGGACATAGGACAATGGCTGGAACAAGGTTTGTTAATATGTCTGTTGAAGAAGCAAAAAATAAATTAAAAAAAGCTCTTAACGAGTATTTAAGGAAAGGTGATTCATAATGAAGGTTATATTATTAAAAGATGATAAAAAATTAGGTAAAAAAGGTGATATCATTGAAGCATCAGATGGATATGCTAGAAACTTTTTATTACCAAGAAAAATAGCTGAAATAGCAACAGATAATAATTTACACATATTAAATGCTAAAAAGGCTATAGAAAGAAAAGAAAAACTTGCTGAGATAGAAGCAGCTCAAAAACTTGCTGATGAGTTAAAAGATAAAGTAGTTAAAATAGAGACTAAATCTGGTGAAGGTGGAAGATTATTTGGAGCAATTACAAATAAAGATGTAGCTGGATTAATAGAAAAAGAATTCAATATTAAAGTTGATAAGAAAAAAATAACAATGGAAACAATAAAAGTTGCTGGGACTTATACAGTTGAAATTAAATTATACCCAGAAATAACAACAAAAATGAAGGTTATGGTTATTCCTGCATAGAAGGGGGATTTTATTTTGAAATCAGTAGATGAAAATAAAGTTATTAGCTATTTAATGGCTGATGGCTTGAGTTTAGAGAGTCAAGTTGAGGTGTTAAAAGAAGTTGCCTCAAAAATGCTTGATGATGGAGCAATGAGAGCTAGAGTAGTTAGATTTAAACTACAAAATTATATAGATTCAGAAAATCCTTATGAGCAGTTATATGCTTTAAGTATGATTGTATCAGAAGGTCAAGGAGTACAAACAATTCCTGATGAAAATAATTTTGAGGATGTTTTAGAAGAAGTTTGTAATTTCCTATCTGGTGAACTTGCAAAAAGATATCTTAAGAAAAAGATAAATGGAGAGCTTGAAAAAGCACTTCAAGATAAGCAAGAAAAATACATGGATGAAATGAGATTGGAAATTATTAGGAAGAAAAAAGGTCCAGAAAATGCTGGTACTTTAAATAAACTTAAGCATTTAGAAGATCTAGATAGTAGAGTTCCTAATAAAAATATTATGTCACTTTTAAGACCTAGTGATTTTAAAGAAATAGTTGGTCAAGAAAGAGCTATAAAATCATTAATATCTAAACTTGTATCACCTTATCCACAACATATAATTTTATATGGACCTCCAGGGGTTGGTAAGACTACAGCAGCTAGAATAGCATTAGAAGCAGCTAAAAAAATTAAACAATCTGCATTTGATGATAATTCTAAATTTGTAGAGGTTGATGGTACAACTTTAAGATGGGACCCAAGAGAAATTTCTAATCCTCTTCTTGGATCAGTACATGATCCTATATATCAAGGAAGTAAGAAGGATTTAGCAGAAGTTGGAGTTCCAGAGCCTAAAACAGGGCTTGTTACAGAAGCTCATGGCGGTATTTTATTTATAGATGAGATTGGAGAGCTTGATTCATTCCTTCAAAATAAACTTTTAAAAGTTTTAGAGGATAAAAGAGTAGAGTTTACATCATCTTATTATGATCCAGATGATAAAAATGTTCCTGAATATATAAGATACTTATTTGATAAGGGAGCACCAGCAGATTTTGTTCTTATAGGAGCCACAACAAGAAGCCCTGGAGAAATTAATCCAGCTGTAAGATCAAGATGTACAGAGGTTTATTTTGAACCACTTAGTACACCTGATATAGAAAAAATAATAACAAACGCTGCAAAAAAACTTGGTGCAACTCTTGAAGCAGGAGTTGATAAAGTTATAGCTAACTACACAATAGAAGGTAGAAAAGCTGTAAATATACTTGCAGATTCATATGGGCAAGCGCTTCTAAGAAGTAAGAGTAAAGATCCAAAAAGAGTTAAAATCTTATTAAAAGACGTTAATGAAGTTCTTAGTATTGGAAGATTTGTACCTTATGAAAAATTTGAGCAACTTGATGAGGCTGAAGTTGGTAAAGTTTGTGGGCTTGGAGTTTCAGGATTCCTAGGTTCAACAATTGAGATAGAGGCTGTAACATTTAAGGCTAAAAAAGCAGGAGCAGGAAGCATTAGATTTAATGACACTGCTGGTTCTATGGCAAAAGATTCAGTATTTAATGCTGCATCAGTTATAAGAAAAGTAACTAATAAGGATATCAAAGATTATGATATACATGTTAACGTAGTTGGTGGAGGAAATATAGATGGACCTTCAGCAGGGGCTGCAATAACACTTTGTATTATAAGTGCTCTTCTTGAGAAGCCAATAAGACAAGATCTTGCTATAACAGGAGAGATTTCATTAAGAGGTCATATTAAACCTGTTGGTGGAATATTTGAAAAAATCTATGGAGCTAGAAGAAAAGGTATAAGACTTGTGACAGTTCCAGTAGATAATGAAAGAGAAATTCCACACGGGCTTTTAGATATAGAGGTTAGACCTGTTGAAACTATAGAACAGTTAATGGATATTGCTTTTGTATAAAGTAAGTTTTTATTAAATTAATATAAAGATATGGATAATATAGATTACCTATTGTTCCATATCTTTTTATTTTGATAATATTGCTTAGATTTAATAATTTTTAGTTGCAAAATATCTGTTAAATAGTATATATAGATATTAGAAACTCATGTTAATAGTAAATTTAAATAGTTTTTTTGATTAAAAAAGACAATAAATGATATAATATAAAAAGCTAAATAATGAAATTATAATGGGATGGAGTTATAAGAATTAGGAGGAAGAAGAACAATGGAAGCACCAGTAATGAAGACTTTGCCACAAAGTATAGAATCTGAGCAAGCAATTTTAGGTTCTATGATTATTGACAAAACTGCAATAGCTAAATGTGCAGAAGCTTTAGAGCCAGAAGATTTCTATAGAGATTCTCATAAAGTTGTGTTTAAGGCAATAAGAGAAATGTTCCAAAAAGATGAAGCTGTAGATGAACTTACACTTATAGAAAAGCTTAAAGCAAGTGATAGCCTAGAAAAAGCTGGTGGAATTACATATATAAGTGAGATGGCAGCCAGTATTATTAGTACAGAAAATGTTGGGGATTATATAAAAATAGTTGTTGATAAAGCAACTCTTAGAAGGTTGATAAAAGCATCTACAGATATAATAGCAACTTGTTATAATGAACAAAGTGATGTAACAAAGGTTGTTGACTCTGCTGAAAAGAAGATATTTGATATATCAGAAACTAAAAATTCAAATGATTTTGAATCTATAAGTCAGGTACTTGAAAGAGGATTTGAAGAAATTCAAAGACTTTATAATAATAAGGGTGAAACTACAGGGGTTGCATCAGGATTTAAAGATTTAGATGAGAAAACATCAGGGTTTCAACCAGGAGATATGGTGCTTATTGCAGCTAGACCTTCTATGGGAAAAACTACATTTGCACTTAATATAGCAGAGCATGCGGCTTTAAAAGAAGGAAAAAGCGTTGTTATATTCTCATTAGAGATGTCAAAGGAACAACTTGCATATAAGCTTTTATGTTCACAGGCAAGTGTTGATATGCTTAGCCTTAGAACAGGTCAACTTGACGATAAAGATTGGGAAAATATTGCAAGAGCAGCAGGACCTTTATCATCTGCTAAGATTTACATAGATGATACTGCAGGAGTTTCTATCATGGAGATGAGATCAAAATGTAGAAAAATAAAAGTAGAACATGGTATAGATATGATTCTCATAGACTATCTACAACTTATGAGTGGTAGTGGTGAAGAAAGTAGACAACAAGAGGTATCAGAAATATCAAGAAATATTAAAGCTATTGCAAAGGAAATGAAATGTCCTGTTATAGCACTATCACAGTTATCTCGTGCTCCTGAGCAAAGAGCAGATCACAGACCAATGCTTTCAGACCTTAGAGAATCAGGATCAATAGAGCAGGATGCTGACCTTGTTATGTTCTTATATAGAGATGAATACTATAACAAAGAAACAGATGAAAAAAATATTGGTGAATGTATAGTTGCTAAACAAAGAAACGGCCCAGTCGGGACAGTTAAATTGGCATGGCTTGGTCAATATAGTAGATTTGGTAATTTAGATTTTTCAGATATAGAATAATTATTTTGTGTATTTAAGAGTTAACTTTAAGTTGACTCTTTTTTTGTATTATATATGTAAAAAGGATAAAATTTTATAAATTAATCCTTTTTTTTGTGATACGATAAAATTAGACTTAATTTAGGTAGAGTTTTACTATATCTGAATTAAGGGTTATATTATCTAGGAGTAAGTGTTTTCAAATCCTACTTGTAGATGATAGGAGTTTTGAAAACGCTGTTGTTAGATAAAGGTGAATATAATAAAATTGGAGTTGATTTGTTATGATATTTAATCAAGAAAAATTTATTGAACTAGTAGAACCTTTTGTCTATGTAAATAATGATAGCTATAAAATGCTAGAAGAAATTTATGAAGCCGAAAATATTTCGAAAAGGTACATAATGTTATTAGAAAAAATATTGAATAAGTCAAATAAAATTATAAGGGAGAACTCGTTAAAGGGAATATCTGTTAAAAAGGGAATAAAGAAAAAAATAGTAGATTCAGAATTATACAAAAATAAGAATGATGAATTTTTAACTTTTTATTGGTGGGGAGTTAGTTTTTCTTAGAATAAAGGTATAATAAAAATAGAATTAATTCAGTAGAAATTTTAAACTATATAAATGCAAAAATTTGCGTTATTTAGAGATTATGTTTCTAATACTTCTACTTGCAATAGTAGTATTAGAAACATTAGCTATTAAATAAATTTTAATGTGAAGGAGAGTTATAATGAAAAAAATAGGATTTATAGGTTGCGGTAATATGGGAACTGCTATCGTTGGTGGAATGTTATTATCAAAAAACTATAATAAAGAAGATATTTATTGTAGTACAAAATCAAATGAAAGTGCACAAAAAATATCAAAAAACTTAGGTGTTAATGTTGTAAGCAACATAGAAGTAGCTAAAGTTGCAGATTATTTATTTTTAGCTGTAAAGCCACATTTCTTTTCAGAAGTGATTTCACAGATAAAAGAATATGTAAAAAAAGATGTTGTTATTATAAGTATTGCAGCAGGAGTAGAGATATCTGATATAGAAGAATGTTTTGAAATTGAAAGTCTAAAAGTAGTTAGAACTATGCCTAATACTCCAGCATTAGTAGGCGAAGGGATGACAGCTATATGTCCTAATAAAAATGTTTTAGAAAAAGAGTTAAATGATATAAAGAAAATATTTGATAGCTTTGGAAAGTCAGAAGTATTAGAAGAAAAATATTTTCATTCATTTATAGCATTAAGTGGTTCATCTCCTGCTTATGTATATATGTTTATTGAAGCAATGGGAATGGCAGGAATTAAATCTGGCATACAAGCACAAAAAGCATATAGATTAGCAGCTCAAAGTGTTTTAGGTAGTGCAAAAATGGTTTTAGAAACAGGAGAGCATCCCGCAGTTTTAAGAGATAAAGTGTGCTCACCAAGGGGCACAACTATAGAAGCTGTAACAGCATTAGAAAAGTTTGGATTTACAAATGCAATTATAAGTGCGATGGAAGAGTGTGAAAATAAATCTAAAGAATTATCAAAAAAATAGTTGACAACAATTCTCACTGGATATATAATAAAAACATAAAGTTAGTGATAACAATTTTCAATTAACGAATGGTTGTCCTAGCCAAACAACGAAATAACAAACAAACAATAACAAACAAACTCCTATAAAACAAATAACAATACAACTTGAAAATGACTGTATCAAATGATACAGTCATTTTTTTATAAGATAGAAAACAATAAAGACATCAACATATCTAGTTGATGTCTTTATTTTAAAAATATCTAAATTTTTTTCTTACCAAATATTTGTTCATTAAGTTTTTTACCTGTTTCAGTAACTGCAAGACCACCTTGAGCAGTTTCTCTAAGTGATGAAGGTAAAGATTTACCGACTTTATACATTGCATCTACAGTATCATCAAATGGTATTTTACTAGAAACACCAGCCATAACTAAATCTGCTGTAGTAAGTGCACTCATAGCACCAGCAAAGTTTCTCTTTGCACAAGGAACTTCTACAAGCCCTGCAACAGGATCACAAACAAGCCCAAGTATATTTTTTATAACAATTGCACTTGCATTTAAAGCCATATCTACAGTTCCACCCATTAACTCAACAGTGGCTGCACTAGCCATAGCAGCAGCAGAGCCACATTCAGCTTGGCAACCTCCTTCGGCACCAGAAAGAGTAGCATTTTGAGCTATAATAAGTCCTATAGCAGATGATGCAAATAGTCCATTTACTAATTGATCATCAGTAAAAGAAAATCTTTCGCCAACTGTTAAGATAACAGCAGGTAAAATCCCACAAGAACCAGCAGTAGGACATGCAACTATACGTCCCATAGCAGCATTCACTTCAGATGACGAAATTGCTCTAGCCATAGCAGAGACCATGATATCCCCACATAATGAATTCCCTTTTTCTAAATATTTTTTTATTTTATAAGCATCTCCCCCGATTAATCCACTAACTGAGTAAACTTTTTTTTCTTGTCCCTCATTAGCGCCATCTTTCATTGCTTCTAAAATTTTATGCATGTTATTAATAACTTCTTCTCGTGAGAGATCACTATTTTCCACTTCATAATTAATAGCAAATTCAGATAGCGACCAATTTCTTTGAGTACAAATATTTAACAACTCTTGTCCATTTTTTGCGTACATATATTATACCTCCTTGCTATCTGGTCTAATCATTATTATATTATCAACTGCTTCAACAGATTTAATTTCTTCAAGCAGTTCATTTGGAATATTGTTATCTACTTCAAATATCATAGTTGCTGACTTACCTTTTTCTGTTCTAAAAACTCTAAGAGAAGCTATGTTAATATTTTGAGTATATAATATTGATGTTATTTTTGAAATTGATCCAGGAACGTCTTTGTGTGGAACTATAAGAGTTGGATATTGTCCAGAAAAATCAACTGCTTCACCATTTACTTGATTAATGACGATATTTCCTCCTCCAATAGATGAACCCATAACATCACAGGTAGCACCATTTTTAGTTTCCATAACAAATTTAACTGTATTAGGGTGAAGGTTTTCACCAAGATAAGTTTCAATAAATTCTACTTTTAATCCCTTTTCGTTAGCTATTTCCATAGAATTTCTAAGATTCTTATCAGCAGGTTCCATCCCTAAAATCCCTGCAACTAAGGCTTTATCTGTACCATGTCCTTTATAAGTTTTTGCAAAAGAACCATGAAGATAAAATTTTACGCTAGCTATTTCATCTGAACAAATAGTTTTTGCAACCTTTCCAAGTCTAGCAGCGCCAGCTGTATGTGAGCTAGAAGGTCCTATCATGACTGGACCTAATATGTCAAAAACACTAAATTTTTTCATAAAAAATCTCCTACTTATATATTTAAGTAACTCTAGAAAAATAGAGTTAATATAAATTGTCTTTATGTAACATAACATCAAAGTTTTATTATGTTAAGATAATTTTATCTTAAAATTAAAAAAAAGAGTAGTCTAAACTAACTACTCTTTTCAGAATAAAATTGTATATAGTGAGTTAATGTGTAATGATAGATTAAATTTAAATAAAGCCTTAGATTTTATTTAAATTTATGAGTTATCTAGGAGCCAGTTTTTGGGGAGCATTTAATATTAGGTGAAGTGAACTACTCTCCACTTAGAAAATAAATTTCTTGAAGTGGGAGAATTCTCGTAATTTTAGTTGAAAAATTAGTAGTTGTTAGATAAAATCTTTGATTTTTGAAAAAGTTTCAAGTCTAGCTTCAACAACAGCCCAGTTTATATTTTTAAGTAAATCATCAAGATATTTATTTCTATCAGTACCGTAGTCAATAAAATATGCATGTTCATATACATCAATTACAAGTAGTGGAAAGGCACACCATAAAGAACCTACATCATGTGCATCAAGTCCTATTACTCGAAGTCTTTTTGTTACTGAATCTATAGCAACTACTGCCCAACCTCTCACAGATAAAGCTGCTTGTTTTAAATAATCTTTAAAACACTCGCAATCAGAATATTGCTCTTTTATAAGTTTTGAAAATTCACTATCAGCAGAGCAGTCTCTAGAACTACCACTGATGTTTTCAAAATAAAGTTCATGTAATTTGACTCCATTTAGAGCAAAGCTTTCTCCAAGCTTTACAGAACGCATACATGAATAGGTAGGATTAGAGCCAGTAAATGCTTCGCAATCTTTTGTAGATTTTGAAATTTCATTTACTTTAGCAACGTATCCTTTATATAGTTTAAGATGTTCGTTAATTTGTTTTTCACTTAATGAATTTATATGTTCACTAGAAAAAGGTTTTGCTTCAATATCTGTATACATAAAATCACATCCTTATTGAACTTAATTTTTATTTGTTTTAAAATTTATTTTCTAATCTAGTTTGTCCAATAATATATATTTTATTTGTTTGAAATTTATAGTAATAATAAGTGGATTTTTATAAAAAAATCTACTTATACTATTGCTAAATTAGAAAAATAGAGCAAGAATAATAAGTGACAATGTTAAGAAATAATATTGTGCTTAGTTTCAGATGTGAACTATATCTGAAAAAATTATATATGAACAGGAGTTGAATATGTATGGGATATATAATGGATATTAGAAAAGAATTAAAAGATGAAAAGAGAGCATTAATAATGCCAGCAGCAGGCATCTTAGTATTTAATAAAGAAGGACAGGTTTTACTTCAACAAAGAACAGATAATAAAAAGTGGGGCATACCTGGTGGTTCAATGGAAATAGGAGAAACTTTTGAACAAACTGCTAGAAGAGAGGTTTTAGAAGAAGTTAATCTTAATGTTGGAAAAATAGACTTATTTAATGTATATTCAGGAGAAGATTTGCATTATATATATCCTAATGGACACGAAGTTTATATAGCAACATGTGTATATATTTGTTATAACGACTATTCTGGTGAACTTAAGCTTGACCCAGAAGAAACAAGAGATGCTAAGTTTTATAATATAGAAGAACTTCCACTAATAAATCAAATTAATCCTCCAGATAGAGTTGTATTAAGAGATTTAATAGATAAATTTAATAAATAGTATAAAAATTTCAATAAAATCTAATTAAGAATATAGCTATCATATAACTTTGCTAATTTATTGAAACTCAAAATTTAGAGGAGTATAATTACAAATAAAGGTAAAGTATAAGCGAGGTAATTTCAATGATAACTAAAGATATGACAATTGGACAAATAGTAAGAGAATATCCAGAAAAAGGAGCAACATTACTTGGATTTGGTATGGGTTGCATAGGATGTCCATCTGCACAAGGAGAAACTGTTGAACAAGCTGCGATGGTTCATGGATTAAATTTAGAAGAATTATTAAAAGAGTTAAATAAATAAAATAAATAAAATAAATAAGGTATTTAGATTAAGTAATCTAAATACTTTTTTTAGATAATTATCTTATTGATAACATAAATGGCTATTTTATATGAGATTAATTATCAATTGCTGAAACGGGGAATAATTTTTTAAAAAAACACTTGATTATAAATAATAATTCTTATATAATAATTATTGTGAACGAAAGATAAAAATATTTTATGAATATAAGAATGAAAAAAAATTATTTGATTATATAGGAGGATTTTAAGATGAAAAAATTTGTTTGTACAGTTTGTGGATACGTATATGAAGGAGAAAAAGCTCCAGAAAAATGCCCAGTATGTGGAGTAGGTGCTGATAAGTTCATCGAACAATCAGGAGAAATGGTATTTGCTGATGAGCACAGAATAGGAGTTGCTAAAGGTGTTGATCAAAGAATAATCGAAGGATTACAAGCTAACTTCATGGGAGAATGTACAGAAGTAGGAATGTACCTTGCTATGTCAAGACAAGCAGATAGAGAAGGACATCCAGAAGTTGCTGAAGCTTACAAAAGAATAGCTTTCGAAGAAGCTGAGCACGCTGCTAAATTCGCTGAATTATTAGGAGAAGTTGTAGAAGCTGATACAAAAGCTAACTTACAAGCTAGAGTTAATGCTGAGCACGGAGCTTGCCAAGGTAAAAAAGATTTAGCTACATTAGCTAAACAATTAAATCTTGATGCTATACATGACACAGTTCATGAAATGTGTAAAGATGAAGCTAGACACGGAAAAGCTTTCGCTGGATTATTAGAAAGATACTTCAACAACTAGTTTTAAAAATGAAACAACAGACTTCCATTTTAATATGGGAGTCTTTTTTTGTCTTCACTTACAGACTTTATAGTCTTTAGTTATAAGTTATTTTATTATATGTATAAAAATTTTGTATTTATGATAAATTTTTATAATAAAGTTTAGGTGATACAAGAGTATAATAAGTTATAGGACGTATTAATATTTTGATACTAAAGAAAAATTTAAATGTTTTTTATTTGAAAATAAATGTATATGAAAGAGAAGGTTTGTTTATAGTGAGCAGAGAAGATTTTAAAAAACAATATGAAATACTATATAGAGATATAGATAAAAATTTTAATTGTAGAGTGACATCTCTTATGGATTGCCTAACAGATGTAGGACTATGTCACGAGGATGAATTAGGGATTGATATAAGCTTAGGAAATGAACTTGGCAAAGTTTTTGTTTTCTTTGAATATGATTTAAAAGTTTATAAATACCCAAAGTATAGAGAAAAAATAGAAGTGAAAACACATGTAGCTTCAATACAAAAGTTCTATGCATTAAGAAATTTTGATGTTTTTTCAAAAGAAGGTGAACTTTTAGCACATGGAAATACTTTAGCAGTAATGATTGATGTGAAAAACAGAAGATTAACACAAATTCCAGATAGTTATTATTTAAAACATGGAATAGATAAAAAAGTAAGAGAAAAACCTGATAAATTAAAGATTGAGAAGATTGACACACCTACATTAGGACAAGATATAGTTATTAGATTTTCAGATTTAGATAGTAACGCACATATAAATAATGCAAAATATTTTGAGTGGTCATTAGACTTAATTCCAGATGATATTTTGGATAATTATTTACTTGAGGAAATTAAAATAAAATTTATAAAAGAAATTTTAATTGGTGACCATCCAAGAGTTGAAATAGAAGTAAAAGAAATAAATGATAAAAAAATAAAGATACTTCATAGAGTTTCAAATAAAGGCGTAGATGTTAATATCATGGAAACTACATGGAATAAAGTCAAATAAAAAGGAGCTGTAGTCTAATTTCCATTTTGAATTATACTACAGCTCTTGTATTAAAAAATTAGAACTATTTAAGATAAGAAGTAGTTCTTCTATTGGATTTTAGAATATTATTATTCCTGCATTGCTCCAAGAGCAGCAGCAAATCCAGAACTCCACGCCCATTGAAGGTTGAAGCCACCACAATCACCATCTACATCGATAACTTCTCCGCAGAAGAAAAGTCCTTTAACAAGTTTAGATTCTAGAGTTGTAGGGTCTATGTCTTTTGTATCAACCCCACCAGCACAAACTTGTGCAGCAGCAAAACCATTAGAATCAGTGCATTTAAATTCCCAAGCTTTTAAAACTTTTAATAGTGATTTCTTTTCTTCCCATGTAAGTTCATAACAAGGTTTATGCAAATCAAAAATTTTAGCTTCTTTTAGAATCGTAGGTATAAGCTTTTTGTTGATAACCCCAATTAAAGCATTCATTACTTCTCTTGTAGAGAACATTCCAAAATGCTCTTCAAAAAACTGTTCAAGTTCTTTTTCAGATTTGTGAGGGAACATATCAACAACTATTCGTACATCTCTATACTTTGAAACTTCATATGATGCAGTTCTTGAAATTTGGAATATAGGAGGACCAGAGATACCATAATTAGTGAATAAAATCTCTCCAAACTCTTTTCTAAGAGGTTTTCCATCACTAACTATCTGTGTAAATCCATCAAACTTAACACCTGTTATTGCTTTAAGAGCTGGGTGATCAAGTTTAAGCTGTACAATCCCTGCAACTTGAGGAATTATCTTGTGTCCAAAAGATTCAGCTAAAACATAGCCAGAGCCATCAGAGCCACTAGGTGTAGCAGATTTACCACCACAAGCTAAAATCATTTTTTTTGATTCGATAAGTTCTAAAGTTTCATCAACAGGTATAAATCTAAATTTATTTTTATTATGTTGAATTTCCTTAACTTTAAATCCGTTGTAAACAGGGATTTCTCTTTCCTCTAAGGCAAGTCTAAATATATCTACAACTGAAGATGCTTGTAAAGACTGAGGATAACATTTACTACTCTTTAATTCTACTATTGGCAAACCAAGGTTTAAGAAAAATGCCTTTGTATCTTCTACAGAAAAGTTTGCAAGTACATTTTGATAAAATTTATCGTTTTCGCTATGATATGTATCAAATGGATACGCAATAGAAGAATTAGTAATATTACATCTTCCATTTCCAGTCATAAGAATCTTTTTACCAACTCTATCAGTTCCTTCAATGATAGCGACATCTAAACCAAAGTCTTTTGCGTTAACAGCAGCCATCATTCCAGATGCACCACCACCAACAATAATAAGATCGTGCTTTATCATAATTTTTCTCCTTATTTAAAATAAATTTTCTCTATAAAATAAAAATTTACATTCAAAATACTAATAATATACATAATAGATTTTAACATAGTATATAAATATTATCTAAACTCCAGATCATTTAAATAATATTTATATCAGTATTTTAAATTTTAACTAGAATAAAAAAACATTTTAGAAGAAAAAACAGAGAAGTTTTAAAAAAGTAATGGAATATTTCGATATTAAGTAAAGACTTTTTTGAAAAAAACTATTTGTTTTTAATAAAAGTAAAAAAATAGTTTGTGAAAAACTGAAAAAAAACTATATTTTTTTTTGAAAGTTAAAATAATTTTAAATGGCTTATTTAAAAGGATTAGGTGGTTTTTTTGAACTTATAAAAAAAGCTTGTTTTAAAAAAAGAAAAAAAAGTTTAGAAAAAGTGTTGACAGTTATTCTGAATTTCGGTATTATAGTCTATGTCAGGTCGGCAAGCACGACACGACAACCCAGAAAATTATGTTCCAAACGTATGTGGTAAGAGGTCATTTTGGCCCCTTGGTCAAGCGGTTAAGACACCACCCTTTCACGGTGGTAACAGGGGTTCGATTCCCCTAGGGGTCACCATTACGGTCGCATAGCTCAGCTGGGAGAGCACCTGCCTTACAAGCAGGGGGTCACAGGTTCGAGCCCTGTTGCGACCACCACATACGGCTCAGTAGCTCAGTTGGTTAGAGTACTGGCCTGTCACGCCAGGGGTCGAGGGTTCGAGTCCCTTCTGAGTCGCCATAATTTTTTTTGGCCCCTTGGTCAAGCGGTTAAGACACCACCCTTTCACGGTGGTAACAGGGGTTCGATTCCCCTAGGGGTCACCATTAGGTCGCATAGCTCAGCTGGGAGAGCACCTGCCTTACAAGCAGGGGGTCACAGGTTCGAGCCCTGTTGCGACCACCATTTTTAAAATTTGGCTCAGTAGCTCAGTTGGTTAGAGTACCGGCCTGTCACGCCGGGGGTCGAGGGTTCGAGTCCCTTCTGAGTCGCCATTTTAAATCTTAAAAATAATATGCTGATATGGCTCAATTGGCAGAGCAGCTGATTTGTAATCAGCAGGTTATCGGTTCAAGTCCGATTATCAGCTCCATTTTATTTAATTTAATATTAAATGAACTATGTGGCCCCTTGGTCAAGCGGTTAAGACACCACCCTTTCACGGTGGTAACAGGGGTTCGATTCCCCTAGGGGTCACCATTATGGTCGCATAGCTCAGCTGGGAGAGCACCTGCCTTACAAGCAGGGGGTCACAGGTTCGAGCCCTGTTGCGACCACCATTTTTTTATATAGAAATAAAATGGCTCAGTAGCTCAGTTGGTTAGAGTACTGGCCTGTCACGCCAGGGGTCGAGGGTTCGAGTCCCTTCTGAGTCGCCAACGTTAAAAAAGTTCCAATAGGAGCTTTTTTTTTGCTTTAAAATAAGTAATAAAAAAGAACAAGACCAAAGAAACTTTTTAAGTTCTCGGTCTTGTTCTTTTCTTTTTCATTTCTATTCTTATGTCATCACCTATAAATGGTAGGGTAGTAAAGTTACCTATAAGTCTAGAATAGATTCTTTCATCATAGTTATTCTTTAATGCATCTGGTGATAAATTAGTAGAAATAAGCATTTTCTTTTGTTTTAATAACTTTTTATTCAAGAATGTAAATAATTCAGAAATTGAAAAGTCTGTTATTTGTTCAGTACCAAGGTCGTCTATTATAAGCAAGTCACAATCGACAATTAATGATTCAACTTCGTAGTTATTCTTGAACTTAATTTCTTTAAGATCGCTTAAAAGCTCATCAGCAGTTCTATAAACAACTAAATGACCTTTATCTAAAAGGTATTTTGCAATACATTGAGATAAAAATGATTTTCCTGTACCAGGATTTCCTGTGAAAAGTAAATTTCTATCATGAGCAGCAAAATTCTCTAAATAATTTTCTTGTATATTGTTTACTATCATTTGCATATTTTCTTTTGGTGATAAACGCTCACCATCTGAAAGGTTTGCTCTATAATGAGCAAGTGTAAAGTTAGAAAAATTGTTGTTAGATAAAAGTTCTGAGATGTCTGATTTATCATAAAAAACTTTTACTAAGTTTTTTTGATAACAAGAGCATCTTTTAATACCTATATAGCCTGTGTCCTTACATTTTTTACAATGATAATGTAAAGATAAATAATCTATAGGGTAGTTGTTCATCACAAGTGCTTCGTATTTTTGAGTTCTTAAATCTTCTATTTTATCCCTAAGATTTTTGAGTTCAGCTTCTTTATTAGTTGATTGTCTTATTGCAATCAAAGAAATTTGAGCTGATAGACTTCCAATTTTGCTATCTAAATCTAATATCTCAGGATGCAGTTTTCTTATTTCATCTTCTCTTTTTTTTAATTCTTTTTTTTCAGTAGTACGGATTTTTTCATATCTATCCATTACTTCTGCTTTATAACCTTTTACCATTAATCATCCCATCCTAATAATTCATTTTCACTAGTACTGTCATACTCACGTTGTGAGTAATTAGTAAATCGTAAGTTTCTATTGGATTGTTTTGAGGTAGTAGTAGATGTTGTTTTAGGTTTATTTGAAACATCTTTCGCATCTATGTCTTTTACAGTTTTAAAACCAGCATTAAACCATTTAGTAAGAATTCCATCAATATATTTAAAATCAGCTTTGTTAATTCTTTCAGAGCAGATTTTACAAGCTTTTAAAATAACATCTGTTGAGAAGTTATATGTAAATAGCCATTTTTCAATCATATCTTGATGTGGTTTCATTATATCTGTATTTCTAATTCCTAAATATTCAAGAACGACTCTTATTTTTATCCATTTATCTTCAAACTTTGTAATATATTTATTAGCATCTTCTATACTTTTTATACCAGAATCATGCCAAGCTAAGGCAACGGATTCAATATAATTAGCACTACGCTTTTCTTTTGATACGCAATATTCTATTAGGAATAATATTAATTCAAGTGTAAATCCTAATTCATTTGTCCAAGAAAGATACATTTCAATTTCTTTATTTGACAATGGTCTACTAAGCAAGATTTCTATATCTTTAAGCATATCTTTGTTGGAGTTTTTTTCAAGTGCACTTAGTAAATTAACTTTTTCATTTTCTGTAGAGTCTTTTTCAGATAGATTTACAAACTCTATTTCAAAATTATTCATTTTGTCTATTGGTACTAATTTAATAATTCCTTCATTGCTCCAATATTTTAGAGCGTTATTAACTTCGGATTCTAATAATCCAAGTTGCGCAGCTATTATTGAGGAACTAACACCAGGTTCTCCAGTTGTAATACACTTTAGCAAAAGAATATATACTTTTACAAATTCACCTCTAGCCTTAGGCATATATTTGTCAATAAATACGTTGTTAAGTGGTGTGAATTCAAGTGTAGAATTTTTTAAAATAAATGTACTCATATAATAATTTTACCTTTCATAAATTAATAGTTTGAAGTGTCTTTTATCATTATAACAAACTGAAAAATAACACTCAACAAACAAGTTTAGATTACTTTTGAAAATATTCGTGAATAATACCTTAAAATTTGGGGTACTTTAATTATTGTGATTTTTTATTTGTCTGATAGCTAGTAATTTTAATATTCTTACATCCCGCAAGTAAAGAATAAATAAATATGGGCTATTAGATAATAAAATATAGAAATTCAGTAGAATTTAATTTTACTTGAATTAAGTTTACATTTACTAATTAAGGAGTTTTAAATTATGGAAAGTTTTCTGAGAAACGTAGTAAAAATATCTAACGTACTTTTAATTATTGGATTTATATCTTTAGGGTTTGGAATGACAACAGCACAAAAGGCTTATCTAAATGATGAGTTTGTAGGGTATGTAGATAATAGAAAAACTGTGAAAGAGGTTTATAATCAAGTATTAGATGAAGCTAAGAAATCTTTTGCTAATGTTGAAGAAGGAAAGAATATCATAAGAATTGAGGCAACTAATGATAGTGGAAATGAACTTACAACTAAAGAGGTCATGAAAAACAATATAACATTGGCATCTGATATAAGCATAGATGGCTACAATATGCTAGTAGATGGTAAGAGTGTAGGATATGTTGATAGTTTTCAAAAAGGTGATGAAATAATAAATGCTTTTAAGGATGAAGCAATTAAAGTTAGCAATATAAGTTCTGATGAACTAGTTGGAACAAGCGTACAGGGGGAAGTAGCTTACACTAAAGAGCGTATAGAAATTGGTAAGTTAAGAGATAGCTTTGAAATTATAGAAGATATAAAGGCAAGAAAGCATAATAAAAAAGGGGCTAGTCTTATTGATATAGAAGTATTGGAAGTTACAAAAGACATAGAGGAAATAATGCCTACTATAAAAGAAATTACAAGTGAGAGCTTATATCTTGGGGAAGAAAAAGTTTACCTTGGAGAAAAGGGTAAAAAAGAAGTAAAAAAGAAAAATGTATATATTGATGGTGAAATTGTAAAAACTGAGGTTTTAGATGAAAGTGTTCTAATAAAGCCTACAGAAACTATTTTATATAAAGGGATACAGAATCCTATTACAAGTGGTGTAGCATTTTTAAGTTATCCTGGTAAGGATAAGACTGTAACATCTAGCTATGGAAAAAGGTGGGGAAATGAGCATCATTCAGGAGTAGATTTAGCAGGAAAAACAGGAGATAGAATAGAAGCATCATTCACAGGAAAGGTTAAGTACTCTGGGTGGATGAATGGATATGGGAATGTAGTAATCTTAGACCATGGAAAAGGTATAGAGACATTGTATGCACATGCTAGTAAACTTACATGTGCAACAGGACAGAGAGTTAATAAGGGAGATAAAATTGCAGAGGTTGGAAGTACAGGAAGAAGTACAGGACCTCATATACATTTTGAGCTTAGGCATAATGGTAAAGCTATTAATCCAATTACATATCTTAAATAAGATAAATAAAGGAGCTATGGTCATGAATTTGACTGTAGCTCTTTTTGTGCATTTTACTATAATAAGATAATGTTTTTTAGCTAAGAAAAGTTTCAAGATCAAGAATTCTAGCATTAGACTTTGGGTTTTGAATTTTTTCAGAGCAAAGTTCAAGCCTGGAAGCTACATCATTAAACGTGTAGTTTGGATATTTTTCTATAAGCAAAGAACAAATACCAGCAATATAAGCAGTTGCTATAGAGGGACCAGAATAACTAGTATAAAATTCTTTTAACTTAGGTGGATAGATTTTCATTGAATTTCTTTCAGATTCATACGAACAATCACTTGAGCCACATGCAATGTTAATACATTTAGCTGATATATCTATTTTTTTATGTTTATTTTCTATTGGAGAATATGCAAAAGGACTTCCATCATTATTAAGAGCTGAAACTAAAATAGAGTTTTGAGTATTTGCAATTCCTCTTATATTAGAGTTTTTACAATTACTTCCAGATGGCATAATAGGAATTATTCCCTTGGAAATAATAATATTAAGTAATTCATCAAAATAGGTTATGTGTTTTAATTCTGTATTAAATGTTTCAAATGGCATACAAAGAATTTTTATATTAAATTTTTCACAGTCTGTAACTAATAATTCTAATCCTGAAAAAATATTAGATAAATAAGCTTTACCTGTTTTATCAAAAATTTTATAAGAATATAAATGACTCTTAGGTGCAACACCTTTTATTCTAAATTTAGAAGAGACACCGCTACCAGCGATAATAGTTGATACAGCAGTACCATGTCCATTATCATCATAAGGATATCTATAATTATTTACTAGATCTGTAAAAGCTATTATTCTATTTGGAGAAGTTAAATCAGGATGAGGAAATGTTCCACTATCTAGAATTGCAAGTTTAACACCTCGTCCTGATAATCCAAGATTATCACTATGAGAACTTCCGTTTATAGTATTGATATTAAGCCCACATAAAAAACAGTATTCATCAAGGGATATATATGAAACTTCAGGATATTCAATTATACGCCTTATTGCTTTATTTGATAAATTTGCACATATTAAATTTATATAGTTGTAATTAAAAATAACCTCTCCACCTAGTGAAGATATGACCTTATCAAACTCTTTATGAAATTTTTTGAATTTAATCAGAACACGATATTTTTCATAGTAATCTGACTTCATATAAGTATAAAGAGAATCAGAGAGTTTTTTCTTATAAAAAAGCATCTATATACTCCTTAATTGATTTCTTTAATATTATATGATGAGAAAATCTATTTGTTATAAATTTAAGATTTAAATTTAAATACTATAATTCCAGCTAGCATTAAAACAATACCTAGATAATTATTCCAAGCAAAAGTAACTTTTGTACTATCAAATAGAGCAAAAGCATCAATTAGTGCTGCACTTATAAGCTGAGATATTAAAATCACTATGATTGAATAAGTAGGACCTAAATCTCCAATTCCCTTCATGACTGTATAGGTTATAATAACTCCTAAAATTCCACCTAACAAATAAAGTTTTTTTACAGATCTAAGCTCGGCAAAATTTCCATCTCTTACAAAGAAAAAGACTATTAATGTACAAACAAAGGCTAAACCTTGAACTATTAGTGTAGTTTCCCAAAGTCCTATTTTTGAAGAAAGTCTAGTGTTGAAAATTCCTTGAAGAGTCATAGTTAGACCAGCTATTATAGAAAAAATTATTCCAAACATTTTATAAATCACCTCGTGTATAGTATGGGTAATTTAGAGGATATTAGTAAAATTTTTTATTTTTCTTAAAAGTTTTTAAATTTTAAAGTTTATTAAAATTTAGCTACTAGCAATAGGAGGTGGAAGTTTTAAGATGATTTAGGATATTTATGGTTTAAATAAAAAAGAACTATCTAAAAATGAAATTATTTCTAGAAAGTTCCTTATCTTAATAAGTTCTAAGATTATAGCTCTTTAAAATAGTTTCTTTTTTACTAGAAACTTTCCAAAGTTCTATTCTATCTATTTTTAATGTGTCACAACCATGATTACCTTTATTTACTAAGGCATTTGAATGTTCTTTTCTATCTCTGTTGCTGCTATTTCCAGTACTTATAGCAACTGATAGATATTTACGATCTTCTCTTGTTACAAAACCGTGTAACTTTAACATATCATTCAATGAACGGTGTATTTTGTTTATATAACCTTTATTCTCAATTTTTAAATTGATATTCTTTGAATTGCTCTCATAGCAAAAGATATCCCCTGTTAACTCTACTTTAAATTTTTTATATGGTTTAAAAATTTTTAGTAAAACAGAATCTAAATCCTCAATATCTGGGTTATCTAGTGTCTTGAGAGTTATGTGAGATGAAAGTTGATGCCTAGGTAATCTGAATCTTTTAAGAACGTTTTTCTGAATTGGTTCTATTCTCTCGTAGGACTCGTCATCAAACAGTGCTACCAAGTAATACTTCATATTTTAACCCTCACTTAAATTAAACTTAAATATACCATATTTATACGTTTTGATTATATCATATTAAGAAATGATACCACAAATCATTATTTAATTTGGATAGATTGTTAATTATGTTAAGCAAATAATTTGATTAAGCCTAGGAAATAGTTTCTAGGCTTATATGTGTACTAAAAATTACTTTAAATATTGAGGTATTATTGATATAATGTTAGTCGTGGATATTTACAAAAGTAAAATATTTGAAGAAGATTATCGAATACGAAGAATCAATAGAAGTTTGAATAAAAAAACAAAATTTGGAAAAAGTATATAATTAGGAACTATTTATAAATTTAAAAGATAGTAAGGGTGAAAATGGATGGAAAAATTGATCGTTAGGGGAGGCAGTTCTCTAAAAGGATTTGTAGAAATAAATGGAGCAAAAAATGCAGCAGTTGCTATATTACCAGCTGCTATAATGGCAAGTGAAGGAAAATGTACAATTGATAATGTACCAGATATATCAGATGTGCACTGTCTAGAAAGAATAATAGAAAGTTTAGGATGTACAGTTAAAAAGATTGGTCCTAATACTATAGAAATAGATGCAACAACTATATCAAGCACTAATGCTTGTACAGAAGATGTTAGAAGAATGAGAGCATCTTATTATTTTATAGGAGCTTTACTTGCTAGATTTAAAAAAGCAAGAGTAGAATTACCCGGAGGTTGCCCAATAGGAGCAAGACCTATTGACCAACACATAAAAGGATTTGAAGCACTAGGCGCAAAGGTCGAGGTTACAGATACAGCAGTTGAGATTGAAGCTGCGAATCTTAAAGGTACAAATATCTTCTTTGACGTTGTAAGTGTTGGAGCAACTATAAATGTTATGATAGCAGCAACTTTAGCTGAAGGAACAACTATACTAGAGAATGTTGCTAGAGAACCACACGTAGTTGATGTAGCTAACTTCTTAAATACTATGGGTGCAAACATTAAAGGTGCTGGAACAGATGTTATTAGAATCAAAGGTGTGGAAAAATTAGTTGGATGTGACTATAGTGTTGTACCTGACCAAATAGAAGCAGGTACATTTATGATAGCAGCAGCAGCTACTAAAGGTGATGTAACACTAAAGAATATAATTCCTAAACACTTAGAGTCAATTGGTGCAAAACTTATTGAAATGGGTGTTAAGATTGAAGAGGGAGACGATACTATAAGAGTATATGTTGATGGACCTTTAAAAGGAATTAATGTTAAAACAACACCTTATCCTGGATTCCCAACAGATGTACAGCAACCAATGGCAGCTTTATTAACTGTTGTAGCAGGAAAAAGTATGATAGTAGAAAGTATTTGGGAAAATAGACATAAACATGCTGATGAATTAATAAAAATGGGAGCTAATATCGAAGTTGAAGGAAGAAAAGCTATAATAACAGGAGTTGAAAAACTTCATGGTGCAAATGTTGAAGCAACTGACCTAAGAGCAGGAGCAGCAATGGTTATAGCTGGAATTATGGCTGAGGGCGAAACTGTTATAGGAAGCATAGAGCATATAGATAGAGGATACCCTCATATTGAAAATAAATTCAATAGCCTTGGAGCAGATATTAGAAGAGAAGAAGTATAGGTGATTTTAAATGATTTTCTGCTCACTATATAGTGGAAGTAGTGGGAATTGTATTCTTATAGGATCTGAAAAAACTAAGGTTCTTATAGATTGTGGATTACCTGGAAAAAAGGTGATTGAAGCTTTAGAAAGAATTAAACAAGATCCGAGTGAGATAAAAGCAATATTTGTTACACATGAACACTCAGACCACATAAAAGGTGTTGGGATAATATCAAGAAAATTTGATATTCCTGTATACACTAACCAGTTAACTTGGGATGCTATGGCACCTAAGATTGGAAAAGTAAAAGAAGCAAACATTAAAGTTATAGATAAAAGAAGTCTTACAATTATCGATGATCTTCAAATACAGGCATTTAATATACCCCATGATGCTATTGCAGCTATGGGGTATACTGTAAAAGAAGAAACTGGTAAATCTGCGAGTGTCGTAACTGATATAGGTACATTTACAGAGGAGATTAGACAAAATGTAGTTGATTCTGAAATTCTTCTTTTAGAGGCTAATCATGATCAGGAAATGGTTAAGTTTGGACCATACCATTATGATTTAAAAAGAAGAGTACTTAGTGAAGTTGGACATTTATGTAATGAGGACTGTGGACAGGCAATAGTTGAGCTTATGAAAGATGGAAAATTTAGACGTATTGTTTTAGGACATCTTAGTAATACTAATAATATTCCAGAACTTGCATATAAAGCAGTTGTGAATATTTTAGAAGAAAATGGTTTAGATTATAAAGAAGATTTAAAGCTTACTATAGCAAAAAGACATGAACCTAGTAATTACATAGAAATTTAAAAAATTAATTATCTAGTAATAATTAAATAACTCTTGAAATATATAGGTTTTAAAATATATAATGATTTTAATACTAATTTAAAACGATGATAAAAGATGAAGTGAAAAAAGATAAGTTAAAAGGAGATACGAAAATGAGTTTATACAAACAATGGACAGATATGGTTGTAGAATATGTTAAGACTAAAGGGGAAGAGGCTTTCTGGGCTGAGTACATGGATATTGAAGAAAGAATATATAGAGATTTATTAGCTAAACATGAAGATGTTAGAGTTACAACAATAGCAGATTTAGCTAAGGAATTTAATACAACTGTTGAATTCGTAATGGGATTCTTAGATGGAATCAATGATAGTTTAAGAGCACCTTATGATTTAGAAAAAGTTGACGAGAATACAGAATTAACATTAGACATTAACTTTGAAGGGTTATACTTCAACATGTTAGATGCTAAAGCAGATTATTTATATGAGTTACCACAATGGGAAGCTATATTCTCAGCTGAAAAAAGAGCAGAAATAGCTAAGACTTTCAAAAAATCAAAAACTATTGTTAATGAAGTTAAAGTTGGAAGAAATGATCCATGCACATGCGGAAGCGGTAAGAAATACAAAAAGTGTTGTGGAAAATAATTTTAAAATAGTGGGTAGACATAACAATGTCTACCTTTATTTATATAAGTATATAGGGGATGATTTGTTATGGATAAAAATGTAGAGTGGTTTATAAGAACTAGAGTTATAAAAACAATAGATTCATTAAGAAAAAATAATATAAATGGTTATTTTGTGGAGTCAAGTCATGAACTGATAGGTCTTTTAGATACATTAGTACCAGATAAAAGCAAGGTTGCTTGTGGTGGTTCTATGACATTATTTGAGACGGGAGTTATAGATTACCTAAGACATAGAGATGTAAATTTCCTTGATAGATATCAAGAGGGACTTACACCAGAACAAATTAAAGAAATTTATAGAGGGGCATTTTCAACAGATGTTTATTTCTCAAGTTCTAATGCAGTAACAGAAGATGGATTGCTGTATAATGTAGATGGAAATGGAAATCGGGTAGCAGCAATGATATATGGACCTGATAAGGTTGTTATTATCTGTGGAATAAATAAAATAGTTAAGAATTTAGATGAAGCTATAGAGAGAAATAGAAATATAGCAGCACCTATAAATGCTAAAAGACTAGATAGAAAAACTCCTTGCACAAAAACAGGAGAATGTATGGATTGTAAATCACCAGAAAAAATATGTAGAGAATTTACAGTTATAAAGAGTCAGAATAATTCAGATAGAATACATGTTATATTTGTAAATGAGATATTAGGTTACTAGTATTAGTATATAGCAAAGATTTTTGAGCAAAATATATCTAAAATCTTCTTAATATATATAGAGAGAAGAGCGGAGGTATGTTATGCTAAGGAAAAGAAAAAAATTAGGAGCAGGGGCTGTCCACCTCATATTTGTTTTGGGACTTATAGCTTTTACAGCAGCAGTCGTAGTTCCTAGGTTTACAAATAGAACTGTTCTTAAACAACAAAAAGAAATACAGGTAGAAGCAAGTGAAATTTTAAAGGATGCAAAAGATTATATAAAAAATAGTGATTTAGCAGCTCTAGGAATACAATCAAAAAATCTTACTAAAGAAGTTTTTGATTCTATAAAAGTCGTAGATGCTGTAGATTACTTACAAGCTCAAGGTTATTTAAAGGGAGTATCATCAGTAAAGCTCATAGTAAACAACAATGACATTAATCTTGGAAATCTAAGTGTAATAACTAATGTTCCAACAAAAGATATAGTTGTTGATTCATCAGGAGCTTTAGCTAAGGCACCTTATATAAAGGAGCAATAATAATAGGTAGGTTTGCTAGATTAATCATTAGCAGACCTTTTTTAAAGAGGAGGTTTTGATGCTTTTATTAATGATTCTAATATCAGTATTATGGGGATTAATACTGAATTTTATAGCTTATTTTGTAGCTATAGAAGATTTTACTGAAGATAAAAATATTAATTTAGTAGGGAAATTTAAATTTTGTTTTTCTAAACTCGGAACAAATAAAATTATGACTGTTTCAGCAATAGGAATTAGCGTTTTTATATTTTTGAGTCTGTATATAAAATTTTATATAAATTTTAGATTCTTTAAATTTGCATTTTTATTTAGTGTACTTCTTGTATCAGCAATAATAGACTTTAAAACAAGATCCGTTTATTTAATAGTTTCAGTAGTAGGACTTATAGGCGGAATAATTTTTTCATTTATAAATGTTTTAAATGGAGGCTCTATTATCCCAGAGATTGTAGCAACAACAATACCTGTATTAATATTAGGATTTTTAAAATTTGTATCAGCCAAACATGATGGAATGGGTGGAGGAGATATAGAAGTATTCGTCTTTATAGGACTTTATATGTCTATAGTTGGAAGTGGTTTAGACCTACTTGTAGCACTTCTTATAGGAGGCTTTATAGCAGGAATTGGACTACTTATAAATAAATCGGACAAGTATATACCCTTTATACCATGTATAGCAATATCAACATATATAGTAGTTATGTTTGGAGATTACCTTTTAAATTGGTACCTTAGTATAATTTAAAATTAAAAAAGAAAATAATAAATAAACTAAAAAATAAATAAGAAAATAATAAATAAGAAAATACAAAAATAAAAAGAGAAAGAAAAATATAAAAATAAGTAATACTAAAATAAAACTTAGAAAAGACATCAAATAAAACTAGAAAAGGGTTGAGAAATTAAAGAATGAATATAACAATAATCTCAGTTGGTAAACTAAAAGAAAAATATCTTAAGATGGCAATTGATGAATATTCAAAAAGACTATCAAGATACTGTAAACTAACACTTTTAGAACTACCAGATGAAAAAACACCAGATAATGCATCAGAAAAAGAAGAAGAACAAATCAAAGAAAGAGAAGGCAAACTAATTCTTTCAAAAATAAAGGATAATATGTTTGTAGTAGCAATGGACTTAAAACCTAAACAAATGACATCAGAAGAGTTTTCAAAGTTCATAGATAACTGTGGAGTAACAGGCAACTCAAACATTGCTTTTATTGTTGGAGGAAGTCTTGGAATATCAGATGAAGTACTAAAGAGAGCAAACCAAAAGATATGTTTCTCTAAGATGACTTTCCCACACCAACTTTTTAGGGTGATGCTGCTAGAACAAATTTATAGAGCTTTTAGAATAAGTAATAATGAACCGTATCATAAATAAATGAGGTTTATAGATTTAGTTAAGTAAAATTAATTGGTAAGATTATATTTTAAAATATAAAATAACATATGATAATTAGGTATATTACTATAAAGACGTATTAATATAATAATAGGGTGTTTAGTGGGGATGTGTAATATGAAGAGTATGAATAAATTAATTAAAAAAATAAATTCTGATATTAAAAATTCAAATTATGATTCTGTTTTAAAATTCATAAATGACTGTAAAAGGTATGAAGATTTAATAATTCTAAAAGAGCAAAAAATATTATATAAAATTGCAACTGAAACAAAAGGCAAAAAGATTTTCTCAGTATATTTGAGTAAGATTAAAGAGATAGATAAGCTACAATATATATATGAAAAAAATTATATTACTTTTTTATATTACATAATACCTATTATGGATAAACTAACAAAAAAGATTAGTATAGCAAGTGAGTATATAAATAATGATAATATTTATACTAATTTATATAGATTAGGTAAATATAATGATAATAATAAGCTTAAATCATTTGAATATATTCTTGATAATATAATATGTGATGAGGAGTTATCAAGTAAAAATAAAGAAAATCCAAATCATGAACAGAAGGTAATATTAAATTTAGATAAATTTACACAAACATATACAAATAAAAATTTTGAGTATGAGAGATTGATAGCATTAGCTAACAGTAGAATTTTGAGTGAAGATTATAAAATATCTTATGGGTATTATGATGATAGTAATGGAAAAGAAAATTTTGATAATTTTATGAATAGTTTACAGCTTTATGAGGGGATATATAATATACATGATGAAATATGTTATGGTAGATATGTTATAAAAAAAGCAGTTGGGCAAAAAATATATTTAAAATTTAAAAATATAGAATATGAGAAAACGCTAATAACAGGTCAAAGAAGAGAAAATGTAAGAAGAAGATTAGCAAAACATAATCAGATTAATAGTGAATTTATATCAGTTTATGAAGAATTTATAAGAAACGTCGTAACTGGAGAGAAGCTTTTTTATGAAGAGAATGGGATAGGATACTTTGAGGTTACAATAAATCAGATAATAGATGATGTAAAGAATACATTAAATGAAGAAATAAACTATGAAGATGTAAATTTACATAAAGTTAATAACGATATTGTACAAGCAGCATATTTAATACTCATAATGTTAATTTGTCAGTGGAATGTAATTAATAAATTAAAGTTAAATTCTAATGATGATTTCATAAAATATTATTACCCAATTGATTTAGATTTAGCAGTTAAATATATAAGTCATCTAGGAATTAATGTAGATATCAAAGAAATAGAAAAAATCTTTATTGGTGAATTTAAGAAGCCTAATCCATATAATATTATTTACAGTCCATTTATTAAGTTAAGAAATGGAGAGATATATGGTATAAAATATTTAGTAGAAAGAATGGATTGGTCATTGTTTCTTAGACGTAGTTTAATAAGTGGTGGAGATATATCAAAAAAGTATGGACACAATATGGAGGAAGTTGTTGAAGATGTATTCGTTAAGTATCATTGGAATATAATTAAAAGAGGATATAAACTTAAAGTGAAAAAACAGACTATTACAGATTGTGACTTAATTACTTATAAAAATGGATTGCTTTTGCTAATTCAAATTAAGTCTTCAACTAAAGCAAAATCTCCTTATGATAATTGGTGCGTTAGAAATACGATAAAAATGGGTGTCGAACAGTGTAAAGTATGTGAAAAATATTTAACCTTAGAAAGCAAAAATATAAGTGAATTGCTTAAAAAAAATAATATAGATATTGAAGATATTAAGCATATACAAACACTTGTTGTAACGCCAAATTACCATTTTAATGGAATAAGTATAGAAGATGTTCCAGTTGTTAATTTTGGATATTTGATATCTATATTAAATGGAGCAAAAATAGAGTTAATGAATGAAAATTTTGAAGTAATAGAAACTAAGCAACCATATTTAGATAGTAGTTGGAAAAGTGGAAAGTTTGTAGAGTTACTTAAAAAGCCATTTGACTGGGATTTGGATTTAAGTGGATATAAAATTGATAGCAAAAATATTAAATTAAATGATATTACTATAATTAAACCTATACTCAGTGAAAAAACAATTAAGATAGATTAAAAACCTCACTTGTGGGTGTTACGGAGAACCGTACCATAAGTAAATGAGGTTTTTACTAAAATAGTAAATTATTCATGGTATAATTATATAAAAGTGGTATTTTAAAAGAACTATAAGATTTTAATAGAAATTTAAAGTAGCAATCATTATAATAGTAGTTATAAGGATAAAAATATGATTAGGAGTTTGTAGGTATGAGTTTAAATAAAATATGGAAAAGTCTTAGAAATACAGCAAATACTGAGAATGTATTAATGACTGTATCTGAAATTGTAAAATTTTATGAGAGAGGAAGAATTAACATCAATCCTGCTTATCAGAGAAATTATAGGTGGAGTAATGAGCAAAAGACTAAGTTTATAGAATCACTCATATTAAAATACCCAATTCCTCCAATTATTACAATAAAAACTGAAAATGATAATGGATTATATAATTATGAAATAATTGATGGAATACAAAGATTATCTACTATTTTTGAATTTGTTAATGCGAAGTCAGAAAATGGAGAAACGATAGTAAATGAATTTGAGGTTTTGAAGACTTTAGAAGGAGCAACAGAGTTTACAAAAATAAATGGAAAAGATTGGAATGAATTCCGGAAGGAACAGTTTGATTTTATTTTTGAATCATCAACTCTGTTATTTATAAATTTAATGACTGAAGAAGAAAATGTAAAATATGAGATGTTTGAAAGATTGAATACACTTTCAACAGAGTTAACTCCTCAAGAAATTAGAAATTCGATAATAGCATTTAAAGATAAAGATAAGTATAATGAAATATCTAATAAAGTTAGTATATTGAGCAATGATATATTTAGTAAGCAAGAATTAGTAAAAAGGAAGGATTTAGAGTACTTTGTTGAATTTTCGCTTATCAAAAGATATTCTCAATATAAAGAGAGAATTGATAAGCGAATTAAGGATATTATAAAGTTAAAATCAACTAATAAAACAAAACATTTTGATGTTTTATTATCAACATATGTACGATTAGTAGAAATTGATGAATTGGTAAGTGATATGAGTGATTATGAAGAGTTTTTAATACTGAACAAGGAGTTGAATTTTAAAAAGTATAGTATTGAAAAAAATAGGGTTGAGGGAAATCCTATAAAATTCTTTTTTGAAGTATTAAGTTTTCTTTATTTCAAAGATAGCAATATGGTTACAGAAGAAGTTTATAAAGTTAATTTCTCAGAGAATTATGCTGATATAGTAAAAAATAGATATGGTAAAAATAATCCTAATGCTAAAATAAGATTTGAGTTGGCTCAAAAGATAATATCGGAGTACGAATATGGCAGTGGCAATAGAATATTCAAGTAATGAAACAATTCAAAGTTACGATAATGTTTTTAGAAAATTTAATGAAAAAATTGAAGAATATAATGAATTAGATAATAATAGTAAATTGATATATCTAACAGCAGGATTAGGTTTAACTAATTCTATACATGAAAGATTTATTAAATCAATAATATATGAATATACTAATTTATATGAGTTATCGGAGAATAAGAAAAAGACGGCAATTAGGAGATATAAAAGTCCAAAAGGAATTAAAGGATTTGTAGAGTTATTAGGTTTAGATTTAGAGGAAGCTTTTGAATTAAATAAAGTAGAAATAAAGGATAAGTTCTTTATAGAGTCTGTAGATAATTTAATAAATATGTTAGAAATACAAAGAGATGTAAGAAATGATTACTTGCATGGAGATTTTAATTTTCATGATGATATTTTATTTGAAATTTTTAAAGATAATGTTTTAGAGTTTCAACAGATGCATAGCTTTATTTTAAAAATAACAAGATATAGCTTTCTAAATAACTTAAATAGACTTCCTGATATTTCATCTATTTTGTAGTGTTATTAGAGATTATAATAGTAAATTTGAAAATAGGTGTTTTATGTTTAACTTTAAAAAAATATATAAAATGTATGATAAATTAACAGAGGAATTTTTCTATACAAATAGTATAGAAGATGTGAAGAAAAAGTCACAGTATTTTACACCTATTAATGAAGCAGAAAAATTAATAGGTGATTTAGAAATTATTAATAAGAAGATTATAAAAATTTTAGACCCTAGTTGTGGAAATGGAATATTATTATTTAAACTTCTAGAAAAAATACTTAGCGTTTATGAGCCTGAATACATCTTTATTGATGTATATGATATAGATGATATCTTATTAGAGAATGTAAGCACTATGATTAAATTATTAGAACTTAATAATGTGGAAATTAATGCTAAATATTTAAATAAAGATTTTTTAGAAAGTAATGATAGCTTAAGTTACGATTATATAGTAATGAATCCACCGTTTAAAAAAATAAATGTAGATGATGTTCCTAAAGATATGGTAGACATTTTGTATGGTCAACCTAACCTATATCATTTATTTATAAAAAGAGCCTTGGAATTTTTAGATATTGATGGAACATTATGTGTAATATCACCAAAAAATTATTTGTCAGGTAGATATACAGAGCCATTAAGAAATTATATAGTAAATAATTTTAGTATAACTAATATTAATACATCTAATGATAGAAAAAATATTTTTAAAAATAATATAACTCAAGAAATATGTATGCTTCATATAAAAAAATCTAAAAAAACAAATGTAACTATATCATATAATGATGATATTAGATTTAAAGTCAAAATAAGTGATGTTATTTCTAGATATAAAAATAGAATAATATTTACACCTAGAAATATTGATGATTATAATTTAATAAAGTCATTTTCTAAATTTCCAATCGGAACAATAGGTACAGATATATTGATGAAGGTTGGGAAAGTTGTACAGTTTAGGGTTAATGAAAAAGAAAAAAATCTAGTAAATGAAGAGTTCTTAAAATATAACAAGGGAATTCCATTAATTGTTTATAGACATATTAGGGGAGATATAATTAATTATGGGAAGTTAATTGGCAAGTCAAAAAATGATGCAATTACATTAATTGATGATGGATTAAATAACTCTCTTTTAATAAAAAATAGCAATTATGTTCTAATAAGAAAAAACATAGATAAAAAATATGAAAAATTAATACATTCAGTTATGTATTTTAATGAGTTGGAATGTGATAGAATTGCTATTGATAATGGGATAATATATTTTACTAACAAAGATGATTCATTAACAGAGTGTGAAGTAAGAGGATTACAGTGTATATTAAAATCTAAACAATTTGATGATTACTATAGAATGATAAATAGTACTCATACTATAAATGTTTATGAACTAGAAAATATGAAATTTCCTTCTTTAAATATTATTAAAGAAATAGGATTGAAGGTTGGAAAAGGTAATATTAGTATTGAGGAAGCAACAAGAATATTTCAAGAGTATTTATAATTAATTTTAAATATATATTATTGTATTGAATAAGGATATTAGGGACGGTATTCAATATGATAAAATTAGTAAGTAGCAATGATATAAATAATTTAATTAAGCATCAACCAGAAGTAATAAAAGTTATCATTGAAATAATTGAAATTTTAGATGAAAATTATGGGTTAAATAGAAAGTATAGTGATTTAGGTAGAGATGTACTTATAGCAGAAAATATCGTAGATATCGAATTATTGAAGCAAAATAAATTACAAGGTTTAGTACCAGAATATACTGATGTTATTGAATGTAGTGAAGGAGTTAATTGGACTTCTTCACTATTTTTGATTTCAAGTGATTATTCCATTATAGAGGTTAATTTAATGTGAGTAAGAGGAATGTAAAAGAAGAAAATATAATCAAGGAAAAGTTGGAGACGATGAATATACATATACAATAGAAAAGATATATATCAAGGAGCTAAAAAGAAATGAAGTAAGGTTCTGTGTATATAAATCAACTAGAAGAGATAATGAAGCTTATATTCCAAGAAGTCTTGATGTAACTGAATTAGAATTAATAGAGCTAATAAAAGAATCAATAAAGAAAGAGTTAAAAGGATAAATCCAGCCAAGAAGGATTTATCAAAAATAGATAATAAATTAGATGATAACTTAATAAATTTTTTAAGTAATGAAGAAATATTGGTATAAAGACGTTAAATTTAGATATTGCTATATAAATTTAATTGGTATAATTATGTTATAGAAGTAGGAATGAATAATGCTTCTATTATTAGAAGTGTTAAAAGATAATGAGATTTATACTAATAATCAATGTGTTGATATATTAACTAAAAAGTTAAACATTATAGAAGAAGAGCAAAAATTATGTTTTCCAAGTGGTAAAAAGAGAATTTTTTATGATAGAGTAAATTGGGTAAAAACTTACATAAAAAAGGTTGGATTAGTTGAAGCACCTAAAAGAGGTTTGGTTAAGATTACTGAATTGGGACTAGAATTATTGAAAGAAAAACCAACGCAGATAAAATCTAAGGACTTATTAAGATATGATAGTTTTTATGAATTTGTAGATTCAAGTAATAGAGAGCAGAACCATAATGAAGATAATGGATTATTGTTAAATGAGAAACCATCATCAGAAAAAATTGCAAATGCTTTTTAAAATTTAAAAACTTCATTAGCAGATGAAATATTAGAGAAAACTAGTTCGTGTTCATTCGAGTTTTTTGAAAAATTAGTAATAGAATTATTGATAAAGATGGGGTGTGGTGGTTTAGGAGAAAAAGCAGGAAAAGCAACTAAGAAAACAGGTGATGAGGGGATAGATGGAATAATTAATGAAAATAGATTAGGACTAGATAGCATATATATTCAAGCTAAAAGATTGAAAGATATAGTGGTTGGCAGACCAGAAATTCAAAAGTTTTCAGGAGCATTAGATACTCCAGGAGCAAGTAAGGTATTTTCATAACAACTTCAACTTTTTCTAAAGAAACCAGAGAGTATGTTAAGGCTATAAATACAAAAATATAGTTTTGATTGATGGAATTCAGTTAGCACAATATATGATTGAATTTAATGTTAGGGTATCAACAAAAATAATATATGAAGTTAAAAAATAGATATAGATTATTTTATTGAAGAGTAAAATTTTTAGCGATAGTTTTATAGGAGGGTATTAGTGAATATAGAAGTTATAAGTGATATAGTGCAAAATAAGGATATAGTAAATGAAGAGTTAGATAAAGAAATTGTATTTGAAAAACTTTTTAATTCATATAACTATGGGAATTTAGGATTATTTATAGGGGCAGGATTTTCTAAAGCTACGGTTAAAAACCGTGCTAAACCTGCATTAAATTGGATTGAATTAATAAAAAATACAAGTAATAAACTAGAATTAAATTTTCCAGAAGAAGGTGAATTAGTAGGAGTATCACTACCAGAATTATCAACTATGTTATGTAAGGAATTACAAAGTAAAAGAAATATTAGTTATTTTGAGGCTAAGAATATTTTCAAAAATAAGATATGTGATATTTCAAATTGGTTGCCTGATGAAGATGAAATAAAGGTATTTCGAGATATATTTGATATTATTGAGCCTAATTGGATTATAACGACAAATTATGATTTAGTTTTAGAAGCAATACTTACAGGTAAATGTAAAAGTTTAAGTCCTTTCAATTATCTATCTTCTCCAAAGGGGATTATACCAATATATCATCTACATGGTACGAGATTAAATAGTGATTCAATAATTATTACACAAGATGATTATATTCCACTTTTTAGACCTAATGAATATAGACAGGCTAAGTTAGCTATGGTAATAAGAGAATCAACTACATTAGTTCTTGGATATGGATTAGGTGATATAAATGTTTTATCAGCTTTAGATTGGTCGAAAAATATTTATACAGAGGAAAATGAATATCCTTATGAAATAGTACAAGTGTTTTGGACATCATCACCAAAAGATAAACCATACAGAGATGAAAATGGAAATATAATAATAGAAATAAGTGATTTAGAAAAGTTTTTAGATGAATTAGTTAGATACTTAATTGACAAAAAGGAAGAGTATGATAATAAACTAAAAGAGTTAGATGGGTTTATTGGTAAATTAAGTGTTGATGATGAGGAGTTAGTGGGAAAATTTATATATGATAAAAAATTTAGAATAGAATTATTAGATATGGTATCTAAGTTTGAATACAATATGATATATCCATATATAGATTTTTTAACAGGATGTATTAATAAAATTTGGGAAAAAAGTGATGTGCCTGGAGCATTTTATGCATACGACCAATATTTACGAATTATATTAGATATAATCATTAATTATGAATATAAAAATATGTCACCAAGATTGTTTCAAATAGTAGCAAAGGCATTAGATAGAGTACTAGCATATGTTAGTACTAAGAATGATGGAGCACTTTATCTAGGTGATAGTTGGGATGCAACTAAAACATGGCATACTGAAAAAAAAACTATACCCAAAGAAATGATAAATCAATTATACTGTTATTCTCAAGAATGTCATATGTGGAGGCTTCGCGGTTTTATGGATGAATTAATATTAAAAAATGGTAATTAAAAAATATTACTTACTACCGATACGGAGAAATGTACCATAAGTGAAGCTCCAAAACTTCTTTTTGGCTAGCTGAACTTACTTAGGGAACGTATGTGAGTCGAGTTACTTTGCTTCAAAACTTATTCTTAAGTATAATTATAAATAATGAGGATGAGCAGGTGATGAAAAAATGAAAAATTCAAAAGAATTAATATTAGCAAAAGATTATTTAGATTGTCCGATAAAAAAATCTATGAGTATCATAGGTGGGAAATGGAAAATATTTATAATATGGATATTATTACAGAATGCAGATGTTCGTTATGGAGAACTTAAAAAAAATATAAATGGAATAACAGATATGATGCTTTCACAGTGTCTAAAAGAACTTGAGAAAGATAATGTTATTAGACAAATTCAATATAATGAAGTTACATTAAGAGTTGAATACTCATTAACTGATAATGGCAAAAAATTATCAAATGTTATGGAAGAGCTGTCTTTATGGGGCAGAGTGCAATAACATTTTATTAATTATAAAAAATAGCTGAACTAATACGGAAATAATCTTATTAGTTTAGCTATTTAAATTTACATAAAGCATTAAAACTATTTTCTATCTTTTATAACTTCAGAAAATAATCTTGTGCCGTTACCAACATTATCATAATTATTTTCTTTTATTATTGTTAGAAATGCTTGTTCTGGAACATTACATATTTCACTTGCTTTTAAAACTAATTCTTTAACAAGCTCAGCTTTTTGTTCTTTTGTTATTGGTCCGATATCAACAGTAATTAATGGTATAGTAACCACTCCTTTTTTATTTTATTATATTTATATGTAATTAACATTTGTATCTATATACTCTCTAATTTTTATATCTTTATTGTTAGTATATCCAACACATATACAAATATAAGGAGTAAAGCCTTCACGAATATTTGATTTATTTTTTTAAATCTTCATTTATATTTATCGCATAAAGCGGAGATGTCATTATAATTGAGTTTAGATCCATCTCTGTTGCAGCTAACGCAATATTTTGTATAGCTAAAGGTTCAGCTTGGTATTGATTTTTAGGAGCTGAAATGATTATAAGTGTTTTAGAATTATAAAGTGCATTTGGTAATCCAATAGAATTTTTTATAGTAGCTTCGATAGAATCAAGAATTTCTAAATTTTGAACTACAATTATTTGTCTTGCAGAATCAAAGTCTGCCACCACCACTTATAGCAGCATTTGCAGCATGAATAAGATTTTTTAATTGATCTTTTGAGATTTGTTGATCTGTAAAATCACGAACACCTTTTCTTTTAATAATTGCATCTAATGTATTCATAAATACCTCCTTAAAACTTTTGTTTGATATGAGTATAAAACAGTAATGATTTTAGTACAATAATGCAGTTTTTTCTTAGTTGGTTAGAAAAAACTTAGTATAGGGTTTAAGTTATAGACATTAAATAAGTAATGAATTTATAATAGAAAGGAATATAAATTATCAAGAGGATGTATTAAATGGTGAAAATTGAGAATTAAAATAATATTAATGATAAGGATATGGAAGATATATTAGACACATGGGAATCTGGGATAAGAGCAACACATGATTTTTTTTTATAAAGAAGATATAATTTCAATAAACCATTAAGTTATAGAAGGTGCTAAATATGTTAGTAATTTTTTGTATATAAGAGACAGAAATAGCGTTATAAAAGCTTTTATGGGTATACATAGAAATATTATTTATAAGCAATGAAAGCAAAAGAAAGGGATTAGGGAAAGAATTAATAGATTATGCAATAAACGTGTTAAATGTGGATTATGTAGACGTTAATGAGCAAAATCCACAAGCAGTAGTTTTTATAAACATATTGGATTTAAAGTCTTTGAAAAATTTGAATTAGACGACTAAGGAAGAGCATTTTCTATAGCGCATATGAAATTAAAATAATAATAAAATCTATAAATTGTGTTAAAGAAGGAAAAGAAAATGTTAAAGAAGTATTTGAAAGTAAGGTATCAGAAATAAGTAATGAAAAATTTATGTAGAAACCTATAGAATACTCATCGAGCAACTAAGCTTATATGAGAAGTAAGTTCTACTATTAGAGATAATATAAGAATATATTGATGGTAAATATCACAAAGGATAATAATAATTAAAAAGGGAGTAAGAACATGGACATAAGGTACGAATCACCTTCTGCTAAGGAGTATATTGATTTAAGAATAAAAGCTGATATGGGAGAAAAGAAATTATCAAATGCTGAAAATGCTTTAAAAAATTCCATTTTTGTAGTTTCAGTATGGGAAGGAAATAAACTTATTGGACTAGGCAGGATTGTAGGCGATGGAGCTATAAGTTATGTTGTTACTGATATAATGGTAGATTTAGAATATCAAGGTAAAGGTATTGGAAAATCCATTATGAAAGAAATTGATAATTATTTAGAATTCAATACAGATGAAGATGCATATATAATATTACTTGCCAAAAAACCAGCAGATAAATTATATAGTAAATTTAAATTTGAGTATGCGGAACCAAAATCCTGTGGAATGAAAAGAAGATAAGCACTATAAATGTTAAAATAGTTAATAAAAATGATCCAATAGGACCTGAAATAATTAAATAACAGATTTTTAGATAAAAATTTAAAGCACCATTCTTAATAGAATAGGCGCTTTTTTAGTGTTAATTTTTATATGAATTACAAAAAATTAAATTTTGAAAAGTAATTTAGAAAGATGTAATTTATCTTATTTCCAAGGTCTTTTATTGTCAAGCCAACCCTTTTCACGCCAATACTTTGTATCAGATTCTGAGAAGCTTCCTCTTTTATGGAGTATTCTACAAATATTAAAGAAATTTATTAGTTTTAGTGATGGTACAATTTTTTTCTTTGAATTTTTTTCAATTCTCTTTGAAAGAGTAAAAACTTCTTTTTTGATTTTTACTTTCTTCTCATCAGAAACTTCTTTCCATGAACTTGCAAAAACATTTGCTCCATAAGTATAAGTTTTTCCAACACCCCAAAAAAAGAAACTATCTAGCATATCATTATTTGTTTTTTTACAACCATCTCCAGCAGCAGTTGAAATAGCTATAGCTTGTTTTTTAAACATAATTTCACTAGGTTTATGAACTATTGCACGAAAAGCTAAATGATCTAAGAAAGATTTCATAGCTCCAGTTACATGATACACATATACAGGTGAGGATAAAATAATTAAATCTGCGTTATCAAGTGCTTTTATAATAGGTTCTATATAGCTATAGTCAGGGCACTTTGTATTATCTTCAAAGCATTTAAAGCAACCTCTACAAAAATTAGGACAATCTCTTGGAAGGAAAAATTCTGTAATTTCAGATTTATCAGTACAAAGATTTTCAAGAAATAGTTTCGTAATGTTATATGTACTACCTTGTCGCATAGTTCCATAAATAACTGTAATTCTCATAAATGACTCCTTAATGATTCATATATAAGATATTTATTCGTAAAAGGAAATGAATAGAATGTTTTATAAATAAGAAAATATATCACTGGCAGAAATAAAGAGAAATTAATTTTTTTAGAGTGACACAACTTTTGATTTATCATACAAAAAATATATAATTATAAATATATATTAGAATAAAATCAAAACTAGGGGGAGTTACAAATGACTTTGATGAAAAACATGACATGGTATGAATTTAATGAAAGAAAAGATAATGATATAGTAATATTACCAGTAGGGTCTGTTGAACAACATGGACCACACTTACCTCTTTTTACAGATACAATAATATCAGAAGGTTTTTCTGAATTATTAGCAGATAGAGTTAATGGTATAGTTATGCCACCTATTAATTATGGATATAAATCTCAACCAGCATCAGGTGGAGGACCATTATTCCCAGGAACAATAGATTTAAATGGAGCAACACTTGTAGCTTTAGTTAAAGACATTTTAGAAGAGTTAATAAGAGATGGCGTAAAGAAAATAGTTTTAATGAATGCTCATTTTGAAAACCAAGCATTTCTATTAGAATCTGTAGATTTAGTTAGTAGGACAATGCCACAAGGAACAAAAATTGTAATGATGAGTTGGTGGGATTTAATAACTCAAAAGACTATAGATAAAGTATTTGATGAAGTTGAGTTTCCAGGATGGGCATTAGAGCATGCTGCAATTACAGAGACATCTTTAATATTAAAATTTGCACCAGAATTGGTACATATGGATAGATTAATAGATGAAAAAATAGAAGAGGTTCCGAATTATCAAGTATATCCAATACCTTCAAATATAGTTCCTAAATCAGGACTTTTATCATTAGGAAGAACTAGCTCTAAAGAAAAGGGTGAGTTAATAATAGAAGAAGCTTTAGATGGAATGATAAAAATAGTAAATAAAGAATTTTAGTTGTTTGAAAATAAAGAATAAGTATATTTTAAAAATTAAAGGGAAACATAATATCAAATAAAAAAAGTCTAAGATTTTATAGGTGCTCTAACACCTGTAAATTCAAAAGATAAACACACTATCTTAAGAACCCTAAAATCAAAGACTTCTATTGTATTATGACTCTTTTTTCAAGTTTTTATACAATGAGAGTTAAAGATTTTTTATTGAGTAAATATTTGATTATTATGTTACATGATTTTGAAGTATATCCTCTAAAGGTATTTTAGTTTAGTGCTGAATATCTTTAGGGGATTTTTTTATTTTAAATTTTATGTTTTACCTGTGGATAGTTTCATTAAAAAGTTATCCACAGGTAGGAAAGAAAGTTCTAAAAAATGAGGTGATTTTTGAAGAAAATAGAGCTTTCTAAAAGTTATCCACAGGCTAAAGCTAGATATAGCAAAGCTTGTAGAGGTCGATGGAGATTTACCACTGACCTTGAAATCTTTTTAAATTAAGAACGGAGGATTAAAAAAATGACAAGTGATTTAATAACAGGAATATTCAATAATAAAAAAGTAGAATGTTTATTATGGAGTGGAAAAATATGCTGGAATGGTTCAAATATTGCTGAAATATTTGGCTATGTTCAAACTAATAGAGCAATTCAAGATTGTATAAGAGCAGAAAAGCTTCAGGAAGGAAAACATTACAAAACTTTAAGTGGTGAGGAATTAAAAGCTTTTAAAGAAGTGTTTTCAGATATATTACAAGATATTAAGTTTGCCCCAAAAGTGGTTATCCTATATGAAAGTGGTCTATATAGATTTTTAGCTTACACAAAAATGCCACTTGGAATTGAATTTAGAGAATGGATTGGAAGTGAGTTAATGCCTACTCTTAGAAAGAAGGGTTATTATGTTATGGATGGAGTAGACCTTCCAATTGAACCGATTCAAAATACGCAAATTGTACATAGTGATTCTAGCTATGCAAGATTTAGTACAGAGAAAATGGAGCGTTATAGAATTGCCTTTGAAACTGCTAAATTTTTTGAATCTAGGATTGATAAAATTACACAAGACTCTACATACAAATTTTTATTTTTTAAACAGATTTTTGTTGATGCAGGATTAGAACTTCCAAAGTTTATTGAGGAAGAGTTAATGGGGAGTTTTAGTTTATTAGATTAAAATTGAAAGTTATGAGTTAAATAAAATTTTATTAGAATATTTTTTATTTTAAAATTTATGTTATGTCTGTGGATAATTTCATTAAAAAGTTATCCACAGGTTAATAAAGAAAGTGCTAAAGAGCGAGGGGGTTTTATTTGAAATAAAGATTTTTAAAAGTTATCCACAAGCAAAAGTAAGTGATAGTAAGGTTTGTAGAGGTCGTACCCGAAATGGGTTCGACCTAAAAAAAATAAGGGTACGACCTTAAATTAAAGATAAAAATTTAGAGGAGGACAAAAAATGAGCGATTTAATTGTCAAAAAATTTAAAGATAAAAATCTTAATAGTTTAGTCTGGGGAGGAGAAGTTTGTTGGACTGGAATGGAGATTGCAGAATTTTTTGGATATTCAAATAAACGAAAAGCAATTAATGATTGTATCCAAAGAGAAAAGCTTCGAGAGTCTGTAGAGTATAAATTTTTAAATGGTGATGAGTTAAAAGAATTTAAAGAAACTTTTAGTGAAATTTTAGGTGAACAAAAATTTGCTCCGCAGATAGTGATTTTTTATGAAAGTGGTCTATATAGATTTTTAGCCTATACAAAAATGCCACTTGGAATTGAATTTAGAGAATGGATTGGAAGTGAACTAATGCCTACTCTTAGAAAAAAAGGTTATTATGTTATGGATGGAGTAGACCTTCCAATTGAACCGATTCAAAATACGCAAATTGTACATATTGATTCTAGCTATGCAAGATTTAGTACAGAGAAAATGGAGCGTTATAGAATTGCCTTTGAAACAGCAAAGATGTTTGAATCATCTATCGATAAAATAACTAAGGATCCAGTTTATAAATTTTTGTGTCTTAAGCAAATTTTTGTTGATGCAGGAATTGAAATTCCAAAGTTTATTGATGAGGAATTAGAAGGATTTTTTTAATTTTAAAAATATAGTAAAGTTAAATATAGTGATACATCTAAATTATTATTTATAAAGGAGGTCATTATGAAAAAAAATTATTTGTATTAATACCTGTGATAATAAATAGTTTTCTTATTAGTTTTAAGTGGAGTTTATTTGAAGGAAAGTTCTAATAAGAATGGTTTAGTTATTAAAAAGTTGAATACATATCATGGATTATATCATAGGGGACACTTAGAGGGGCTAATATATATTTCTGATTCAAAAGGAAATGATTCAGGTACAGATACTAATATTAGTATTATTAAAGAAAGTTCTACTGGAACCACAATTATAACATGTCCACAAAATAAACTAACTAATATGTTAGTTAAAGACAATTTAAACTACTCTAATGTAATAACATTACATGAGCTTGGTTTGACAAAACAGCAAATAGAAAAAGTAGAAAAGAATTAAAGTTATCTTTATTCATTTAGAGTTAAGTGAGTAGGTTCATAATAAAAATGAATATGCAATTTTTCTAATTTTTTTATAGTTTAGCTAATTTTAAAATTTTAGAAATATGATAAAGTTAAATTGGTAATAAAAGGTGTATGGGGGAGAATTTAATGAAAGAAAATTTTATGACATTTAATTTAAAGTATGATTTTGTTGAGAGCGGTGAAAATCAGTGGAATAATCGCTGTAATAAACTTGTTAAAACAATAAAAGATAATAATCCTATTATATTAGGAACTCAAGAAGGGTTGCAACATATGCTTATAGACCTCGAAGAAGAATTAGGGGATTATTCATATATTGGTGAAGGTAGAGAAGGAAAAAAACAAGGGGAGTTTTGTGGAATTTTTTATAATAATAAGAAAATTGAAATGCAGTATTGGGAGCAATTTTGGCTTTCAGAAACTCCAAATGTAGTAGGTAGTAAGTCATGGGAAACTGCTTGTGAGAGAATTTGTACTTATGGTAGTTTTAAACATAAGGAAACTTCAGAGGAGATAATGGTTTATAATACTCATTTAGATCATGTTAGTGAAGTTGCAAGGACAGAAGGAATTAAGTTGATTTTAGATAAATGTAAAAAGAATTTCTTAAATAATAATTTGCCTTTTATAATTATGGGAGATTTTAATTGTATTGATACAGATGAAGTTTTTACTGTTATAAAAGATTATGAAGATGATAATTTTAGAGTACTAAATTTATATAAAACTATAGAAAATAATGTTTTAGGGACATTTCATAATTTTACAGGAGATGTTGAGATTGGAGCAATAGATTTTATCTTAACAAGTAAAGAGTTTGTGTGTGAAAGTCTTTATAGTGATGAAAGAAAAATAGGTGATGGCTATCCTTCAGATCACTATCCTGTCATAGCAATTTTAAATTTATAAGTTGAGAATTATTAGGACCATATTACGTATAAGATTTTTCTTTAGTAGAAATACACTAAGATTAGTTTATAGAATCCCATTTACTTTAGATATGGGAGCATCAAAAATAGGTAATATGGTTTTTTATTATTTTAGTATATAATTGTATTAATGTTTAATTTTGGAGGATATTATGGGGATTTTAGTTGTTGAAGATGATATTGATATAAATGGACTTCTTGTAAAAATATTAGAGAAAGAAAATTATGAAGTACGTAGTGCGTATTCTGGTTCAGAGGCAAAAATGTGTGTAGAGATGTTTAAATTTGATTTGATTATTTTAGATTTAATGCTACCAGGAGTTTCAGGAGAAAATCTTATAAAAGAAATTAGAGATAATAATATAGTTCCAATAATAGTTATTTCAGCAAAAGAGTCATTACAAGATAGAATAAATGTTTTAAAATTAGGCGCTGATGATTTTATAGGAAAGCCTTTTGAAAATGAAGAAGTTCTTGCAAGAATAGAGGCACAACTTAGAAGGTATAAAAAATTTTCTAGATGTGAAGAAAATAGTAAGTTGGAATTTGGGAATATAAAATTAGATGTAGAAGGTAGAAGAGCTCTTGTAAAAGATAAAGAAATACAATTAACTATGAGAGAATTTGCAATTCTTGAGTTACTTATGAGTAATTCAAACAAGGTTTTCACTAGAGCAAATCTTTTTGAGTCAGTATGGGAAAATGAGTTTTTAGGAGATGACAATACTGTAAATGTACATATTAGTAATTTAAGAAGTAAGATTGCTCGTGTTGATAAGGAGATAGAATATATAAAAACAGTCTGGGGGATAGGCTTTAAGTTAAATGATTTATAAGTTGAATTTAGCTATGCTTTAACTTATAAATCATTAAATAGATACTTAAGACTTTCTTAATGTTTGGTTTATGGTATCTTATAATCTCTTGTATAGAATAAGAGTATAAGATATCAAGGAGGAAATAGATATGAGAGAGGTAGTATTAAAAACTCATGATTTAACTAAAAAATATGGTGAACAACTTTCAAATAATAAAATAAATATTACAGTAAAAAAAGGCGATATTTATGGATTGATAGGTAAAAATGGGGCTGGAAAAACAACTTTAATGAGATTAATAACAGGGCTTGCATATAAAACTAGTGGGGAGATAGAGTTATTTGGAAAAAGTACTGAAAAAGAAATAAATGATATGAGAGCTATGATTGGGAGCTTAATAGAGACTCCAGCTTTTTATCCAAATATGACGGCAAAAGAAAATCTAGAAATTTCAAGGCTTTATAGGAATATAGCAGGAGATGGGGGAATTTTAGAAGTTTTAAAATTAGTAGGATTAGAGAATACAGGAAATAAAAAATTTAAGAATTTTTCTTTAGGAATGAAGCAAAGACTAGGAATTGCTAATGCACTCCTTGGAAATCCTAAAGTTCTTATTCTAGATGAACCTATTAATGGCCTAGATCCAATGGGGATAGTTGAAGTAAGAGAACTTATTAAGACATTAAATAGAGAAAAAGAAATGACTGTTATAATATCAAGTCATATACTTGGAGAACTTTCAGAGCTTGCAACCTGTTATGGAATAATAAGTGATGGAAAATTGCTAGAAGAAATTTCAGAAGAAGCCCTTAGTGAAAAGTGTAAACAGTATATTGAAATAAAGGCGAAAGAAAAGGAAACAGTTGTTGCAATTTTAGAGATGGATTTGAATATTACTGACTATAAGGTCTTAGAGGGAAATATTATAAAAATATTTAGCAATTTAGATGATGTAGCACTAATAAATTCTGAGCTTTCTAAAAGAGGTGTACTTATTGAAAGTATAAGAGTTAAGGGAGAAACTCTAGAAGAATATTTTGTTGAACTTGTAGGGGGTGCAAAATAATGATTAGGTTATTAAAAGCAGAGTTACTTAAAGTAAGAAAATCTATAATTTTTAAAGTGTTATGTTGTATAGCTGTGGTACTTGGATTACTTGTTGTATTTATGAGTTCTGACTATGTTATGGAAATGATTAATAAATCTATAAATGACTTACCACAAGGACAAAGAGAACAAGTAGCAATGATAATTGCAAAACAAACATCATCAGTAGTTGAACCAGGCAGATTAGGCTTTTCAATGCCCTCAAACACAGGTGCTTATAGTGTTTTCTTTATAGCTTTTGGTGCTGGCATTATTGAGATATTCACAGGATTAATAGTAGGTGGAATATTTGCAAAAGAATATACAGAGGGGACATTAAAAAATTCTTTAGCTTATGGAAGAAATAGAGTACAAATATATTTAGTCAAGTTTATTGCTATACTCATAGCGATTACAATTATTATAGCAATAATGGTTGGAGTCGCAACATTAGGAACCTTAATAATGAATGGTTGGGGAATAGATATGAGTGTTTCTAAAGTAGGAAGAATGGCATTAACTTCTATAGCCGCGATAATTGCCACTGGTTCTGTTGTAGCAATACTTATGATTATCTCAAGTCTTGTTAAAAGTAATGGTGCTGTAATAGGGATAACAGCTGGTGTATTTGCTGTTTTTCCAACAATGATAAGTTTCTTTTATGGAAAAAATGAAATATTTGATGCTATATATAGGGTAACACCATTTTATAATAATGCGGTTGCGGTTTCACAAATAGCGACTGTAAATGAAGTTTTAAAATCTATTTTAATTTCTATTGTAATAATTTTAATTGCTATAGGAATTGGAGCTAGTATATTCAAAAAGCAAGATATAAAATAATAAAAAACTGTCGCTTGTGCGACAGTTTATCTGTTTAGGGAGGAGATTTATGAGTACTATAATACTTGGTATAGGGTTATTAATTGCAATTATATACATAATCAAAGTTAAATTTGAAGTTAAGAAGATAGTATTACAAATGGAACAATGGAAGGGTGAGCAAATAAATGTTAAAACTAATGCTACAGATAGTAGTCTTGAAAAATTAGTGATAAATATTAATAGAATATATGATGAAAACCAGAAGATAAAAGCTGAAAATTTAAGAATTGATAATGAACTTAAAAGAAGTATAGCGAACATAAGCCATGATTTAAGAACTCCTTTAACTTCTATAAATGGATATGTACAATTACTTAAAAATGAAAATGTAAAAGAAGAGGAAAAGGCACAGTGCATTGAAGTGATAGAAAGAAGAACAAAAAGTTTAGAAGAGTTAATAACAAGTTTTTATGATTTTTCAAGGCTTCAAAGTAGCGATTATAAATTTAATTTGAAATCACTTAATATTAAAAACTTGCTGTTGGATAATATCGCGACCTATTATAGTGAATTTGTAGCAAAGGGAATTGAACCTAAAATAGAAGTAGTAGATGTTGAAAATATAATAAGTGATGAAGTGGTTGTTAATAGAGTTTTTTCTAATTTAATAGGAAATATGATAAAGCATAGTGAACAGGATGTTGAAATAAATTTAGAGGTAGAAGAAAAAGTAATAGTTACTAGATTTATAAATGATGCTCCAGATTTAATTGAAGAAGATATAAATAAGTTGTTTGATAGATTTTATACAAAAGATGTATCAAGGGCAAATGCTAATACTGGTTTAGGATTATCTATTACAAAAGCGTTTATTGAGAACTTAGGAAGTGAAATTAATGCAAGTCTTAAAAACAATAAATTAATTATAGAAATAAAATGGCATATAAAAAAAGGAGAGTTATTTTTATAAAATAATGGATTATAAGAGCTATAAGTAGTTCAAAAATATAAATGAAATAAATGAGACGAGAGTAAAAATAAATTCATATATTTTGAGATATATAAATGAAATATAAAAGAAAACAATGCTTAAAATAAAAGTAATCAAAATGTACTATATGTTTTGATTTTTATTGCTTATAGTAATATTAATATACTAGAAATTTAATCTTAATTCAGATGGAGGTTTTATGAAAAAACTACTGAAAATAATAGTTTTAATAATAGTATTAATATTGGTAATAGCAGGTGTTTTCTTATTAATGCATAATTTTTGGATTCAAAAGAATAAGGCAAGTATAACAGATAAAAAAAGTCCTAATATTGTAGAAAACATAGATAATAAAAATAGTACAGCAAGTGCTGTTACTGGACAAAATATAAATAATGAACAGAGTAAAATTGTTGGAGAAGGAAGTATATGGCCAACTCATATTTTTGTTCCGTATGTAAATGAAATGCGTGAAATTTCAGGAGAATTTTCAGATAATGGAGCTATGAATTTAGAAAAAATATCCCAAGATACTGGAACTAAATATTTTAATTTAAGTTTTATTAGAGCAATTCCAGGAGAATCTATAAATTCAAATGATGAATTAGATTGGGGCTGGGGAGGAAATCAACAGTTGAGTAATCTGAATCCTAATAACTCAGAATATAAAGCAATTGCAAAAAGTATTGGTCAATTGAGGAAAAGTGGAGGAGATGTAGCTATTTCATTTGGAGGGCCTAAAGGAGATCCATTTTGGGTAGCAACTCAAAACGTTTCTGTATTATTAAATACGTATGAGAATGTAATTAATACTTATGGAGTTAAGAATATTGATTTTGATTTAGAAGGACAAGGTCTTAATGTAGCTGATAATATTGCAAATGCAAAGGCTATAAAAGAGTTACAAGATAAAACAGGCGTCAATGTTTCTTTAACATTAGGTGTTTTACCAAAAGGAATGATAAGTGCACAGTTAGCTATGTTGAAAATATATCTACAAGCAGGGGTGAAAATAAATATTGTTAACCTAATGACTATGTGTTATCCACAGCATACTTTACTAAATGGTGAAAGTTATGGAAGTGCATCAATAAGTGCAATTACTAATTCAGCAAGTCAAATACAAAAGTATTATAAAGAATATGCAAATACAACTTTAACTTTACAACAAGCTTATGCAAAAATTGGAGCAACTCCAGCTATAGGATTTTCAAATGAAAAGTATCCTATATTTACATTAGATTGGGCTCAGCAGTTATTAGATTTTGCACAACAAGTTAATATTGGTAGAATTTCTATGTGGAGTATGAATAGAGATGTACAAACCACTAAAAATTCAGCAATTACTCAAGCATATACTTATACAAAAATATTTGAAAAATATTAAATTCAGTAAAATAAGCTTAGCAAAAATTGCTAAGCTTATTTTTTTCCTGTTTCAAGAAATTTCATTGCAAGTTCATCGTGTAATGACTTAATATTAGTAGTTCCATTTTCTTTAGCAAGACGATAATATTCACATTTATAATTAATGTGATTTAATGATTTTTGTAGTATTAAAAGCTGTTGTTCAGTTTTTTCTTTTTGTTCAAGAAAGAAATTATATCGTTTCTCTATAGTTGAATCACCTTGTTCACACCAACTAAAGAAAAGCTTAATATCTTTCAGTTGTAGACCTATAGACTTTAAACATTCAATCATTTTTAAGCATTCTATATCGGTATCATTAAATATTCTTACATTACCAGAAGTTCTATTAACTAAAGGTAATAAGCCCTCTTTATCATAATATCTTAACGTTGAACTAGAGATATTTAGCATTTCAGATACTTCACCAATTGAATAAGTCATAAAATTATCCTCCATATATTTTAAAAACATTGACCTAAAGTTAACTTTAGGTTGTATTATAAGTATATCACAGAGAGTAGATATTACTTTGAAAAATTTTAGAACTTGATTATTGGGGGATATAAAGATGAATGAAATTTTTAGTGAAGAATTACAAAAGAGAGCATACATTGCTTATAATGATGAAATTTTTAAGGATATAAATAATGTGCTAGAAAAAACAGCAAAATTAACATTAAAACTTAATCGAGAATATCAAGATGGTGAGAGAACAAGAGAGATTTTAACAGAAATAAAGGCTGAGAATAACAACAGCCTTTATATATTATTAACTTTTTTTATGAGTTCTTCTAGTTTTGCAGTTGATGTAATTCTTTCATTACACTGAGAACTATCTAAACATATATGAAAACCTAATGATTTATAGGCATCTAAATTTTTGCCAGATGTTTTACAGATAGGTGATACAAAAGCAACTTCAGTTTGATCTCCTATATGGTTACACAATGTGCAAATATTTGTGTTAGATGCGTTTGATGTTATAATCTTGCAAGACATACCGTATAATTTGTTGTCAAGATTATATATAATGAGTAATTTTCTTATTGCAGGATCAATCCAACCTAAATATACAAGCTTTGAATCTTGATTTTCTAGATTCGGCATTTTAAGTTTTTTTTCTTTCTTAAAAATTTTATTAATTTGATTTGTTGTAATGTTTTCCATATCATAAACATATTGATTAAGATTTTTTAAGTAACTAGCAATATGAAGAGAATCAGTTATTTTAGTAATATCAAGTATATTTTTTTCATCATTGCTTAAGTTCTCAAATTCATTCCAAATTTTATTTTGAATATAACCCTTAGAAGCTTCAATAATAGTTGGATCGGTACAATTTCTAAATGTATTATTCAAATCAAATAGACATTTATTTATATAATTAAATTTATTTTTCTTTATAAATGTATTCATAAATTACAAGACCTCTCTTATTATTATATTCTGATTAGTATCTATTAAAGAAACTTATCATGAATAAAGAATAACATGTTATAAAACATGGGTTCAATCTAATAAACAGTTATGTAATGATTATGAGCATTGTTGTTTTTGATTATATATAATTCTTTGAATACTTTTTTCTGATAGATAATATTCTTTAGCTAGATTATAAACAGTGGTGCCATTAAGATATTTTTGAAAAATCTCATTATTTCTAATCATTAATGTTTTTTTTATACCACTTTTTTCGCCCCAAGCCTTATGGGTATTTTCCTTTTTAGGGATATAAAGAAATTCTCCATCTATGTATTCTTGAAGTATTTTAATTATTTCTGTTGGTAACACATCTAATGCTTTTTTATATTTCATATTCGTACTCCTTATTACTTTAATTTTATTATTAAAGCAAAGAATACAAAAAGCTATGTGTTCTAAAACTTAAAGTATAAATTTCAGCTAAATTAATATTTAAGCTCCAGACAAAGCATAGCTGCTTTTAGTAGTCTTTGCAAGGAGCAAGCTGAGTTGAATTTGAATGTATTAATAAATACTTTCATAAAAAAACACCTCCTGTATATAGTTAATATTATAGCATCAATGTATTAGAAATCTTATACTTTTAATAAAAAAATACCTATCAAGATATTTTCTTGATAGGTATTTATAAAGGCTTTAGTTGATTTTAAAGAACTTCTTTATATGGAACTAAAGCGATATTTTCTCTAGACATAACAGCTGCAAGTCCAATTAAATGAATCATTTCATTTACACTTGTACAACAATCAGCTAAAATTGAAACTTTGTATTTTTCAGCAGCTTTAGAAATAGCTGTATGAGTTACACAATTTTGTGTCATCATTCCACAGACTAAAATTTCTTCAGCACCTATTTCAGATAAAACTTCTTCAAGATTAGTCTTGTAGAATCCATCAGCAAAAGTTTTTACAACAACTTTTCCTTCAGGTGCTTTTTCTAGGATTCTTGGATGGATTTTAACACCTTCAGTTCCTTGATTAAAGAATGGTGATAATCCAAGGTTTGGATCAGCTACATGTTGAATGTGTATAATTGAAACATCATTTTTGTGTGCTAGATCTATGGCATCTTCTATATTTTCTAATATTTTTTCTGTATTCCATAAAGGAAATTTCCCACCGTCAAAGTAGTCATTTTGCAAGTCGATAATTAATAATGCTTTTTTCATATTTCATCCTCCGTATCAGTTTTCTAACTGTAGTATTTCTATAATTAAATTATACTATTCTGATATTCAGACTCAATTATCTGATGAAAAAGTTAATGCCTAAGTACTTTCATCATGAAAGTTTTATAGAGTATTTATAAAATAGAGAATTTATAAAAATAGTAAAAATAAATTAAGTTGATTTTAGTTTATTTTTGTAAAGAGAGAGCGTCTACAGGACAAGCTTTAATGCAAGCACCACAACGCATACAAACAGAGTTATCAATCGACCACTTTTTAGCTGTTTTATCAATAGTTATAGATCCAAGCGGACATGCTTTTTCACATTTTCCACAAAGGATACATTTGTCTATATCATTAACTATAGACCCTTTTTTAGTAACCATTTTTCTTACAAAGCTAAGTTTAGCTATACTTCTTTTTACATTACTCATTTTATCAAACTCCTTACGCTATTTTTGATGATTTGAAAATTATAAAATAAAAACTATTAAACAAAAACAATTAAATGTTTGTCGAGTTAATAGTTTATTTACAAGTATAATTTAAAAATGGAGTTGTGTAAATGACAAGTATAATGAGCATTTTACTTGGTTTTTTACTTGAAAAAAATTTTAATTGAAATTTTGAAAGGTATTTTAGATGAGAAATTTATTGAGAATAGAGAGAATTGATTTTTAAAATAGTGTGTTTATTTATGAGCAGTTGGCGACTAAATAAACACACTATTTATTAAAAATTTAAGGTTTTATATAAGAAAATCCTTCTTCTTGTTTTTTAGCTAATTCAAGTACACCAGCAGGAACAACTTTAACAAAAGGACACATATCATCTTTTGTTAATCCAAAACTGTTCATAGTGTTATTACAAGCAGCTATTATTAGACCTTTGTTTGAAAGTTCTTCAAGATCATTATAAAGATTTAATTCTTTAGAATTTTTGATTGTAAGATTTTTTAATGGTTCACTATGAATTAAAATTTCAAGTTCTGTTTTAGGTTCTGCTTTTAATATATTACGAACGTTTCCAAATGCTAAATTCCATTTTTCAGGTTCATTTAAGTGCAAAATAATTTTCATAATAACAACACATCCCTTTATATTAAGTGTAATTAAACACTCTATGAATTTAAATATCTTCTATTTTTAGCATACTACTTTAAATTTTCTATATGTTACAAAACAATTATTTATCTAAGTAGTTTTTGTTAAAGTCTGTGGATAAAAATTATATAAAGTTATCCACAGGTGTAGTGTGTTATGAAAATCTTTGTAATTTAAAAAGTATTCCAAGTAAATTTAAAGTTTATTGTTTTCCATTAAAAATAGAAGGCATAGATGCACTTCCAACTAGAATTTTAGTAGAGTTCTAAAAATTAAAAAAAGAGAGATTTTTTATTAAAGAAAATCTCTCCCTAGTATAATTGTATCATGTAAAAAATAAAAATATAAGTCTATACATATGAACATATATATATTAAGATAATGTAACTATAAATATTAAGAAGAGAGGCGTTAGAATGAGTAGTATGTTTGATCCTAAAAATAAGATTATTAAATTATGTATGCTAGGTATGGGGCTTGAAAAAAGTAATTTAGAGGAAGCTAATAAAGTTTTTGTTCAAGCATGGAATGAATCAACAAATGATTTTGAAAAGTTTATTTCAGCTTATAATATTGCAAAAAACTCAATAGATACTTTAGAGCAGTTAAAGTGGTTTAAAAAAGCGTTAGAACATGCTATAAGTTTAAATGATGATAGTGTTAAGAGTGCTTTTCCAACAATATATTTAAATATTTCAAAGTGTTATGAGCAATTATGTGATTTTGATAGAGCAAAGGAAAGTTATGATTTATCAAATTTATATAATACTGAGCCTTTTGATAAAGGGCCTTTTTATCATGGAACAAGAGCTGATTTAAATATTGGAGATTTACTTGTAGCAGGAAAAAATTCTAATTATGATAATGAAATTAAAATGAATCATATTTATTTTACTTCTAATCTCAATGGAGCTGGACTTGCTGCTTCATTGGCTAAAGGAGAGGGAAGAGAAAGAATTTATATTATAGAGCCAACTGGTGTATTTGAGAATGATCCAAATGTGACCGATAAAAAGTTTCCTGGTAATTTAACTTGTTCGTATCGTTCTGAGTCTCCTTTAAAAATTATTGGAGAAAAAGTAAATTGGTCAAAACAGACAGAAGAAGATGTTAGCGAATGGAATAAAAAGTTAGCAGACAATAAAGGCAAAATTATTAATTAAAAAATTGAAACTAAAAAATCTATATTTGAATATACTAAGGGTAAATATTACTTTTGGAGGACAACAATGTTAGAAGAAGATTATATAGATTCGTTAATTTCGATTTTAAGAAAAAATATGGAAGAAGATTATTTAAAGGGAACTACTAAGAGGGATGCACATCCTAAAACTTTAGGGTTATTTAAAGCTGAGTTTAGGGTTATGGGAAATTTGAAAGATAATCTCAAGGTAGGCGTTTTTAAAGAAGCAAAATCTTATAATAGTTTTATACGTATATCTAGTTCATCATCTAAGATAGAAGGGGATGATAAAAAAGACGTAAGAGGGTTTGCTATAAAACTTATAAATGTAGAGGGAAAAAAACTTTTAGAAGATGAAAAGTCTACTCAGGATTTTATTCTTTTGAGTAATGAAGTTTTTCCTTTTTCTTCTTTAAAATCTTTTCATGACTTGGTTTGTGCAAAACATAAAGGGAAGTTACCAAGTTATATAGTTAAAAATCTTTTTAAGGGTAAACTTCCAAATTTAGTTAAACTTGCAATGGTTCCAAAGAACCAAACAAGTCCTTTTGATGTGGGATATTTTAGTACAACTGCATATAGATTTGGAAGAAATGCTGTTAGATATTGTATAGTACCAAGAAAACACGTAAAGGCTAAAATTCCTAAAGATAAAACAGCGTCTTATTTATCAAATAATATGCAAAAACAATTAGATAATAATAAGATAATTTTTGATTTTAAGGTGCAGTTTCAAAAGGAAGGAATGGTAGATGATCCATCAATAGTTTGGAATAAAAGAAGGTCTCCTTACATAAAAGTAGCAGAAATTATAATAGATAAACAGAATGTTATGGATAAAAGGAGAAGTGAGTTAGCAGAATTATTATCTTTCAATGTAGGACATTCCTTGATAGAGCATACTCCGATGGGTGAATTTAATAGGGCTAGAATAAAGATTTATAGTGAGTTATCAAAGTTTAGACATGAGCGAAATGGAGAAAAACTTTTTGAGCCAACAAATAAAGATTTTAATCTTCTATCAGATAGATAGTAGACTTATATTTTCTAGAGAAAATTGAGTTAAAAGTTATAAAAGTGAGTGGTAAATATCACTCACTTTTATGTTTTAAATATTATTGACATTTACCATCTATACAAATTCCAGCTTTAGAATTTGTTGAATTTTTTAACATGTCAGCTTCATTTTTTGTATTGTTAAGAACTTTTAAAAATACAGAAGATGGTTGAGCACCTGACACTACAAATTTTTCATCAAATACAAAGTAAGGGACACCAGTTAATGCTTTAGATGTAGCAGTTGCTTCATCATGTCTTACTTCATCAGCATACATAGTTGATTCTAAAACTTCTGTTACTTTAGAAGTATTAAGACCAACTTCTTTAGCTAATTTGATTAATGTAGGATGATCAGAAATATTTAGAGAGTCAATAAAGTATGACTTAAATATTTTTTCAGATATTTCATTCATTTTTCCTTCTTCTTTAGCATAATGAGTTAATCTATGTGCATCAAATGTATTTGTTCTAATCAAATCTTTGAAGTTATAGTTAAGCCCAACTTCTTTAGCTTGTTCTATTATATTGTTGTTGATAGTTTTAGCTTGTTCAAGAGGCATATTATATTTTTCAGCTATATGCTCATCTATAGAACCTTCATAACTTTTTTCTGCGTTAGGATCAAGCTCAAAGCTTCTAAAAATTATTTCTATATTTTCTTTATCTGAAAATTGCTTAATAGCATTTTCAAGACGTCTTTTTCCAATGTAACAATAAGGGCATACAAAATCTGACCATATTTCTATTTTCATATAAATTTCTCCTTTGTAATTATAGTTATTTAAATTTAGTATAATACGAAAATTTTCTTTTACAAGTAATTAATTCATTTAAAATAGATATTTTCTTTTGAGAAATTTGATATACATAGTAACTTTAAGTTTTTATTTGAAGAGAATATACTTGAAGTATATACAAAAGAAAAAAAGAAAGGTGGAGATAAATATGGATATTTTAGAGCAGTTTATCAATAAGTTATGTGGTGAATTTACAAATGTAGAGCAGATTGAAAAGGAAGAAAAAGAAGGAAAAGTAAAGCACCCTATAGCAAGACATATAAATGGAATTTGCAATAATAAAATTAATAATTTACCTGATAATTTTAAGGGGTATTTTATTATTGAAGAGAGCTATTATACTATGGGAAACTTTAAAAATGTACTACCTCATTTATTTCTATTTACTTTAAATACTGAAAATAAGGTTGTTCTTACATCATATGAAATTCCAAAAGATTTCTCAAAAGAGGAGTTTAGAAATGATAATGATAAAATATGTTTAGAATATAATAAATTAGAAATTTCTAAAAAGTTTAATCCAATGGTTTATGAAGAAATAGAAGGTGGATTTAAAGGTGAGAGTATTAGCAACTTTACAGAAACAACAAGATTTGAATTAAAAGAGCTTATAACAGATGAGGTTATGTCTGTAAGTGAAGCTTTTTATAAAAATGATAAATTAACATTTGGATTTGTTGATCCAATAATATATAAACGTGCATTAAGTTAAAATGATATTGAATTTTTTGTAGGGGGAGGTTAGTAACCTTTCCTTTTTATTTTTAGGGAGTAAAGTATATTAGCAAGGATGATATAAAAAAGAATTGTAAAAATAGACTATTATCATTTAGTTCTAGATGATAATGGTCTATTTTTTGTAATGATTTTAATGTAGTTCTTTTTTCTTTAATTTTCGGTTGATTTCTGTGATATATTTTTTTAAAAGCTTTCTTTGATCTTCTAATTTATTTTTATGTTCTAGTAGTATTTCCTCTGTTGTAATAGTACTGTTTGAATCAATTAAAAGATTAACATTTCTTTTTATATCTTTCATAGGCATTCCAATAGTTCTAAGACATTTAACTAAATTGATCATTTCAATGTCTTTAATAGAAAATTCTCTAATGTTATTTTTGTTTCTTTGAATAGTTGGAAGCAATCCTTCTTTTTCATAATATCTAATTTTAGATTGAGGGATATTTGTTATTTCAGATACTTCTTTTATTTGATACATATTAAGATTAATTCTCCTTATATAAATTTTTTTAGCTTGTACATTTTGATAGAATTAGCTTGTACATTATGATAGTATTAATTTAAACAAATAATAAAAAAATGAACAATTTTCAATATCTGTTTATTTAATAGAATACACCAAAACCCTTTAAAATACTAGCTTTAAAATTTTTTAAAAAAAAACTTGCATTAAAGTATACTTTAAGAGATATACTAAATTTAACGAAAGAAAATTATTGAGGTTTAAAGGAGAGAAACAAATGAAAAAAATATTAGTTGTTGTTACAAACGTATCAAAATATGAAAATGCAGAAAGACCAACAGGATTATGGCTTGGAGAAGCTGTTCACTTTGTTGATGTTATGGAGAAAGCTGGATATAAAATTGATTATGTAAGTTCAAAAGGTGGATATACTCCAATTGATCCACATAGTTTAGAAAATGATTTTATGACAGAAACAGATTGGGCATACTATACAAACAGAGATTTCATGAACAAACTTGGAAATACATTATCAGTTGATGAAGTTAATTCTAGTGATTATGAAGTAATATACTACACAGGTGGTCATGGAGTAATATGGGACTTCCCAAATGATACAAAAATGCAAAATGTAGCTAAAGAAATTTATGAAAATGGTGGAATAGTATCAGCTGTTTGTCATGGATTAGCTGGATTATTAAATATTAAATTATCAAACGGTGAAAATTTAGTTAATGGTAAAAAAGTAACAGGATTCTCAAATAGTGAAGAAGTGGCTGTTGGATTAGATAAAATAGTACCATATTTAACAGAAACAGAACTTGTAGCTAGAGGAGCAAATTATGTTAAAGGAGCTGATTGGTCAGAGTTTGCTGTATCACAAGATAGAGTTGTTACAGGACAAAACCCAGCTTCAGGAGCAGCAGTTGCTAGAGAAGTTTTATCAGTTTTAAAATAGAATACATAGATGATAAAATATTTAAAAAGGTGAGTAAAAATTACTCACCTTTTTCTTATTATGGAGATATCAAAACTTTACATTTAGATTATCTAATATTCTCATGTATAGTATTTACTGATATCTTTTTTATATACTATTAAAATAAACTTTTTTATATCATTTCTAATATGAATTTGTTACTTACATCAGCAAATTTTTTTTCGTTATTAAGTTGGACATTTTTCATGACTTTAATAAGAAATAATTTTGTTGATTCGTCTTGTGCTTTTGCAAAATGAATGTACTTATCTAATAAAATTTGGTTTTGCAAAATTCGAGCATTCATAAAATTAATCCATTCACTGGCATCATCATAAACTTCTTTTGATTTTATAATAAAGGTGTTGAAATATTTTTCATCACTTACATCGCCATAATAACTTTCAATTGCAAAAATTAATCCTTGCATAATCCCTATATCTTGAACGTCATTATCAAATCCATAATAAAGGTTTTCAAAGTCATCGACATCAATAAGAGCCTCTAGAGCTTTAGCAAAAAGATGTCTTTCTTCAATAGTCGCTAGTTTCTTATTCTCTTTTAAGCTAGTTATATATTCAGTCTTAGTCATATATATTCCCTCCTGTGATTTAAAAATCAAAATTTCTATATAATACCATTTTACTACTTTTATGAAAGAAACTAAATATATTAGATGAATAAAATAAACAAGAGCTGTAAATACTAAGAAATAGTGTTTGAAATTTAATCTGGATTTTGAACAATCTTATATAAATAAATTTAATTTAGATAGAATTTTGCGTTTGTCTGAATATAATCTTTTGTATTATCTAAGAGGCTTCTTTATTCCTTACTTTATAGAAGCTATATTAGAAAAATATTTTATTTATATAAGAACCTCTGGCATTTATATAATATTTTGATAGTAATATAAAAGAGTACTTAGGAATATATTTCTTAAGTGCTTTTTTAGCGTTAAAAACATAAGTATTTGTAATAAGTTTTAGAATAAAAATCCTTTTATTTCAATTAATTTACATAAAATGGTGTTTTGAAAAGGATTTTATAAAAAAATAAAACTGTTTGCATTTGTTATTGAGTATGATTTATCAGTTGATATATTAATATCATCTGTTTAGCTGAATAATGTTTTGATTACAAAATAAATAGTGTAACACATATAAATTCAAAAAAAATTTAATATAAAACGCAAAAATGTATTAAATTAATAATTAAATATATCTATTTTTTAAACTTAAATACATAAATTTGTAATATTTATTTAAATGAAGTGTAAATAAATTGCAAGTTAAAATGCATTTAAGATATAAAGCTTATATGTTAAATTTATTTTGTTACTTTTTTAAAATTCATCAGTTTAAAAGATAACAAAAAGATGAATAAAAGAGTTAAAATAAATACTAAAAATTACAAAGGAGCGATTATTTATTATGAGAAATAGTAGTAAAAGTTGGCAAGTGGATGCAATAAAATATGGTGCATTTATCGTATTTATGTTTGCTTGTGGAGGAGTATTACTTTCAACGGGAGTATTTAAATTTCCAACTATTTTAGGAATGGGGATTTTATCATTAACATTTGGTCTTGCTCATGCATTTGACTGTGATCATATTGCTTGTATTGATAATATGACTCGTAAATTAGTTCAAAAGGGTGGAAAAACTAGAGGAGCAGGATTCTTCTTTTCATTAGGTCACTCAACAGTAGTTATGCTTATGGGATTTGCAACAATCTTTGCAGTTAGTTGGGCTAAAAGAGAAATTCCGCAATTACAAACAATTGGGGGTGTAGTAGGAACTGTAATTTCAGCAGTATTTTTATTACTTCTTGCAATTGCTAACTTCATAATATTAAGAGATGTTGTAAAAACATTTAAAGAAATGAGAAATGGTACATACGTAGAGGAAAGTTTAGAAAGACCAGCAACAAATGTAGTAAACCGTACAATAAATAAAATACTTAACATCGCAAACAAAAACTGGCATATATACATTATCGGTTTCCTATTTGGACTTGGATTTGACACAGCTACACAAATTGCTGTACTTGCTACATCAGCATCAGCAACAGCAGAAGGAATTCCTTGGACAGCAGTTATTGCATTCCCTATATTATTCACAGCAGGTATGTGTTTAATGGATACATTAGATGGATTCTTTATGTCATCTGCATACCAATGGGTACTTACATCACCAATGAAAAAAGTATACTATAACATAACAATAACAACACTTTCAATCATAGCAGCTGGAGTTATCAGTATGATAGAGGTTGGACAAGTTGTAGCTATGGAAGCAGGATGGAATACAGGATTCTGGGGTTGGTTACAAAACTTAGACTTCAGTAAAATGGGACTTGTTCTTGCAGCTATATTTGTAATAGTATGGGCAGCTTCACTTATTATTTGGAAAGTATTTAATATGGAAGAAAGAATGTCAGCAGGAATAAAAGTAAGTAGATAAAAATTAATTCAAATTATACATATATATATAATCGCGTAATCATATAGAGCTATATAGAGAAATAAGTTTTTAGAAAAGTGAAAATTTATTTAATTATAAAGCTAAAAGAGACTTTAAGGCTGTGAGAGGACTTAAAGTCTTTTTTATTTATCAAGTTTTATTTGATGCATTCATCTATAAAGAAAAGTTTTAGAATGAGAAAATATTTTGATTTTATAAATTGAAAAACATTTGTTCAAAATATAAAAATAAAAATATTACAATTACAATTATTATTATTATTATGACTGATATTAGGATTTTTTTCATTTCAAAACTCCTTTTTTTAATTCTTATTTTTATTGTAAGGAATTATTAAAATTTATAAAAGTCAAATTAGTTAAATTAATTTTTATGTGAATAGAATTATTAAAATAAAAGGCAACTTCTTTGTTAGAAGTTGCTCTTTCTAGATATTTTATGCTTAGGATATTTTAGTTGTATATTTTTTTGTAAATATTCAAAGAAGTACTTAAGATATTACACATAAACTTCTTGAAAAATAGAAATAAGAGAGAAACAAAATATCAGGAAATAAATTAAGAGTTATGAGGAATCTTAATTTATTTCATACAAAAGGGTGAAAAATCTCAATACCCAAATTAAGTTTTAACCATAAATTCTTATAAATCTACCCAATACCCAAATTAAGTTTTTAACCATAAATTCTTATAAATCTACCCAATACCCAAATTAAGTTTTTAACCATAAATTCTTATAAATCTACCCAATATTCAAATTAAGTTTTAACCATAAATTCTTATAAGTCTACTCAATACCCAAGTTAAGTTTTAATCACACAATTTTATAAGTTTACTTAATACTAAAATTAAGCTTTAATCACACAAATTTATAAATTTAATTAATACCCCAAAATTAATTTTTAATTATAAAGTTTTATATTTATTCAACACTATATTAAATTTAGTTATTATAAAAAGTTTTATTCGTAATATTTTATTGCAAATAAATTTTAGATAAAATTTCATTAACTACTTTAGGATTTTCTAAGTTAGAAATATGTCCTGCATTAGGAATTATAAACAATTCAGAATTTTTAGCTAAATTACTCATTTCTATAGATTCTTTAGGTGGCCTAGGTTGATCATCTATTCCTACAACAAAGTAAATAAGTTTGTCTATTTCTTTAAGCTTTTCAAGAGAATCCTCTCTGTTGAAAATAGCTTTTCCTAAAATATATAATGTGTTTATTTTTTCTCTTTTAATATTTGCTAACTTTCTTTGGAAGTTTAGATAAACTTCTTCTTCTCTAGCAACTAATTCTTTTGAGAAAAACATTTTTGCAACTACATGACTTATATCTTCTGGAATTTTTTGATTTATATAAATTAAATCTAAAATATAATTATATTTTTGCTTTTCTTCACATCCTTATAGTGATAGGTCACTTCTTGAAATTATCTCCAAGTTTTCCCCCACTTCACACCGTACGTGAGTGTTTCCAGCTCATACGGCGTTCCAACCATTTATAAATATTTAAAATACTAGTTACTATATATAATTTTGCTTTAAGTAAGTTTTTGAGTACTATATATCTTTAGATTTGTTAGTTTTAGTTTTTTGTTTAATCTGTTAGTTTAGTTTTAGTTTTTTGTAATTTTAAAAAATTGGAACTGTTTAGTATTTAATTATTTATAAATTGTCTAGTGGCTATAACTAAAATATCATTACAATATTTATTATTGCTTCATGCCACCGCTCTCACTTGGATTAAGATAAGTTATACATACGTTTTCCCTATCAATACTTCACTGGCAGTAAAACCTCTGTACTCCAAGCTTTCCTTGTTCCGTTATTACTATCTTTTCATATATCCTTAGGTCATCAGTATAAGCCTGTAAGCTTGATAATGCCTAGAGCATTATATGGATTTTTATAACATAGACTTTTACTCATCCACACTTACCCTAATAATTAGTATATTCATTTCTGAATGCATTCTGTTTAGACTTGTACATTCCCGATTTCGTCAGTTAATTCAACATCCTAACCGTAGATATTTTATAGACCCTAGCCCTATCATATACTCGACTACCTCTAGTTCGCATTTCGTGTAGATGTTACTTTCTACTTACGGTATATTCTCAGGCATTCTAACGAGCTTATAACATTTGATTATTTACTTAATTAAATGCTATTCGTATCATTTGGGAAGGCATTTCAAGACGTTACTCTATCATTCTACCTATTGTAATAACAGTTCTAACTATGAATATAGTTAGGCTAGTTTTGTATAAACCCTCATTTATTTTTATCTAGCAACAAGTCGCACCTATACCAGAATAACTATCCATTATGACCATTTCTTTTATTTTTGAATTATCCATTGAGTGAATGTAAGGTATAAGCATTCCACCAACAGAGAGACCTACCAAAGAATATCTATCTAAATTAAAAGAATCTATTAATTCCTTAATATCGCTAGCAAGTTCTTCTAATGAAATTGAATTCTCTAGTAATCCAGATTCTCCATGACCATATAAATCTATCGAAATACAAGTATAATGATCTTTCAATAAATCAATTTGAGAATTCCACATAGTAGAATCCCATAAATATGAATGAAGAAAAATTATACATTCTCCGCTTCCAACTGAATTATAGGCTAAAACTCTATTATTTTTTAAGGTGAATTTATTCATATGTCCTCCTAAGATGTAAATTATTGTTTGTTTAATTAAAGCTGCACATTAGTATAATGCGTAACACGTAATGTGCAACTTATCATGATTATTTAAATATTTTTTTCTTTAAGAATATTAGTAACGCAGTTATCAATCCAATAAGACCAGCAAATGCTTCTTTTATTGAGAAATTGTTACTAAGTCCTGTATCAGGTAAAATTGTTTTTTCTTTTTCTTTTGTTGGTATCATCTCTGGTTTAACAGTAGGTGTAACCTCTGGTGTAATTTCAGTTTTAACCTCAGGAACAACAGTAGGTGTAACAGGTATCACCTCTGGTTTAATAGGCTTAACTTCTGGTTTAACACAAGGATCAACAGGTTTAACTTCTGGTTTGACCTCAGGATTAACAGGCTTAATTTCTGGTTTAACCTCAGGATTAACAGGTTTAACTTCTGGTTTAACACAAGGATCAATAGGTTTAACTTCCGGTTTGACCTCAGGGTTAACAGGTTTAACTTCTGGTTTGACCTCAGGGTTAACAGGTTTAACTTCTGGTTTGACCTCAGGGTTAACAGGTTTAACTTCCGGTTTAACACAAGGGTTAACAGGCTTAACTTCTGGTTTAACCTCAGGATTCACAGGTTTAACTTCTGGTTTGACCTCAGGGTTAACAGGTTTAACTTCTGGTTTGACCTCAGGGTTAACAGGTTTAACTTCCGGTTTAACACAAGGGTTAACAGGCTTAACTTCTGGTTTAACCTCAGGATTCACAGGCTTAACTTCTGGTTTAACCTCAGGATTCACAGGCTTAACTTCTGGTTTAACCTCAGGATTCACAGGTTTAACTTCCGGTTTAACACAAGGATCAACAGGTTTAACTTCTGGTTTGACCTCAGGATTCACAGGCTTAACTTCTGGTTTAACCTCAGGATTCACAGGCTTAACTTCTGGTTTAACCTCAGGATTCACAGGCTTAACTTCTGGTTTGACCTCAGGATTAACAGGCTTAACTTCTGGTTTAACCTCAGGATTCACAGGCTTAACTTCTGGTTTAACCTCAGGATTCACAGGCTTAACTTCTGGTTTAACCTCAGGATTCACAGGCTTAACTTCTGGTTTAACCTCAGGGTTAACAGGTTTAACTTCCGGTTTGACCTCAGGGTTAACAGGTTTAACTTCCGGTTTGACCTCAGGGTTAACAGGTTTAACTTCCGGTTTGACCTCAGGATTAACAGGCTTAACTTCTGGTTTAACCTCAGGGTTAACAGGTTTAACTTCCGGTTTAACACAAGGATCAACAGGTTTAACTTCTGGTTTGACCTCAGGATTCACAGGCTTAACTTCTGGTTTAACCTCAGGGTTAACAGGTTTAACTTCCGGTTTGACCTCAGGATTCACAGGTTTAACTTCTGGTTTGACCTCAGGATTAACAGGTTTAACTTCTGGTTTAACCTCAGGATTAACAGGCTTAACTTCTGGTTTAACCTCAGGATTCACAGGCTTAACTTCTGGTTTAACCTCAGGATTAACAGGTTTAACTTCTGGTTTGACCTCAGGATTCACAGGCTTAACTTCTGGTTTAACCTCAGGATTCACAGGCTTAACTTCTGGTTTGACCTCAGGGTTAACAGGGTTAACAGGTTTAACTTCTGGTTTAACCTCAGGGTTAACAGGCTTAGTAGTTTCATCTTTTATTTTTTCTAGATAAACAATTCTTTCAAGGTGTTGACCAGGTTTTCCTTCTAAAAATATTGATGAATTTTTATAGTTTTTAATTGAGAATTTTAGTACATCTAAACCAGATTTTATTTTATAGTCTTTTAACTGACCATATTCATCTGTAATAAATGGTCCTAAATTATTTATTATTATTTCCTCATTAGGCAATAATTTTTTTGTCTCAAAATCAGCAAATTTTAATGTTACAAATGCAAATTCTTGTTCAGGTTTAACAATAGTTGGCTTAGTTGGTTCAACTGGTTTAGTAGGTTCAGTCGGAGGAGTAACAGGTTTAGTTACATCTGAAGTTTCTTCAAGATAAACAGTTTTTGAAACGTGCTCACCGACTTTCGTATCTAAATTGATAGAAGTATCTTTAAAGCCTTTACTAGCAAA
>JBOGCE010000005.1:0-102796 GCA_051656585.1 Sarcina sp. | reverse complement strand
AACTTTACGATAAGACCTTAAATTTAAGGTGAAAAGAAATCTTGAAATAAGAATATTAATAATAAGATGTGGTTTATTGTTCGGTTAAAACGATATTAGTTTTTAATTAAATTCTATAACTACATCATACAAGGGGGATATATGTATTCAGATGAAAAGAAACTTATACAGGGATTAAAAAAATCTGATGATAATGCATTTGATTATTTGTTGGATATATATGGTGATGACATACTTAGATTTTGTTATATGAAAACATCAGATGTTAGCATCGCAGAAGATTTAACACAAGAAATTTTCATAAAGATATTTAGATATATAGGAAAGTTCAAAGGAGATTCTTCTTTGAAGACATGGATATATAAAATAAGTCTGAATATTTGTAGAGAATATTATAGAAAAAATAAGAAGGTAACTTATTTTGGTGAAGAGTTCAATAAGGAAACTGAAGTAGAAGATAAATTTGATTTAGAGGAAGAGATTTTAGAACTTATGGATAATGAAGTGATTGCAAATGCTTTAGAAAAGATAAAGCCAGCTTATAGAGATATTATTTATATGTTTTATTATAAAGAATTTACTATAAAGGATATAGCTAAAATCCTAGATGAAAATGAAAATACTATAAAAACTAAACTAAGGCGAGGTAAAAATGCTCTTGGTATTGTTTTAAAGGAGGAAGGGATTTATGGATAGGCTAAAAGAATTAAAGTTGAGTAGTGAACTTAGAAATAAAATAAAGAATAATTATAAGGAAGAGAAAAAGAAACCAGAATATAAACTTAGAAAAATTTTAGAAACTGAAATAGAAGTTGATATTAGAGTAATAGCAGCAGTTTTAGTAATAGCTATATTAGTACCAACAGTAGACTCTATAAATAAATTTAATGACCTTACAAAGTATGAGCTAGAGATAAGTAGTAATTATGTGGGGAGAGATATAGGTGAGAGTAAAAAAGATTAAATTTAAAATTAAACATTTATTGATTATTGCAATTGGTGTTTTTGTAGTTATTCCTAATATGATAATAGGAAGCGCAGCTATTATAAATAAAAAGCAGATGCAGGAGACTAACTTTGAAGGAGCACCAATAGGATATTATTTTCAGGGATTATTAAATTTATATGTTAATATGCCTAAGATATCGCCTTTTGAAGATGCTGCCTATTATTATATGGGAACAAATGAATATAACTATAAGCAAGATTTAATAGGAATTTCTAGTGAGATATCTATGTTACTACCTAATAATTTTTTAGCTGAAAATGGTGTAGAAAAAGCAATAAAATATCATGAAAAAGGACTAGAAAAAGGTGAAGATACAAAATATTTTTATAAAAATTTAGCAGCATTAACATCTTTGTATTATGATAGTGGACAGGAAAAAAAGGCTTTTGAACTGTTAGAGAGTTTTAAAAATTCACAATCTAAATATGTTACATCATATGTCAATTTAAATGAGGGAATATTATTTTTAAAACAACATAAATATGAAGATGCTATTGAAAGTTTTGAAAAAATAGATGAAAATTGCATACCTTCAAAGCAAAAGTATATAGGTGATGCTAATGTAATGGCAGGAAACTTTGAAGAAGGTATGAAAGATTATAAAAGTGTCAAATATAATGTAAGTTCAATGATGCAATATAATTATAATAAAACAGGAATGAGAGATAAATTTGATATTGATTATATGTATATAAACTTACCAGAAACAGGATTTGAATATTATGGTGATGATGAAAAAATTAAAAAACAAATAGAAAATATGCAAAATATATTATATTCAAATTTAATACCAAAAGAATATAGAGGTTCTGTAAAAGGAATTTTAAGTTTAGATGAAATTCAAGGAGCAGCAATAGTACTAAGTAAAGAGCAATTATACATTCAAAGCTGGGGAGAAGTTCTTTTAAGAGATTCACAAACAACTTTTTTATCCTATGTAGATAAAGCTGGAAAATTTGAGTTTAATAATATTCCAGAAGGAAAATATGTAATTCAAATATATGTACCTAAAATAAAATCACTTAATAATAATTTAATTCCAGGTTTAGAAAATGGATATGTAACAGTTGAAAAAGGGAAAATAGTAGATGTTTCGATAACTCATAAAGAAGAGGAAATACATGTAGCTCAAGGAGATATTTTAAGTGGTAATGAATTGAGCGTTACTACTAGTAATGAAGATAAGTTTAATGGTAGATTAAATCATGTTAACGGTGATATACAATTTGAAAATGATAAGTTTATATATACAAAAAATCTAGACGAGGGTAATTATTATTTAGACAATATAAACAACATCTCTTTAGTAGATAAAGAAAAATCATATTTTTATAATATTTTTGAAGGCGCACAAGGAGATTTCAATGCAGAATATAATAAAAAAGATAAGAGGAGTCCTTTAGATGATAATTATTACAACCTTATAAATTATACATTTAACGAGCAAATATATGATGAAGAACTTTCAGAGCAAAAAAATAAAGAACTTAATGAAAAGCTTAAAATAAGCTATCCTGATGAAGTTTGGGGATATATGCAAGCTAGTAATTATAAAAAAGTTTTAGATTATTATGAAAAAGAATATAATAGTGAAAACAAGAATTCATTTACACTCCAAATGTTAGCTAAGTTATATACAACAGGTACTGATAATTGGGGAAGTGATAAAAATGTTAGAAAAGCATTAGAGATAGCAGAAGAGTTATATGAGTTAGATAATTTAGAAAATGGATATTTACAAGTAAAGGCTTATATTTATAAAAATTTTTCTGAAAGATTTTATTAAAGTAGTAGTTGACACTTAGATATAATATTATAAAAATAGTAGCCTCAAGTTAGAGACTACTATTTTTAATTTGTTTATTAGATTTGTTCTTTATTATCTATAACTTCTTTAATATTAGCTAAGAATGTAGCAAATGGCATTGAACCTTCTTCACCATTTTTTCTACTTCTTACAGATACTTCGCCGTTAGCTTCTTCTTTTTCACCAACAACTATTATATAAGGAGCTCTTTCAAGTCTAGCTTCTCTTATTTTGTATCCAAGTTTTTCAGATCTATGATCAACCTCAACTCTAATACCGTTAAATCTTAAGTCTTTAGCTACTTTATCAGCGTAATCAGCATATTTATCTGATAGTGGAAGAACCTTAGCTTGAACAGGTGCCATCCATGTTGGAAGTGCTCCAGCATATTTTTCTATAAGCATAGCAAGTGTTCTTTCATAACATCCAATTGAACTTCTGTGGATGATATAAGGTCTTTTCTTTTCTCCATCTTTATCAATGTAGCTCATATCAAATCTTTCAGCAAGAGCAAAGTCTATTTGAACAGTGATAATTGTATCTTCTTTTCCATGAACATTTTTAAATTGAATATCAAGTTTTGGTCCATAGAAAGCAGCTTCATCATCAGCTTCTGTAAAATCTATTTCTAAATGATTTAAAATATCTCTCATTAAGTTTTGTGTTGATTCCCAAGCTTCAGGCTTATTGATATATTTATGAGTATTTTTTGGATCCCATTTTGAGAATCTGTATGTGATATCATTTTGAATTCCAAGTGTTGTCATAACATATTTAATTAAATCAACAACATCTTTAAACTCTTCTTCTAATTGTTCTGGTGTAACAACTAAATGACCGTCAGCAAGAGTGAATTGTCTAACTCTTATAAGCCCGTGCATTTCTCCTGAAGATTCATTTCTGAATAATGTTGAAGTTTCAGCATATCTCTTAGGAAGGTCTCTATAACTGTGTTGACCAGCTTTGTATATTTCATATTGGAAAGGACAAGTCATAGGTCTTAAAGCAAATACCTCATCATCTTTTTCTTCATCACCTAAAACAAACATACCATCTTTATAGTGATCCCAGTGACCTGAAACTTTATAAAGATCGCTTTTAGCCATTAAAGGAGTTTTTGTTAAAAGATAACCTCTTCTTTCTTCTTCATCTTCAATCCATCTTTGAAGAACTTGCATTACTTTAGCACCTTTAGGCATTAATAGTGGAAGTCCTTGACCAACAATTTCACTTGTTGTAAATAGTCCAAGCTCTCTACCAAGTTTGTTATGATCTCTTTTTTTAGCTTCTTCTACAGCTTCTAAATATTCATCCATTTCAGCTTTCTTAGGGAATGCTGTTGCATAAATTCTAGCAAGCATAGGATTATTTTCATTACCTCTCCAGTAAGCACCAGCAGTTCTAAGTAATTTAAATGCTTTGATTCCTTTTACAGATAATAAATGAGGTCCAGCACAAAGGTCTGTAAAATCACCTATTTGATAGAATGAAATTATCTCATCTTCAGGAAGATCGTTTATAAGTTCTACCTTAAAAGGTTCATCTTTCATAAATTCTAAAGCTTCATTTCTTGGAAGTGTAAAGAATTTTATTTCAGGATTTTCTTTTACTATAGCCTTCATTTCTTTTTCTATTTTTTCAAAGTCAGCTTCTGAGAAAGAACCTTCTTTTAAGAAATCATAATAGAATCCATTTTCTATAGCAGGTCCTATAGCTATTTTAACTTCTGGAAAAGCTCTTTTAACAGCGTAAGCCATTACGTGTGATGCAGTATGTCTAAAAGCATCTTTTCCTTCTTGTGAATCCCATGTGCATATTTCAAGTTCTGAATCTTCAGAAACTTTATATCTTAAATCTTTAACTTCTCCGTTAACAATTCCACACATAGCTACTCTAGCAAGACCTTCGCTGATAGCTTTAGCTATGTCTAAAACTGAACTATTTTGTTCAACTTCTTTGATTGAACCATCTTTTAATGTAATTTTAATCATATTAAAAACTCCCTTTCTTGTTTTAACTATTCGGGGAAAGTGTTTATAAAATAAAAAAGCCCCCGTCACTTTTCTATTTGAAGAAAAGGGACGAGAGATCGAATTCCCGTGGTTCCACCCAATTTGTACAAAATCAATTTGTACCACTTTAAAAAACTTTAACGCAGTTTCTACGGACTTGATTAGAGTCACTCAGAGGTAGTTTTCAGAATAGAAAATTTAAAATACTTGCAGCAAATGTATTTCTCTCTGAAAAATTTATCTAAACTTACTCTTCTCATCATAGTGTTAAATTTTTATAAACTAAGTTTTGTTAATTCTGATTATAAAACTAATAATTATGTGTGTCAATAATGATTTTCAATAAATTTAATTGTAATTTATTATATTTGAGAACTTCTTAATTTGATAATGAAAAAATGATAATAGTGATAGTATTTATCTTAAAAGTATTTGTTTTTAAGTTTTTATGATTTAGAAAAAGAATCTAAAGATAAAAATAAATATTTCAGAAAAATATTTTTTGTTTCTTATGTTTAATATATTATAGTAATTGAGTATAAAGCCTAGAATTTTAGTTAGGTTGAATATAAGGGATGCTCAATTGATAAATAGGGGCTTTTAATAAAAAGGAGAGTAGGGAGAAATAACTAAAATTTATATAAAAAATACTTGCAATTTAAAAAAAATAATTATATAATATAAAAGTAACGAGCAGTCGTGGCGGAATTGGCAGACGCGCTAGACTAAGGATCTAGTGCCCACTGTGGGCGTGAGGGTTCGACTCCCTCCGACTGCACCATCAGAGAACCTTAAAAGCATCATTCTTTCGGGAATGATGCTTTTTTTTATAAATTTCTAAGACGTGAATTAGAAATTAAATATTATAGAGCTTTTTCTTTCCAAATAGCAGTCTGAATATCTAAATCTTCTAAACCTTCTTCAGAGTATGACTTTTTACCCATCAAAAAGAAAATAAGTTCAGTATTTTTATAACCTTCTTTATATAAAAAGAGCGCTTCTTGAATTTTTTTTCTACTACTAATAGATAATTTTAAAATGTTATTTATCTCATCAATAGTATAAAATGAATTAGTAAAAGTATCATATAAATTGTTTTGCATTTCTAATTTATATGAATAGTCGATTATTTTATTTCGGTGTGGACCATCAAGTCCTCTATGATGTCTATGACATAAGTACTTGTAATTAAGTTCAAAATTAAGACCATCTTTACGTCTATGAACAATATGATGTATATCGCCTCGTGCATTACAAACTTCACATCTCATAAAATAACCTCCTTTCAAAAACTCTATATATTACAAAGATAACATATAATAGGAGTCTAATAAAGTTTATATAGGGGGCAATAGTAGTAACTTTTATATTTTTAATTCTAATTTTTGAGATAAGAAAAGCAAAAAAAATGTTGACATTAAGTCAATGAGATAATATAATAAATTTCGTAGTCGCGAAGGAAGCGATTATTTATATCCTTTCGACAAGATTGAATATGTATCTTTAGCTCAGCTGGATAGAGCAACGCCCTTCTAAGGCGTGGGTCTGGGGTTCGAATCCCTAAAGGTACACCATGTTGGGATATCGCCAAGCGGTAAGGCAACGCACTTTGACTGCGTCACGCACAGGTTCGAATCCTGTTATCCCAGCCAATGCGGGTATAGTTCATTGGTAGAACGTCAGCCTTCCAAGCTGAATAGGCGAGTTCGATTCTCGCTACCCGCTCCATAAAAAAAATAAAAGCAGATAAAATCTGCGGGTATAGTTCATTGGTAGAACGTCAGCCTTCCAAGCTGAATAGGCGAGTTCGATTCTCGCTACCCGCTCCATAAAAAAATAAAAGTAGATAATCTGCGGGTATAGTTCATTGGTAGAACGTCAGCCTTCCAAGCTGAATAGGCGAGTTCGATTCTCGCTACCCGCTCCATACTAAAGCAGTTAGAATAACTGCTTTTTTTTTTATAAAAATTTAAATGTAAAAAGGCTAAAATTATTGAACCCATACAATTTGATATATGGAAATAAAAGGAATATATTAATATTAGAAAGAAAAATAAGATGTGGTTTAGTATTTTATTAAAATAATATTAGTTTTTAATTTAATTTCTCAACTACATCATACAAGGGGGCTTTATTTTGGAAACTAATAAAACAAAAAATTTAATTAGGATAGCGTTATTTGCAGCTATCTGTTTTGTTGCTACTATGATTAATATTCCATTAAATTTAGGGGGAAGCCAAACTATGATACATTTGGGGACAACAGCTATATTTATAGCAGCTATATTTTTAGGGGAAAAGGCAGGATGGGCTGGTGCTATAGGATGTGCACTTTTTGATGCAATAAATCCAGCTTTTGCTATATGGATAATACCAACATTTTTTATAAAAGGAGCAACTGGGTATATAGCTGGAAAAATAGCTCATAGTAAAAGTTGTGATGGAAATAATATGAAACTAAATATAATTGGATTTTTAGCTGGAGGAATAGTTTCATTAATAGGATATTTTTTAGTTAATTGTATTTTATACGGAATGCCTGCTGCAATACTTAAACTTAGTACATCAGTTATAACAACGGGAATAGGAATTGCAATTGCTGTTCCTTTATGTAGCTCAAAATATTTAGTGAAAAAAGCAGGAATTAAAATTTAAAGTGTATTAAAAGTGAAAAAGAAAAGAAACTTAGCTGATTAGCTATAAGATTTTTTGTAGAAATATATTAGCTATAAGATAAAGATTAAGAAATTAATATACTAGATAGTATTAGGAGATGGAGTAGTTATGAATAAAATTAAAAAAGTTATGGCAATACATGATATGTCATGTTATGGTAGGGCATCGTTAACAACAATTATACCTATTATTTCAGTAATGGGAGCACAGGTATGTCCACTTCCTACTGCTATTCTATCAACACATACAGGTGGATATGGAAAACCTGCTATTGTGGAATTAGGCGGTTTTATGAAAAATGCAAGTGAACATTGGAAGTCTTTAGAAATTATGTTTGATTGTATATATACAGGATATCTTCCATCAGCGAAACAGGTAGATGAAGTGTTAGCAATAATAAAAGAGTTTAAGAAGAATGAAACATTGCTTGTTGTTGATCCTGTTATGGCTGATAAAGGAAAATTATATAGTGGGATGAATGAAGATATCATTATAGCTATGAGGAATCTTATTAAAAATGCTGATATAATAACTCCTAATATCACAGAAGTAGCATTTTTATTAAATGAAAATTATAATGATAGAAATAATTATAATTTAGTTGATGAATGGGCTAGGAATCTAGCTTTATTAGGACCTAAAAATATTATTATTACGAGTGCTCCAAGTAAACTTGGAGATGAGTATATTGATAATATTATTTTTAGTGTAAATGAAAATAAAGTAAGGAGAATTTCAACAAAAAAAATAGATAAATATTTTCCAGGAACAGGAGATGCTTTTGCATCAGTAATTGTTGGAAAAATGCTAAGGGGAGAAACTTTATTTGATGCATGTAAATTTGCTGGAGAATTCATAAAAAGAAGTATAGAAATTAGTAGTGAGGCAAATACAGAAGCAAAAGAAGGAATATTATTGGAAAAAGTTTTGAATTTGTTAACAAATTAGACTTTGATTTTTTAGTCTTTTACTGATAAAATTAATTTAAAATTAAATTAAGAGCTTTTTATTATCTTATCCAGAGTGGTGGAGGGACTGGCCCTGTGAAACCCGGCAACCAATATTTTTAGGATTTTTATGTCTTAAAATAGAACGGTGCTAATTCCAGCAGTTGAAAAACTGATAGATAAGGAGATTACAAAGTATTACGGTATACTTAACTTCTGTCTAAAAACAGGAGTTTTTTTATTTTCTTAGAATTAGACAAATATTTAAAGGTTTGATTTAAGATAGTAGGAAGCCTTCAATTATGAAGGAGGAAATTATAAATGAGTGAAAAAAGGGGCAAAGCAATAGGATTATTACCATTAGTAGTTTTTGTTGTTATTTATTTAGGGGTATCTATTGTATTAGATGATTTTTATGCAGTATCTGTTTTAGTTCCAGGACTTATAGCTGCATTAGTGGCAATTTTTATGAATAGAAAAAGATCATTTGAAGAAAATATTGGGCATTTCTGCAAGGGGGCTGGGAATAGCAATATAATTTTGATGTGCTTTATTTTTATATTAGCAGGTTCTTTTGCACAAGTGGCAAATACAATGGGAGCGGTTGAGTCAACTGTTAATTTAGGTCTTACTGTTTTACCAGAAGGAGTACTTGTTGCAGGAATATTTGTTATTTCAGCTTTTATAGCAATTTCTCTTGGTACATCTATGGGAACAATAGCAGCAATAGTGCCTATAGCACTTGGAATTTCTGAAAAAGCAGGAATAGCACTTCCTCTTATTGTTGGAGCTGTTGTTGGAGGAGCTATGTTTGGTGATAATCTTTCAATGATTTCTGATACAACAATAGCAGCTACTAAAACTCAAGGTTGTCAAATGAATGAGAAGTTTAAGACAAACTTTAAAGTGGTTTTGCCAGCTGCGATAATAGCTATTATAATATATGTTTTCCTAGGTAGAGGAGCTGATGTTTCAGGAGCTGTATATGAATATAGTTTAATAAAAGTAATACCATACTTAGCTATATTGGTTGCTGCTTTAGCTGGATTGAATGTTGTTTTAGTTTTATCAGGAGGAATAGGCCTTGCAGCTATCATTGGATTTGCAACAGGTTCATTAACAATACAAACACTATTTGATTCTATCTCAGCAGGAATTGGAGGAATGAGTGAACTTATAATAATTTCTCTTATAATAGGTGGAATAGTAGAGCTTATAAAAGTTAATGGCGGAATAGATTTTATCTTAGAAACTGTTGCTAGTAAAATAAAAGGTAAAAGAGGAGCAGAATTTGGAATAGGAGCTTTAGTTAGCTTAGTTGATATTGCTACTGCAAATAACACAATTGCGATTGTTACAGTTGGACCAATTGCAAAAAATATTTCAGATAAATATGATCTTGAACCAAGAAGAATAGCAGGGATATTAGATATGTTCTCATGTGCTTTCCAAGGTGTAATACCATATGGTGCACAATTGCTAACAGCAGCTTCACTTGCGGGACTTGCACCATTTGAAATAATGAAATATTTATTTTATCCTTATTTAATGGGAATAAGTGCAATAATATTTATAGCCTTTTTTAGATCAAAAAAGCAAGAAGCTACTAGTAATAGTGCTATAGAGGTTGATAGTGAAAATATAGAAGTAGTTTAAGAAAATATATATAATATAAAAAATAAGACAAGGGATTGTATGAAGAATATAAAATTCTAATACAATCCCTTGTTTTTAATTTAGTAACGCTATGCTTTGAGCAGAAATTCCTTCAAGAGAACCTGTAAACCCAAGTCCTTCCTCAGTAGTAGCTTTTACATTGATTTGTTCAACCTCTATGTTTAAGGCTTTAGCAATGTTTTTTCTCATATTCTCAATATGTGGAAGCATTTTTGGTTTTTGAGCTATTATTGTAGCATCTATATTTCCTATTGTATAACCTTTAGAAAGGACAAGTTTTCCTACTTCTTGTAAAAGGAATAAACTGTCAGCTCCTTTATATCTTTCATCTGTATCAGGAAAGTGCTTTCCTATATCTCCAAGTGCAGCAGCACCAAGTAAGGAGTCAGAGATTGCATGTAACAATACATCAGCATCAGAATGACCAAGAAGTCCTTTTTCAAATGGAATTTTAACACCTCCCATTATTAAATCTCTATTTTCAACAAGTTTATGGACATCATAACCCATACCAATTCTCATAATTAACGCTCCTTTGCTTTCATTTGTTTATATTGTAACATATAGTCGAAAATGAAAAAATCGTATAATAGATTTTGCATCTAAAATTATTAGATAAGAAATATGTGTAATAAAACTTTGTTGTATAAAAATAAGTTGAATAAATTTTTAGAAATTTTCTAGTATAAATAAGAAAATAAATTTAGATAACATTCATACATATTATTTGAAAATCATGATATAATTATAATTATTGGATAATAAAGGAATTTAAAAGTAGTGTAAGGAGGAAATATGGGGGGTTTTTCTGATTACAAAGATCAATGTTATTTTACTAGCAAAAGAAAATACAATAGACAAGTTGATCCTCTTTTAATAAAAAAAGAGATAAAACTTTTAAGAAAGTACATAGAAGAATATAATATAAGCTTGATAGGTGCTTCAAGAAATATGCCTAGCGAGGGAATAAAAAATCATTTGCTTAACATAGCTAAATTTGTTGTTTCAGAGGATGAAATTTTAAATAAATTTAGAAGCACTAAAGTATTACCTAAAGCTGATATAGGAGTAGCTACAAGTTTAAAATTAAAAATAATAGAAGAATATATAGATCATCTTAAGCTATACATAATATTATTTATGGGGACTGAATTTACAGAGATTAATAAATATTTAAATATTAGATTTAATGATGATGAAAAATCAAAGACTAGATTAAAAACTGTTGTTGATAATAATAAAAATGAAGTTTTTAAAGGCATTAGTATTGAAATTTCTAGTATGGGCAAAAGTATATACATTCTTACAAGACAAGGTCTTTTAGTTAATGTTAAATATACAAAATGCAAAATTGGAGATGAGATTTTAAGTAAAAAGTATAAATTAATTAGTAATGCAACAAAAGTTGCTCTTGGAACAGCTATGACTTTAGGAATTATTTTCTTTGTTTTATTTGGAATTTACAAAAAAGAAAAGCATAATATTGTTATTAAAACAACTTCAGAAATTAGTTTAGAAATAAATTCGTTCTCTAAAGTAGTTTATACAGCTTCACCAACAGAAAAAGGTAAGCAACTATTAGAAAAAGAAGGAATTAAAAATGATTCATTAGATGATGCACTTATAAAAGTGTTAAAATATGCAGATAAAAATCAAATGATACCAGAAAATTCAATTATAAATATTGCGGTAACAGGAGATGAATTTAATTTAGGTCAAATTTCTAATACCGTGAAATATGTAGAAAATCAGTATAGTGATAATTTGAAAAAAGGTGACTATTTTAGGCTTGTTATCAACAATAATGGAAATCAAGAAATTATAAGACCATTAAAAAAATAGTGGATAATGATAGAAAAAGAAAAGTTATCCACAGTTATATAAAAAAAATAAAGTTTAATTTTAAAAAATATACAAAATTATGGAAGTTATCCACATTATCCACAGGTAATGTGGATAACTTTTTCTTGTTTAAGAATTTTTGCATATTAGTAATTAACATAATTACAGCTTAAATACAAATACTAATCTTAGAAATTTATTTTTGAGAGGAGAGCGAATTTTGATGAAAAAAATAGTATTTTGTTTAAGTTTATTATTATTAAATATCAATATTTTTGCTATAGCGACACCTGCTACTTTAAGTATTACACATAAAAGTTTAGTAGAGACAAATAGCAATATAGATTTAAATGTAAATTATCCAGTAAGTGAGTCTACAGATCCTGTAGTGACAAAAATTTTTGAGGATATTAATAACGTTACTCTAGGATGGGTAGATAAACTCAAAGTAGAAGCACAAGCAGATGAGTTTGATAAACAATATATTGTGAAAAGTGACTTTAAAGTTCCATACAATACTAATAACATTATTAGTATTAGAATTGATAATTATATAAATTTGGGTGGAGCTCATGGAATGCCAAGTATTTTAACATATAATTATAATACACAAACAGGCGAGAAGCTAATGATAGGAGATTTGTTTAAGGATGGATTTGATTATAAAACTTTTTTAAATAATGAGATAAAAAAAGATATAAATAAAAATAAAGATTTATATTTTTCTGGAAATGATGGTTTTAAAGGAATAAAGGAAGATCAAGATTTTTATATATCAACTGATGGAATAACTATAGTTTTTCAAGTTTATGAAATAGCACCTTATGCGGCAGGAATAATTTATTTTAATATTCCAATTGAAAATATAGCGAAGGATGTTAAACCTATTTTATTTAGTAAATAAAAATTAAAATGAGAATATTTTAAAAAAATGAGTACATGCTTAAGGAGTATAAGTTTATCTTAAGATTTAGAAGTGAAGAAAATTCTATTGATTGCAATGATGTATGGCTATATCTACGATATATTTATGACATATTTAAAAGGAACACTAGTGCTATAATTATTTTAGAAGAATAATAAACGTAGATTGACTTATAAAAGATGGAGTATTAGAAATACTAGCTATCAAATAAAATATAAGTATGCGTTATCTAGAAGTTGATGTTTCTTTGTTTATCTTGTGAACTACTTTCCCTTAGGAAGTTGCTTGAAGTGGGAGAATTATCTCAAATTGTGTTAAAAAATAAAGAAATATCAACTGTTAGAGTAAATCTAATTTTGTGGAAATGAGGTGAGAATTTTGTTTTCAAATAAAGAAGTTTTTGAAAAACAAAAATCTTTTTATAATACTGGTGCTACTTTAAACTTAGATTTTAGAATAGAACAGTTAAAAAAATTAAAAAATACTATAAAAAATAAGGAAGAGAAAGTTTTAGAGGCATTAAATCAAGATCTTAGAAAATCAAGGTTTGAAGGATATGTAACTGAAATTTCCTTAGTTTATGAAGAAATAAATTTAGCAATAAAACATTTAGGAAAATGGACTAAAAAAGTAAGAGTTAAAAGTCCTATTACAACATTTCCAGCAAAAAGTTATATAGTGCATGAACCTTTTGGATGTGTTTTAGTTATAGGGCCATTCAATTATCCATTTCAGCTTAACTTATCACCTTTAGTTGGGGCTATTGCTGCTGGAAATACAGCAATGATAAAACCTTCAGAATCAACAATGGCAACTTCAAATATTATTAAGGAAATAATAGAAGATGCTTTTGATGAAAAGTTTGTTGCTTATATTAATCCTGAAGGTGGAAAAACAGTAATGGAAGAAATTTTAAGTTTTAAATATGATTACATATTTTTCACTGGTAGTATCAATGTGGGAAAAATTATTATGAAAGCAGCAGCAGAACATTTGACTCCTGTTACTTTAGAACTTGGTGGGAAAAGCCCATGTATAGTTGACGAGGATGCTAAAATTGCTCTTGCAGCTAGAAGAATAGTATGGGGAAAACTTTTAAATGCAGGTCAAACTTGTGTAGCTCCAGATTATATTTATGTTCATAAAAATGTTAAGGCTCAATTTTTAGAATGTTTGAAGAATGAAATTATTAAACAATTTGGTGAGAATGCACAAAATTCACCTGACTATGTAAGAATGGTAAATGAAAGAGAGTTCGATAGAGTATGTTCATATATTGATAAAGAAAAACTTTATTATGGAGGTAGCGTTGATAAAAGCGATCTTTATATAGAACCAACTATTTTAGATAATGTTACGTTCAGAGATGATGTAATGCAAAGAGAAATTTTTGGACCAATAATACCGATTATTGAATTTGAAAGACTTGAAGAAATAGTTGATGAAATTAATTCAAAAGATAAACCTTTAGCATTATATTATTTTTCACAAAATAATCAAAAGCTTAAATATGTGCTTAAATATACTTCATCTGGTGGAGTTACTTTAAATGATACAGTTATGCATGTATCTTCATCTCACTTACCTTTTGGAGGTGTCGGAACGAGTGGAATGGGTTCATATCATGGAAAGGAAAGTTTTCTTACTTTTTCAAATAAAAAATCTGTTTTACAAAGAGGAACTTGGCTTGATATACCTATAAGGTATGCACCATTTAAAGAGAAGCTATCACTTGCTAAGAAAATAATGTAACTATATGTATATATTTTCCATAATAACCATTAGTTTATACAGTTTAAATAAAAAATAGCCCTTAAAATAACATAAAAACCAAAAAATTGATAAAAAATAGTGATTTTTAATAGACAATGTAAAAAAATGACTATACAATTATATTAAAGGGTAAATTTTAGGAATTAGTGGGGGGAATTATATGTCAAAGGCTTTAAAAATAGCTTCTGATTTAGAGAGAAAAATCCATAAGGGAGTTTATAAAGAAGGTGATAAACTTCCAACAGAAATGCAGCTGTGTGAACAATATGCAGTTAGTAGGATGACAATAAGGAAGGCATTAGAGAAGCTTATAGAACATGGATGGTTATATAGAATCCAGGGTAGCGGTAACTATGTTAAAAGGGATGTTAGTAGAAAGAGTTATTCTGGAAATACTAAAACATTTGGTCTTACTCAATATCTTAGCGGTAAGAAAATTGAAAGTAAGATGATTAAGTTTGAAGTGTTATTAGCAGATAAGGATTTAGCTAATAAACTTTATTGCAAAATAGGAGAAATGATTTACTATGTTGAAAGACTTAGAATAGTAAATGGCGAACCTTTTGTATTAGAGAAAAGTTTCTTTTTAGAGAAGTATGTAAAAGGTTTAAATGAAAGAATTATAAAATCTTCGATATATAGTTATATAGAGAATGATTTAGGGTATAGAATACAACAATCAACGGATGATATAAGAGCAAGAGGGGCAACAGATGAAGAAGCAGAGTTGTTAGAATGTCCTAAGGGAGCGCCTCTTCTTACTAATGAATCTACTGTATATCTTGATAATGGTCAAATATTTGAATATTCAAAAGATATGCATAGAGCAGACAAGGCTAATTTTATAGTTGTTAGAAATAAATATTAAAAAAACTGCCATTACTTTTAGTAGTGGCAGTTTTTCTTAAGTTATGTTAAGAATTTTTACTTAATTTATAGAAAATGTATCACATAGTAATTTTATACCTCATAGAATACAGTATAAGCATTTCATGGAGTTGAAGGCACAAGTGCTTTATTCATTAATTTTAGCAGGTGGAAAAGGAACAAGGTTATATCCTCTTTCAAGAGGCACTGAGCCAAAGCAGTTCCTGAAGGTTGTAAATGATAAGAGTTTTTTGGTTAATACTGTGGACAGAATAAGTCCCCTTATTCCTGATGAGAATATATATGTTATTACCAATAAGGATTATGAAAAAAGATTAAAGTTAGAATTGCCTAATTTGAATCCTGAGAATATTTTCATTGAACCTGAAAATAAAGAAACTGCAACATGTATTGGTCTTGCTGCAATGAAATTATTAAAAAAAGATAAAGATGCAGTTATGGTAGTATTACCTTCAGATCACTATATTGAAAATAATAAAAATTATATTGATACTTTAAAACAAGCGGTTGATATTGCTGACAAGAAAAATGGAATAGTAACAATTGGAATAGAACCTACAAGACCAGAAACTGGCTATGGATATATAGAGATGGGAGATAGAATTAGTGGAATAATACCTAGTTATAAAGTAGCTAGATTCACTGAAAAGCCTAATCTTGAAGTAGCTAAAGATTTTATATTAAAAGGAACTTACTTATGGAATAGTGGAATGTTTGTTATGAGAGCAGATACTCTTATTACTAAATTGAGATAAATCATTTAATGTATTCGATATAGTAATTTTACTCATAATCTATACTTCCTTTTCAAGTTGTTATTTATATAATCCTTGATTTTAGTATGCTATAATATAATGTATTTTAATCAACTAGGAGAATAAAAATGAAGAAGTTTTTTAAATTTATTATATTAGGAGTTGGACTTTTGTTAAGTTTATTTTTAAGCTTTATAAGTCAATATTTTTTTGTTCCAGAAACTAATTTATATACTATAGTTTTTATCTTGATAAGCCTAGTGTGTGTAGCAGGAATAGTTTTTGGAGTAAGTAAAAATAATTTAGTAAGGTTAGTCATATTAATAATGTTGATACTTCTAGGTGGAATTATAAGTGTTAATGTAGGACTTGCAGGGGATACTCCTATACAGACTCAAATTATAGAAGCACCTAATAAAGAAGCTGTGTTGATGATTTGTGAAAATGATGTTTTTTTAACAGATACAATTAATTATACAGTTTATGTAAAGGAAAATATTTTTTTTAAGAAATTTGTATATGAAACAGACTATCTTACTAATCCTAATTATGATGGCGCAAGTTGGAATAATAATAATGTAACTTTGAGTTTTGGAAATGAAAAAGTTGTAATAGATAGTAAGAGTGGAAAAGTTCTTAAGTAATTTAGATATATATTTTTTTATTTAAGTTGGATAAGAATATTTCCACTTAGACCATTAGCTATAATCTTATAAATAGATGAATTAATAAGATGTTTCTTTTCAATAAATGAAATATTATCTATTAAGTTGTGTAGTTTGAAAAGAGCATTTAGTAATTTATCATATGATTCAAGTAAAGGAATCATATTTTCGGATGAAGATAGCAGATGCCCTTTAAATGCATTTAATCTTTTAATTTCTTCTTTTAAAGTTTTTATTTTATCAAATAAGACATTTAGTATTTCTACATGAGTAGTCAATGAAGTATTGTTGGTAAGATTATCTATCATAAGATTATTAGAGATAATTGCTTTATCAATTTCTACAACTTTATTTGTTATATTTGATGGAGTAAGGGATTTTTTATATTCTTCAATTTTATCTAAAAGTAGAGATTTATCTATTGTGGCTTCTTTAAGTTTAGCAACAACCATATCATCAAGTTCAATTCCATTGACATTCTTATTGTTACATCTAGTTCCACCAGAGTTATGCTTCATTGTGCACATATAGTAAAATCTTTTTTTATCACTTCTAGCAATTTTTTGACCGTAAGCAACTCTCATAGGACTTCCACAAATAGCACAAGTAACTAAGCCGCTAAGTAGAGCGGTATGACTACAACCTCTTGCAGGTGCTTTTTTAGCGTTAGCTTTTAATAACTTTTGAACCTTTAACCAAGTAGGAGAGTCTATGATTCCTTCATGTTCTGATATTGTATATATCCAATCTGTAATAGGATGCTTTTGACCATCTTTACCTTTGTTTCTTCTATAAATTAAAATACCATGTAAATCATCTGGTACACCAAAACAATTGATTCCTTGTTCTTCAAAGTATTCAATAGTTTCTGTAGTAGCTTTTACATAGCAAGGATTCTTTAATACTGTACTTAGTGTAGCCTTAGCCCAGTCTTTATTTCTTTTAGTTTTAATATTATTGGATAGCATATATTTTTCAAGTTGACTAAGACTTTGCACTTCTAGGTATTTATCAAAAATTAGTTTAACTAATTCAATTTCATTTTCTTTAGGTGTTAGAATAGAGTAAGTTTTTTCTTTGCCTGTTTTATCTATAAATGTTTTTCTAAGATTCGTAAAACCAGTAGGTGGTTCACCACCTAACCAGTAGCCATTTTCAGCAAGATAGTACATATTGTCAGTAACTCTTTGAGATATAGTTTCTCTTTCAAGTTGACTAAATACACTACAAATATACATCATAGCTTTACCCATAGCAGAACCAGTATCAAATTGTTCAATTACTGAAATAAAAGAGATATTCTTTTTCTCAAGAGTTGATATAAGGGAGCTAAAGTCAGATACATTTCTACTGATACGGTCTAACTTATAGCAGATTATACAATCTAAAGAACCGTTATTACAATCATTCATTAATTTTTTGAATGCAGGTCTATCAGTATTTTTACCAGAAAAACCATCATCTTTATAAATTTTGAATGATTCAATACCTATATTAGTTAAGTAATTTTGGCATAACTTTATTTGATTATCGATAGAGTCGCCTTTTTCAGTTGCTTTAGACTTTCTTGCATATATACCAGCAGTTTTCAATGTAGTATCCCTCCTTTATAGTTTTTCTTTTAAAATTTTTATAAGCTCATCAACATCATCCTTATTTGTAGGAAGTGTTGGCTTTACAAGATTAAAAATAGCAAGAGTTAGAATTACATTTGTTGTAGGATTATTGAATGATGGAACATCATCAGCAAAATGTAATTTAACCTTGTTACGTTGATTAGTCATGTTATAACTCCAATAAAATTGCTTCTTTATTAATTTTATTAGAGTTAATAGGTAATCATTACTTTATTTAAAGATTACTTCAATTGATTTATTCTCAAATAGAGTAACTTTATAAATTATTTTATGAAGTAGTAGACGAAGAGCTCTTGTTTTGCTAGGGGTATCACTAAGTTTTAAAATAGATTCTAAAGTTTCAGTAGTAGCTAAAAGTGGAAGGAGTTGCATCAGAAGAAGATATTATTTTATGAATGATGTTATTTTACTTTTATATGTACTTTCATCAATATTAAATTCTTTGATGAATCTTTTATATGAGTTATATAGTTTTTGCTTTAGAACCTCATCATAAAGATTAAATTCTATTGTGAATACTAGGTTTTCTTGTATCGCAATTTGGTCAGTAGAGCAGATACTATAGTAAGAGAAATAAATAAATATATACCTCAACTTGGACGTTGTTTAAGTGAAATATATCGCCATATAGGTGAGGAAGATGAAGAAGAAGTCATAAAAAAACAATATTCATTGGTTGATGGAATATCTATAGATTTTGGCGTTATGCAAAAAACAAGAAGAGCAAGTGTTGTAAAATGTGATTTCTCATGGGATGACATAGGAAGCTTTTCAGCTCTAAGTAGATTTTTAGAGCAAAAAGAGACTAATGCAGTTAGTGAAAAAGTGTATCTTGATGAATCAGAAAATTGTTGTGTTTTTGGGAGTAAAAGATTAGTTATAGGATTTGGATTAAAGGATCTTGTAATTGTTGATACTGGTGACGTACTTCTTATTATGGATAAAAATAAAGACCAAGAGATAAAACATTTATTAGGTAAGATAAGTGAAAATAAGGAATTTAAAGATTACTTGTAGGAGAAAGAAGAGAGCCAAGATGGCTCTTTTTCTTTTAGCTAGGAATAAAATAACAAGTATTTTATAAATGTTAATGGTTAAAATAAATGATGATAACAAATAATTTATTAACATTTCATTTTAAGTCAAGTTAAAGAATTTGAAAATAATTAAAAATTAATTAAAAAAAATACAATACACTTATAAAATGTATACATAATTAGGCTTTTTATTGCTAAGATTTGCAAAATTATGATATATTGAAATGACAAATGATAGAGGAGCTGATATCAATGAACATAAGAGAAAAAATTAAAGAAGAAGAAATAAAACACGAGGTTAAAAAAGGGCTTAAAGAAGAAGCTAAAATTGAAAAGCATATGGGCGAGTTAGCAATGGACGCTATTAAAGATGAAGAAAAGAAATATGATAAAGAAGAAAAGCATGCAGAAAAATTTACTAAAAAGCTTTTTGAAGAAGAAGATAAAGAAAGAAAAGAAGAGGCAAAAGAAGCAGAAAAATTTGCTAAAAAATTAGAAAAGCAAATGGAAAAAGAAAATAAAAAATAAAAACTATATCTTTAATTAATATTTTAGTTTTAGAAACTTTTATTAATTTTATAGTAATTAAAATACACCCTATAGAGTAAACTAGTAATAAAAGTTTAATCTATAGGGTTTTTGATTAAAAAGAAAATTATGTCTGTATTTATGTTTAGAGAAACAACTAGAGTTCCTTAAAATAATTTTAGGAAATAATTCGGTTAGTAGATAATAATTGTGATAAAATAGTATTAAACACAATTCTCGGTTTAAATAGGAGGCGTCTTAATATGGATGATAAAATAGTCGATTTTAGTAAAATACAAAATAAAGTAAGAGACAAAGATGTAGATAAATTTGAAGCTTATATATATGACCTTTATTATAAAATGGCTGAAGGAAAAATGAATATGATGCAACTTACACAAGAAGTAACTTCTTATATGCAAGAGAATAATGTATCACAAGATAAATTATTAAAGATACAAGAAGAGATGTTAGGAAGATATGGTGTAACTATGGATGATGTTGCTAGAGAGATGGGAATGAATCCAGAAGATTTAAAAGGACCAAATGCCATAAATACTTTTGCTAATACAAATGGACAGTTTAAAGAAAGTTATGAAGATTTAAGAAAAGTTATAGGCTTTGAAGAAAAATATAAAGCTAGAATAACAAAAAGAAGTTTAACTACGTATAAAATAAAAAATGATGTTAATGATATAGAAATAATGTTAGAGGGGAATACTGTATTTATAAAAAGCCCTAAAGATATAAATTTAAGTGATGTAGAACTTAATGAATTTTTATGTTCTTATAAAAAGACATTAAAAGATGATAAAATCAATATAGAGTTATGTTCTAATGTACAAAATTATATCTATTAATAAATATAGGGTTTTAATTTAAAAAAGAGTGGAGATGTAGCAGTATGATGGCTAATACACACCTTACGATAGCTAGGCATTTATATTATAACTTAGGTGGAATAGAGCAAGATTTAATTAGTTATAATAATTTTCTCTATGGTAATATTAAGCCTGATATGGTATCTAAATATAAATTGAAAAAACACTATATGGATGAATCTCTTACTATGGTTATAGATAAGATCAAAGCTTTAAGTTCACTATCAGATAATGAACTTAATAAAAGTTCAGCAACTATGAGATTTAGTCAAGAATTAGGAGTTATATGTCACTTTTTATGTGATTTTTTCTGTGTTCCACATAGTGAAAGATGGGAATTTAAACATAGCATGAATAAACATGTTAAGTATGAAAAAGAATTAGCAGCATATGCTAAAGCTTTTAAATTGCCAAGTGACAGTACGAAGGTTTTTGGTTATTACAATATAACTGAGTTTATTTTGAAAAATCATAGAATGTATAAAAAAGCAAATTCATATGAAAATGATCTTATGTTTGCTACATATGTTTGTTCAAGTGTTATACATTATATTGTGGATTCAATTAAATTTAATAGTAGTATCGATTTTAATAGAGTTGATACTCAGAAATATTCTTATAAAAGATAGGCAAACCTATCTTTTTTTTTATGGAATTTTTCAAAAAAGATTGACCAATTAGATTTAATTGCATATAATGAGAGTATGAACATATGAATAATCATTCATATGAATTTGGAGGAGATAAAATGGATAAAGATACTAAAAATATTTGTTTAGAAAAATGTGAAGATAATACTATTCATAAAGATGTAGTTTCAAATGTTAAATCAAAGTTACCAGCAGAGGAAACTTTATATGATTTAGCAGAGCTATTTAAAGTATTTGGAGATAGCACAAGAATAAAAATTTTATGTTCTTTATTCGAAGCTGAAATGTGTGTTTGTGATATAGCAACGACTCTTGGAATGAGTCAATCAGCAGTATCACATCAATTAAGAGTTTTGAAAAATGCAAGACTCGTTAAATTTAGAAGAGATGGAAAGGTTGTATATTATTCATTAGATGATATGCACGTTAAGCAGATATTTGATCAAGGATTAAATCATATTACAGAGTTAGGAGGTAATTAAAATGAGTGAAGTTAAGCTTTATTTAGAAGGGCTTAACTGTGCAGGATGTGCAGGTAAAATAGAAGAGAAAACTAATAAGTTGCCAGAAGTTAAAGAAGCAACATTAAACTTTACTACAAAAGCACTTGTTTTTACACTAGGTGATAAAAAAACTGAGTCTAAAGTAGTAGGTGATATTAAAGAGATTGTTAGGAAATTAGAACCAGATGTTGTAGTTAAAGAAACAGCAGTAGCAGAAAGTAGTACAAGCGTGTGTTCTGATGGAATATGTTCTCCAAGCAGTGAAATGAAAATTTTCTTAGATGATTTAAATTGTGCAGGATGTGCAGGTAAGATAGAAGAAAAGACTAATAAATTACCAGAGGTTAAAGAGGCAGTTTTAAACTTCTCTACTAAGGTTATGGTTGTCGATTTAAATGATGCTAGTGAAGATAATGCAGTTTATGAAAAGATTAAAGATATAGTATTTAAGCTTGAGCCAGATGTTGGTGTTAGATATGAAAAAGAAGGGATAAGTACTAATTTTAAACTAGAACTTAGAGATTTAGATTGTGCAGGGTGTGCAGGTAAGATAGAAGAAAAAACTAATGCCTTAGCAGATGTTAAATCAGCAACATTGAATTTTGCAGTTAAGTCTTTAGTAGTAGATGTTAATGATTCTTCAAAGGTTGATAAAGTAAAACAAGAAATTAGAGATATTGTTTTTAAATTAGAACCTGATGTTAAAGTTTTAGATGTGATAGAAGATAACTATGAAGATGAAATTGATGTAGAAGCAATAAAAGAGAAGAAAGTAAAAGTTGAGTCAAATTTAACAACATATAATATAGTTAGATTTGCTATTGGAGTTATATTATTTATAATTGCTCAGGTTATGAGCTACAAAGCAATACAACCAGCAGTAAGCGAAGGAATATTCGTTGTCAGTTATATAGTACTTGGTTATCCAACTGTTTGGAAGGCTATTAAAAATATCACAAGAGCGAAAAATATTTTTGATGAAAACTTCCTAATGACCATTGCAAGTATAGGGGCTTTTCTTATAGGAGAGCATCCAGAGGCAGTTGCAGTTATTATGTTCTATGAAATAGGGGAAATGTTCCAAAGTTATGCTGTTAATAATTCAAGACAATCAATATCATCTCTTATGGATATAAAACCAGATTTTGCAAGAGTTATTAGAAATGATGAAGAAAAAACTATTTCTCCATATGGAGTTAAAGTTGGAGAGATTATCAGTGTTAGACCAGGAGAAAGAGTACCTTTAGATGGTATAGTTATTGAAGGTTCAGGAAGTGTTGATACATCAGCATTAACTGGTGAATCTGTTCCAAGAAGTATAAAAAATTCAGATGAAGTTTTAGCTGGATGTATTAATTTAAATGGTGTTATTAAACTTAGAGTTATAAATGATTTTAAAGAATCAACACTTGCTAAGATTTTAGAACTTGTAGAAAATGCAGGTAACAAAAAAGCTCCTACAGAGAAGTTTGTTACTAAGTTTTCAAGATATTATACACCAACAGTTGTTGGTATTGCAGCATTCCTTGCTATAGTTCCACCTATCATATTACAAGGTGCTACTTTTAAGGAATGGGTAGAAAGAGCATTAGTATTCTTAGTTGTTTCTTGTCCTTGTGCATTAGTAGTTTCAATACCTTTAGGATTCTTTGGAGGTATAGGAGCAGCATCTAAAAATGGTGTGCTTATCAAAGGTGGAAACTATTTAGAGGCTTTAAATAGTGTTAAGACAGTAGTATTTGATAAAACAGGAACATTAACAGAAGGGAAATTTGAAGTTCTAGCTATTAATCCTGTAAATATGAGTGAAGATGAGTTGTTAAATATAGCAGCACATAGTGAGTATTTTTCTAATCACCCAATTGCTAAGTCAGTTTTAAATAAATTTAAAGGAACTGTTAGAAAAGAGGCAATAAGTGAATATACAGAAATTGCAGGAAGAGGTATTTCTTTAAAACTTGATGGAGAAGAAGTATTAGCAGGAAATTCTAAATTAATGAATGAAAATAATATTCCATTTACTGAAGTTAAAGGAATAGGAACAGTTATTCATTTTGCTGTAAATAAAGTATATATAGGTAGTATTTTAATTGGAGATAAAATTAAAAGTGATTCTAAAGATGCTATTTCTAGACTTAAGAAATTAGGAATTAAAACAGTTATGTTAACTGGTGATAATAAAAAAGTCGGAGAAGCAGTTGCAAAAGAACTTGGACTTGATGAAGTTCATGCAGAGTTATTACCACAAAATAAAGTTGAAAAATTAGAAGTCTTAATGAATCAAAAACATGAGAAAGATAATATAGTATTTGTTGGTGATGGAATAAATGATGCACCTGTTCTAGCAAGAGCTGATATAGGTATTGCTATGGGTGGTGTAGGATCAGATGCAGCAATAGAAGCTGCTGATGTTGTTATCATGCAAGATGAACCAAGTAAAATAGAAGAGGCTATAAAAATAGCTAAAAGAACTAGAAAAATAGTATGGCAGAATATCATATTTGCATTAGGTATAAAAGTAATAGTACTTGCTTTAGCAGCAGGTGGAGAAGCTAATATGTGGGAAGCAGTTTTTGCAGATGTAGGAGTTGCAATCCTTGCAGTATTAAATTCTATGAGAGTTTTAAAGATTAAGAAATAATTTCTTTAAAAACTATTATTTACTATCAAATGAAATGTAGAAAAATGACGAATTCGTATTGACAATTTAACAAAATGTTAATATACTTATACTATAAGAATACGTTCAGGTAGAGGGTATACGTTATACTGTTTATCTTAATGAGGCTTATACATGACTCCTAGATGTCTTGTATAAGCCTCATTTTTTATATTTAATACTTTTTAAAGAGTTTTAATTTTTTAAAATTAAATTAATTATAATGAAAAAAATTAATAACATCTTTATTTTCAAGTGGTATAATTTAATAGAATATAATTAGCTTATAGTTTTAACATATGTACATAAAAAATATTATTGTTTGTAGAGAGAGAAGATATAAACTGAGACGCAGTTCAGGTAGAGTTTTACTCTAGGTGAAGTTAAGTCGAAGTCATCTGAGAGTATGTATTTCTTTGTTTCCTACATATAGAATAAGGAGTATTAGAAAAACTCGCTATCAGATAAAAATAAAAAAAGTTGAAAATTTTGTTAAAATATAGATAAATAAATTATATATGTGATAATATATAATGTGTGTTATATATTTAACAAGCTTAAATAAGAGAAGGTGAAATAAATGGAAAAAAGGAAATCTATATCTATGGCAGTTATCAAAAGACTTCCGAAATATCACAGATATTTAAGAGAACTCATGGATAATGACGTAGATAGAATATCATCTAAGGAATTAAGCGAAAAGATTGGTTTTACAGCTTCACAAATACGTCAAGATTTAAACTGCTTTGGAGATTTTGGTCAGCAAGGATACGGGTATAATGTAAAAGCTTTATATAATGAAATTAGTAATATATTAGGCTTAGATAGAGCCTATAAATTAGTGATTATAGGAGCTGGAAATATAGGTCAAGCAATCGCTAACTATAATCAGTTTGGAAAATTAGGATTTATTGTAGAAGGAATTTTTGATGCTAATCCAAAGCTTCAAGGAATACAAATAAGAGATATAGAAATAAAAGACATAGATGAGTTAGAGGGATTTTTAGAGGAAAATAGTATTGATGTAGGTGTTATCTGTGTACCAAAAGTAAATGCTCAAAAAGTAGCTAATAGATTAATCGATAAAGGAATAAAAGCGATTTGGAATTTTGCTCCTTTAGATTTAGAGGTTCCAGATGATGTTATTGTGGAGAATGTTCACTTAAGTGAAAGTATGTTAACTTTAATATATTTACTTAATGAAAAAGATAAAAAGTAAACAAATGGATAATTTTTCTATAGGTTCCAAAAATGTGTTGATAATGGAATAAATATACATTATAATTTAATTGAAGTTCGAAAGAGCTTCAATTATTTTTTTTGTATTTTGTTAAGTTTATAACAAGATATTATTCATTAAAGGGTATTGAGGGGGAATTAGACGAATGGAATTAAAGAATGTTCTTCTTGAAAAAGAAGGCAATATTGCTGTAGTAACAATTAATAGACCTAAAGCATTAAATGCATTAAACTCAGAGACTTTAAATGACTTAAATGAAGTAGTAGCAGCACTTGAAGGGGATAAAAGTGTTTATGCTGTTATTTTAAAAGGTGCAGGGGATAAATCTTTTGTTGCTGGAGCAGATATATCTGAAATGAAAGATCTTAATGAAGAAGAAGGAAAAAATTTCGGATTGCTAGGTAATAATGTATTTAGAAGATTAGAAAATTTAGATAAGCCAGTTATAGCAGCTATTTCAGGATTTGCTCTAGGTGGAGGATGTGAACTTGCTATGGCTTGTGATATTAGAGTAGCAAGTGAAAAAGCTAAGTTTGCACAACCAGAAGCAGGACTTGGAATTACTCCAGGATTTGGGGGAACTCAAAGACTTCCAAGAATAGTTGGAACAGGTATAGCTAAAGAATTAATATATACAGGAAGAATTGTTAAAGCGGATGAAGCTTTAAGAATAGGATTAGTAAATAAAGTAGTAGCACCTGAAAATTTAATAGACGAAGCAATGGCAATGGCTAAAAACATAGCTGTAAATGCTCCAATAGCTGTTAAATTGTGTAAGGATGCAATTAATAGAGGAACTCAAGTTGATATTGATAGAGCAATAGTTATTGAAGCAGAAGATTTTGGTAAGTGCTTTACAACTGAGGATCAAAAAGAAGGTATGACTGCTTTTGTAGAAAGAAGAGAAAAGAACTTTAAAAATCAATAATACCTAAGGGTTAAAATATTGGATTTAAAAATGGGGAGGTTACATTACATGAATTTTCAATTAACTAGAGAGCAAGAATTAGTAAGACAAATGGTTAGAGAGTTTGCTATAAATGAAGTTAAGTCAATAGCATCAGAAATAGATGAGACAGAAAGATTTCCTATGGAAAATGTAAAGAAGATGGCTGAACTTGGAATGATGGGAATTCCATTTAAAAGCGAGTTTGGAGGAGCAGGTGGAGATACATTATCATACATTATAGCTGTTGAAGAACTTTCAAAGGTATGTGGAACAACAGGAGTTATTCTTTCAGCACATACATCACTTTGTGCATCATTAATAGATCAATTTGGAACATCAGCACAAAAAGCTAAATATTTAACACCACTTGCAAAGGGCGAGAAAATAGGAGCTTTTGGACTTACAGAGCCAGGTGCGGGAACAGATGCAGCAGGGCAACAAACAACTGCTAAGTTAGATGGAGATAATTACATCCTTAATGGAAGTAAAATATTCATAACTAATGGTGGAGTTGCTGAAACATTTATTGTTTTTGCTATGACTGATAAATCACAAGGAACTAGAGGAATATCAGCTTTTATAGTTGAGAAGGCTTTTGAAGGTTTTTCAATTGGTAAGAAGGAAGACAAGCTTGGAATTAGAGCTTCTTCAACAACAGAGCTTATCATGGAAAATTGTATAGTTCCTAAAGAGAACTTAATTGGTAAAGAAGGAAAAGGCTTTGGAATAGCTATGAAAACTCTTGATGGAGGAAGAATAGGTATAGCTGCTCAAGCGTTAGGTATAGCTGAGGGAGCTTTAGAAGAAGCTGTTAATTATATGAAAGAAAGAAAGCAGTTTAATAGACCACTTGCAGCATTCCAAGGGTTACAATGGATGATAGCAGATATGGATACAAAAGTAGAAGCTGCTAAAAATCTTGTTTATAAGGCTGCATGTCTTAAGGAAGCTGGAAAACCATATTCAGTAGAGGCTGCTAGAGCTAAATTATTTGCAGCTGAAGTTGCTATGGATGTAACAACTAAAGCAGTTCAAATCTTTGGTGGATATGGATATACAAAAGAATATCCAGTAGAGAGAATGATGAGAGATGCTAAGATAACAGAAATTTATGAAGGAACTTCAGAAGTTCAAAAGATGGTTATCGCTGGTAGCGTTTTAAGATAATTTAGAGGGGGACTTTGAAAATGAATATAGTAGTTTGTTTAAAGCAAGTACCAGATACTACAGCTGTTAAGATAGATCCAGTAAAAGGTACATTAATAAGGGATGGAGTACCATCAATCATAAATCCAGAAGATAAGCATGCATTAGAAGCAGCTTTACAATTAAAAGAAAATAATGGTGCAACTGTTACTGTTTTAAGTATGGGACCACCACAAGCTAAAGATGCTCTAAGAGAAGCTTTATGTATGGGAGCAGATGATGCTATTCTTATAACAGATAGAGCTTTTGCAGGAGCTGATACACTTGCTACATCAAAAGCTTTAGCAGGAGCTTTAAGAAAGCTTGAATATGATATAGTTTTCGCAGGAAGACAAGCTATAGATGGTGATACAGCACAAGTAGGACCAGAAATAGCAGAGCATTTAGATATACCACAAGTTACTTATGTTCAAGGTGTTGAAGTTAAAGAAGATGGTCTTTTAATCAACAGAGCATTAGAAGATGGATATGAGCTTATTAAAGTTGAAGGTAAAGTTCTTTTAACTGCGATAAAAGAGTTAAATGAGCCAAGATATATGAATGTTGCACATATTTTTGCTACTGCACAAAAAGAAATTACAGTATGGACAGCTGATGATATAGATGTTGAAAAGGCTGAGCTTGGATTAAAAGGTTCACCAACTAAGGTTAAAAAGTCAATGACTAAAGAAGCTAAAGGTGCTGGTGAAGTGGTTAATAAAACAGCAGATGAAGCAGTTTCTTATGTTTTATCAAAATTAAAAGAAAAGCACTATATCTAAGATTTAGGGAGGTATTGAGTTATGAATTTAGCAGATTACAATGGAGTTTGGGTTTTCGCTGAGCAAAGAGAAGGAGAACTTCAAAAAGTTTCTCTTGAAATCTTAGGAGAAGGTAGAAAGCTTGCAGATAAATTAGGAGTTAAACTTACAGCATTAGTTTTAGGAGATGGAGTAGATTCTCTTGCTAATACATTAGGTACACATGGTGCTGATGAGGTTTTAGTTGTAAATAGTCCATTACTTAAGAACTACACAACAGATGGATATACAAAAGCAATTTGTGAAGTTGCAAGTAGTAGAAAGCCAGGAATATTATTTATAGGTGCAACATTTATAGGTAGAGATTTAGGACCTAGAGTTGCAGCTAGATTATCAACAGGATTAACAGCTGATTGTACTATATTAGATGTTGATGTTGAAAGAGGAGATCTTCTTGCTACAAGACCAGCTTTTGGTGGTAACTTAATGGCTACAATAGCATGTCCAGATCATAGACCTCAAATGGCTACAATCAGACCGGGAGTTTTCTCAAAATTACCAGCTGATAATACAAATTTTACAGTTGAAGTAGTAGAAGTATCTTTAGTAGATAGTGATATTAGAACTAAGGTTATTGAAATTGTTAAAGAGAATAAAGATATTGTAGATATATCAGAAGCTAATGTTTTAGTTGCAGGTGGTAGAGGAGTAGGTTCAAAAGAGAATTTCGAACTTCTTAAAGCTTTAGCAGATGAACTTGGTGGATCAATTGCAGCATCAAGAGCAGCAATTGAAAAAGGTTGGGTAGATAAGGAATATCAAGTAGGACAAACAGGAAAAACTGTTAGACCTAATATATATATAGCTTGTGGTATTTCAGGTGCTATACAACACGTTGCAGGAATGCAAGAATCAGATATGATAATAGCTATAAATAAAGATGAAACAGCTCCAATAATGAAAGTAGCTGACTATGCTATTGTTGGTGATGTTTCTAAAGTACTTCCAGAATTTATAGGCCAATTTAAGAAGATAAAAGAAGAAGAATAAAATTGAGAAAATCTTTCGATTTAATGGTGTAAAAGAGAATTAGTAATAATATATTTGTTTTAGAGGAACTTTGGGGAAAGTTCCTCTAAATTTAAAAGGGTAGAATGGGGGAGTTTTAATATGGAAAAGATTTTTGTACTTGGTGCAGGAACTATGGGAGCTGGAATCGTTCAAGCTTTCGCACAAAAAGGTCATGAGGTTATAGTTAGAGATATAAAGCAAGAGTTTGTTGATAAAGGAATTGCAGGAATAAATAAAAGCTTATCAAGACTTGTTGCTAAGGAAAAAATGACTGAGGAAGTTAAGGAAGAGATTCTTACAAGAATAACAGGAACTGTTGATATGACAATGGCTGCTGATTGTGATTTAGTTGTTGAAGCTGCTGTTGAAAATATGGAAATAAAGAAACAAATATTTAAAGAGCTTGGTGAGATTTGTAAGGAAGAAACAATTCTTGCTACAAATACTTCATCATTGTCAATAACAGAAGTTGCAGCTGCGACTAATAGACCAGATAAAGTTATAGGAATGCACTTTTTCAATCCAGCTCCAGTTATGAAGCTTGTAGAAGTTATAAAAGGTATGTCAACATCAGAGGAGACATATGTAAAAGTTAAAGGAATTTCAGAAGCTATAGGTAAAACACCTGTAGAAGTTGCAGAAGCTCCAGGATTTGTTGTTAATAGAATACTTATTCCTATGATAAATGAAGCTGCTGGAATACTTGCAGAAGGAATAGCTACTGAAGAAGATATTGATATAGCTATGAAACTTGGAGCAGCTCATCCAATGGGACCACTTGCACTTGGAGATTTAATAGGACTTGATGTTTGTCTTGCTATAATGGATGTTTTATATAAGGAAACAGGAGATAGTAAGTATAGAGCACATAGCTTATTAAGAAAATATGTAAGAGCAGGATGGCTTGGAAGAAAGAGTGGAAGAGGATTCCACAATTACGCGAAATAATTGTGAGTAATACACTTTTTTAATTATATAGAAAATGTAAAGGGCTGTATCAGATTTTATGATACAGTCCATTTTCTTAATATTCTATTTTGAGTTTTTTCAAAATGCGATGATATCTTTTACAAAGAAAATGTTCATAAAATAACATTACAATATATCCACATATTATACCTACTAAAAATCCTACAATTACATCTGATGGATAATGAACACCAACATATATTCTAGAAAAGCCTATTACAAATGCAAGTGCGAAAGCTGGTATAGCCCATTTTCTTAAATAATAAGCAATTATTAGTGCTGCAACTATTGCTGAGGATGCATGTCCTGACGGAAATGAAAATGATGTGGGCGGTGTAATTAATGGATGATAATTAGGCAAAGTTAAAAAAGGTCTAGGTCTTTGGACTATATCTTTTATTATAGTTACTACTATAATGTTTAATAATTCACCTAAAAGAATTAAAACACCAACTTTTCTAAGTTTTTTAAAGAATAAGAAAATAGCTGCTATTAGTAGCCAAACAGCTCCAAAGTCACCTATCGTAGTAAAAAATATCATAATTGAATTTAAAATAGGATTATGAAGTTTTGTAACAGCGTACATACATCTATAATCCAAAATTTTTATTACAGTAAACAAAGATAATCACCTTACTCCTATTTATTTAAATCTAAATATATTCTATAGCACTAGCTTAAGTTTGTCTAATCATATTACGAAAATAAAAAAAGTGTTAATATAATACTCTTTTAATGGGTATTGGTTAGAGAGTTTAAATAAAAGTAATCTTTTGTTGTTAAAAATTATAATAATAAAAATAGGAGAAGTTATTAAAGTAAACATAGTTTAAAAAGGGGGGGATAAACTTGTTAAAGTTTTTTATTAAATATTATAAACCGTATAAAAAATTATTCTTTCTAGATATAATAGCAGCATTTTTAATGGCTATTTGTGATTTGTTTTATCCTATACTAACAAGAAATATTATAGATGATGTTATTCCAAATAAAAACTTACGTATGTTATGGATTTTTGCAATAGCTTTAGTAGTTATATTTGTGTTTAAAGCAGGACTTAATTATTTTATGCAATATCAAGGGCATGTTTTAGGGGTAAGAATGCAAGGCGATATGAGAAAAGATTTATTTAAAAAGCTACAAAAGCTTCCTAATAAATATTTTGATGATAACAAAACTGGAGTAATAATGTCTAGAATAATAAATGACCTTCAGGAGATATCAGAGCTTGCACATCATGGACCAGAAGATTTGTTTATTTCAGTTGTGATGATAATGGGATCATTTGGAATTTTAAGTACTATAAATTTAGAACTTACTATTATAGTTTTTGCATTAATTCCTTTTGGTATATTTTTTGCATTTAAAAAAAGAAATGGATTAGCAAAAGCTTTTAAAAAAACAAGGGAAAAAACAGGAGAAATTAATGCAACTGTAGAAAATAGTATTTCAGGAGTGAGAGTTACAAAATCTTTTTCTAATAGAACTTACGAAATAGAAAAATTTGATAAATCTAATGGAATATTTAAAAATGCTAGGGAAAAAGCTTATAAGGTTATGGCAGAGTATTTTTCAGGAATGTTTTTATTTATAGATATGTTAGAACTGATAGTTTTAATAGCTGCTGGTTATTTTACGTATATAGGTAAAATAACTATAGGAGATTTAGCTGCGTATATACTTTATATAAAAATGTTTTTACAGCCTATAAGAAAGTTAGTTAATTTTAATGAAATGCTTCAAAGTGGTATGAGTGGTTTTGCAAGATTTACAGAAATACTTGATAGTGAAGAGGAAAAAGAGCCTTTAAATGGTGTTGAGCTTGTGGATACTAAGGGGAACATTAAATTTGAAAATATATCATTTAGTTATGAAGGCGAAAATATGATTTTAAAGAATTTTAATTTAGATATTGAGCCTGGTAAAATGATTGCTTTAGTAGGGACATCAGGTGGAGGAAAAACTACTATATGTAATTTGATTCCTAGATTTTATGAGTTTGATAGTGGTGATATAAAAATAGATGGAGTTAGTATAAGAGATATTAAGTTAGAATCTCTTAGAAATAATATAGGAATAGTACAACAAGATGTTTTTTTATTTACAGGAACGATTAGAGAGAATATTGCTTATGGAAAACTTGATGCTAGTGAAGAAGAAATAATATCAGCAGCAAAAAATGCTAGTTTACATGAATTTATAATGGACTTACCTAATGGATATGAGACTTTTATAGGAGAAAGAGGTGTAAAATTATCAGGTGGGCAAAAACAGAGAATAGCTATTGCTAGAGTTTTTCTTAAAAATCCATCAATACTTATTTTAGATGAAGCAACCTCAGCTTTAGATAATGTTACGGAAAAAGAAATACAATCCGCATTAGAGAAGTTAAGTGAAAATAGAACTACATTAGTTGTTGCACATAGACTTACAACAATACAAAATTCTGATGAAATAATAGTAGTAGGAAAAGAGGGAATTAGGGAAAGAGGAACGCATGAAGAACTTTTAAATTTAGAGGGAACTTATGCTATGCTTAGCTCCTTATAAAAATATTTATTTTTTAATTAAATGAAGTATTTAGGTGGAGTTTAAGCTTCGCCTAAATTAGGTATATAATTAGATTATTTTGATTGGTGGACAATCTCTTAAAAATATTATAATATTACATAGATACAAAAGTGTACAAATGATAAATTTGGAGGAAATAAAATATGTTTGAAAGTTTTAATATGGCTATCTTGAATCAATTTCAAGCTTGGCATGGTCCTATAATTGATAATATAATGCTATTTTTCACGAAGATAGGAACAGATGGTATTGTATTTCTAATTATAGGAATTATATTACTTATTACTAAAAAATACAGAAAAGCTGGATTTATGATATGGTTCGCATCATTTATAAATTTTGTTATAGTTGAGGCTTTAAAGCACATAGTAAAAGAGCCAAGACCATTTATTACACATCCAGAATTATTACATTCAGTAATTGGAAAACCGCCAACTTCATATTCTTTCCCATCAGGGCATGCATCAGCAGCGTTTGTAGGGGCATTTATGATTGCATATTTCTTTGGAAAGAAATGGGGAATATTATCATACATATTTGCAATTATAGTTATGATATCAAGACCTTTCTTACTAGTTCACTATCCAACTGATGTTATAGCAGGAGCAATAATAGGAACAATAAGTGCTTTATTAGCATTTTTCTTCTATCAGAATATATTAAAAAGATTTTTTAGACAAACTCTTAGGAAAACTGGAATAGAAAAAAGGTAATATATATTTTAAAAAGTAAGCTAAAATCACGAATTTTGTGATAAATGCTTACTTTTTTGTTACAAAAAAGAAACCTGTTAAAAAAACAGCTAAAAATTTATGAGTTTTAGTGTTGAAAAAAAGCTAAATATGATATAAAATTAAGTTAATTTGAATATTGTGTAGAAAGTATTAATAGAGTTATATTTTTTTAGATAGCTATGTAAACCTTTAACAAGAAATTATTCTATGAAATTTTAAGAATTTTAACGATTAATCTAAGCTTTTTAAAAAAATAATATGCGTACTAGGTACTTTATGGACAAAAGATAAGTTTTAGGAGGTACTAATGAACTTTTTTTCTAAATTCTCATTATTTCATAAAATATACTTTTTGGTATTTGTAATTTTTGATTTATTAATTTTTGCTATGCCATTCATACAAGGAGAGTCTTTTGATTTTTCATCATGGACATCATGGTTAGGAATAGTAGGACTTATAGTTTCTCTTTCAGGAATATTTGCCGCTATATATACAGCGAGAGCTGAGGTTCCAGCATATATATGGGGTGTAATTAATACAGTATTTTATATAATGATTTCTATATCTAATCATATGTATGCAGAAATTATTTTATATATAGTTTATATGTTACCAATGAATATTTATGGTTTCTTTGCTTGGAGTAAAAGTGCTAAAGAGGCTAAACAAGCTGCTGGTGAGACACCAACTACTATAGAAGTTAAAAGCTTAAAAGCAAAGAACTGGATCACTATAGCTATTAGTATAGTAATTGTTTGGATAGCTTATGCTACATTTACATATTTCTTACCAGAAATATTACATGCAGTTGCAGGAATTTCAATTCCAAGAGATCACGTTTGGTACATTGATTCATTTACAGCTACAGTAACAATATTTGCTGTTATAATATCAACTCTTAGATACAAAGAAACATGGTATTTCTGGATACTTGGAGATGGTGTTGGAATAGTGCTTTACTTAATAGCATTAACACAACATTCAACATTCTCATTCTCAACATTATCTGGTGCAATGATGTGGATTCAATTCACAGTAAATGCAATTTACGGATTAATGGTTTGGAAAAAACTTGGAAAAGAGCAACATGGCGGAGATGCACAAGTTGCTTAATATATAAATATAAACTCCCTAGTCTTTTAGATAGGGAGTTTATTTATTTTAATAATTAATAATTAATAATTAAAAATTTTTAGTTTACGTAGTTAATGAAAAAGGTGTATAGTAAAGAATCATAATGTTTAAATTATGTTTAATTAACAAATGAAGAATCTAAGAAAGGAGACGTAGGGGATGAAGATTTGGAAGAAGATATTTCTATCGTCTATGATATTATTCATATTTATATTTAACATAGCAGGGATATATATAATAGAAAGTATTTATAATAGAAATATGCAAATAGCAATACAATCGTCTATTTATGATGAGAGAAATATTCAAAATTCTATTTATTTAAATTCTGAAGTGCTGAGTGAATATACAACTGAACAGTTTTGGAGTTTATTGAAAAACTACATATATGAAGAAAACACTAATATAGCTAACATAGAGATATTAGATTCTTCAGGGAAAGTATTGTTAGATACTTCAAATTTAGATATAAAAGGTGATAGACCAGAAATTGAAGATGCACAGCTTAATACAGCACATTTTATATTAAGAGATATTTCTGGAAATAATTATATTTTTGTTTCATCAAAAATGCGTATAAAAGGAAATCTTTATACTTTAGTAGTTGCTGAAAATATTAATTATCTACAAAATGATAAATTTTATAATTTTAAAATGTTTGGAATTTTAAATATCATTGTGATAGTTTTATTAGGTCTTGGAATGTATATAGTTTCTAAAAGGATAACAAGACCAATTGAAGAGCTTAAAGATGTGGCACAAAAAGTAAAAGATAAAGATTTTTCAGGACGAGTACATAAAATTGGTGATGATGAAGTTGGAGAGTTAGCGTTGATATTTAATTCTATGATGCAGGTTATAGAAGATAATATAGAAGAATTAGAAAATTTAAATGATAAAAAAGAAAGATTTATTAATAATTTAACACATGAAATGAAAACTCCAATAACATCTATTATTGGGTATTCAGAACTGCTTTTAAAAAGTAATATTAATGAAGAAACACGATTAAAAGCTTTGGGCTATATAAATTCACAAGGAAAAAGATTGGAAAAACTTAGTACTGTTTTGATTAGATTAATAATGATAAAGAATCAAAAATTAGATTTGGAAGATATTTGTATAAAAGCAATAGTAGGTGATTCTATCGAAGTATTGAAATACAAGCTTGAATTTGCACAAATTACAATTAGTGAAAATTTAGAAGATGCAAAAATAATTTGTGATAAGGAACTTGTAGAAGTTTTAATTATAAATATTCTAGATAATGCTATTAAAGCCTCAGATGAAATGACTAAAATAGAGTTAATTGGTAAAGTAAAAACAAATAAATATTTTCTAGAAGTTATAGATGAAGGTAAAGGCATTTCAGAAAAAGATTTGGAGAAAATTAAAGAGCCATTTTATATGGTTGATAAATCAAGAGCTGAATCAAATAAAAATATAGGTTTAGGTTTAGCTATATGCACTGAGATTTGTAAAAGAAATAATATTGATTTTTATATTGAAAGTGAATTAGGTAAAGGTACTAAAGTAACTTTAGTATTTGAGGTAGAGTGAGAAAAATGAAATATAAATTATTTGTTATTGGTGGAATCTTAATTACAATTTTGACAGGTGTTTTTCTTTATAGTTTTATTAATGAATATAAATTTAATCAATTATATGTAGGTAGTGATAATCTAAAAAATGATAGTTTGGTTCATAATCAAAATAAAATTATTGATAGAGAAGAAGCTATTAATTTAGGACAAACATTAATTGAAAAATATTTTCATGTTAATTTAAATGACGGATATGAAATGAGTATTATTTTAAATAATAGTCCAAATGCAAACGGAGGGACTACTTTTGTATGGTGTGTTTCTTGGCAAAAACCACATGAGCTTAATCCAAATTATTATTTTTCTATTGATTTAGTTGGTGGGAATATAAACGGAATGGGAGTAAATTATGCTCCAAAAATATATAAAAATACTAAGCATATATTATTTAATTTTAATGTTGCTAAAAATGTTCTAGCACCACTACTTAATGAATTTAAAATTAATATGACACCTAAAAATTCTAATATTTTATTTGTTAAAGATGGAGTTTTTAATGTACAAATTATTGAAAATGGATGGAATTACAACTTATATGGTAATTATTATACAAATCAAGTAATTAGTTATAGTAAAGCGAGACAAATTAACTAATAGATAGAATTTTAAATGATAGACATAGTTTCACACAATCCGTTTAATTGATATAATTTTATTTGGTATTCTAAATTTTATAGTAGTAAGATAAGTATGTATTTAGTTTAAAAAGAGATTTTACTTTGTCTGAGTATTAAACTTACATTACGTAGTAAAAATGAAATTTTAGCTATCGTTTATAAAGGGTCATTAAACCATTAACTATCAGCTAAGTTACGAAAAAGTAATGAAAAGTGGTGGAGAATATAGAGTTAATTAATAATAAAAGCGTAATTTAAAGAGATATAGAGTAAATTCATGTAGAGTGAAAGGAGACGAAGAATATGAAAATATTAGTAGTCGAGGATGATATTGCAATCAGAGATTTAATCGAAATAAATTTACAAATAGCTGGATATTCTGTGTTAAAAGCAGGTGATGGTGAAGAAGGTAAAGCAATTTTTGATAGTAATGATATAGATTTTGTTTTATTAGATGTTATGATGCCTAAAATAGATGGTTTTGAGCTTGTTGGATATATTAAAGCAAAAGAAGTTCCGGTAATATTCATTACAGCAAAAGATTCTGTATTAGATAAAGTTAAAGGATTAAGACTTGGAGCTGATGATTATTTAGTTAAACCTTTTGAAAGTATAGAACTTTTAGCTAGAATTGAAGCAGTTGCTAAAAGATACAATAAAAGTAGTTCTAAAATAGAATTTGATAATATAGCTATTGATATTGATAAAAGAACAGTTTTATTAAATGGAAAAATAGTAGATTTAACATTAAAAGAATTTGAACTATTACTTTTGTTTGTTAAAAATAAAAATATTGCCTTATCAAGAGATCAAATAATGTATAAGGTATGGGGATTTGATTATGTGGGGGAAACAAGAACTGTAGATATGCATGTACAAAGAATTAGAGATAAACTTCATTTAAAAGATAGAATAAAAACAGTTTTTAAAATTGGATATAGATTTGAATTTTAATAATTAATAATATATTTTAATAAAACGATAAGAACAATAATCTTATCGTTTTATTTTTATTTAAAATATGAAAATAAAAATAAAATAATGAAGTATTTAAATGAATTGATAAAAAATAGTATATTTAATTGATAAGTTAAGGTAAAAAATGTATAATTTTATTAATTTATAAATTAGGGGGTATTTAGGGTGTATAAAATTGCTAAAAAACAACAACTTACAAATAATATATATCTTATGGATATAGTGGCACCTAGAGTCGCTAAAGCAGCAAAACCGGGGCAATTTGTAATTGTAAAAATGGATGAAATAGGTGAAAGGATTCCATTAACTATCTGTGATTATGATAAAGAAGCTGGTGTTGTTACAATTGTTTTTCAGATAATTGGAGAATCAACTTTAAAAATGGCAACGTTAAATGAAGGAGATAGTTTTAAAGATTTTGTTGGACCTCTTGGTAGAGAATCAGAGTTCGTGAATGAATCATTAGAAAAATTAAAAGATAAAAAACTTCTTTTTGTTGCAGGAGGAGTTGGAGTAGCACCTGTATATCCACAAGTTAAGTGGTTAGCACAGAATGGAATTAACGTAGATGTTATTGTTGGGGCTAAAAATAAAGAATTGATGATCTTAGAAAATGAAATGAGAGAAGTTTCAAATAATCTTTTTATTGCTACTGATGATGGAAGTGCAGGAGTTAAAGGGTTAGTTACAGATGTCATAAAGGATTTAGTTCAAAATAAAGGTGAAAAATATGATGAAGTAATAGCAATAGGACCAATGATAATGATGAAATTTGTAAGTTTACTCACTAAAGAATTAGAAATTCCTACTATAGTAAGTCTTAATCCTATTATGGTTGATGGAACAGGAATGTGTGGAGCTTGTAGAGTTACTGTAGGAAATGAAGTTAAATTTGCTTGTGTGGATGGTCCAGAGTTTAATGGACATTTAGTAAATTTTGATGAAGCTATGAGAAGGCATCAAATTTATAAGACAGAAGAAGGAAGAAAGATGTTAAAAGCTATAGAAGGAAATACACATCATGGTGGGTGTGGAAATTGTGGGGAGGAATAAAATATGGGATTAAAGTTAAATAGAACTCCAGTTAGAGAACAAGATGCAAAAATAAGAGCTAAAAACTTTGAAGAAGTATGTCAGGGTTATAATATAAATCTTGCGATAGAAGAAGCTAATAGATGTTTAACATGTAAAAATCCTAAGTGTGTTGGCAAATGTCCTGTATCTATAAATATACCTAGTTTCATAGATAAGGTAAAAGGTGGAGATATGAAAGGTGCAGCTGAAATTATAGCAAAAGATTCAGCATTACCTGCTATTTGTGGCAGAGTATGTCCACAGGAAAGTCAATGTGAAGGTCAATGTGTTCTTGGAATAAAAGGAGAAGCTGTTGCAATTGGAAAGTTAGAAAAATTTGTTGCTGATTATGTAAGAGAAAATAATATAGAGTTAGAAATAGAAATTAATAAGAATGGAAAAAAAATTGCTGTTGTTGGTAGTGGGCCAGCAGGACTTACATGTGCTGGAGATTTAGCTAAAATGGGATATGATGTTACTATTTTTGAAGCATTGCATGAAGCAGGAGGAGTTTTGGTATATGGAATACCAGAATTTAGATTACCTAAAGAGACCGTAGTAAAAACTGAAATAGAAAATGTAAAAAGATTAGGTGTAAAAATAGAAACTAATGTTATTGTAGGAAGAACGATAACTATAGATGAATTATTTGAAGAAGAAGGCTTTGAAGCTGTATTTATAGGCTCAGGAGCAGGACTTCCAAAGTTTATGGGTATTAAAGGGGAAAATGCAAATGGGGTGTTTTCAGCTAATGAATTTTTGACAAGAAGTAATCTTATGAAGGCATATGATTCTAAGTATGATACTCCTATAACAAAAGCATCTAAAATTGCTGTTGTTGGTGGAGGAAATGTTGCAATGGATGCAGCGAGAACTGCTTTAAGATTAGGTTCAGAAGTTCATATTGTATATAGAAGAGGTGAAGATGAGCTACCAGCAAGGAAAGAAGAAATACATCATGCTAAAGAAGAGGGGGTGATTTTTGATATTTTAACTAATCCAATAGAAATCTTAGAAGATGAAAAGGGATGGGTTAAAGGAATGAAGTGTGCAAAAATGGAACTTGGAGAACCTGATGTATCAGGGAGAAGACGACCTGTAGTCATTGAAGGATCAGAGTTTATTTTAGATGTTGATGCAGTAATAATGTCACTTGGTACTTCACCAAATCCATTGATAAGCTCAACTACTAAAGGACTTGATACTAATAAGTGGCAATGCATAGTTGCAGATGAAAAGTACGGAAAGACTTCACGAGAAGGTGTATTTGCTGGTGGAGATGCTGTGACTGGAGCAGCAACAGTAATTCTTGCTATGGGAGCGGGAAAAAAAGCAGCAAAAGGAATTGACAATTATATAAAAAATAAAGTAATAAATTAATAATTAGTAATATTTAGGTAATGGTAAAGTAGACTTCGTTAAAAGAAGTCTATTTTTTTTATTTATATCAAATATAAAATTACGAGGTAAAATGTCCTTTAAATGTTGTAAAAGTAAGCTTTCTTGTTTACATTAAATTTTCACAAAAAGAATAAAATTTTTATATTGTTTACAAAACGTTTGTTTTTAGAAAAATCTCTTAAAGGTTAGTATTATTTTTAATAAAATATTATTCAATAAACCATAATATATGAATAAATACCTAAAAACTTAAAATTTGACGAATTTTTATGTGAAGAGTATTCTAAATGTGTAAGCGAGTTAGTTATATAATACTAACTTTCAGACATTTACAAATAAAATAAGAGTATAAAATATTAAATCCTGAGAATACTAGTTCTTGAGGAAAGTACATAAATAACTTTTGGTTATTTGTTAATGGAAACTTTTATATAAAGGAGGATTAATCATGAAATTTACAATGAGAGAGCAAGAAAGACTTATGATGGTCGTTGCTGCTGATGTAGCTAAGAGAAGAAGAGCTAAAGGATTAAAATTAAGTTATCCTGAGTGTGTAGCTATAATCACAGATGACATAATGGAGGGTGCTAGAGAAGGTAAAACTGTTGAGCAACTTATGTCAGAAGGTAGAACATTAATCAGTGCTGAAGAAGTTATGGAAGGTGTTCCAGAAATGATTCACGCTATCCAAGTTGAGGTTACATTCCCAGATGGAACAAAACTTGTAACAGTTCACGATCCAATACAATAATAAATTATAAAAGGAGGTCAATGATATGATACCAGGAGAATACAAATTAGCTGAAGGAAAAATCCTTATGAATGAAGGATCAGAAGCTATAACATTAAAAGTAGTTAACGCAGGAGATAGACCAGTTCAAGTTGGTTCACACTATCACTTCTTTGAAGTTAACAGTAGATTACAATTCGACAGAAAGGCTGCTTATGGTAAGAGATTAGATATACCATCAGGAACAGCTGTAAGATTTGAACCAGGTGATGAAAAAGAAGTTCAATTAATCGAAATGACAGGTGCTAGAAACGTATACGGATTAAACGACAAAGTTAATGGAAACTTAGACGTTAGAAGAGAAGAAGTTTTAAGCAAATTAAAATAGTAAAAAGCAAAAGAGGAGGTCAGAATCATGAGTTTTGAAATGAATAGAAAATCATACGTAGATATGTTTGGACCAACAGTTGGAGATAGCTTCAGACTTGGAGATACAAACTTATTTGCTACAATAGAAAAAGACTTAACAAAGCACGGAGATGAAGCTAAGTTCGGTGGTGGTAAAACACTTAGAGCTGGTATGGGGGTTAACATAATAGAATCAAGAAACAACCCATTAGTAGCTGACTTAATAATCTCAGGAGCAACAATAATCGACTACACAGGAATATATAAAGCAGATATCGGTATTAGAGATGGTAAAATCTTATCTATCGGTAAAGGTGGAAACCCAGACATCATGGATGACGTTGATTTTATCGTTGGTGTTGCTACAGAAGCTTTAGCTGGAGAAGGAATGATCATAACAGCTGGTGGAATTGATTCACACGTTCATATGATTAACCCTGATTTATGTAAAACTGCTTTACAAGGTGGTATAACAACAATATTTGGTGGAGGAACAGGTCCAGCTGATGGATCAAACGCTGTTACATGTGCACCAGGACCACTTAACATAAAAAGAATGTTACAAGCTCACGAAGATTTCGGAGTTAACGTTGGTATATTAGGTGAAGCTGGAGGACACACAGATGCTCCTAACGCTGAACAAATAGAAGCTGGTGCTTGTGGATTAAAAATTCACGAAGACTGGGGTGCAACAAGAGGTTGTATCGATAAAGCTTTAGAAACAGCTGAAAGATATGACATCCAAGTTTCAATCCATACAGATACATTAAATGAGTGTGGATGTTTAGAAGATACAGTTGACGCTTTCGCTGGAAGATGTATTCATACATTCCATACAGAAGGTGCTGGTGGAGGGCATGCTCCTGATATCATCAAAGCTGCTCAATACAGTAATGTATTACCATCATCAACATCACCAACATTACCATACACACAAAACACAATAGCTGAGCATTTAGATATGCTTATGGTTTGTCACCACTTAGATAATAAAGTACCAGAAGATGTTGCTTTCGCTGATTCAAGAATCAGACACCAAACTATCGAAGCTGAAGATATTCTTCACGATATGGGTGTTATCAGTATGACAAGTTCAGATGCTATCGCTATGGGAAGAATTGGTGAAGTTATTACAAGAACATGGCAAGTAGCTCACCACATGAAAAACTTAAGAGGAACATTAGAAGGTGACTCAGAGTTTAACGATAACAACAGAATTAAAAGATATATTGCTAAATACACAATCAACCCAGCTATAACTCAAGGTGTTTCTGATTATATCGGATCAGTTGAAGTTGGTAAATATGCTGATTTAGTAATGTGGTCACCTCAATTCTTTGGGGCTAAACCAGAAATGATAATCAAGAAAGGTCTTATATCAATGGCTGTTTCAGGAGATGCTAACGCTTCAATTCCTACAATTCAACCAAGAATATTAAGAGAAATGTACTTCGGTAAGCAAACAGGAATTGCTGAAACATGTATCACATTCGTTTCAAAAGTTGCATTCGAAAATGATATTCAAGGAGAATTAGGACTTAAGAAACAAGTGTTACCAGTTCATGGAATCAGAAACTTAACAAAAGCTGACATGAAACTTAATGATAAAACACCAAACATCTCAGTTGATCCACAAACATATATCGTTACAGTGGATGGTGTAGAATTAAGAGCAGAACCAGCTATGGAACTTCCATTAACACAAAGATATTTCTTATTCTAATAGATAAATTAATCTGGCATAGTTCCTTTGGAACTATGCTAGATGTTTATAATATATAACTTTGTTTTAGGAGGTATTTTTTATGATACTAGATAAAATTTTAGGAAACATACATGATATGGACGATCATCATCATGATCATTCAAATGAGGGACATCATGAACATTCACATGACGAACACTCACATGACGATCATCATGTACATATGGAAAAAATATACTTAAGAAGTGATGAATTATTAAAAAGAATAAATAGAGTTACTTCAGATCATGGGAATGAGTACGGAATTTCTTTAAGCAAAGATTCAGTACTTAAAGATGGTGATATCTTATACAAAGATGATCACAACATGGTTGTTGTTAGTGTTAAATCAGATGATGTACTAATAATTAAGCCACAAACTATAACAGAAATGGGAAGAATTGCACATAATTTAGGTAATAGACATTTACCAGCACAGTTTAATAACGGAATGATGATATTAGAATATGATGTTCTAGTTGAAGATTTACTAAAAGAAGAGCATATCGCGTATGAAAGAAAGAATGTAACATTAGAAAAAGCATTCAGACACGTGGAGTTTGGTCATAAGCATGTATAACAAAGAAGTACCGTCAGTAGAAATATTAAGCATGTTGCAATTATGTGATTCTCAATTCCCAGTGGGATCATTTAACCATTCATATGGAATGGAAAACTATTTAAGAACTGGAAAAATTAATGATGCAGAAACTTTAAAATCATGGGTAAGAGCATTTTTAAAAGATTCATTTTCTCAAAATGATGCGTTAGCTATCAGATTTGTATATGATGCAATAGATAGAGGAGCAATTGAAGAAATTTGGGAATTAGATGAATGGATTACTGTTCAAAGCGTAGCCATGGAAACAAGAAATGCAGGTAAACTTGTTGCAAGAAGAATGTGTGAATTACTTCTTGATTTATATGACTGTGAACTATTACAAGAATACCAAAGAAGAATAAAAGCTAAGGAGTCTTACGGACATCCAGCTATTGCATTTTCAATGATGATGCATCAATTAAATGTGCCTTTAAAGAGAGCTACAATGTATCATATGTATGCTACAGTGTCAACTATAGTTCAAAATGCAGTAAGAACAATACCTCTTGGACAAAAAGATGGTCAATTAGTTCTTAAAGAATTCGGAGATGATTTCGAAAACTTATATGCAAAAATAGAAAAGCTAACAGAAGATGATTTTGGTGCAAATGTTCCAGGATTAGAAATGGCACAAATAAAACACGAAACACAAATATTTAGATTATTTATGTCTTAGTGTATAAAAAAATTCAGAGATTGAAAGGAGTGTCTTAAAATGAGACCAGTAGTAATAGGAGTAGGTGGACCAGTTGGTGCAGGAAAAACTTTATTAATAGAGAGATTAACAAGAGCTATGGAAGGTGATTACAAGTGTGCTGTTATCACTAATGATATATATACAAAAGAGGATGCTAAGTTCATGGTTAAGAACTCAGTATTACCAGAAGAAAGAATTGTAGGTGTTGAAACAGGGGGATGCCCACATACAGCTATAAGAGAAGATGCATCAATGAACTTTGCTGCAATAGAAGAATTAAAACATACATTTGATGATTTAGATTTAATATTTGTTGAGAGTGGTGGAGATAATCTTGCTGCTACATTCAGTCCAGATTTAGTTGATTTTTCAATGTATATAATTGACGTTGCTCAAGGTGAAAAAATACCAAGAAAAGCAGGTCAAGGTATGATTAAGAGTGATTTATTTGTTATAAATAAAATAGACTTAGCTCCATACGTTGGTGCAGATCTTGATATAATGAGAAAAGATACATTAGTATTCAGAAACGAAGATAGCTTTATATTCACAAACTTAAAAACAGATTCAGGAATTAACCAAGTAATAGACTGGATCAAAAAGAATTGTTTATTAGAAGGATTATCTAAATAATGTTTAGACCTATTAATGAAAAAGAATTTGCAGCTAACAGTGAATTAACAATAGCAAAAAAAGGTGAAAAATTTAAAGCTGAGAGATCTTATTTTAGTGGAATAGCTAAACTAGCAAGAGCTTTATATTTAGATACGGATGGAGTACCTTGTTACTACCTAATGCAATTAGGGGGAGGATATATTGAAAATGAGCAATTCAGAACAGGAGTTCATGTAAAAGAAAATGCTAGAGCTATAGTAACAACTCAAGCGGCTACAAAAGTTTACAAATGTATGAACGACCTTCCATCATATCAAGAAAATGAAATTATAGTTGAAGATAATGCTGTTTTAGAGTTTATTTCTGATAACGTAATTTTATTTAAAAATGCTATGTTCAAGCAACATACAAATATAAGAGTAAGAGATACTTCAACTCTTATATACACAGAAGGTTTAACATCAGGATGGTCACCAGATGGTAAGAAATTCCAGTACAATAGTGTGCAAATGAAGTTAAAACTTTATGTTAATGATAAACCAATGATGCTTGATAACTTAAAACTTAATCCAAGAGAAGATGATATGACTTCATTAGGATTCTTTGAAGAGTATAGTAATTATAGTTCACTAATAGTTGTAGATCCATCAGTTAACGGTAAGTTAATAGATATTTTAAGAGAAAAAGTAGATGCGTTAGGATTAGACATTAAAGCTGGATTCTCAAAGCTTGAATGTAACGCGTTTGTGCTTAGAGTTCTTGGAAACCTAACACAAGATTTAGAGAAAGCTATGTTCGCTTGTATAAATTATATAAGAAATGAAAAATTTGGTTCAAACGAATTAGAATTAGGAAAAAGATAAAACCCATTGGGTTTTATCTTTTTTTTTATTTAATAAATTATTAAGTGTATTGAATATTGAGTGTTTTTATAATTAAAAATAATTTGATAGTACATATTTTAGAGATAAGAGTAATTCATGAAAAATTACGGATTAAGAGAAATTAAATAGAAGTTATGTATTTTTAACATAATTTAGAATAAAAATTTAGAAATAGAAAAAACTATTATTAATAAATTCTAAAAAAAAAGATTTGAAGTTTAAATAAAAGATTATTTTTTGTAACTTTACATTTAGAAAAATAAGATTATAGAACTAATATTATATTTAATTGTTAATATAAGAAGAATTGAGATTATAGATTTAATAAATTTTTTAGATAGGAACTTAAAATATAGCAAAACTAAATTGAAGTAGCGTATAAAATTTTATTAAATTTGATAATCAACACTAAAATATTAAAATATTATTTAAAATGTGAAAAATAATTGAAAAAAGTCAGAATATGTTGTAAAATCTATAATGTAACCAAAGAAAAGATATTTACTAAAGGTTATTTATATTATATAATTAAAGTTTTGATTAAAAAAAACACTTTTAATGATAAGTTTAATTCTATATTTATAAATCTTTGGTTTAAATAATTAATTGATATAATAAAAGCGCATTAATAACAAATTAGAAATTATACATATTTTAATGCTTTTGTGTCAATTAAGGATGAATAAGAGGAGGAATAAATATGATGCACGCTATAAATCATGGTGACGTAGCATTTATGATTGTTGCAACGATACTTGTTGCAATAATGACTCCAGGTCTTGCATTCTTCTACGGTGGATTAGTTGAGAAGAAAAACTCATTAACAATGATGTTCCAATCATTTATATCTATCGGAGTTGTTACTTTAATGTGGATCTTTGGAGGATTCAGTTTAGTATTTGGTACTAATATCGGAGGCGTTATTGGTAACCCAGCACAATTCTTTGCTTTTAGAGGAATGGATTTTGCTGTTAATGCAAGTTATGGATCTCATATACCTTTCTTAATGTTCTTTATGTACCAATTAATGTTCGCAATAATTACTGCGCCATTAATGACAGGAGCATTTGCTAACAGAATTAAGATAGGTGGATGGATAAAAGTATTATTCTTATGGACATTACTAGTTTACTTCCCAGTAGCTCACTGGGTATGGGGTGGTGGATTCTTAGCACAACTAGGATTCGTTGACTACGCTGGAGGAACTGTTATCCATATTACAGCTGGATTTGCTGGTCTTGTTGGTGTTTGGTACTTTGGACCAAGAGCCGTTAAGAACAAAAAAGGACCTGGAAACTTAACATTAGTTGGAATAGGTACAGCTTTACTTATCTTCGGATGGTTTGGATTTAACTCAGGTGGAGCATTAGCAAGTGGTCAAACAGCTGCTATCGCATTCACTAACACAGGTGTAGCTGGTGCTACAGCTATGATTGTTTGGATGATAATTGCTTATATCGAACATAAGAGATTCTCATTCCTAGAAATTTGTACAGGTGCAGTTGCTGGTCTTGCAACAATAACACCAGCGGCTGGATATGTAACACCATTAGCTGCTGTTGCAATTGGTGCTATAGCTGCTATCGTATGCTTCTTCTGTGTAGCATTTGCTAAGAAGATGAAGTGGGACGATGCTTTAGATGTTTGGGGAGTTCACGGAATGGGTGGATTAACAGGTACACTTTTAATAGGTATATTTGCTAATTCAGCAGTTAACGTTAACTTTAACGGACAACCAGTATTCGGAAGCGTACACCAATTCTTAATCCAATTACTAGGGGTTGTAATAGTTACTGTTTATACAATAATAGTTACATTCATAGTATTAAAAGTTGCTGATTTAACAGGTTCAATAAGAACTACTAAAGAAGAACAAGAAAGAGGATTAGATGCAATTTTATTAGGTGAGATGTCAGAAGTTGAAGAATAAAATAGCGTAAAAGAAGGCATAGTATTATGCCTTCTTTTTTTTATTTTAAACTTTAGATAGGATTTCGTATTAAAGATATTTTAAAATTTATATAAGTTATAGAAACAATACAAATAACATGTCAGATAAAAATTGACGAAGTGTTTTGAGGAGGTTATTATAAGTATGTAAATATAACTAGAATAAATTTAGTGAGAATTTTGATATAGATAATATATAAAAATTGCAGAAACTCTGAGGTTAGTTTGGTAAATTTACTTGAAATAGTAAGTGTTACTTAAGAGTTTTGCGATTTTAGTCGTAGACAATTTAGAAAAAATATACTATAGGATGAGGTGTTAATATTGGATTTTTCAAATATACAATATAATGAAGATGTAATAATTGTCGAAGGAATCAAAAATTTTGATTTAGTTCAGACGCTTGAATGTGGTCAATGTTTTAGATGGGGAAAAGTGGATGAAAATAAGTATATAGGTATAGCATATGATAAGGTATTAGAAGTTGAGCAAGTAGGAGATACTTTAAAGTTTTATAATACTAATCAAAAAGATTTTAATAATATTTGGAGACATTATTTTGATTTAGATAGAGATTATTCTGAGATTAAAAGAGAACTTTCAAAAGATTCTATTTTAAGTGAAGCGTTATCTTATGGAACAGGAATAAGAGTTTTAAATCAGGAGCCATATGAGATGGTTATATCTTTTATTATATCTGCTAGAAATAGTATACCTGTAATAAAACGAACTATTAAAATTATTTCAGAAATATGGGGAGAAAAAATAGAGTATAAAGGTAATATATATCATACTTTTCCTAAAAAAGAAGTATTAGCTTTTGTTACAGAAGCTCAAATGAAAGAGGCTGGAGGTTCTTTTAGAAGTAAATATATTGTAGATACTTCACATAAAATTTATACATCAGAGATGATGAATAGAGGCGAGGTTGAAAGAGATGAAGAATTTTTAAAATTATATGATTTAGAAAGAATTATGAAATTAGAAGATCAAAAATGCCATATAGCTTTACAGAATTATAATGGTGTAGGTGCTAAAGTTGCAGATTGTATTATGTTATTTTCTATGGGAAAAACATCAGCTTTTCCAGTTGATGTTTGGGTAAAAAGAGCTATGATACATTTTTATGGAGCTAAAGATTCTTCTCTTCCTAAGATAAGAAGTTTTGGTATAGATAGATTTGGAAAATATGCAGGTTTTGCACAACAATATTTATTTTATTATACAAAAGAAAAGGGAATAAAGTTATAAATGTAATTTATTAGTAATTTTATTGTGTTAATATTAAAATATGGGAGTTTAAAACGATTAAAGGGGTGTTAATGGTGGATAAAATTGCTATAAAAAAATATATAAAATGGGGAAGTATAATTTTTATTATGCTTATTATTTGTATTCCGATAGTTTTAAATTTTGATAAAATAGTAGAGTTTGCTAGTAATCCTACTGAGATTAAAAATTGGGTTTTAAGTTATGGATCGGCTAGTGCTATTGTGTTTGTAATTCTTCAAGTTTTACAAATAATTATATTTTTTATTCCAGGAGAAGTAGTTCAATTTGCAGGTGGTTATATTTTTGGACCATATTTAAGCTTTTTGTTATGTATTATAGGAATTGTTTTAGGTAGTGGAATAACTTTCATGATTTCTAGAAAGTTTGGAAAACCATTTGTTGAAAAGATAGTTCATAAAGATAGTTTATGGATTATTAAGAAAATAGAAGATGCAAAACATCATAGAGAGGAAACTCATCCTCATAAAAAGAGAAAAAAACATCCTAAAACAGTAATCTTTATTTTATATATGATTCCAGGGATTCCTAAAGATATATTAGGCTATATTAGTGGAATAGCTGATATTAGTTTAAAAGAATTTTTACTAGTATCAACTATAGCTAGAATGCCAGCTTTATTTGTTTCTTGTTTCTTTGGAACTAAGTTAGACTTTATAAAAGGTCAATTTAGAAGAGAAAATATAATACCTATTATAGTAATAGGTGTTTTGATTGTAATAGTAATAGGTGTGGTATATTTTATCGGCCGTAAGTTTGTAAATAAATTAAAAGAAGATGTTGAGGTTTAATCAACATCTTTTTTTAGTGAAAAATTTAGTATGAAAGTTTCTAATAGTAGCATTAAGAATATTATTATAGAACATAGCATAAAAAAGTTTTGGGGAAGTATATTAATTATTGAGTCTGTTGTTGAATTAAAAATCCAAAGATCATTATTAAATAATATTTCATGAAATTTAATGAATAAGCTTTCAAAATCTATGAAAATAAAAATGCCGATGAATAAGGTTGTACAAATAACTATAACATTAAAGTAATGGTTAAATATTTTTAAGTTGCGTTTTAATCTATCGTGAAGCAAGGTTTTTTGGAAAAAGAAATTTTTGTAGATTAAATAAGCAGCAAAAAACACTAATATAGAAAAAGCTATCATGAATATATACATGAATATAGTTTTTACTTCAAAAAAATGAATGAGCCCATTATTACTTAAAGAAAAATTTTCAAATCTAAGGTTATATATAAGTGGATTTCTTATAAAACTTATGATTTTATTATAGTCTGATAATATTGAGTCTAAAGGTAAAGCTAAAATTTCAGATGTTTTATTAGAAATACTAAAAAATTTAAAAATAAAAGTGCTGTTAACTACAAACAATATATTTACACATATGCATAAAATGAATGTAAGAATTGCAAAAATAAAGTGTTTTGTATTTTTTATCATCATTTATTCCCCTTTAATAATTTATTTATTTTAGATTATTGACAAGAATTGTATAACTTAGTATGTTATTTTAAAAAAATATATTATAATGGGTTTGACAGAAAAAATTAGAAATTTAAAGAGATTAGGCGATATTTTTTTCTAGTGAAAAAAATTAGATGATGTCAAAGATTTTTGATTAAAAATAGAAATTGAATTTAAAGTGAAATTTTAATATTATAATATTAAATCAGCACTCAAACAAAATGAGTGCTAATAAAATTATAATAATTAGAGTTTTAGAGGGAGGTTTTTAAAAATGAATATTAAACCACTTGGGAACAGAGTTGTTATTAAGAGGGCTGTTGCAGAGGAAAAAACAAAAAGTGGAATACTTTTAACAGGAGCAGCAAAGGAAAGACCACAATATGCTGAGGTTTTAGCTGTAGGACCAGGAGTGATAGTTGATGATATCAGACAGGAAATGCAAGTTAAAGTAGGCGATAAGGTACTTTATTCACAGTATGCTGGAAATGATATAAAGGTAGATGGTGAAGAAGTTATAATAATCAAAGAAGATGATATATTAGCTATTATAGAAGACTAATTTGGGGAGGATGAGTATTTATGGCAAAGTCACTAAAATTTGGAGAAGAAGCAAGAAGATCAATGCAAGCAGGTGTTGATAAACTTGCCGATACGGTAAAAGTTACACTTGGACCAAAAGGAAGAAATGTTATTTTAGATAAAAAATATGGAACACCTCTTATAACAAATGATGGGGTATCTATCGCTAGAGAGATAGAACTTGAAGATCCATATGAAAATATGGGAGCACAATTAGTTAAAGAGGTAGCAACAAAAACTAACGATGTTGCTGGGGATGGGACTACAACTGCTACACTTTTAGCTCAAGCTATAATTAAAGAAGGGCTTAAAAATGTTACAGCTGGAGCAAATCCTATCTTAGTTAGACAGGGAATTAATAAAGCTGTAGAAAAAGCTGTAGAAGAAATAAAAGCAATTTCTAAAGAAATAGATGGAAAAGAAGATATTGCAAGAGTTGCAGCTATATCAGCAGCTGATGAAAATATAGGTCAACTTATAGCGGATGCTATGGAAAAAGTTGGACATGAAGGTGTTATTACTATAGAGGAATCAAAATCTATGGGAACTGAACTTGATGTAGTTGAAGGAATGCAATTTGATAGAGGTTATTTATCTCCTTATATGGTAACAGATACTGAGAAAATGATATCAGAACTTGATAGTCCTCTTATACTTATAACAGATAAGAAGATAAATAATATTCAGGAAATTTTACCTGTTCTTGAGCAAATTGTGCAATCAGGAAGAAAACTTTTAATTATAGCTGAAGACATAGAAAGTGAAGCTCTTGCTACTATAGTGGTTAATAAACTTCGTGGAACTTTCAACTGTGTTGCAGTTAAAGCACCAGGTTTTGGAGATAGAAGAAAAGAAATGCTGAAAGATATTGCTATCTTAACAGGTGGTACAGTTGTTTCAGAAGAACTTGGAATGGATATAAAAGAAACTACTTTAGATATGCTTGGTCAAGCAGAAAGTATAAAAGTAAGTAAAGATTATACAGTTATTGTAAATGGTAAAGGTGATAAAAATGAAATTCGTAATAGAATAAGCGTTATAAAATCACAACTTGAAGAGTCTACATCAGAGTTTGATAAAGAAAAACTTCAAGAAAGACTTGCAAAACTTGCAGGTGGTGTAGCTGTTATAAAAGTAGGTGCAGCTACTGAAACAGAACTTAAGGAAAGAAAACTTAGAATAGAAGATGCACTTAATGCTACTAAAGCAGCTGTAGAAGAAGGTATAGTTGCTGGTGGTGGAACAGCATATGTAAATGTAATAAATAAAGTTGCACAACTTACATCAGATATTGCTGATGAAAAAGTTGGTATAAAAATAATTGTTAGAGCTTTAGAAGAGCCAATGAGACAAATAGCTTTCAATGCTGGTGAAGAAGGGTCAGTAATAGTTGAGAAGGTTAGAAATTTAGATGCTGGAATGGGTTATGATGCCTTAAGAGGTGAGTATAAAGACATGGTAGCATCAGGAATAGTTGATCCAACTAAGGTTACAAGATCAGCTCTTCAAAATGCTGCGTCAGTTGCAGCTACATTCTTAACTACAGAAGCAGCTGTAGTTGATATTCCAGAACCTGTTCAAGCAAGTATGCCACAACAAGGAATGGAAGGTATGTACTAAAATTTAATAATAAAATAATTTATAACACTTAGAGATTATCTCTAGGTGTTATTTTTTTTTATAATCTGTAATACATATATATGAGGGAAAAACATTTACATTATGTTTTAAAAAGGAGTGCTGTTATGAAAAAGGTAAAGAAGGGGATGACACTTTTAGAAATAGTTATTTCACTAGCGATTATAGGTATATTATTATTGCCTATGATGAACTCTTTGTTGAGTGCTGTTAAAGCAAATATAAAAAGTGAAAGAATACAAGAAGCAAAGCTTATAGGACAACAAATAGTTGAAAATTTGAAAGTAAAAGATGATATAAAAAAGGAAAGTATAAATTTTAGAGATGCTAGTATAGAAATCTTAGATTTAGTTGAAGTTGATATAAATGATCCATCAAAGTCATACTATCCAATAAAGGTGGATAATGTAAATGGTTATTCTGTTGATGGGAAAATTTATACAAAAGATATTTTAAAAGTGAATGAGGATCAAAGCAGCAAAGATTACATAACTGAGGAGCTAGGAGCTTTGGTAGTGGTGGACAAGGATAATATATATTATACAGATATGTTAAAGTCAGGGCAAAATATAGAATCAATAGTTAGTACAAATACAGGGTTTATAAAAAAATCTATGGGTGGAATAAAAGATATAAATATTGTATTTGAGGAGTTTGAAAATACTGTTAGTAAGGAAAAACAATATAAAATTTTATTAGATAATATATTGATAAATGATATTTCTAAAGATGCAACTACATTAGGTATATATGTTATAGAAGAAAATGATTTTAAATTTAATTTTAATAATAAATCTAATAAGAGTGAAAAGATATATGTTTTTAGAGACTCTAAGTTATCAAAAGATGAGGGGACACTTAAGGGAAATATAAGCCTAGAAGGTAATATAAATCTTTATTCAAATATAATATTTGATTCAAATGATTCTCATAAAGGATTATATTCTGTGGAACTTGATATGAAGAGAAGAGATGAGTATATAGAGAAAATACAAATGGAGTTTTATATAGGGGAGTAGATAAAGATGAAGTTTAAGGGGAAAAAGAAGGGATCAACATTATTAATAGTAGTATGTTTTTTTTCTATATTATCAATTGTAATTCTTTCTATAATGAGTATGGTTACTACAGGGTTTAAACTTAGGAAAGATGAAAATAAAAGGATTGAAAGTTTTTATGGAGCAGATTCAGGTATAGAGATTGCTAAAAATAAAATTTTAGCATTTATTGATGAAGCTGTTGAAAAAGCATATGAACACGTCAAAAAAATAGAAGTTGAGCATATGCATGATGGTTGTAGTAATGTAGATTTCAATGATGAAAAATGGAAAGATATACACTTTAAAGAGTATTTTGAAAAACTTATTGATAATGGATTAGAAGCTGAAATTGATAATGTAGATTTTATGAGTTCTATTTATAATGAGTTTAACAGAGATGGCAAGATAGTGAGTGTTGATGCAGTAAAAGATATTAGGGAAAATGGAGTTCAGCCTTGGAGTTTAAAATCTAATTTTAAAGATAAGGATAATAAGGAAAGAGAAGTTGTTTTTAACTATAATATAAAAACTCCGAATTATGGAAAGAAAGCAGGAGAGGCAGTAATTAATGATAGTATTTTTGATTATATCATGGGTATAGATGGAAACTTAGATATAAATAATAATGGTACATTTGAATCTCTTGGAGATATGTGGATAGGTGGAAGCAATCAAAATGGAACTAGACAAGATGTGAATTATAATCCAGCAATAAAATTATATGGAAATAATGGATTACAACAAGTTTTTCATTGGCAGGGGAATATAGTAACACCTAGAGATTTGCTTGTTGATAATGTAAATTTAAATGCACATAATATTTTTGCAGATGATTTTCTATATAAGGGGTCAGGAGATTCATTAAAGTTAAAGGATGATTTGTATGTATATAATGATTTTGTTTTTGATGGTAGTGGAACTAATATTACTATGAAAAATTATTATGGGCTAGATGAAATTGATACAAAGGAGAATCCTTCAGATGAAGATCTTAAAGAAGATTCTAAAAATTGGGGAACTGCAAGTTCTATAATAGTTAATTCAAAGGATTTTGGAGTAGGGAGTAAGATTAATATAAGTGAGAATATGTATGTTCTTGGAACAGCATATTTAAAATTAAAGGGAATAGACTATAAGACAGGTGAATCTGTGGTTATAAATAAATTCACTGAGCCTTACACTAACAGAAAACTTGTGGAAAAGGGAATAACAGAGGAAAAATATTTGTATGAATATGTGAATCCCCTTCATATTGTAGATCAGGTATGGGATGGAAATGAGTATAAAAATTTAAGCGTTGGAGATAAAGTTGAAGTAATTAATAAGTATTTTGAAGAAAATAAAGATGTTTTAGGAAATCCTATATTCAATGGAATAGATGTTGGAAATACTACGTATACTGCTGGGGTTAGTTATAATACTAATAAAAAAGAAAATGGGATAGTTCAGCCAAATTCTAAATATCCTGAATGTTCTATAGAGGGGCATAGTCATGGGGCTAATAGGAGAGATATGGTTGAATGCTCTAGAAAAGAATTTGTAGAGCAGGCTTATAACATGGGAAACACATTAAGTTATGCAGAATCAGAATCAGGTTTTAATACAAAAAATATAGTTGCTAGTGTGGAGAAAAGTTTTAATTGGAAGTTTATAAGAGATACTCTTATGATTAAGGAAAATCTTACACATAAAGATGGTGGAGAAGAAATTTTTAAGAGAAAGTCTGCATATCCTGATACTGGAAAGATTAAGGATGCAGTATGGTTTGAAAGTACAAAAACAGTAAAAGAGATTTTAGACGATAAAATAGAAGGTAGCACATCTATTTTAGGTGGAGCTAAAATAAATATATTATTTAATGTATGCGAGAGGGATAAATCAGGAAATAAAATAGGTGAGGCTAAAAAAATAGTTTTTTCTAATTCTGTAAATGAAATAAAAGAAGATAAAGGGAATTTATTAGTTCCGGCAAATCTTGTAGAGAGTAATGCAAATATAACTGTAATAATTAGTGATGGAGATATTTTAGTAGACCAAAATAATATAAGTAAAAATAGTGAAGTAAGAGGGATGTTTTATACTACTGAAAATTTAGCTTTAGATGTTAGTGGAGTTATGAGATTTGGTAATCATGCAGTTCCAAAATTTGAACAATTAAATTATATATTTAAAGAATTATTTGTTGGAGTTATTGGTGGCGTTGTAGATGGTGGCGGAATAATTGATCAGGGGAATGGAGAAGAGGTTGTAAATTCTTCTGATATATTAGATGAAATTAAGTGGGAATTAATTAAATAAAATATACATGATAAATAATTTAAAAAATATTGGAGAAAAAACACTAAAGCGGATGAGTTTTAGTGTTTTTTTAGACAAAAAAATAACAACATAACCTAGTTTTAACTGTTATTTATCTAAATTTGTAAAGAATTTAATAACAATCATTTTTAAAATGATATTAATATGTATACCTATGGTAAAATTACTAATAAATAGTAAAATTTACATAATATTTTATTGTTAAGGGGATATGTTTTATGAAAAGAGTTAAGAAAGGGATGACTCTTTTAGAGGTAGTTATAGCATTAGGAATTATCGGAATTATGTTACTTCCATTAGCAAATGGTATGTTAACCTCTGTTAGGGCGAATAAGAAAGCAGAAAATACACAGACAGCCAAGCTTTTAGGACAACAAGTAATAGAAAAATTAAAGATACAAGATAGGATAGAAAATAATGCAAGTATAAATTTTCATAGTCAAGCATTAGAAATAACAAACTCAGGAACTGATAAAATTTATAATTTGAGTTCTACAGGAGAGATAAATGGATTTGAGATAAATGGGGTTATAAAAGAAAGTACTACAGTAACAGATGTTAATGATAGTAATTATGGTAATCCAACACTAGGGTTAAATCCTAAAATTGGAGCGTTACTTGTAGTTACTAAAAATGCCTCTAATAAAATTGAATTTCAGTTTTTAGAAGGAACATTAGCACAGAACGATATTGAAAATATGATAAAAAGCAATTATAAATTAACACAAACTATGATAGATGATGTTGCTAATATTAATGTAAATATATCAGATAGAGGAATTGTAACTGTAGTTGATAGAGACAAACCAGCAAAAGAATTGTTCAAAGGAACAAAAAAGTTAGATGGAGCTTTAACTATATATATTGAAGATGTTTCTTTTAAGTCTGAAATTAATGGAAGTGATACAGCTATTAAACCAACAGTAAACATTAAGGTTAATAATAATGGTTTAACACAATTAGAGTTGCAGGTTTTAAGAGATATAAAACTTGAAAGAGAAAATTATGAAAAAGGTTTTTCTTTAGATAAAGATGGAAGTATAAAAACTTTTAGCAATATTATTTATGATGTGAATAATAAAAGAATTGGTTTATACACAGCTAAGTTAGATATTTTGAAAAATGGGAAAGTTATAGAAACTGTAGAAGCAGAATTTTATATAGGGGAGTAGAGAGTGTTATGCTGAAAAAAAAGAAAAAAGGTAGTGTGTTGCTTGTTGTTGTTGGATTTTTTGCTATTTTATCTATATTAATAGTTTCAGTTTTATCAATGACTACTACAGGTTTCAAGCTTAGAAAAGATGAAAGTGTACGAATAGAAAACTTTTATGGTGCTGATTCAGGAATTGATATAGCTCAAAGTGAATCTATAGAAGTTGTGAAGAAGGCTATTGAAGAAGGAGATAAAGCAGTAACTAATAGCACTGGTTCATTAGATTATAATCAAAAAAATATTATATTTAAAACAGAATATAAAAAATATATTAATGATAATTTGAAAGACAGAATAGATAATGTGACAAGTTCAGCAGTTATTTATGATACTTTTGTGAAAAAGGGGAATATAGTAAAAGTTGAAATGGGTCAGATAGAAAAGCTCCCAAGTGGGGCTAGTGAAGATGATGTAAAAGATTTAAGAATAGCTTTAAAATCGAATTTTAAGGATGAAAATGAAAAAGATAGAGAAGTTAAAATTGCATATAACATTGCAGTTCCTGATTATGGAACTATAGCTATAAATGAGGTCCAAACTATTGCGAAATCTAATCTTTTAGACTATCTTATAGCAGCAGATGGAAATTTAACTATTAATAATACAGGACATTTTAAAGCATATGGAGATATATGGGTTAATGGAACATCTAGTAATAATAGATTTGAAAGAGGTATACAAATTTTAGGGAATGGAAATAGTAAGTCAGTAGTTGGAGCAGGTGGAATGGTACAAAAAAGTACTAATTCAAATCTTGTACAGTGGATAGGTAATGTGGTTACTAGAGGTGCTATAACTATGGATGGGACTAATGTGGATTTGTATGGAGATATTTTTGCACAGGATGTTCTATTAAATAATAAGGTAAATATAAACCCAAGAAAAGTAGATGTTCAAGATTCTGGGCTTAATAAAAACCTTAGAGATTTTTATGTATATAATGATTTGATTTTGAAGGGTGAAAAATCTTTAATTAAAATAAATGATTATTATGGTCTTAATGATATCAAAAGTTTTGAGGAAATAAACTTATTAGATGATGAAAAATCAAGTTCTATAATAGTGGATTCAAAGGATTTTGGAACTACATCAAAAATAGAAGCAAATGATGTAAGTTTACTTGGAACAGCTTATTTAGGACTTGGAGAAACTGATAATCTTAAAACTTATGAATCTGGGGAATCTGTAGTTATAAATAGAAATACAGCTCCGTATACAGATAGAGGTCATGTTGATAAATTATCTGAAGATAAAAATAATAATCTATATTTATATGATTATAAGAAACCACTTCATATTATAGATAAAATATACAAAGATAATGAGGCAACATATGGAGAACTATCTTTAAGTGACAAGGTAGATTTAGTAGAAAGCTTTTATAAAAATAATGTTATTGAAAATACATTATTAGAGGGTATACAAGCAAAGAGTATTAAAGGTGCAGGAGTTACTTATAACAAAGGGAAAGCAATTGAAGGAAAACAGATAATTGATTTATCTAAACAGCAAAAAAGATTTGTAGAAGAGGTTTATTTAAGAAATTCAGCAGATGCTGAAATGCCAAAAGATTTTTGGACAAGACCAGAGGAAGTAACAGTAATGGGTTCAGTTAATTGGAATGCGATTTCTAAAATTATTTCATCTGATTCTATTTATGAAAAAATAGGAACTAATGATGTTAAGATATTTGATAGAAAATATAAAGATGATAGCGTAGCTATATTTTCAACAGAAGGTATGACATATGATACAGTAGCAAAGTTGGTTAATCATAGGTTATGTAGTACAGATGGTAAAGTTTGTGTTAATGGAAATAATGAGGAAGACTGTAAAAGAAAATGTCTTACAATGAATAATATTACAGATATTGCAGCTAAGAGAATAAAGCTTATTTTTAATGATGAGAATAGTGATATAGTAATAAATCAAAAGACAACAGAAAATAAAGGGAATTATACAAATGTAAAAGTTGACTACAATAATGAAATAGCGATTATTATAACAAAGGGTGATATTAAAGTAGAAATGGAAGGTAGTGCTATTAACTCATACGTAGTAGTTCTAACTGGTAATAATTTAGTTTATGAAAACAGTTCTGTTGCTAATATAGGAAGTTTCTCTGTAAATTATAGTACTCTTAGTAACGTGTTTAAAGAGATTTTTGGATTTGATTCTTTTGATGAAATTTTAGGAGGAGGAGATGGCTCTAATAATGGAGTTGGTTCTGAATCTAATAATGTCATTCAAGCGAATGATTTAATTAATAATAAAAAATGGGATTTAGTTAAATAAAAATAAATTTATTAATAAACATTTCGATAATATTAATAAGTAAAGGAATTTGGGAATATAGTTTTAAGGGGGTATGGCTAGATGGTTATGATTGTTTTTATTTTTGCAATAACAATAGGAAGTTTTTTAAATGTTTGTATCTATAGAATACCAGAAGAAAGATCCATAGTTAATCCACCATCTAGTTGTGGCTTTTGTGGACATCAACTATCATGGTTAGATTTGTTTCCTATTATAAGTTATTTATTTTTGAGAGGAAAATGTAGATATTGTAAAGCAAAGGTAAGTCTTAGATATCCATTAGTGGAATTTATGACAGGGATATTAATTTCGCTTTTATACTTAAGATATGGTTTAGGATATGAGTTTTTTAAGTTTTCTATCTTAACATTCTTTTTAATTGTAATTGCGTTAATAGATTATGACACTACTGATGTTTATTCAGTAACTACGATTCCAGGAATAATAATAGGATTAATTTTTGTTATATATGAAACATTTAAAGTAAGTGACGGAATAGAAAGCTTTCTGAAAATATTTTTTATAGGATGTCTAGGAGCTATAATCTGCGCCATAATTATTGGTGGAATTTGTTACTTTACTGGTGGTATGGGAGAAGGCGATATAGAAATTGCTGTTTTAGGTGGAATATTTATAGGTTGGGAATTAAGTATTTTTATGATTTTAATTTCATTTATTATAGGTGGATTTATTGGAGGAATTTTAATCTTATCAAAAAAACGAAAAAAGACAGACTATATTCCTTTTGGTCCAAGCATAGCAATTTCAATTTATTTAGTAATAATACTAGGGTTAGTATATATAAATGAGTATTTTTATAAATTTTAACTTAAATTATGTATGTAAAAAAATGAATTTTGTCGACAAATAAAAATCGGTTTCAGTTGTTTTTTCTACAGGAAAATAATATAATATTAGTATAAAAATGGATAAAAATGATTATATTTGAAAATCAGGGGGATGTTATGTTAAAGCGTAAGTTAAAAATTGGTGATTTACTAATAGAAACTCAAAAAATAACTAATATGCAATTAATGGATGCTCTAGAAGAGCAAAGGTTAAGTGGAAAAAGAATTGGTGAAATATTAGTTGAAAAGGGACTTGTAACTGAAGAAGATATTATGGAAATTCTTCATAAGCAATTTAATTTTGAAATTTTAGATTTATCACAAGTAGAAATAGATAGAAGTGTTTTAAAAAGTATAACTGAAGCTATTTGTAAAAAGCATATAATATTTCCTATTTGCATGATTTCAGACGATACATTAAAAGTTGCATTTGCAGATCCATTAAATATGTTTGCAGAAGATGATATTAAATTTGCTACAGACTATCACATTCAAAAGTGTATAGCTAAGAAAAGTGATATAGAAAATATTATTTCAAAATATTTTTCTGGTAGTAAAGTTCAAAATGCAGCAACAGAATTAGAAAAAGAAAAGCAAGGTGCAAAGAAGAAAAAAGAAATAGAAGTAGATGATATTAAAAATGCACCAGCAGTTAAAATGGTAGATCAGATACTTTCAGATGCTGTTAATCAAAAAGTTTCAGATATACATATAGAGCCTTATGAAGATTATATTAGGGTAAGGTATAGATTAGATGGAACTCTTAAGGAAATTCTTAAAATTAATATAGAAGCACTTAGTGCGTTAATAACAAGAATAAAAATTCTTGGTGGAATGAATATAGCAGAGAAAAGAGTTCCGCAAGATGGAAGAATAGTAACACAAATAGATGATGTAGACGTAGATATGAGGGTATCAACCATACCTTTAATAACAGGAGAAAAGGTCGTTATAAGAATACTTGATAAAAATAACTATAAAATAGGTAAGGACAAGCTAGGGATGAGTGAAGATTTGCTAGAAAAGCTTGATAAAATAATTGCCTCACCTTTTGGAATTATTTTAGTAACAGGACCAACAGGAAGTGGTAAATCTACTACTTTATATACAGTGTTATCAGAATTAAATGATGGAAATAAAAATATTACAACTATAGAGGATCCAGTAGAGTATACAGTTGAAGGAATAAACCAAGTTCATGTTAACTCTAAAGCAGGACTAACTTTTGCAGCAGGACTTAGATCTATGTTAAGACAAGATCCAGATATCATTATGATAGGGGAGATGAGAGATGGTGAAACAGCACAAATAGGTGTTAGAGCAGCTATCACAGGACATTTAGTTTTAAGTACTCTGCACACAAATGATGCTGCATCATCAGTTTTAAGACTTGTGGATATGGGAGTAGAACCATTTTTAGTTGCATCAGCTATTAAGGGAGTTATTGCACAAAGACTTGTCAGAAGGATTTGTCCATCATGCAAAGAAGAATATGAAGCTAGTGAGTATGAAAAGAAGATGCTAGAAGTTGATGAAAATGAATCTTTAACTTTGAGCAGAGGTACAGGCTGTCAAACTTGTGGTGGATTAGGTTATAAGGGAAGAATAGGAGTATATGAAATTCTACAGGTTGATAGAGAATTAAAAGATTTGATATTAACAACGAAGAATTCAGATATATTAAAAGATTTAGCTGTTAAAAAAGGAATGAAAACACTTACTACAAGTTGTAGGGAACTAGTAATTGAGAAAAAGACAACTATAGATGAGCTAGTTTCATTAACATTTTTAGAGTAGATAAGAAAGGGGGAATAAAAAATGCCTAAATTTTCGTATAGAGCTATGAGTAACACAGGCGAAATAGTAGAACAAGCTGGTTTTGAAGCAGATAATAAAGAAGCAGTACATTCTATGTTGCAGTCTAATGGACTTATGGTACTGAAAATTGAAGAAAAACAAGAATCACAAGAAATTAAATTAGATTTTATGTCTTCAGTAAAACTTAAAGATATAGCAATATTTTGTAGGCAGTTTGCAACAATGCTAGAAGCAGGAGTTACAATTAACCATGCTATAAATATGCTTGCAGAGCAACTTCCAAACAAAAAAATAAGAAGTTCTTTAGTAGAAATAGATGAAGATATTAAAAAAGGGGAATTGCTTTCTGTTTGTATGAGAAAGCATGAAAAAATATTTCCATCACTTTTAATTAGTATGGCAGAAGTAGGAGAAACAAGTGGAACTCTAGATCAAATGATGAATAGAATGGCTACATATTATGAAAAGCAACATAAATTAAATGGAAAAATTAAAAATGCAATGATTTATCCTATTATATTAGCATTAGTTACAGTAGTCGTTATGACAATTATATTAGTTTTTGTAATGCCTATGTTTATCGATATGTTTGAAAGTTTGGGAGCAGCACTTCCATGGACAACACAAATGACACTTGCAATGAGCACATTCTTAAGAGAAAAATGGTATATAGTTCTTGCAGTAGTTGTAGCTATAAGTTTTTCATTTTATTTTATAACTCAGAAAACTCCAGAAGGAGAAAGACAATATAATATCTTTAAATTAAGATATTCACCGTTTAAAGATTTAAATCAAAAAATAGTAGTTTCAAGATTTACAAGAAGCTTATCTACAGTTCTTGCAGCAGGTGTACCAATGGTACAATCACTAGAAATTGTTGCAGGAGTTCTTGGAAATAAATTTGCAGAAATAGAAATTGGAAAAGTAAAAGATAGAATTTTAAAAGGGGATGGACTAGCAGAACCAATAAAGGAAATAAGAGTTTTTCCACTTATGTTAAGTTCAATGATAAAAATAGGTGAAGAAGCAGGATCGCTTGATGACATCTTATCTAAAACAGCAGACTTCTATGATGACGAACTTGAAAGAGCAATAGAAGCAATCACATCAGTAATAGAACCTATAATGCTTGTAGTAATGGGAATAGTAGTAGGGTTCTTAATCATCTCAGTATTAACTCCAATGTTTGAAATGTATCATACAATTGCATAAAAAGATATAGCAATTAAATGGTCTACAAAGGTAGAAATACTTTTTAGAATAAATAAAAATATTATTAAAAATTAAGGGGGAGATTTTTAAGATGTTAAAAAATCTAAAAACAAAGAAAAAAGGTTTTACACTTATAGAACTTGTAATAGTTCTAGCTGTATTAGCTATCATAGCACTTATAGCAATACCTAATTTTACTAAAGTTAGAAATGAATCTTTAGAAAAAGCTGACAAACAAACAGCAGAACAAATAGAAAAGATAACTTTGATGGCAATTGCTAATGATAATGTAAAGCCGAGATCTGATGGGCAAAATGCAAAGTATAATTTGAAATTTGATAGTACAACTAAAAAGTTATTACTTGTTGAAGGGGTAGGAGTACCGTCTAGCAATCCAGGAGATAATTATTTTGAAATGTTAAAGGAGGTTAAAAAGCCTCAAGTTAATAATAAGCAAGCGTTTCGAGTGGAAATTGATTCAAATAGTAATGTAACTGTATATTATGATAATGAAAACACAACTTTAAGTCAATAGGAGGAATAAAAAATGATTAAAAATATTAAGACAAAAAAGAAAGGATTTACACTTATAGAGTTAGTTATAGTATTAGCGGTATTGGCTATTATAGCACTTATAGCGATACCTAACTTTACTAAGGTTAGAAATGATTCATTAAAAAAGGCTGATAAGAGAACGGCAGAACAAATAGAAAAGATAACATTAATGGCAATAGCTAATGAAAAATTAGATATTTCTAATAATAATTATGCAATAAGTTTTCCAGCTAATTCAAATCCAACAGTAGCACCAAACTTAGATGGCACTCCTTCAGCAGGTTATTTTGCAGGAATGTTAACAGAAGTAAAAAAACCACAATATAAACCTGATATTAATAAAGGATTTACAGTAATAATAGATAGCAGTGATGGATCAGTTACAAATGTTGTTTATACAACTGCAGGAGGAACTGCACCAATAACAGAGTAATGTTTAATTCAAAACACCTTAAAACAAGGATTTTAAGGTGTTTTTTAGGAATTAAGACAAAATTAAAAAAATAAATAAATTTAGCTAAGTTTAGATAATGATAAAGATAATATAAAAAATATAGATTAAAAATAAAATGGTTAAAAGGGAATTTAAATTAAGGCTTTAGAGGTGAGAAGATGATAAGTAAATTAGATGAGGCTGTAAAGACTGGAATTGATGAAAAAGAAATTGAAGCTGGTAAAACCTCTGTTGTTAAGAAGAAGAAAAAAGTTAAGAAATTGCCTAAAATAAAGGACATCAAACTTGTTTCAATAGATATAGGTAGTAAATATATTAAGATTATGGAAGCTAAGAAGAAGAGAGATGTCATTCATATTACTTCAGCTATAAAAGTTGAGGCTCCAAGAGAAGTTATTGATGCTGAAAGAAAAGATCTTAGAAACATACCTAGTATAGTTAATGTTATTAAAGGATCTTTTATGAAATGGCATGTTGCAACTAAGGATGTATCTTTTACTAGTATGTCTAAGGCAATTATAAGTAGAGAATTAACAATTTTAGATAATGAAGAGATTACTCCAGAAGAAAGACAAATGCTTGTAGCAAATGAGTTGAGACAGTATTTGCCTATCAATTTAGAAGATTTTCAAATTCAGTTTACTGATGCAGGACTTATTGAGGAAGATGGAATTAATAAGAGAAAAGTTATAGTTATAGCATATCCTATAAAACTTATCAAAGCATACTTAACAATAACTTCAGATATGGGAAATAAAATAAGACCTTGTTCACTTGATGTTGCTAATAATTCTGTTCAAAAGTTTTTTAAACATGTTAAAACTATCAATGGAAAGAGTATAGAGAGACAAAAAGTTCATATGATTATAGATATGGGAAGTGCTCTTTATAATACTTCTATTATAGAAGATGATAAATTACAGTTTATGAAAACTATAAATACAGATCAACAAGACCTTGATAGAGAAGTTGCTTATACTATTGGAAAAGCAATAGAAGATGCAGAAGAGGCTAAATGGGAGCTTTGTGATCTTATGAATTCAGAACTTATAGACGAGCAGGCTGATTTAAATAAAAAGTTTAAGAAAATTATTGATGGTTGGCTTGATGAAGTAGCAAGGATTAATAATTTCTATAGAACAAAGACAGGAAATAGAGTTGAAAAGATTTACATATATGGTGGTGGAGCTAAAATGAAAGGTTTACCAGAATATATGCAGGCTAAACTTAATACAGAAACAGAGAAGATTAATACTTTTGATGGGATAGAACTTGCTAGAAATGTTAATATAGCAAATTTAGACCAGTTTATAAATACTATAGGAACAATAATTAGGTTCTAAGGGGGGAGTATAGATTATGATAAGAGATATTAACTTTTTTGCTCCCTATGTTAAAGAGCAAGAAACTAGCGTAGCACAAGTTGCTTTAACAAGTGTAGCTACTGTTGTTTTAGTAGGAATAGCAGGTACATTAGGATATAATGTCTTCCAAACTCAAAGTTTAGATACAAAAATAGCTACTGTGAATGCTAATTTAGTTGAGAAAACTTTTGTTAAAAATTATGAAAAAGCTGGAGATATTGCACTTAGAAAGAATATGTTGCAAGGATTTAACACAGCTATTATGACAGTCTATGATGGAATTATAGATAGAAGCATAGTTGATCCTGTTATTATGGGACAGATAAATTCAACAGTTCCAGCAGGAGTAAATATAACAAGTTTATCTTTAAGTAATGGAACATTGACGATACAAGCTAATTCTAAGTCGGCTGGAGAAGCAGCAGATTTTAAATATAATATAGACAACCTTCCTATAATAAAGAAATCATTTATGAATGCTTTATCCAGTGATTTTGATGAAGTTGCTGAGGAATATACATTTACTATAAATTGTACTTTACAGGAGGGATAAAATGAAGATTAGTAATAAAGAAAAAATGATGCTTAGTATACTTGGAATAGCTGCATTAGGAGTAGGATATTATTACTTAGGTTATACTCCTATGAAGGAAAAAGTAGATGTTAAGAGGTTAGAGCTTCAAACATTAGAAGATGATTATTCTAAGAAGCAAACAGCGATAGCTACAATGCCTAAAAATGAGAAAGATATAAAATTATTGAACTTTAGTATAGAGGATGCAAATAAGAAAATATATCCTGGGATATGGCAACCTCAACTTATAAAAGATATAGAAGAGTTAAAGAAAAAATCAGGGCTTAAGTTACAGTTAGCATTTACAGAAGCGGTATATGCACCTATTTCTGATTATTTTATTTCTAAGGAAGAGGAAGTAAACCTAGCTAATACTTTAGAGGCAACTATAGAAGAATATAATTCTAAGGTAATTGATGCAGAAAATAAAATTTCATATAAAAGATTAAATAATGGTGAGATTTTAGATGCTAAAAAACCTATTGATCAAAATAAAAAAGAAGAAGAAAAAAGTGATGCAGGAATAAACGTGCAACAAATGAAGATTACAACATCTTATAAAGGAAGCTATAAAGAATTAATGAAATTTTTAGAGCTTGTTTCTAATTATAAGTATAAGGTTGCTATAACAGAAATTACTATGGCTCCAAGTGGAACTAATGAAATGAATGGTAGTTTTGTTATGGAATTTTATTCAGTACCAAGAGTTACTAATAGTGATGATGGATATTATGATTGGGAAGCTGTTAGTAAGAGTGGTAAAGATAACCCATTCCTTGACTCTTATACAAGTGTAGGTAATATTCAAAATCAAGAAAATGAGGCGGTTTCTGTAAATTTAGTTTTAACAACTAGTAAATCAGATATGCCAGCAATTTCTATTGCAAGACCTAATGATGCTATAGGAAGAAGTAAGATTATAAGTGATGACAATAAAATAGAGAATGCAATTATTGAATTTACACAACAAGGAAGTGAATATTTCGTTAAATACAAACTTGGAGATAAGGTTTATCCTGATACTGGTGCAATAGATTTTGTTCCAAAAGGAAATTCCATAGGAGTGAATATAAAATCTGAAAAAAGATTTGATTTAAATGACCTTGTGGCTCTTAAACTTCATGTGAAAAATTCAACTGATAAGCAAGTTAGAATTGAGATAACAGGGGATGATACTAATAATCCTAGGGTTAAATTAGCTACAGATGGAGATGTTTATCATACGAGAAGATAGGCTTATAAGTTTAAATATGTACTGAATAGCTAAAGGAAAAACATCCTTTAGCTAATTCTTTATATAATGATGAAAATTTCCTAGGAAATAGTCGAAAAAAAAAGAAAAAAGTATACTGTTAATTATCTAAAAAAGGTCTTAATAAAACAAAGAGAAATATATTAATTATTAGAGTGATTTAAGAAGAAGGGTGATGGGGATTGAGAAAAATTTTAAAAAAGAAAAAAGGTCTCACTCTTTTAGAACTTGTTATAGTTTTAGGTTTGATGGGTATAGTTACTGCGATAATTTTTGGGTTTGTTAATACAACTCAGAAAAAATCTAAGGAACTTGAAATAAGACAAGAGCTGCAACATGATGGAACTATGATAACTGAAAGTATGATGAAAAATGTTTTGCAAACTAAAAATATAGATAGCTTGATAATGGATGATACAACAAGTACAGATATAAATGATATAAAAGAAATAATTTTTGATTTAGGTGGAATTGGAACTATTAAGGGAAAAACAGTTGATAAGTTTAAATATAGAATACATGATGGGAAATTATTTTTTGATGTACATGCATATAGCGTAAGTAATCCAGGGGTAGGAGATACAGCAACTTGGACTGAAGTGCAGATAATAAGTGAAAATGTAAAAACTGTTTATATAGAAAATAAAAATATAAAGACTTTATTAGAAAGTGCTTCAATGCCAAGTGAAAGTGAGATTAATGCTGCTATTAAAAAAGAGAAAAGTGCAAATTTAGCTATAGCATTGGATAAAGATTATTATAATAAGAAAATAGAACATGTACACACAATAGAGCTTAGTCTTAGAAATGCAAAATAGTTTAAGGGAAATGAGGTGAGAAGAAATGAAAAAGGGCATTATGATATTTTTATCAGTTTTTGTTCTAGCTATAGGAGGATTCTTTTTTGTAAATAATGCAGATGCAACAGGGACAGCAAATCCTAAGATGGAGCTAGAAACAACAGAAGTTTTATTAGAGGGATATAAAGGGGCATCATTTAAATTTAAGTTTACTGTTAATCCAGGGAGTATTGAATTTGATATAAATAATCCAGAGGGGGATCAAAGGGTTTTAAAGAAAAATTCTTTGAAAGTTGCGTTACCTAGTAACTTAATTTTAGAGAGTGCGAAACGAGGAAATGAAACTTTAGATGTTGTGGGTGGTAATGTTACATTAGGTGATATTATTTATAAATCAACTTTTATTGAATCAAATAGAGTTTATGTAGCTGAAAAGTTTGATGTTGAGTTAACTTTTAAAGCTATAACAAGTGGAAAAACAGAGGGGTTTAATGAGAGTTTTACACTTGAATATGAAGACTTAAAAGGAAATCGTGGTAAAGGGATTTTTAAGAATAAGTTTGCATTGAACATAGGCGAAATACAATATAAAATAGGAACAATTCAAGGTTTAGGAATAAAAGAAGCTACTGCTGATGAAATTGTAGATAATAATATTATACACATGAACTACCCTGTGAATAGATATTTTACTATGCAGTATGCTTTAAATCCTGGGGAATTAAAAATTTTAGATGGGCAAGGACAAGAGACTGTGGCATCTAATTTAGATGTTAAAAATAGAGATTTAATTTATGTTGTTGATAGATCAGTTTTAGATTTAAAGGGTGGAAATGAAGAAACTGCTAGAGAATCTATGATTAAGTCATTAGAGATCTTAAAACAAGCAGGTCAAGATATTAATGGGTATTTGATTTTAGTTGGTAAGAAAGCTGAAGTTATTGAAGTTAATAAAAAGAGTTTATTATCTATTGATGAACTTATAAATCAAATTTCTAAGGCAGAGGGAGCTATAGAGTCAGGAAATCTAGGAGATGGTGTAAGAAGAGCGCAGATGATTAGTGATAAAAATGTAGAAAATGAATCAAGTGTAGTTCTTGTTACTAATGGAAATCCTAATTATTATACTCAAGTTTCACAGGGACAGAAATCTTTATTATATACAAGAGTTGATAAAGATGGGCATAATGAAAAAGATAGAGAGCTTGCTGAAAAATATGCTAATGATGTTGTAAATGATATTGCAATTAATGAAGATGGCACAACAAGATGGTACTCTATTAATTATGGGGAAAGAGCAGACGATCTTATTATTGATCATTTAATTAAAAAATTAGATGGACATGGAATTAAGGTTCAAGCTCCTTATTATGATGATTTTGTTAGAATTAATGAGAAGGCTATAAGCTCTATAATTTTAAAAGGGAAAATAGTAGCTAAGGTTTCTGAAGATTATAAAAACGTTGTTGCAATTGCATCAGAAGATAAAGAACAGGATATAGAATTAATATTTGATTCTAAAACAAATGAAATTGTAGCTAGTAAAATAGATTTTGAAATTAAAGCTAAGATTATAAATGGTGACAAAGATATGGAGGAATTAGGTTTTGATGTAGCTAATAACGAAGTAGTAGAAGTTAAGTTTATTGTAGATAGTTATGATAAGCAGGAGCATATATTTAATAAAGTATTAGATCCATCTTTAACTAATAGTGAACTTTTAACTTGGAGAGTTAAGCCTACAATTCCGTATATAGCTAGAATGGGACTATTTAATGGGAATTTAACAGCAAATTTAGGTAGCTTAGGTGATAAGAATATAACTTCAGAAGATATCCTTAGTTTAGCACAAGTTGGAATAATAGCTAATAATTCATTAGATGAATTGGATTTATGTGATCTTGCTATTAATAATGAGTTTGGGTATGGAATGATTATTAAACCTAAAGTTGAAGATGTAGTAAGACCTATATTAAAAGAAAATGATAAGGTTAGAGATTTAGGAAAAGAAGGAGTATTTACTGTATATAAATTAAATACAGAAATAAATAGATTTGAAAAAGTTGCAATTACTGATAATGTATTTAAATTAGATGGTGGTCAAATTTATTTATTGACTATAGATATGAAGATAGAGGAACGACTTTTAAATCAATCTTTTGATATAGGTATAGAAGTTAATTCTTCATGGAAAGAAGAGGAAAAATTACCTACTGAAGGGGATGAGGGAAATATTCAACCACAAGTTGATGAGCCAACCGATTCAGTTAAAGAATACTGGACTATAAAAGTTAATGCAGTTGCACAACCAGAACATTTCTAAAAATTTACAAAAAAATACGAACAATAAAACTTAGTTTTTTCATTTAGAGAGTATGAAGATAAAAATATTTTATTTTCATACTCTTTTTATTTGATTATTTTAAAAAAAATTAGGGAAAATTATAGTTGCAGGCAATGATAAGGTTTAAAGTTATAAATATAATTTATTTAGTAAAACACGAACGATTATATGAAAGTTTAAAATCATTATTTAAAAATTATGAATTAAAAAAATCATTTGAAAAGTAGGTTCAATTTTGTTGACAAGCGTTGTAATCATGTCATATAATTAATAAAAATCAACGAACAAAAAAAGAAAAAAATACATAAAGAAACTCGTATAAGCTTTGAATATGGCAAGGTGTATCTACGGAGAACCATTAAATTCTCCTCTATGAGTGACTTAATATTACTTAACACATCATTAAGGCATATTAACTCACTTAGAGCTTAATATGTCTTTTTTTTCTTTAATTACCAAATATAAGATAAAATAAAATGAATTAAAACACTTCAAAATTATACATAGATGAAATTTAACTTGCAAAATTGAAATAGTGGAGGTTGTAAATATGGCAAAGATATTAAAACAAGCATATACATTTGATGATTTATTATTAGTACCAAACAAATCGGAGATTTTACCTAATGAGGTTAGTTTGAAAACTAAGCTTACTAAGAAGATAACTTTAAATATACCTTTAATGAGTGCTAGTATGGATACTGTTACTGAATCTAAAATGGCAATAGCTATGGCTAGAGAAGGTGGAATAGGAATTATTCATAAGAATATGACTATAGAAGCTCAGGCACAAGAAGTTGATAGAGTTAAAAGACAAGAAAATGGTGTTATAACAGATCCAATATTCCTTGGAGAAAATAATACAATAGAAGAAGCTTTAGAACTTATGGCTAGATATAGAATATCAGGAATTCCTATAACAGAAGGAAAAAAACTTATTGGAATACTTACAAATAGAGATATAGTTTTTGAAACAGATTATAGTAGAAAAATTTCAGAAGTTATGACAAAGAGTCCATTATTTACAGCTCCAGAGGGAACTAAAGTAGAGGATGCTTTAGAAATATTAAAAAAACATAAGGTTGAGAAACTTCCACTTGTTGATGAAGATGGAAATCTTACAGGACTTATAACTATTAAGGATATTGAGAAAACTAAAGAATATCCAAATGCGGCTAAAGATGCTAAGGGAAGACTTTTATGTGGAGCATCAGTTGGAATAACTGGGGATATGATGGATAGAGTTAAAGCTTTATATGAGGCAGGAGTAGATGTAATTACTCTTGATACAGCACATGGACATTCAAAAGGTGTTATAGAAGGAGTAAGAAGAATAAAAACAGCTTATCCTGACCTTCAAGTAATAGCAGGTAATATAGCTACAGCAGATGCTACAAGAGATTTAATTGAAGCAGGAGCAGATTGTGTTAAAGTAGGAATTGGACCAGGATCAATATGTACAACAAGAATAGTTGCAGGAGTTGGAGTTCCACAACTTACAGCTGTTATGGATTGTGCAGAAGAAGGAAGAAAACATGGAGTTCCTGTAATTGCAGATGGAGGACTTAAATATTCAGGAGATATAGTTAAGGCTCTTGCAGCAGGAGCATCAGTAGCAATGATGGGGTCATTATTTGCAGGATGTGATGAAGCACCTGGAGAGATGGAAATATATCAAGGTAGAAGCTATAAAGTTTATAGAGGAATGGGATCACTAGGAGCTATGGCTAAAGGGTCAAGTGATAGATATTTCCAGAATGGAACAAAGAAATTTGTACCAGAAGGTGTTGAAGGAAGAATAGCATATAAAGGTGCAGTTGCAGATACAATATTCCAATTACTTGGTGGTATAAGATCAGGAATGGGATACTTAGGATCAAAAGATTTAGATACATTATTTGAGACAGCTACATTTGTTGTTCAAACTTCAGCAGGATTTAGAGAAAGCCATCCTCATGACATTAATATAACAAAAGAAGCACCAAACTATAGTGTAAATCAGTAGTTTTAGATATAATTAGCTTAGATGGAAATTTAAGTTTATAGATTTAAGATATAGATACTATTAGGGTATCTATCTTAAATCCATTCTTATTAGCAAAGGAGTTAAAGTATGAAAGATTTAGTTTTAATAGTAGACTTTGGTGGACAATATGGTCAACTAATCGCTAGAAGAGTAAGAGAATGTGGTGTTTACTGCGAAATAGTTCCTTATACACATGGCGTTGAGAAGATTAAAGCAAGAAACCCAAAAGGAATAATATTTACAGGAGGACCAAATTCAGTTTATGATAGTAAATCACCAACAATAGATAAAGCTATATATGAACTTGGAATTCCTGTATTAGGAATATGCTATGGAGAGCAACTTATGGCTCACACTCTTGGAGGTAAAGTTACAACAGCTCCAAGTGGAGAACATGGTAAGACAGCAATAGAAATTGATACAACATCTGTATTATTCAAAGGTATTGATGGAAATGAATTTTGCTGGATGACACATGTGGATTATGTTGAAGAAGCACCAGTAGGATTTAAAGTTACTGCTAAAACAGCTAATTCACCTATGGCAGCTATAGAAAATACAGATAAAAAACTTTATGGTGTTCAGTTCCATCCAGAAGTAGAACATACACCATTTGGTAAAAAGCTTCTTTCAAACTTTGTACATGAAGTGTGTGGACTTGAAAGTACATGGTCAATGGCATCATTTGCTGAGAATAAGATAAAAGAGATAAAAGAAATTGTTGGAGATAAGAAACTTATCTGTGCGTTATCAGGTGGAGTAGATTCATCAGTTGCAGCTGTGATGGTTCATAAAGCTGTTGGAAAGCAATTAACTTGTATTTTCGTAGATCATGGTTTACTTAGAAAAGATGAGGGAGATCAAGTTGAAAAAATCTTTAGAGAACAATTTGATATGAATCTTATAAGAGTTAATGCAAAAGATAGATTTCTTGGAAAGCTTGCAGGAGTTTCAGAACCAGAGGCTAAGAGAAAAATCATAGGTGAAGAGTTTATTAGAGTATTTGAAGAAGAATCAAATAAGCTTGGAGAAATTAAATTCTTAGTTCAAGGTACAATATATCCAGATGTAGTTGAGAGTGGAACTGATACTTCAGCTGTTATTAAGAGTCATCATAACGTAGGTGGACTTCCAGAGGACATGGAGTTTTCACTTATTGAACCTTTAAGAGAGTTATTTAAAGATGAGGTTAGAGCAGTTGGAGAAGAACTTGGAATTCCTCATAAATTAGTTTGGAGACAACCTTTTCCAGGACCAGGACTTGGAATTAGAGTTTTAGGTGAAGTAACTGAGGATAAACTTGAAATCGTTAGAGAAGCAGATGCAATATTCAGAGAAGAGGTTGCTAATGCTGGTCTTGATGAGAAAATTTGGCAGTACTTTGCAGTATTACCTAATATCCAATCAGTTGGAGTAATGGGAGATGCTAGAACTTATTGTCATACTGTGGGACTTAGAGCAGTTAAATCTACTGACGGTATGACATCTAACTGGTACCATATACCTTATGAGGTTATAGAAGTAGTATCAAGAAGAATAGTAAATGAAGTACCAGGAGTAAATAGAGTTGTTTATGATGTTACTTCAAAACCACCTGCAACAATAGAATGGGAGTAATAATTTACAAACAAGTTACTTGTTGTATGGCTTAAATAAAGTTAATAAAAGCTTAGGCTTTTAAAATATATCACATATATAATCTTAAAATACGAATTAAAAATATTAAATACAAATAAAAAGAATCTTCAAAGAAAATACCTCAAAGAAATTTGAGGTGTTTTTTTATTATTTTACTCCTAAATATTTACATTTATTAATATTAATGGTATATTTGAATAAGTATATAATTTTTTATTTATAATAGATTTTTATCTATTATAAATTGTGATAAAGGGGAGTAAAATGAAAATACAAACGAAAAAATTAGTTATTACAGCTCTTTTGATTGCGATTGCAATAGTTATACCTATTCAATTTGGTTTTTTAAAAATAATAGTGGGACCTTTTACAGCGACTATAGCATCTCATGTGCCGATGTTTATATCAATGTTTATATCTCCTATTGTAGCAGTAATAGTTGGAATTGGATCAGGTCTTGGATTTGCAGTTTCAGGAATGCCACCATATGTTGTTTTTAGAGCGTTTATGCATGTAGGAGTTGGGTATTTAGGCGCGAAAATTTTGCAGAAAAATAAAAATTTTAAGAAAGCTAGTTTATACACAGCACCATTACATGGAATATTAGAAGGGCTTGTAGTAATACCTTTTGGCTTTAATTTTTATGAGATTATAGTAGTGACTGTAATAGGGACAATATTACATCATTTCATAGATGCATCTATAGCTGGTTTTATTTGTAGCAGAGTGTCAAAAGCTACTAAAAAAGATATGTATTTAATGTTTAAGTAAAAGAAAAATAGGAAAATTATAGATGATAAAACTCTATAATCTTCCTATTTTTTTCTTTTGAGCAATTTAAAATGCTATTTTGAATTAGATTTTATATAGTTTTTGACATTATCAATAGCAGTTTCTTCACAAACATAAATAATAATATCTCTTTCTTCTATATTGAAATAAGGTCCGGGTGAAATAAATGTATTGTCACCTCGCTTAATTCCTATGATTGTTGCGCCTGTATTTTGCCAAAAGTTAAGTTCACATAAATTTTTACCTATCATAAGACTATTAGCTTGAACAATTCCTTCGTAAGGAACTACTATACCGACATTTCTAAGTTGGGTAGCAAATTCTATTAGACTGTGTATGTTACTTTCAAGCGACTTATCAAGCTGCTTTTTTTGATTTATTAAATCATATATTTCATCTTGAATGTTTGTAAATTCATTTTTAGCTTTGAATTTTTTTAGAAACTCATTAGCCTTAGCTTTACTTAATATTCTGATACCGCTTTTTTCTTGAACTTCAACTACATCCATATCTTTAAGTAGTGCTATTGCCCTTCTTATAGTTTCTGGTGATACGTTGTATATGCTAACAAGAGTTGAACGCCCAGAAAGTTTTTCGCCTTCGATAAAACCTCCATTGACTATTCTTGAAGCTATATCCATTGCTATTTTAAGGTAAGCTGGTATAGATGTTTTTTTTGACATATTCATCACCCCTAATAGTAATATTTTACCACACATATATAAAAAATATAAGGAAAATGAGATTATAAGTATATTACAGTTTAATATCTATTTTTTTTAGTATAATAAATTTTGTTTATGGCTATGCTAGTAATTAGTATTTCTAGACATGTAAATTTTTATAAGCGGCAGGTTAAATATTATAAAAAGAATAATGTAGAGGGTGAAAAGTGTTTTTAGTTTTAACTTGATTAAAAAAATAGTGAATTTTAGTTGAGAAGTAGTTTATATGATATCTGATGTTTCTAGATAAATTTAACTTAGTATTAATGAAAACTTTATTATTGAGTATCAGTTTATTAGATTACTTTAATTTAATTAAATTAAATGTTAATAAAAGGAATTAAGTGTTAATAATTAAAAATAATTGTTAATTAATTCTATATATGTTGAAAAATAGGAAAGTAAATGTTATCATAAGAGTATAAAAATAAGTAATTAAAGTCTTAGGGCGTGTTACCAATAGATTTTGGGCATTAGCTGATAGATATTCAAATTTAGAATTTGAGTATGTATCGGCTTTTTTTATTGCACTTATTACTTTAAAAATAAAAAATTAAGGAGGGTTTTATTATGACTAACACAACAGCAAAAAAGAAAATATCAGTTGTTGGATTTTTACAAAAAATAGGTAAGGCACTTATGTTACCTATCGCTACTTTACCAGTTGCAGCTTTACTTTTAAGGCTTGGGCAACCAGATATTATAGAATTTTTTAATTTACCAGAGTCATTTGGATTTTTAAGTGCAGCAGGTAGTGCACTATTTGACAATTTACCACTTATCTTTGCAATCGGAGTTGCTATAGGGTTATCAGATGATGGCAATGGAGCAGCAGGTCTTTCTGGAGCAGTTGGGTACTTAGTACTTAATAATGCTAGTAAATTTATATGGGTAAGTAATTATGGTGAGGAGATAGCTAAAAATCTAAAGTTTGATAGCTTTGGTGGTATTATTATTGGTATAGTAGCAGGGCTTTGCTACAATAAATTTAAAAATACTAAGCTTCCAGATTTCTTGGGATTTTTTGGCGGAAGAAGACTTGTGCCTATTATGACAGCTTTATGTGCAGTTGTATTGGCTGTTATATTTGGATTTACTTGGTCAAAAATACAAGGTGGAATTAATACAGTTGGAGCAGGAGTAGTTGGGCTTGGAGCTGTTGGAGCAGGAATATTTGCATTCCTTAATAGATTGCTAATTCCTATGGGATTACATCATGTTCTTAATTCATATTTTTGGTTTACTTTAAATGATTTTGAAGGTGCTACAGGTGATTTAAATAGATTCTTTGCAGGAGACCCTACAGCAGGTACTTATATGGCTGGATTCTTCCCTGTTATGATGTTTGGTTTACCAGCACTTGCACTTGCAATATATTTTGCAGCTAAAAAGGAAAATAGAAAGGCTATTGGTGGTATGTTATTAAGTTTAGGATTTACTAGTTTCTTAACTGGTATTACTGAGCCAATAGAGTTTATGTTTATATTCTTATCACCAGTTTTATTAGTAGCACACGCAGTAATAAGTGGTATATCAATGGCAGTTACATCAATGCTTGGAGTGTTGCATGGTTTTGGATTCTCAGCAGGTTTTATTGACTATGCTCTTAATTATAACTTAGCTACAAATGCTATAATGATTATTCCAATAGGTCTTGGTATTGGTGCACTTTATTTCTTCACATTCTATTTCTTAATTAAAAAGTTTAATATTCCGACTCCAGGGAGAGAAGATGATGATGAGATGGTTGAAAATAAAGCTATATCAAAAGATTCAAATATGAGTGATATTGCAAGAGGATATATTAAAGCTCTTGGTGGTGCACAAAATATTAAGGTGATAGATAACTGTGTAACAAGACTTAGACTTGAAATTGAAACTTCAAAAGTAGTAGATGAAAAAGCATTAAAAGCTTTAGGTTCAAGAGGTTTAGTAAAACTTAGTGATACATCAATACAGGTTATAATTGGGACAAATGTTCAGTTTGTAGCTGATGCTATTAAAGTAGAACTGATTAATGTTTAATACCCTGATTTAGATTTATCGTTAATATAATAAATAAATATATATAATAATTTTTTAGAACATAGTTTAATCCCCTAAAACTATGTTCTTTTTTTGATAAAAATAAAAGAAAATAAATCAATTTTGTATATATATTAATAAATAGCTTTTTTTATAAGTTAATTAGTGTAAAAAACTGTATTAATAAAAATTTTTTAGTAAATGTAGTATAAAAATACAAAAAAATATTTACAATGCGATTATTTAATGATAAAATTAATACAAATAAAGGTAATAACACCATAAAAAACAAAATTTAATACATTTAAGGAAATACAATTGATACTTAAAGGAGAAATTTAGCCGAATGATAGTGTTAATTGTTTAATTTTATCTAAAAATGTATTTCATACGGAAACATATGTACTTACTTGGGGGAGTCATGGTGTAAATGTGTTTTAGTAAGAGCAGATATTTAACTAGAAAATCTAGTTATTTATAAATTTAATTTAGGGGGCGAAGTTAATATGAAAAAAAGATTAATTGCAGCTTTAAGTGCTGTTATTCTTTGCACAAGCATGTTTGTAGCATGTGGTGGAGAAAAAGCACCAGAAGCAGAAAAACCAGCAACAGGAGAAGACGCAGGAGGAGAAACAGCTGAAAGTAAATATGCTGAAAGTAAATATGCAACAAATCCAGAAAAATTACCTAAGGGGGCAAGTGATAGAAAAGACACTTTAGTAGTAGGTATGGCAGCACCAAAAGGTGAGTTTTTACCAGGGTATGCTTCAACAACTTATGATCAATATGTAGTTGATTTAGTTTTTGCAGCTATGGTAGGAAATAATGAAGATGGAGAGCCTACAAAAGAAGTAGCAGAAAATTGGGAAATTTCAGAAGATAATAAAACTTATACTTTCACTTTGAAAAAGGGAATTAAATTTTCTAATGGAGAAGAGCTTACTGCAAAAGATGTTGAATTCACATACATGATGTTAGCTGATCCAAAATATGATGGACCAAGATCAGGACATGTAGATGGACTAGTTGGTTATGAGGAATATAACAAAGGTGATGCTAAAACTATTGAGGGGATAAAAGTTATAGATGACTATAAAATCTCTTTTACTAATAAAGAAGTTGATGCAACAGCTATATGGAACTTTGGAATGGGAATTCTTCCAAAGAGTGTTTATGGATTTGAAAAAGGTGATATTCAAAAGGTTAAGGATCAACTTGCAAAGCCAGTAGGAGCAGGTCCTTATAAGTTTGAACATTTTAAACCAGCTCAAGAAGTTAAGGTTGTTAAAAATGATGGTTACTATAAGGGTGCACCAAAAATACCTAATATAGTAATGAAAGTTACACAAAAGCAAACTGAAATTCAAGAATTAGTTTCAGGAAGTGTTGATTTAATAGAAAGAATTAATGGAACACAAGAAAATATTCAACAATTAACACAAGCCGGGTTTATGGATTTACACCAATATAAAGCTAATAGTTATGGATATATTGGGTTAAATTATGAATCACCAAAGCTTAAAGATAAAGAAGTAAGACAAGCGTTGACTTACGGACTTAATAGACAAGCGTTAGTAGATGCTTTTTATCAAGGAAATGCTGAAATAATGAACACTCATATTACACCATCATCATGGGCATATAATCCAGAAGTAAAAGATGCTTATAAGTATGATCCAGATAAAGCTAATAAATTACTTGATGATGCTGGATGGAAAGATACAAATGGAAATGGAGTAAGAGATAAAGATGGAGTGGAGCTTGAAATAAGTTGGTTAACTTACACAGGTTCTAAATATGTTGAAACATTAACACCTATAGTTATTGATAGCTGGAACAAGATAGGGGTTAAGGTAACACCAGAACTTATGGAGTTTGCTTCAATGGCTGATAAAGTTAGAAATGCTAGAGATTTTGAAATGTTTAATATGGCTTGGTCATTAGCTATAGATCCAGATCCTTCAAAAATATTTGCTATAGATCAAAATAAACCAGGTGGATATAACTCAACTGGATGGGTAAATGAAAAAGCAGATAAGATTCTTAAAGAAGCTAAAACTACAATGGATCAAGCTAAGAGAAAAGAGCTTTATGGTGAATGGCAAAAATTATTTGTAGAAGATTTACCATATATTTGTTTAGATATATCTAAAGAATTATCATCTAGCAATGCAAGAGTTAAAAATTATAGACCATCAACTTATAAGAGCTGGACAGGTGACATTCATTTAATGGAGCTTAAATAATCAAAAATTATTTTATGGTTTAGTCTGGGGAAGGAATTTTCCCAGACTTTTTTAAAAAAGATAGGAGGGAGTTTATGTTTAATTATGTTGTTAGAAGAATTCTACAAATGATTCCTACTATGCTTGGTGTTTCTTTTATTATATTTTTAATATTTGCTATGGCACCAGGAGATTTCTTGTCTACTAATATGGATCCTAATTTAAGTCCAGAAAGAGTAGAAGAAATAAGGGATATGTATCATCTTAATGATCCAAAACATGTACAGTATTATCATTGGATGAAAGGTGTAGTTACAGAAGGTAGTTTTGGAGAATCTTTTTATTATAAGAAGCCGGTTGCAGAAGTTATGAAAGATTATATTCCAAATTCATTTATATTAGGAGCTGCTTCACTTATATTAGGGCTTTTAATAGCAGTACCAATAGGAATTGTTTCAGCAACAAAACAGTATTCAAAATTTGATAAGATATTCACTGTTTTTGCACTACTTGGAATATCAATGCCATCATTTTTCTTTGGACTTATATTAATAAAATATTTAGGAGTAGAACTGGCACTCTTCCCTATATCGGGAATGGCTGAACCAGGAACTACAGCGACGGGACTTCCATACATAATGGATGTTTTAAAACATATGGTATTACCACTTACAGTTCTTACTTTAGGAAGTGTTGGTGGATGGATGAGATATACAAGATCAAGTATGCTTGAAGTTGTAAGACAAGATTATATTAGAACTGCAAGAGCTAAAGGTCTTAAAGAGAAAATTGTTATTTATAAACATGCTCTAAGAAATGCACTTATACCAGTGGTAACTCTTTTAGGGATGTCTATTCCGGGATTATTTTCAGGGGCAACACTTACAGAAACAATTTTTAGTTGGCCAGGAATAGGTCCAGTTCAATTAACAGCAGTAAATAATAGAGATTATTACCTGCTTATGGGGCTTAATCTTACATTAGCAATGCTTACATTACTTGGAAATCTTATAGCTGATATTATCTATGGAGCTGTAGACCCAAGAATTAGATTAAAATAGGAGGGCTTGATATGAGTAAAGTAAAAGAAGAGATAGTAAAAAAACAAAAAGCTGAGAAAATAGAAAGTCCTTGGACTCTAGCGTTTAAAAGACTTAAGAAGAATAAGCTTGCTTTAGCAGGATTATTTATACTTTTAACACTTGTTTTGATAGTTGTTATAGGACCGATGATTTATCCGTATAATCATTTAGAAATAAATTATTCTGAGATATATCAAGAGCCATCAATGAAGCATCTTTTAGGAACTGATAATGTCGGAAGAGATGTTCTTGCAAGATTAATGTATGGAGGAAGATATTCTCTTTCTATAGGTATAATAGCAGTTGCTATTTCTGTGACAATAGGAAGTAGTTTAGGGGTTATTGCAGGATACTATGGTGGAAAAATAGATGGGTTTATTATGAGAGTTGTTGATGTATTTATGTGTTTTCCATTTTTACCACTTTTAATAATGGTTTCAGCTGTTATGCAAGAGGTGAAAGTTCCACCAGAGTATAGAATTTATGTAGTTATGGTTATTATAGGGTGTCTAAGCTGGACAGGTACTTGTCGTATGGTTAGAGGACAAGTATTATCGCTTAGAGAACAAGAATTTATGCAGGCGGCAGAAGCTTTAGGTCTTAGTGATTTTAGAAAAATGTTTTTCCATTTACTTCCTAATACGTTTGCTGTAATTATAGTATCAGCAACACTTGGAATCGGTGGAGCAATTCTTACAGAATCAAGTCTTAGCTTCCTTGGAATGGGTGTTACACCACCTACACCAACATGGGGGAATATGATACAAGCAGCAAATGATTACTTTACTATGACAAATAGACCATGGCTTTGGATTCCGCCAGGAATTTGTATCTTCTTAACAGTTATGTCTATTAATATTTTTGGCGATGGATTAAGAGATGCATTAGATCCAAAACTTAAGGTATAGGAGGCGTATTGGTATGACAAAAAATTTAGTTGAATTTAAGAATCTACAAACTTACTTCTATACTGGAGATGGAATTGTTAAGGCAGTAGATGATGTTAGTTTTAACATAAAAGAAGGAGAAACTGTTTGTGTAGTTGGTGAGTCAGGGTGTGGAAAGTCTGTTACTGCAATGTCTTTAATGAGACTTATTCCAAATCCTCCAGGAAAAACGGTTGGTGGAGAAATTTTATTTGAAGGAAAAGATATCTTAAAGTTTTCAGAGCAAGAAATTATGGATATGAGAGGAAATAGTGTGTCTATGATATTTCAAGAGCCTATGACATCACTTAATCCAGTTTTTAAAGTTGGTGAGCAAATTTGTGAAGCAGTAATACTTCATCAAGGTTTATCAAAAGTTCAAGCAGAGGAAAAAGCTATTAAAACTTTAAAGATAATAGGAATACCGAGAGCAGAAGAAATAATGAATTGTTATCCACATGAATTATCTGGTGGAATGAGACAAAGAATTATGATTGCTATGGCAATTTGTTGTGAACCAAAGCTTCTAATAGCTGATGAGCCAACAACAGCTCTTGATGTTACTATACAGGCACAAATTCTTGATTTAATGAGAGATATAAAAAAGCAACTTGGAACATCTATTATGCTTATAACACATGATCTTGGAGTAGTTGCCGAAATGGCTGATTATGTTGTTGTTATGTATGCAGGTAAAGTTATAGAAGAGGCACCTGTTATTGAATTATTTAAGAATCCTTTGCATCCATACACTCAAGGTCTTTTAAAGTCTAAACCTTTATTAGATGGAGACGATAATGCAAAGAGACTTTATTCGATTCCAGGACAAGTTCCTAATCCTATAGGTATACCAGTAAGTTGTTATTTTAATGAGAGATGTGACCGATGTAAAAATAAGTGTAAGAGTAATCAACCAATATTAAAAGAAGTAAGACCAGGACATAAGGTAGCTTGCTTTTTGTATGAGGAGGGGAAGGTAGATGAGTAAAGTTGAAAGTTTAGCAGTTAAAAAATTAGAAGTTTCATCAGCTAGTGATATAATTGTGGAATCAAAAAATCTGAAAAAATACTTTCCTATAAAAGCTGGGGTTTTTTCAAAAACAGTTGGCCATGTAAAAGCTGTTGATGGTGTTTCACTTCAAATATATAAGGGTGAAACTGTTGGGCTTGTTGGAGAATCAGGATGTGGAAAATCTACAACAGGGAGAGCACTTCTTAGACTTTTTGAAAAAACTGATGGTGAGGTTTATTTTGAGGGGAAAGATATCTTTGCTTTAAAGAAAAAAGAATTAAGAGCTATTAGACCTAGAATGCAAATGATATTTCAGGATCCATATTCATCATTAAATCCTAGATTAACAGTTGGTGAATTAGTTGGTGAAGCTTTAATTAATCATGGAATTTGTGGCAAGAATGAATTAAAAGAAAAGGTTGAAAAAACTTTAGAAAGATGTGGGCTTGCATCTTATCATTTAAAAAGATATCCACATGAATTTTCAGGTGGACAAAGACAAAGGATAGGAATTGCAAGAGCTCTTATATTAGATCCAAGTTTTATAGTTTCAGATGAGCCTATTTCAGCACTTGATGTTTCTATACAATCTCAAATTATAAATCTTATGATGGATTTACAAGAAGAAAATAATTTTTCTAATTTATTTATTTCGCATGATCTTAGCGTTGTTAAACATATTTGTCATAGAATTGGAGTTATGTATCTTGGTAGTTTAGTTGAGTTTGCAGGGAAAAAACAAATTTATGAAAATCCTCTTCATCCATATACTAAAGCTCTTTTATCAGCAGTTCCAATTCCGGACCCTACAATAAAGAGAGAAAGAATTATATTAACAGGGGATATACCATCACCTGCAAATCCTCCAAAAGGATGTAAGTTCCATACAAGATGTCCATATGCAACAGAGAAGTGTAAAAAAGAAGAACCTTTATATAGAGAAGTTGAAAAAGATCATTTCGTTGCATGTCACATAGTATAGAATTTAATTAAGTATTTCTCAAATTGAGAAATACTTAATTTATATTTTAAATTATTAAAAAATTTTTATATTAATTGTTTACATATCAAATATGTAGTTATATTGGAGAAAAACTTAGAATAAAGATAATATGTATCAAATTTAGAATAAACCAAATGGCAATTTATGCACAGGTGCTTATTGTAAACATATTATTAATTATGTTAATATTTAGTTGTGGTAGGAGGGTATGTATGTTTTTCTTTAAAGATGCAGAAACTAAAATAAGGGAAAAAGAAGAGCAGAGAAAACTTATGAAAGAAATAGAAGGTAAAGAAAAGCCTAAATTCAAAGATTTAGTAGCTATAATGTTTGCCCAGTACCTAATATTGATACCAATGGCATTAATAGGACTTGCTATATTTGGGTTTATATTATATTTATTTACAAAATTTATTTCATAGGGTGAGACCAAAATAAATACATTGGAGGAATTAAAAATGAAAAATATAACACTTGATGTTACTAAAGCAGCTAGCTTTTTAGGTGAACATGAAATTAGTTATTTAAGTGATGCTATAAAGGTTGCACATAACAAAGTTCATAATGGAACAGGAGCAGGTTCAGACTTTTTAGGATGGGTTAACTTACCTGAGGATTATGATAAGGAAGAGTTTGCAAGAATTAAAAAAGCAGCTGAAAAAATACAAGAAGATACAGATATCTTATTAGTTATAGGAATAGGTGGATCATATCTTGGAGCTAGAGCAGCAATAGAAATGTTAAATAGTAATTTTTATAATGTTTTAGGATGCAAAAAAAGAAAGTTCCCAAGAATTTTATATGTAGGTAATAACATAAGTTCAACTTATATGCATGATTTATTAGAAACAATAGAAGGTAAAAATATAAGCCTTAATGTTATTTCTAAATCAGGAACAACTACAGAACCAGCAATAGCTTTTAGAATATTAAAAGATTATATGGAAAAGAAATATGGAAAAGAAGAAGCTGTAAAAAGAATTTATGCTACAACAGATGCTGCTAAAGGTGCTTTAAAAGAGTTAGCAATGGAAGAGGGATATGAGCAATTTGTAGTTCCAGATGATGTTGGAGGAAGATTCTCAGTTTTAACAGCAGTTGGTCTTTTACCAATAGCAGTTTCAGGTGTTAACATAGCTGAAATAATGCAAGGTGCAAATGATGCTAGAATAGAATATTCTAATCCTAATGTAGAAGAGAATGAATGTTATAGATATGTAGCAGCAAGAACAGCATTATATGGAAAAGGTAAAGCAATAGAGATTCTTGTAAACTATGAGCCAAATCTTCAATACTTTGGTGAGTGGTGGAAACAATTATATGGAGAGTCAGAAGGTAAAGATGGTAAAGGATTATTCCCAGCAGCAGTTAACTTCTCAACAGATCTTCACTCAATGGGTCAATATATCCAAGATGGAAGAAGAGATTTATTTGAAACAATTATTAATGTAGAAAAAGCTAAGTATGAAATAACAGTTGAAGCTACAGAAGATAATGCAGATGGACTTAATTTCCTTGCTGGAAAAACTATGGACTTTGTTAACAAGAAAGCTTTTGAAGGAACACTTCTTGCTCATAATGATGGAGGAGTTCCAAACCTTGTAGTTAATGTGCCAGAACTTACACCATATTATTTTGGTAGATTAGTTTACTTCTTCGAAAAAGCTTGTGGAATTAGTGGATACCTACTAGGAATTAATCCATTTGACCAACCAGGAGTAGAAGCTTATAAGAAAAATATGTTTGCTTTACTTGGAAAGCCAGGATATGAAGATTTAAAAATTGAATTAGAAAGAAGATTATAATTTAAATTGAAAAAATTTCTTTATTTCTTAAAGTAAATTTTAAATGGTTATAATTTTATTTAATTAAAAATAATAAGAAAAGATGTCTATATTTTATAGATGTCTTTTTTTTATTATAAATTTTAAATTGTTTATTTAAACAGAGAAGTTTGATAAGATATCATTAAGGATTAATATTCATTTAATAGAAATTAATATTTAAAAGTAATTTATATTTTAAATATTGAATAGAAAATTAATTTAATATTTAAATTAAGGAATGTATAGAAGATTCAATAAAGGAGGAGATAGCTTATGAAGGTCATAGTTGATGGAGATGGTTGCCCAGGAATGGAATACATACAAAAAGCTGCAAAGGAAAATGGAGTAAGCTTAGTTGTATATGCAACTATAGATCATAATATAAATTTAGATTATGGAGTTTCTAAAGTTGTTGATGCTGGATTTCAATCTGTAGATATGTATGTAGTAAATGAATGTGTAAAAAATGATATTGTAATTACTCAAGATTTTGGAGTTGCTGCAATGGCTTTAGGAAAAGGAGCGTATGCTTTATCTCCTAAAGGAATGAGCTTTACAAATGAAAATATAGATAGGCTTTTATTTGAAAGACATTTATCGCAAAAAGCAAGAAAAGCTAAACTTAGAGGTAAAAATGCGAGTAAGAGAAAATTAGAGGATAATTTAAGCTTATATAATAATTTAATAAAGGTGATCCAAGAAGCAAAAGGAGCTTTATAGGTATACAAATATATTTTTCTTTTTTAGTTACTAGAATTATATGCTGATATAATTTTTAAATATAAAAAAAACTTATAGGCTATGCCTATAAGTTTTTATTTTAATGGTTTGATTATATGGATATAATAAAATTAGGAGATTTATAGTGCTATTAAACACTAATAGTATTATGTGTAAAAGAAAAAAATATATACATACTAGACGTTAAAAATTTTTTCTTATATAGCGATATTAGTTTACATAATATGGCAAAAATTGTATAATTTTAAGTAGAGGGTTTGAGTTTATGAGGCGGGGTGTAAATTATGGAAGAGCTTTATATTGAAATTATTGATAAGCGTATAGATGGAAGAGAAAGTTATGAATTTAGAATAAATAATAATGTTAATGAAGAGTTATTATATAAAATACTTATAGGAAGTGAGGGAGTATGGGAAGCCTTAGAGGAAGACTTTAGTGAAAATAATATATTCTTATGGACTCCTATGGAGAAAAAAGAGCATTTTATTATGGTACAAGCTAAAAAAATAGGCTCTACAAAGTCTTTTGATTACACGCTAACCAGAAGTTTATCAGTGGGAATTAATGAAGAAAGTTTAATAAAAAGAATTCTTATAAATAAAGATGTTTATGATATTGGTGATAAAGTTGAAGTTATTGTTGAAAATAATGTTAGTCCTGTAATGTATAGATATTTTATAAGTTCAAAGGAAGGTTGGAGGCTTATAAGAGATTATACACCAGATAATAATTTGAATTTTACTGCTAATGAAGCTGGAAATTTTGATATTTTAGTGGAAAGTAAATTGCCGGATTCTGAGAATAATTTTGATGATTATTTAAAGATAGGTTTTGTTGTAAATAATGTGCAAAATGTTGAAATAATAGATTTTAAATGTTTAGCAGGAGAGTTACTCGTTGGAGAAGAAATAATTTTTAAGGTTGATGCTAACTTTGAAGATGATAGAACTGGATTATATAAATTTGTGAAAGTTAATCCTGATGGAACAAGATATTGTGTTCAAGATTTTTCTTCTAGAAATATGGTTTCTTTTAGAGAGGATAAAAGTGGTGAATATAGACTTATGTGTTATATAAGAGATATGTATTCAGCGAAAGATTTTGATGATAGGGCACTTATGACTTATGTTATAAAGCCATATAAGGATATAAAAATTAAAAGTCTTACAACAGATTTAAAGTCTCCTGTTACAGTAGGAGAAAATGTAAATGTTATTGCTGTAGCTCATGGTGGAAAAGAATTAAGATATAATTTTATTATTGAAGGACCACATAGAGAGGTTTCAGGATTTAAAAGAAATAACAGTTTTCTATGGAATACAAAAATAAAAGGAGACTATAAAATAGTAGTCCAAATTAAGGATGAAAGTTTCAATGGAGAATTTGAGTTAGAATCTAGTATTAATTTTACTGTAGAAGAAGATAAGCATAGACCAGTTAGAATAACTAGAATTGATATGAATAATGATAATAGTAATATTCACATAATAAATGAACCGATTAAGATTAATATAGAAACAGATGGTGGAAGTACTATTAAATATGCGTTTGATGTTTCTAAAATGGGCTATATGGTTGGGGGAATTCCATATGGAGATGAAAATTATTTAGAGTTTACACCATCTGAACCGGGTTTATATGATATAGATATAAAGGTTAAGGATAAGTATTCTGATAAGGATTATGATACTCATAATTTAATACATGTAGATGTAAAACCATATAGAGAAGCTAGAATAGATCATATTTTAGTTCCAGCAAAGGATTATTTTTTAGTTGGAGATAATATAGAAATAGAGGCTATTGTACAAAATACAAAGGATACTCTTATGAAGTGTATTACTAATATAAATGGGCAGCTTGTAGAGGAAACTGATTTTAGTTCGGTTGATAAGTTAAATGTTAAACCTAAGTGTCCGGGGAAATATGTTATAGAAATATATGTTAAAAATAAAGAGTGTGAAATAGGGTTCGATAATAAAAGAGAAGTTAGATTTTATGTAAATGAAGCTTCGCCTGTAACTAATACTAAGGTTTTAGCTGATAAAAGTGTGTATAGAATTAATGAAGAGGTTAGCTTTAGTGCTTCTAGTGATGGGGGAAAAGGAATTTGCTATGAGTTTTATATAATGAAAAATGAAAATTGGAATCTTGTACAACGATATAGTAGAAAAAAATATTATACGTTTAGACCTTTTTCAAGTGGTCATTATAAGGTGTTGGTTTTAGCAAAAAGCCATTATAGAAAATGTGCTTATGAAGATTATGGTACTATAGAATTTGATGTTGAGTAATTAAATAAGATAGATAGATAGAATTTTATACGTTGCTTGATATAAACTTTTGAGAATTTTGACTTAGGGGGATAAAAATGAAAATTAATGGTTTAGGTTCAGGACAACTTACGGGACGAGGCAATTTAGAGAAACCTAAGAAAGTAAGTGATATAGAAAATGCTCAAGCATTTGGTGTTATGATGGAAGCTGTTTTAGCTTCAGCTATGTCAAATAAAGCTAATAATGTTGGAGATATAAATATAAACATAAATATAAATGTTAATGGTGAAAATGTTAAGCCTAATAGTGATAAAACAGATAAAGATAGTGTTAGTGTGGAACTTGTAAAGCCTAATAATTTGGGACAAAATGTTCAAGTAAAACCGAATTCAAATAATAATAAAACTGATATGGATAGAATAAATACAGCTGTAGAAAATGCTTCGAAAAAATATGGTGCAGATAGGCAACTTATAAGAGCTATTATTAAAGCAGAATCTAATTTTAATCCTAAAGTAACATCACATGCTGGAGCACAAGGTGTGATGCAGATAATGCCATTTAATTTTAAAATGTTAGGGATAACTAATGGTTATGACATAGAACAAAATATCAATGGTGGTGTTAAATTATTAAAACAGTATTTAGATAGATTTGATGGAAATGTTGAAATGGCTCTTATGGCTTATAATGGTGGACCAGGAACTATGCAAAAAAGAGGTGTTTTATCATCTGGTGATTTATATAAAATGCCTAAGGAAACTCAAAATTATGTTCCAAAAGTTTTGAAGTTTTATAGAGAAAAAGTTTAAGTATGTTGATAGGATAATATTGTGTATTATAAATTTTAGAATAGTATGCATATTAGCTAGAATAATAATTTAGTTTAATAGATAGAATATTAAGTGTAGAAAAAACAAGCTTTAAGTTTTGAAGCTTGTTTTTATTTTTTTAGAATTAAGTTAAATTTTGATTGAGAGAAAACTTCACCTGAATTGGATATATGTTTATGTTATAATAAATAGATGAATAGAGTATTTAACCGTTGGGTTAGTACATGGGAGGAGAAAAATTTTGGAAAGATTAGATAAAATTCTTTCAAATCTAGGATATGGAACTAGAAAAGAAATTAAAAAAGTTATAAAACAAGGGATAGTAACAGTTAATGGTGAAATAGTTAAGGATGTAAATATGAAAGTTAATCCTTATGAAGATACTATATTTGTAGGTTCAGAAGAGGTAGTATATAGAAAATTTATTTATTTACTTATGAATAAGCCAGATGGAGTAATTTCTGCTACTTTTGATAATAAAGATGAGACTGTTGTAGATTTATTATATCCAGAACATCAAGTTTTTGAGCCTTTTCCAGTAGGTAGATTAGATAAAGATACTGTAGGGTTACTACTTTTGACTAATGATGGTGAATTAAATCATAAACTTATATCTCCTAAATATGGAGTGGATAAAGTTTATTTTGCACATATAAATGCACAAATAACAGATGCAGATATAAAAGCATTTGAAAATGGAATAACACTTGATGATGGTTATAAATGTAGATCAGGAAAGCTAGAAGTTCTTGAAAATTTAGAAGATATGGCAAAAGTTCATGTAACAATACATGAAGGGAAGTTCCATCAGGTAAAAAGAATGTTTGAGGCAAGAGGAAAAAAAGTTACATATTTAAGAAGAGTTAAATTTGGACCGTTAGAAATAGATGAAACACTTGCTGAAGGTGAGTATAGAGAGTTAACTCAGGATGAGTTAGATTTATTATGTAAAGACTTTTAACGATATTTAATTTAATGCTATATATATTTATGTTTACGTTTAATAAATTACAAAAATTTCATAAAATTTACTTGCATTAGCAAATTCTTTTTAATATAATGTTAATGCAAGGATAAATAAAAGGAAGAATAGCCCCCTTTTTATTTATTGCTTATTGCTAAGACGCAACCTGGCCCCAAGGGTTGCGTTTTTTTTTATAAATTTAATTATGTATATATGTCTAGGGTTTATTGTAGTGAATTTATTTAAACTCTAGGCTTTTTTTAGTATGGATAAAATTTATTTATTAATTAACACAATGAGAAATTTCAAGTCTCGAGATATGTATATATTAGAACTAACAGGATAGAATTAAGTTAATGATGAATACTTAAAAACAAGTTAATTTACGATATCGTTTGGGTTGTTATGATATAATTATGTATAGTGAAGGTTTGAAAGAGGAGGAGTTAGAAAGTGGATTTAAAAAGCTTATTAAATGCAGAACAATATGAAGCAGCAACAACTATTGATGGTCAAGTACTTATTTTAGCTGGTGCAGGTTCAGGTAAAACAAGAGTATTAACTCATAGAATTGCATATATGTTAGAGGATTTAGATATAAAGCCATATAATATTTTAGCTATTACATTTACAAATAAAGCAGCAGCTGAAATGAGGGAAAGGGTTAAAGCTTTAGTAGGAAATACAGCAGATAGAATGTGGATTTCAACATTCCACTCAACATGCGTTAAAATTTTAAGAAGAGAAATTGATAAATTAGGATATAAAAGTGATTTTACTATTTATGATTCTTCAGATCAGAAGACATTAGTAAAACATATTATGAAAGATCAGAATATAAATGAAAAAGATATAACTGATAATGAAATTTTAGGGTCTATAGGAAAAGCTAAAGATGCTCTTTTAACTCCATCAGCATATAGAAGAAGCATAGAGGGTAATTTTAGAAAAGAGAAAATTGCAACAGCTTATGAAGAATATCAAAAAAGACTTAGAAAGAATAATGCATTAGATTTTGATGACTTAATTTTTAAAACAGTTGAATTGTTTAGAAATCATGAGGATGTTTTAGAATTTTATCAAAATAAATTTAGATACATAATGATAGATGAGTACCAAGATACTAATAAGGCACAGTATGAATTTGCTAAGCTTTTAGCAGGAAAGTATAAAAATATATGTGTTGTAGGCGATGATGATCAGTGCATCTATGCTTGGAGAGGAGCCGATATTAGAAATATATTAGATTTTGAGAAAGATTACCCAGAAGCAAAAACTGTTAAACTTGAACAGAACTATAGATCAAAAGGTAATATACTAGAAGCGGCTAATAGAGTTATTAGGAATAATCTTGAGAGAAAGTCAAAAGTTCTTAGAACAGAAAAAGAAGCTGGAAATAAAATACTTGTTGAGAGATGCTATTCAGATAAAATGGAGGCATCATTTGTAACTAATGAGATAGAAAAGATTAAAAAGGAATCAGAGTGGACTTATAAAGATTTTGCTATTTTATATAGAACAAATGCACAATCTCGTACTTTTGAGGAAACTTTGAGAAGAAGTGGACTTCCTTATAGAATTTTTGGCGGACTTAAGTTCTATGATAGAAAAGAGATAAAAGATATATTATCTTACTTAAAGTGTATAATTAATCCTCAAGATGACATTTCATTAAAGAGAATAATAAATGTTCCAAAGAGAAGTATAGGAAATACTACTATAGAAAAAATAGATTTGTATGCAAAAACATATGAAATAGATTTTTATGATGCTTTATTAGATGTAGAAAAAATAGAATCACTTACATCAAGAGGAAAAAATCCTATTATTAGATTTGCTGATATGATGGAAGATGTTAAAGTAATGTCTGAAAGTTTAAGTGTTTCAGAACTTATAGAGTATGTTTTGGAAAAATCAGGATATATGGATGCGTTAAAAAATTCTAAACTTTTAGAGGATGAAAGTAGAATAGAAAACTTAAAAGAACTTGTTTCAGATGCTGTTGATTTTGAAAAAAATACTGTAGAAGAAGAAAGAAATTTAAGTACGTATTTAGAAAAGGTAGCATTAGTTCAGGATACTGATGATATAGATAATGAAAATAATTATGTGACACTTATGACTATACATAGTGCTAAAGGGCTTGAATTCCCAGTAGTATTTATGGTTGGTATGGAAACAGGAATATTCCCTAATGCTAAAGCTTTAGAAGATGAAAAAGAAATGGAAGAAGCTAGAAGACTTTGCTATGTTGGAATAACAAGAGCTGAAGAAAAGCTTTATATGACATCAGCTGAAACTAGAATGGTATTTGGTAAAACACAGGCTTATCCACAATCAGATTTTATTAGAGAAATTCCTATGGATTTAAAGGAGTATAAACCAAGAGAATCTGTTGTCAGTGGATTAAAACCAGATGCAACTAAGTTTACAGGTAAAACTTATGGTGGATCAAAATCTAATAATCCACATGGACTTAGAAGTTCTTATAGTAATACACCAACAATTTCAAGAGAAACAGCAGAGAGTAGACTTGCTGATATTTTATCTAGTGAAGATTCTAAAATAGTTACTCCAGGTAATGCTAAAATAGGGAAAAAAGTAAAGCATAGTAAGTTTGGAATAGGAACTATAGTGACTGTAACAAAAGTAGGAAATGATATGAAATTAACAATAGCATTTGATAGTCAAGGTATAAAACATTTGATGTTAAGTTTTGCTAATTTAGAACTAGTATAAATTAAAATATAAATTTAGTTCAGATGGAGTAAAAACTCTATCTGAATTTAGGTATGATATTAAATATTGAAATTTTTTATTTGTAAAAAAAGAAGTTTGAGATATAACTAGGATAAATATTGTTTTAAGTTGAAGTTTTGGAATTTCTGAATTTATGATTAAGGGAATTTTAGCAATTTAAGGGTAATTGCAAATAATAGAGAGTTAACCAGTTTTTAAATTACTGATATAGAGGTATAATAGATTTAATGAATTAGGAATTTGTTTAATTAAAAAAGAAAATAAGTAGCAATAGGAGTATGTATTTTAATATGGATAAGATTAAAAAAATTGAAGAACTTGTAGAAGAGTTGAATAGATATGCGTATGAATATTATACATTAGGTAGTTCTTCTGTAAGTGACAAAGAGTACGATCAAAAATATGATGAACTTGTTCGATTAGAGGAAGAAACTAATCAAAAGTTAGATTATTCACCAACTCAGAGAGTTGGAGATATTATTTTAGTAGAGTTTAAAAAATATAAACATAAAGCACCATTATGGAGTCTTGGTAAAGCTCAAAGTTTAAAAGAAATAGAAGAGTGGTATAAAAGGAACATTAAATTCATAAAAGAATATAATGAAACTGCAAAAGAAAAATTACCAGAGCTTAATTATATAGTTACAAAGAAATTTGATGGGCTTACAGTTAATCTTTCATATGATGAAAATGGGATACTAGTTACAGGGGCTACTAGAGGAAATGGCGAAGTTGGAGAAGATGTAACAGCACAAGTGAAAACTATTAAAAGTATACCTCTAAAAATAGATACACATGATTTTTTTGAAATTCATGGAGAAGCTATTATGACAACAGAGGCTTTTGAAAAGTATAATGAAACTGCAAGTACACCTTTAAAAAATTTGAGAAATGGTGCAGCTGGAGCATTGAGAAATTTAAATGTCAAAGAAACAGCAAAAAGAGGATTATCAGCGTTCTTTTATGATATAGGATATAAAGATGGAGCACAGTTTGATACGTATAGAGAGATGTTAAACTTTATAAAAGAAAAAGGCTTCCCAATGGATGATTATATTAGAGAATGCAAAGATATTGTAGGAATAGAAAAAGAAATAGAATATATAGAAAAAATAAGATTTGATTTAAACTATGATATAGATGGTCTTGTTATAGCAATTGATGATATAAAAACTAGAAATCTTATGGGGTATACTGTAAAAGCTCCTAAATGGGCAATTGCATATAAGTTTGAAGCACAAGAAACAACATCTAAACTTTTAGAAGTTGAGTGGAATACAGGTAAAAGTGGGAGAGTGACTCCTACAGCATTAATTGAGCCAGTAGAACTTGCAGGAGTTACAGTTAGACGAGTTACTCTAAATAATTTAGATGATATAGAAAGAAAACATGTAAAGCTTGGTGCTGAAGTTTTTGTTAGACGAAGTAATGATGTTATTCCAGAAATTATGGGAGTAGTTGAATCTAGTTTAGAAAATGCTGTAGATATATTAGCACCAGAGGCTTGTCCTTCTTGTGGTGCAAAGTTACATCAAGATGGAGTACACCTTTTCTGTGATAATACATTAGGGTGTAAATCTCAAATGGTGAAGACAATAGTTCATTATTCATCAAGAAATGCGATGAATATAGAAGGCTTTTCAGAAAGGACAGCAGAACAATTATTTGAAAGGCTAGATATAAGGTCTATATCTAATTTATATAGTTTAGAATATGAAAAGTTATTAGAATTAGATAAGTTTGGAGAGAAGAAAGCACGAAATCTATTAGAAGCAATAGAAAATAGTAAAGAATGTGAGTTACCAGCGTTTATATATTCACTTAGTATACCTAATGTTGGAGTTAAAACTGCAAAAGATATTGTTAAGCATTTCAAGACTTTTGAAAATATAAAAAATGCAACTTTTGAAGAATTAATTACTGTTTCAGATGTTGGTGATATAGTAGCAAATTGCATAATTGACTTTTTCAAAGAAGAAAGAATTTTAAAAATAATTGATGAGCTATTTGCAGTTGGAGTTAATCCAAGTTATGAAGAAATAGAAGTTTTAGAAAGTACATTTAATGGAAAAACAGTTGTAGCAACAGGAACTCTTAAAAACTATTCAAGAGATGGAATAAAAGCAAAACTTGAAAGTTTAGGAGCTAAAGTTGCAGGAAGCGTAAGCAAGAAAACTGATTTTGTGATTTATGGAGAAAATGCAGGTTCTAAATATGATAAAGCTATATCTCTTGGAGTTAAAGTTTTAACTGAAGATGAATTTGAAAGTATGATTTGATATTATAGACGAGTATGATAATTAGATTGAATTAATGGATAAATTTTGGTTTTATGATGAGAGTATAGTAAAACTAATTTAATTAAGGAGAAGGTCTTATGAGTTTAAATGAGTTAACGGACACTACTGACAATACTGAGGAAGATTTGAAAAATAAAGAAAAAAGTAGTGAAGCTAGAAAGCAGAATGAGGAAATAATACGAAAATTAGTAAATGAAATTTTGGATTCTAATCCTCAGATTGTAGAAGAGTTTAATAATGGAGAAATTAACTCAATAGAAGAAGTAGCTAGCATTTTAAAAAATGAGCTAGAATTTTACGTCAATGATGAAACTATAAATAATATAGTAGGAGAGCAAATATTAAATAGGTAGGAGAGAGCTTATTTTAATATATTAAAAGACACCTTTAAATAGAGGTGTCTTTTTCATTTTTTAAGATTTTATTTTCTTTTGGAACAGCAAATAATGGTTCAATTTCATGAACTTCCTTTGAAAGTTCTAAAACATCTTCAATTTTTGCGTATGTATTTAAATTTTTATTTTCTTCATTTTCTTCAGTTTCTTGTGTGGAATCAGTTTTAGTTTTATCTGTATCAAATGAAGCTTCAGCTACAAGTGAAAGTTGGTTAGAAATTTTTTCTAACAGATAATTTTTATATTTAGCTTGATTATAAGCTTTATTAGCAATTATAAAACTCCAAATACCAATAAAGATAAAAGTTAGCATAAATATTATAGCAATAATTTGAACGGCTAATGTCATTAGTATCTATTTTTTCTAACCATGATTTGGCTAGAAAAATAGGTTCACCTCCTATATTTTGTTCTAATAAGTTATTCAGATTATATCATTATTCTCCATAATGTGTAAATTATTAAATAGAATGTTTACAAAATACTATATTTGGTAATAATTAGGTTTATATGGGTAGAAGGAGTTATAGTGAGTATGATAAAAAATGGAATAAAATATTTAATATGCATGATGATTCTTGCTTTTTCATTTATAAGTTGTACTAAAATACAACCAGTTACAAAAATGGAAACTGAACAAGAAAAACAAACTATTATAACAACAACTAGTATTCCAACGACTTTACATGCTTCTAGTTATCATAGGGCTAGAGATGAGGATTTTATTTGTGCGGTTTTTGAAGGATTAGTTGAATTAACAAATAGTAGTAGTATAGGACCGAGCATAGCGAACGGGTGGAAAATATCAAACGATAAATTACAATATAATTTTATAATAAATAAAGACGCTTTTTGGAGTGATGGAGAAAAAATTGTAGCAGAAGATTTTGTTAATTATTTTGAGCATTTATTTTCGCCTAGTAATAATAATTATACTAGTGATGAATTGTACAGTATATATGGTGTTGAAGATTATAAAAAAGGAATAATTGGTTTTGATGAAGTTGGAATTTATGTTAATGAAGAGAATGAACTTGTCTTTAGACTTCTCAAAGTAGATGATAAGTTTTTAGAAAAGTTAACAAAACCTGAATATAGGCTTAGAAATACAGAAGATGAACTAGAAAACTATGCACAAGAATATAACAGTATAAGGTATACAGGAAAATATAAAATAGGAAGTGTTAATCCATATAATGAGGTTGAATTAGTTTCAAATTCTAAATTCCTTAGTGAAGAAGATACTTTAGATAATATTATTTTAAAAGTAACAAAAGATACTACGAAAGATTTTGCAAGTTTTGCTACAGGTAAAATAGATGTAGTGACAAATCCACCTATTTCAGCATTAGATAATGGAAATTTGAAAAATCAAGTTTATTATACTAGTGGGAACAATTTACAATACTTAGTTTTTAATACAACTACAGAGATTGGGAAATATCTTGATTTTAGAAAAGGGATTTATATTGACTTAGAACAAGCTCTTATGGAAAGTTATTTAATTAAAAATAATTTTGCAACACAAAGCTTTAAAGTTATATCGATGGAGGAAATAGAAGAAAGTTTTTTATATAAAGAAAAAAGTAGTATTTATAATGAAAATTTAAGAAGTAATAATTTGCAAATGGCTAAAAGTTTTTTCAATGGAGTAGGTATAGAAGATACGTATATATGTAATGTTGTAGGTAGTAAAACTTATGAAAATCAAAAATTAGCAGAATTTTTAGAAGAAGAATTTAAACTTTTGGGAATTAATATAAAAATTAATTTATTAAGTGATACACAGGAGTTATATAAATTATTAGAGAAAGGACGTTTTGATATATTTATAGATAATATTAATTTAGATGACGAAAATATAAATAATAAAATAGGGAGTTTTAAAGAATTTTATATTGATAATGAATATTCTGTTTTAGCTTTGTACTTGCATAACAATTATTGGTGTAAATCAGAAAATTTAAAAAATTTATATATAGATGGAAATGGAAATTTGATTTTAAGAAAAATAAAAGTTAATAAAGATAAATAAAAAAGTGACTATTACTAAAATTTAGTAATAGTCACTTTAATTAGTCGAGTTCCTCATACATAATTGTTGAAAGGTTGTTTGATAAATCTTCATTTAATATTGTAACGTCTAAGATGTTCTCAGCTTTATGCTGATGTACAACACTGGTTTCAGGTTCAGTTGGCATAGGTTTATTAAGATTTTTATCATTATTGATTTTTTGAGCAAGTGTATCTTTAGAAAGTACTATATCATTTAATTCATTTTCTAAGTTTTCAATACTCCTAAATTCACGATTTTTTTTAGAAGAATGTTTATTTTTAGAAGAAGAAATATTTGGTTTAGGAATAGGAGCTATAAATTTTAGATAGTCATCTTGAAATAAATCCAAAACAATAAAATTTATAAATAGATTATTGAAACTTTCAAAATTAGTTTTTGATGTTGAATAACTTGATTTTTTCTTTGAATAGCTAGTTGATTTAAGATATACAGGTGCTAAACAATTATTTTCAGGTGTTATTACATCAGGGAGAGAGAACATAATATCATCTAATAAATCATTAGATTTTGATGAAAAATGTTTATATCTTTCAGGATTATCTAGTGATGGGGCTGAAGGATAACTACTCATTATTGCAGAATTGATAATACTTTGTTTAAAGTAATTGCAAAGATAATTTTCATCAAATTTTTCATCAGGAATATCTTTATTTAAAAGAAGTAAATCCACAATATAAAGAAGTAGTTCTATATTATAATATTTAATATCTTTTTTATCACCTGGTTTTATAAAACACGATAAATCTTCATTAAATAAAGTTTTGAATAGCTTACAGATATCTATAAAGCTTTCTTTGAATGTTAAAATATGAGTGTTTTTATATGCTAAATAAAGGTTTAATGCAGTTATTGTAGCTAAAGACATATCTTTTTCATCTATACCATAATCTAAATATTGTGAAAGTAAGAAATCTGATAAATTTAAAAGAATACTTTTGCATTTTATATTTTTAGATAAGTCATACATTATATTAAATGCGTAACAAATATCAGAACATTCTTTTAGTGATTCATTATAAATAAGTTCAAGTCTATTTTCAAACATATCTAATATTTCAAGTGCAAAATTTTTAAAATCTTCGCTTTCTTTTAGGTCATCAGTTTGCTTTGAATATGAATAATAAGCTATCATCATATAAGCTTGATCTGCAAATGAAAAATCACTAGAAATTTCTAATAAATCTGGATAACTAGTATTTGAAGGGGAAGTATTTCTTTTGTTTACAAAAAAGCCATCAGGATTTCTTAAGTTTTCATAATAAAAATCGAGTTGTAATTTTGCTATTTTGCTATATATTCTAGACATGTTATATAAAGTATTATCTATATTTTTGAAATTTTTATAATAGTTTGCTAGTTTTAAAGTAGATAGAGTAAGTAAAGCATTAGATGATACTAACAAATCTTTTTTAAAGGTAGTTTCATCCCAAGTTTTATTGTGTTTAGACTGATATATGTTAGGTTTAGCTTTTTTATAAATAGCTAGTATAGGGTTAAGTTCTTTTATTTTTGCATATTCATCTTCAGAAAGAGTCTTTTTTAAAGTTTTCTGAGAAATAGGGACGCCACATTTAGATTCTAATAATATATGTTTTAATGATTCTCTTGAGAAAAATAAAAGTTGTGATTCAATTTCTTTAGTAGAAATTGAATTCATTCTAAAGAAAGAACCTATATATTTCAATATAGTCACCTCGTATAATAATTCATATATTAATAATATGAATTAGAGGAGAAAATATTACCTTCTAATTTAATACTAAACTTTGCTAAAGAATTATTTTATAATGATATAATAAGAGTTAATATGAAATTTTATTTTGTAGTGAGGAGGAAAAGATGAAAGAATTTATAATAGCAAGTAATAATGCACATAAAATAGAAGAAATAAAGAATATTTTAAAAGGTTTTCCATTTAAAATATTATCATTGAAAGAAAAGAATATTGATATTGATGTTGAGGAAGATGGAAATACTTTTGAAGAAAATTCAAAGAAAAAAGCTGTTGAAATTGTCGATTATTTAAAGTCAAAAGGAGAAAATAACTTTTTAGTAATGGCAGATGATTCAGGATTAGAAGTTGATGCTTTAATGGGAGCACCAGGAATTTATTCAGCAAGATATGCAGGAGAACATGGTAATACAGAAGCTAATAATGAAAAATTACTAAAAGAATTAGTAGGGATTAAACATGAGAAAAGAACTGCAAAATTCGTTTGTGTAATTACTGTTATTAACTCAGAATATAAAGAATTAGTAATAAGAGGTGAAGTTAAAGGTCTTATCACTGAAGAATTATTTGGAAAAACTGGTTTTGGATATGATCCATTATTTTATATAGAAGAATATAATAAAACTTTTGCTGAACTTTCAAGTGAAGATAAAAATAAAATTAGTCATAGAGGTAAGGCATTAGATGAATTAAAAAATAGGATACAAGAAATTATATAGGACAAAGGATAGTGGAGTGCGATGGAGATTATAGTAGTAAGTGATACACACAATAACTTTAAAGCTTTAAGAGAAATATTGGATGCAGCAAAATTAGGTGCTAAACATATATTTCATCTTGGTGACAATATAGCAGACGCTAGATATTTAGCAGAGCATTTTGATGGAGAAGTTCATATGGTTAAGGGGAATTGTGACTATCATGATGATGGAGAGTTAGAAAAAGTTGTTGATATAGAAGGTAAAAAATTTTTTTTAACACATGGAGATAGATATGGTGTTAATTATGGGTTGGATAAATTATATTATAGAGGTTTAGAGCTTGGAGCAGACTGTATTTTGTATGGACATACTCATAGAAAAATTAATTTAAAAGAAGGGGACACATACATTGTAAATCCAGGGAGCTTGCCATTACCAAGAGATAATAGTAGTTCATATGCTAAAATTTATATAAAGAATAATGGAGAGCTAGATATTGTATTTATTGAAAAATAGACAAAGTTTTATATTTAGGTGGAGTTTTGACTCTATCTGAATATAAGTCTATAAATTAGTAGTTTTATCAAAAATATAAAATTTTTTTAAAAAATATGAAAAAAGTTATTGACTCTTGTATTAGTATAGTGTAGAATAACTATTGTCGCCAAGAGGTGACGTAATAAACAAAACATAACTTAACGAGTTCTATAGCATATCGGGGTGTGGCGCAGATGGGAGCGCGCGTGCTTTGGGAGCATGAGGTCGCAGGTTCAAGCCCTGTCACCCCGACCAGTATGCGGGTATAGTTCATTGGTAGAACGTCAGCCTTCCAAGCTGAATAGGCGAGTTCGATTC
>JBOGCE010000004.1:0-54965 GCA_051656585.1 Sarcina sp. | reverse complement strand
TGGGTAGCTAAGTCGGGAAGGGATAAATACTGAAAGCATCTAAGTATGAAGCCCCCCTCAAGATTAGATTTCCCATATCATAAGATAGTAAGTTCCCTTCAAGACTAGGAGGTTGATAGGTCAGAGGTGTACGCATGGTAACATGTTTAGCTGACTGATACTAATAGAACGAGGGCTTGACCAATTAAAATCACTTTCTATATATAATTTTTAAATGAATAGATATTATAGTAATCCGGAATAGCTCAGCGGTGGAGCAGTCGACTGTTAATCGAAAGGTCGTGGGTTCAAATCCCACTTCTGGAGCCAAAAAGTCTAAGCATAAGCTTAGACTTTTTTTTTAATATTAAATTGAGATTTTTATTAAATTTCTAATTATGTAATTGAATTGTAAAAAATATTTATGCTTTTTATTCTAGAAAGTTAGAGAATAAGCCATTATAGTATTGAGTAAGAGTGTAAATTGGGATCTTTATGGAACCATAAAGTTATTTTTATTTGATAGAAAAGCTTTTGAATTACATAAATATTTTTATAAAAAGAAGATATGAGATATAATATACTTATACATGATTTACGGAGGATGAAATAATGAAGATTTTATTAGTAGAAGATGAAGAAAGCATAAGAGGGTTTTTAAAAATAAATTTCCAAAGAGAAAAATTCACTGTTATTGAATGTGAAAGTGGAGAAGAAGGAATTAGAAGAGCATCAATAGAAAAACCTGACATTGCTATTTTAGATGTTATGCTACCAGGAATTGATGGCTTCACTGTATGCCAACAATTAAGAGAGAAGTTTCCTAACATAGGAATAATTATGTTAACAGCTAAAGGCGAAGATATGGATAAAATTATGGGGCTTCAATATGGAGCTGATGATTATGTTGTTAAGCCTTTTAACCCATTAGAAATTACATTAAGGGTTAAAGCATTAATTAGAAGACTTGAAGAATCAAAAGTTGAAGATGAAAATACGATTAAATCAGAAGAGTTTTTACTAGATTTATACTCACAAAGTTTATTTAAAAATAATGAAGAGATTGATGTAACACCAAAAGAATTTTTACTTATGAAAATCTTTTTACAAAATCCAGGAAAAGCATTTACAAGAGATGAACTTTTAAATTTAGTTTGGGGAATTGATTTCTTTGGAGACCCTAAGATAGTTGATGTTAATATAAGACGTTTAAGAGCTAAAATAGAAGAAGTCCCTTCAAAACCAAAATACATAGAAACTATTTGGGGAACAGGATATAGATGGAAAAGATAGGAGATTCTAAATGAAAAGTATAAAGAGTAGGTTAGTTAGAAGTTTTGTGCTAGTTGTTTCTGCTACCATTCTTATAGTTTCTGTAATGTTTCTAATGTTCATAACAAGATATTATTATCAAGGAACAGAAGATATATTAAAGAGTCAAATTAAAGTTGCAGCTGATTTTTATGATAAGTATTTATCTGAAAATTCGTTAGAATATAATGTTTATGAAGATAAAGACATATTTTGGCAACAAACTGATGCTCAGGTTCAAATTTATAATTCAAATGGACTACTTATAATGGACTCTCTTGGAGTTGATAAACATGGTCCTGAGCCAGTTGATGTAAAAAAAGCTTTAGAAGGAGGAATTGGCGAATGGATTGGTCACGTTGATTATAGTGATCAAAAAGTTATGGCAATATCATATCCTCTTGAAAGTAATGGGAAAATTGTTGGTGTTGTTAGGTATATTACATCACTTGAGGGAATAAATAGATTTATTTTAAAATTTGCAGCAGTATTTATTATTATAGGATTGGCAGTTTTAATTATTGGAATAGGTATAAGTTATTTATTAGCTAATAGTATAGTTAATCCATTGAAGACTTTAACAAAGACTTCAGAAGAGTTTGCTAAAGGAAATCTTAATGCAAAAAATAAAATAGAAACAGATGATGAAATAGGTAAGCTTGCATATACACTTAATTTTATGGCAGATGAAATTAAAAAAAGAGAAAAGTTAAAGAATGATTTTATATCATCAATTTCACATGAACTTAGAACTCCATTAACATCTATAAAAGGATGGGCTATTATTTTAAATAATGATGATACTGACAAAGAAATGTTGACTCAGGGATTTAATATAATAGAAAAAGAAGCTGATAGATTAAGTCATATGGTTGAAGAGTTATTAGATTTTTCTAAGTTTGTAAGTGGAAGAATAACTTTGAAAAAAGAAGAGATAGAAGTTAATGACTTTGTTCAATATATTAAAATGTATATGGAGCCAAGAGCTACTAGAGAAAATAAAAAGTTTATTATTTATAAAGCTCCTCATGATGTTTTAATTGATGGGGACAGAGATAGATTAAAGCAGTTATTTATTAATATAATAGATAATGCATTTAAGTTTACAGATGAGGGTGGAACTATTTCAGTAGCTGTTAAAGATAGTGTTGATTTTGTAACAATGATAATTTCTGATACTGGTTGCGGAATAAGTGAAGAAGAATTACCTAAAGTTAAAGAAAAATTCTTTAAAGGAAAGAATTCTAAATCTCAAAATGGTATAGGTTTATCTATATGTGATGAAATTGTTAAGCTACATGAAGGAACTTTTATAATTGAAAGTGAATTAGGTGTTGGAACTAAAATGTCTATTACATTACCAAAGATGAAAGAAAGTAATGAGTAAAGGCAAAGGGGATTAATCAATGAAAAAAATTATAATTTTATTAGTTGTTTTAATTATTGGATTCACTTTAACAGGTTGTCTTAAAAGCGATAAGTTAGAGGAGAATAAAATAACAGCACCCGTTCCAAATAATTTAGAAATAGATGGAACTTGGGAAGTTACAGCACAATACAACATTGTAGATAACAAACTTGAGCAAGTTAAAGATATAAAAAAACCAATGATTACTATTTCAAATGATTTAGTAGTAATCGGAGATATGGAAGTGAATAAGCCTAATTTTAAATTTAAGAGAGTAATTAAAAAGGATTATTTACCTAATGCTTTTGATAGTGTAGTTAGTAAAGTACCTTTAGAAGATGGGTTTATGAATATTGTTACGATATCTGACAATACAAATTTGTATATTGATTTTATACTTGAAAATCAAAATGAGGCATATATTTATGCAGTAGGTAATTTATTAAAGGTAAAAAAAGTTAGTTCTTCTTTAAGCCCTGAGCAAGTTAAAGATATGAATACAGAAAATTATAGTCAACAAGTTGTTGCAACTGAGAAGGATACAGGAATACTTTTAGGATTTAGAACGCCTACATTGATAAATGCAGATGGCGTAGTAACATATTCTAAGTATAAGACATTATGGCTTAATATGGCAGATGGAAAATTAGCAAAGCCAATTTGGTTAAATGGTATTTTATTACCAAGATCAAATGGAACTTTTTCACGGATTAATGTGTTTAATCAAGAAAGTGATGGTGAAAATCAACAAGTTCTTGAGGTAATAAATCATAATAAAAATGGTACTCCTGTTACTGAAAAAAATGTTATGCCAGCAGATGATTATAGAGAAATTACTTTTGTTGGTAAGGGGTATATTGGTACAGCATATAAAAATAAAAATGCTTTAGGTGAAGAATATAAAATTAGTACTATTGATAATATAAACACTAATACAAGTTTAGATATGCTTAGTTTATTTGGAAGCAAAGGACAAGAAGCATATTTAAATAGCAGAGAGCAGTTTATAGATAGCAAACCTAATTTTGTATTGAATAAATATGATTTACAAGAATATAGCCCAAGTGATATTACTATGTTTAGAAAAAATGGTAAATGGGTTTTAAATGGAAGAATTGATTCTGATACTGTTGGAGTTAATGATTTATCATTTGGAATTAATATTTCTCCTATAGGGACACTTGTTAATTATGATTATTTACCTGTGAGCTGGAATAAAATAAAGCAGATAGAGCCAAAAGCAACAGATGCTTTTGCTTGTCCTAATAGTAATCTTCTATTGATATTAACAGATAATAATATTGAAGTATATGAACTTCAAAAAGGAGTTATAGCTCCTAAATCAATGTTAACAATATCAATAGAAAATGGTGATGTGCCAGTTATGGCAGAATGGGCAACAGGAGATTTTGTTTCATTATGGAATAAGACTATTGAAGAAAAAAATAAATAACAATAAAATAGAATTAGTAGTAAAATCTAAGTATAGGTAAATTTATTTATACTTAGATTTTTTTTGGGGGTGTATTGTATGAAAACAATAGATTGTAGTGGATTAGAATGTCCTATGCCAGTAATTAAAACTAAAAAATATTTTGAAACAATAGAAGAAGGATTAGCAAAAATTATAGTTGATAATGAAGTTGCTAAAAATAATTTGGAGAAATTAGCTCAAAATAATAATATGAAATTTAACAGTGAAGAAGTAAATGGTAAATTTATATTGACTATAGAAAAAACAATGATTAATAGTGAAAATTCAATGAAAGATACTCAAAAACAATTTTCTATTCTTATTTCTAGTGAGTTTTTAGGTCATGGAGATGATGACCTTGGTAAAACTTTGATGAAGAGTTATCTATATGCTCTAAGTGAAGCGAGTGAAATACCAAGAAAGATTATGTTTATAAATTCAGGGGTGAAATTAGTAGCGAATGAATCTGCTGTTTTAGAGTCATTAAATAAGTTGAACTTAAGAGGTGTAGAACTTTGTAGTTGTGGTATTTGTCTAGATTTTTATGGCTTGAAAGAAGCTGTAGGTATAGGTGAAATAACAAATATGTATGCAATTGTTGAAGAAATGAATTCAATAAGTAATCTTATAAAGTTATAAGTATAAGTAGTTTTTATTAAAATATAGTTTTTTGCTGGCTATTAAATAAAAATCTTAAATTAATGATTTAGAAAATGAAAGGATAATTTTAAATGAATTATGATATAGTAATTGTTGGTGCTGGCCCAGCTGGTCTTGCAGCAGCGATAGAAGCTAAAAGAGAAAATGATGAATTGAAAATTCTTATTATTGAAAAAGATGAATATTTAGGTGGTACGTTAAATCAATGTATTCACTGTGCATTTGGGATGGATATATATAATGATTTGTTGACAGGACCAGAATTTGCACAACGTTTTATAACTCTAGTTGAGGAGCTTGAAATAGAATATAAACTTAATACATCAGTTATAAGCTTAGATGAAGATAAAAATGTAACATATGTTAGTCCAGTAGAAGGGGTTGTAACAATACAGGCTAGTGCAGTTATTATAGCAACAGGAATAAGAGAATTATTTTCAGGAAATATAAGTATACCTTTAAATAAATTTGCAGGGATATATACAGTAGGAACAGCACATAAATTTATAAATAATCAAGGATATCTTCCAGGAAAGAATATTGTCATACTAGGAACAAGCGATACAAGCTTAATTGTGGCTAGAAGGTTGATGCTAGAAGGTGCTAATATTAAAGCTATTATAGAAAGCTCATATGGTCTTAGGGCGACATCAGAATATGCACAAAAAATAGCTGATGATTTTGATTTGCCTGTTTTGTTTGGATATAAAGTAAGTGAAGTAATTGGAAGTGAAAGAATAAGTCAAATAAAGATAACGAAAATAGAAGAAGTTGATGAGGAAAATAGTAAAATTGCAGATACTATAAGCTGTGATAGTTTGCTTATATCTGTTAATTTTTTACCTGATAAAAGATTAGCTGATATTTTAGGCTTGGAAATAAATGAAGAAACTCATGGGATAAAAATAAATGAAAATTTTACAACTAATGTAGACGGGATTTTTGCTGCTGGTGGAGTTGTTAAAGGTTATGATAATGCAGATGCTTGTGCAAAGCAAGGAAAAGAAATAGCAAGAATGGTAGCAAAATATTGTAGATAAAAATAATGGATAAATTAGCACTAAGCTAATTTATCCATTATTTTATCAAAAATTAGATCATGACCTAATTTATCTAGGTGTAACCCATCTGTATAATAAGTTCCACTCTGAGGAATTACTGAACTAATATCAATATATTCTATATTGTTAGTTAAAGCATATTCTTTTAAAAGAGAATTTAAAGATTTTATATTTTCATTTACTTTAACATAATCTAAAGTGTTATCCCAACGAATAGAAGCTAATTCTCCAAGGATTTTAGGAGCTGATATTATTATAGGTGTAATGTTATTACTTAAAGCTTCTTCTATCATCATTTTTATGTTTTTAAATGTTATTTTAGGATTTCTTCCTTGCAAAGCATCATTTGAACCACACATAATAGTAACATGTGATGGAGTGTTTCTAGTTATATCAATAGTAAATCTTGATAACATACTAGATGAAGAATCACCAACAACACCTTTATTTATTACATCAAAATTTACAGTTTCTTTTAATTTAGATACCCAACAATCATTAGGAGAAACACCATAACCCTTAGTTAGAGAATCTCCTAGGCAAATTAAATTCATTTCTACACGCCCTTTCTTTTTTTAAAAAGTTTTTACTAAGCACTTTCTACAAATAGTTGTACTACCTTTATCAGCAGTAACAAAATCTCCCTCATTTACTTCTCTGTTACATAAATGGCATACTTTTTTAGTATGCTCATTATTATTATTTTTATTTTCAACAGATGAAGGGGAGGTGTATTTTTTTTTAGTGGATTTTGAATCTACTTTGTTTTTGGAATAAACTTTAGGCTCTTTTATCTCTACAAGTGGAGATATATTAAAGTTGAAGCTAAAGTGGCTTTCACCAAAAAGTTCAAGTTCAAATCGAGGATTTTCTTTATCATAAAATTCTTCAATTATTATTCTTCTTATTTGGATATCATTAACAATAAGTCCACTTTTTTCTATTCCATCAAAAATACTTTTAGTTATATTACTAGTATCAGGATGTCTTTTTTCACTTTTATAATAAACTTTTAAAACTGCTATCAATGATTCCTTAAGTACTATATTAGGATTTTGAATTCTAGCTTTATAGGCTATTTCTTGCTCGTAATTAGCATATTTATCATATGATTTACCTGTGTTAGATGGTAAAATAGCACGACCTTGTGCATTATGTAGTTTAAAGTTTGATTTAGTTATAGGTGAGCCATCAACTATTACTTTTGCATATGGTTTTAACATAGTACCCTCCTAGTTGTAAATAAGCTTTTAATTATAATACAAGATTATTAAATAATTTTGATTATAGCTTATATTGTACTAGAGTTTCTTGAATGTGGCAAAGCTATAAAGTATAATCAAATAAGATTATAGTTTAAAGTTTAATTAAAGATAAAACGAGGTAAAAACAATGGAGAAAAAAGTAATTTTAGCAATAGAAAGTAGTTGTGATGAAACTGCAGCTGCTGTTGTTGTTAATGGAAGAGAAGTATTATCTAATATAATAACATCTCAGATAGATACACATAAAAAATTTGGAGGTGTAGTTCCAGAGGTAGCTTCAAGAATGCATATAGAAGTAATAAATGGCGTAGTAGAGGAAGCTTTACAAGAAGCTAATATGACTTTAGATGATATTGATGCCATAGGAGTTACATATGGTCCAGGTCTTGTAGGTGCACTTTTAGTAGGGTTACAATATGCAAAAGGGTTAGCTTATGGTTCAGATAAGCCGCTTATAGGGGTTAATCATATAGAAGGACATATAGCGGCTAATTTTATTGCTCATAAAGATTTAGAGCCACCTTTTGTTTGTTTAGTAGTTTCAGGTGGACATACTTTTATAGTTTATGTTAAAGAACATGGAGAGTATGAAGTTATTGGTGAAACTAGAGATGATGCAGCTGGAGAAGCTTTTGATAAAGTGGCTAGAGCTTTAGGTCTTGGATATCCAGGGGGGCCTAAAATAGATAAACTTGCAAAAGAGGGAAATAGCGAAGCTATTAAGTTCCCTAAAACTAATTTTGGAAAAGATTGTTTAGATTTTTCTTTTAGTGGAGTAAAATCAGCAGTATTAAATTATCTCAATCAAGCTGAAATGAAAGGTGAAGAAATTAATAAGGCAGATGTAGCAGCAAGTTTTCAAAAGGCTGTTGTTGAAGTTTTAACTGATAATGTTATTAAAACTTGTAAAGCTAAAAAAATTGATAAAATAGCTATAGCTGGTGGTGTTGCATCTAATTCAGCACTTAGAGAAAATCTTATAAAAGAAGCTACAAAGAGAGATATAAAAATATTATTTCCAGAACCAATATTATGCACAGATAATGCTGCAATGATAGGTAGTGCAGCTTATTTTGAATTATTAAAAGGTGTGGAGGCTAAAATGAATACTAATGCTAGACCAAACCTTAGAATTGGAGAAAGATAATTAAAAAATTTAAGATAAATTAAAAATAAAAATATTTATGTTGGGGGACTAGATATTAATGAGTTTAATTTCGCATTCAAATGGATTTACGACAAAAAAACCGAAAAAGAAATTTTCATTTAAATTTATTTTTAAATCTTTAGCTATTGTTACAGTTTGTACAGTAGTTGGTGGATTAGGGGTTAATACATATATAAATAGTAAAAATCAAGATAAGTTAGTAAAAAAAGATTTTTATGTAACTATTAATGATAAAAAGAATTATTATAATATAGTTGGAAAAGAAGAACCTACTATTTTATTTGAATCAAGCAGCGGCTTAGGAATTTCACAGTGGGATAGAGTAAGAACATTTCTTCAAGAGGACTATGGCATAAGAAGTTTTGCTTATGAAAGAGATGGCTTTGGTTTTTCAGATTTTTCAGAAGTAAAATCAGCAGAGGAACAAGCAAAAGAACTTAAATTAATTTTAAGAAAAGTTGCAATGAATGGTCCTTATATATTAGTTGGAGAAGGATATGGGTCAATGGTTATGACTAATTTTGCAAAATTATATCCTGAACTTGTAAAAGGTGTTATTTTAATTTCGCCTATAAATGAGAAGGCTTTGGGCAATAATAACTATTATAATTATTTTTTAGCAGATAAATTTAATAGAAAGCTTAATAATACAATGTCTATTTTAGGTGTTAGCAATATATATGATAAGGTTATTGGTCTTGAAAATCCAGAAGGACTTGAAAAATATATGTCAGAAGAGGATTATACTAATTATAATATTTTAAGAGCAAGCAAAGGGTTTAATGCTGGATATTATGCAGAATTGCAAAATATTTTAAATAAAACTAGTAATAGTCAGACTGATAGTATGTTTAATAATGTTCCTTTTGTAATTATCACACAAAACGATAATAAAGAGGAACAAGAGTCGCTTAAAAGCCTTGGAAATCCAGAAAAAACTAAAATTATAAATTCAGATAGTGACTCAGAAGTGATAGCTCTTGAAAAACCAGAACTTATATCTGAGGGGATTAAGTATATATTGAAAAATAGCGAGTTAAAGGAAAATTAAAATTCTTAACAAATTGTAAATATTTGTGACATTTAGATGACACAATGCTCTATTATATTTATCTATAAGAGAGAGAGTTATAGGAGGATTTTATGAGTGATTTTGATAACAGAAATGAGAATGAAGAAATATTTAATGATGATACACAAAAGATAAACATGGAAGAACAACCAAAAAAGGATAAAAAGAAAGCAAGTAGACGGGTTGCAGGAACAGTAGCTATAGCTATGGCAGCATCTTTAATAGGTGGAGGTGTTGGAGCCTTTGGTGTTTATGATGCAATGTCAGATTCTAAGGATATTCCTACTATAGAGAAAGAAGGAGATACTAAGCCTGTTTCAGTTCCAGAATTTAAATCTGATGCTACACTAACAATACCACAGGTTGTTGAAAAGGTTAGTCCAGCAGTTGTTGGAGTTTCTACAAAAAGTTTAGTAAGAGATGGGTATTTCAATGGAATTACAGAACAAGAAGGAATAGGCTCTGGTTTCATAATTAGTGAAGATGGGTTAGTAGTAACAAATAATCACGTTATTGCAGGAGCACAAGAAGTGAAGGTTATTTTACATGGTGGAGAAGAAGTTAATGCAAAAGTAGTAAATTTCGATGCAAAAGCAGATTTAGCAGTGCTTCAAATTACTGACAAAGTAAAAATGCCAGGAGTTGCAAAACTTGGGGACTCTTCTAAGCTTTTAGCAGGACAATCTGTTATAGCTATAGGAAACCCTCTTGGAAAAGAATTTAGTGAAACTGTAACATCTGGAATTATAAGTTCTCCAAATAGAAGATTAAGTGAAGACGGAACAGAACAAAATGTGCAAACATTTATACAGACAGATACAGCGATAAATCCAGGAAATAGTGGAGGACCACTTATAAATGCTAATGGAGAAATTATTGGTGTTAATACAGCTAAAAAAGTTGGAGAAGAAATAGAAGGAATAGGTTTTTCAATTCCTATAAATACGGTTAAAGAAAAGCTTGGAACATTATCAAAACCACAATTAGTTATGGGAGTATCAGGAATTACAATTACTCCAGAGCTAGCAAAACAAGAAAATTTACCAGAAGGTTTTTATATAAAAAATGTGACTGATTTTAGCCCAGCAGAGAAAGCAGGATTAAGACCGGGAGATGTAATTACAGCTTATAATGGTGTTCCTATTAAAACGCATGATGAGTTAGAAGCACAAAAAGCAAAGTCTAAAGATGGTGACGTTGTAGATTTAACTATAGTTAGAAATGGTCAACAATCTGTAGTTAAGTTAACTCTAAAAACTAATTAAAAAGAATTTTAAGTACTAGAAAAAATTATATTTTTCTAGTACTTTTTTTAGTTTTTTATATTTTATAAATTTTTCAATTTTATATTTGTTCATAAAATATATGTTTTGAGTCATATACATGTAAAGTGAAGAGTCATAGTTTTTCTTTTATTTTCTCATGTGTATATATGTGTATATATATTTTTTAAGTAAAGTATGAAATTTATTTGAAAAAAATGAAAAGAAAGTCAGCAATTTAGTCTTTTTGTATAGATAAAAGTTGGCATATAAATTGCTATTACTATTAAAGTATACAGTGAGCTTAATAATATTTAGGAGGATTTTTTATGAAAAAAATATTATTAGTCTGTTCAGCGGGAATGTCTACATCTTTGCTTGTTTCAAAAATGAAAATTTCAGCAAAGGAAAATGGAATTGAATGTGTTATCAACGCTGTAGGAGAAGCAGAAGTTGATGAATATGAAAGAGATATTGATGTAGTATTGTTAGGTCCGCAAGTAAGATTTTTATTTAATAAATTTAATGCGAAATTTAGTGCAAAGGGAATACCTGTTAGTGTCATTAATACTGTTGATTATGGAACAATGAATGGAGCTAAAGTATTAAAAAATGCACTTGATTTAATAGAAAAATAAATAAAAGGTTTTAAAGGGAGAGGTTAAAAAATGGAAGAAATAATTATGAATCTTATAATGTTTAGTGGAGAAGCTAGAAGTTATTGCATGGAGGCTATTCAATTAGCTAAAACAGGAAATGTTGATGAGGCTAAAGAATTGATAGCAAAGGCTGCAAAAGAACTTGGAGAAGCTCATCACTCACAAACAGGATTGATACAAAATGAAGCTGCTGGAAATAAGGCGGAAGTTTCATTATTATTAGTACATGCTCAAGATCATTTAATGACTTCAATAACAGTAAAGGATCTTGCAACTGAAATAGTAGAATTATATTCAAGAATAGCATAATTAAAAATAAACTCTAGTGGGAAGCCATTAGAGTTTATTCTCTAAAATGAGGATTTATTAAAGAAAGGGGGAGTTTAAATGATGTATGTAATAGGTGTAGATGGCGGTGGAACTAAAACAGAGGCTGTAGCTTATAATTTGCATGGAAATAGAATTTGTTCTGCTCTAACTGGTTTTGGTAATTTACTTAATAATAAAGAAGAGGCATTAAAAAATGTAATTAATGCAATTGATAATATTAAGACACAATTGAAAAGTTGTGATTTGCAAGGAATTTATTTAGGGCTTGCAGGTTCAGAAGTTGCGAATAATTCAGAAATAGTATTTAACGAGGTAAGTAATTTATTTAACACTAAAGTAAAAGTCATGAATGATAGTGAATTAGCTTTAAAAGCATTACTTAAAGGTGAAGATGGAATTTTAACAATTGCAGGAACAGGATCTATATCTTTTGGTATTAATGATGATGTACAATGGAAAGCTGGTGGGTGGGGTCATTTATTAGGTGATGAAGGTTCAGCTTATAAGATTGCTATTGATGGTATTAAGAATATGATTCAAGAGAACGATAATAATATAGAACTTGGAGAACTTTCATTAGCTATTTTAGAATTTTTAAATATTAAGTCTCCTAATAATATAATAGAATTTGTTTATTCATCAACAAAAGATGAAGTAGCAAAATTAGCTGTTATTGTATCAAAGTTAGCTGAAGATGGAAACAAACAAGCTATAGAGATTTTAATTAATGAAGCTACACTTTTAGGTGAAACAACTAGACAGGTCTTTTCAAAATTGAATTTTGATAAATGTTCAGTTGGTATTGTTGGGGGCGTAGTTAAAAAATCTAGAATTTTTAGAGAAAGTTTTGAAAATTATTTAAATGAGAGAGTTAACATAGTTTCATATATAGATGAGGATATTTCTCCAGCTAAAGGGGCTTATTATATTCATAAAAAGGAATCATGTTAATTAGAATAATAAAACACAAAGGATTTTAGGGGGAATTAAAAAATGAAAAGACTAGGAATATCAGTATATCCAAATCATACATCTATAGAGGAAAATATTGCATATATTGAACTTGCAGCAAAATATGGTTTTTCAAGAATTTTCACATGTTTACTATCAGCAGCAGATAAAGAGGTTGAGGAGATAGTTGCAGAGTTTAAAGAAATGGTAGATGTAGCTAATAAAAATGGAATGGAAGTAATAGCAGATTTAGATCCTACAGTATTTAATAAATTAGAGGCATCAATAACTGATTTATCAGTATTTAAAGAAATGGGGTTATCTGGAATTAGACTTGATATGGGATTTAGTGGTAGTGAAGAATCTATAATGTCTTACAATAAGCATGGATTAAAAATAGAATTGAATGTTAGTAATGGTACTAAATATGTAGATAATATACTTTCATACCAAGCGAATCTTTCTAATATATATGGATGTCATAACTTCTATCCACATATATACACAGGATTATCATATGATCACTTTATAAAATGTAGTGAACAATTTAAAGAGTTAGGTGTTAAAACAGCGGCATTTGTTAATTCACCTACAGCACAATTTGGTCCTTGGCCAGTATCAGAAGGGTTATGTACTTTAGAAGAACATAGAAATCTCTCTATTACTGTACAAGCTAAACATTTATTTGCAACAGAAGCTATAGATGATGTAATTATTGCAAATTCATTTGCTAGTGAAGAAGAATTAAAGGATCTTAGTGAATTAAACAAGGAAATGTTAGAGTTTACAGTAGAACTTAATGAAGAAATTAGAGATATAGAAAAAACTATAGTGCTAGATGAGTTCCATTATAATAGAGGTGATAACTCTGAATATATGGCTAGAAGTACTCAAAGTAGGGTTAAATATAAGGGAACACCATTCCCAGCATATAACACACCAGATATAAAAAGAGGAGATATTTTAATAGATTCTGATCTTTATTCAAGATATGCTGGTGAATTACAAGTAGCGTTAAAAGATATGAAAAATTATGGAAAAACAAATGTTGTGGGGCATATAGTTGAAGAAGAAATATTTTTATTAGATTATATAAAACCATGGAGCAAGTTTGGATTTAAGCTTAAAAAATAGTGAGGTATTAATAATGAATAAAGGCATAAAGATAGTAACGATAGGTGGAGGATCTTCTTATACTCCAGAGCTTGTAGAGGGGTTCATTAAAAGATATGATAAATTACCGATAAGAGAACTTTGGCTTGTAGATATAGAAGAAGGAAAAGAAAAATTAGAAATAGTTGGTGAATTAGCTAAAAGAATGGTAGAGAAAGCTGGAGTTCCTATGGAAATACATCTAACTCTAGATAGAAGAGAAGCTTTAAAGGATGCAGATTTTGTTACAACACAATTAAGAGTTGGGCTTTTAGATGCTAGAATAAAAGATGAAAGTATCCCCTTAAAGCATGGCATGATAGGTCAAGAAACAAATGGAGCAGGAGGAATGCTTAAAGCATTTAGAACAATTCCAGTTATACTTGATATCGATAAAGATATGTCAGAGTTATGTCCTAATGCTTGGATGATTAATTTTACTAATCCTGCTGGAATGGTTACAGAAGCTCTTATTAGATATGGAAAAAATAAAAAAGTTATAGGTCTTTGCAATGTTCCAATAGGAATGGAGAAAGCTGTTGCAAGCATAATGGATGTAGATCATAGTAGAGTTAGGGTTGATTTTGCTGGACTTAATCATATGGTTTATGGGCTTAATATGTATGTTGATGGCAAAAATGTTAATGAAGAAGTTTTAGATGGGATAGCAACTGGTAGATTAGGACAAATAGTTAAGAATGTAAAAGATTTTGATTGGAGTCCTGAATTTATAAAAGCTCTAGGTGTTATGCCTTGTCCATATCATAAGTATTATTATCAAATGGAAGAAATGTTAAAAGATGAACTTGATGAATTTGCCAAAGGAAAAGCTAGAGGTGAGTTTGTTAAGGAAGTAGAAAAAGAATTATTTGAATTATATAAAGATCCTAATTTAGATATCAAACCACCTCAACTTGAAAAAAGAGGTGGAGCATATTATAGTGATGCAGCATGTAGACTTATAACATCAATTTATAATGATACAAGAGATATTCAACCTGTAGATACAAGAAATAATGGAGCTATTCAAGGAATTGATAATGATTCTGTTGTTGAAATATCATGTGTAATAACTAAAGATGGACCAAAGCCTATAACTGTTGGAGAACTTCCAATTTCAATAAATGGGCTTATTCAAGAGATTAAAACTTTTGAAAGATTGACAATAGAGGCAGCAATAGAAGGTAATTATGGGAAAGCATTACTTGCATTGACAAGCAACCCATTAACTTTATCAGATAAAACTGCAAAAATAGTTTTAGATGAACTTTTAGAAGCTCATAAAAATTATTTACCGACATTTTCAAAATACTTTGAAATGAAAAAATAAATAGTAAGTAATCATATAGTTCATTAATATTTTAAAATTAATGGACTATATTTTTAGTATTTATTTTATAAAAAATATTTATACATAAAAATTTTGCAGAATATGTAACTAAGCAATATATTTTACATAGTTTATTATTAGAGGTTTAGGTGAATGAAAAAATTTTTACGATAGTGTGGTGAGAATTTTGGAATTTAACGAAAGATTAGAAGTTAATACTTTGTTTATGGGAATGATTCCTACGTTTGAAAGTGAAAATTATATGGTCAGAAAAATTGTAATATCAGATTGGGAAGATTTGATAGAAATTTATCAAAATAGATTCTTGCATGAATATGGAAATACACCATATATATATACTGAAAAAATGGCAATAAATCTGATTACAGGAATAGAATATAATTATGCTATGGGTAGAGGAGTTGCTTGGAGCATAGAAGATAAAAATACTAAAGAGTGTATAGGAATATTGTCTTTAAATAATGTTTCTATAAATGATAAAAAAACAGAAATTGGATATGGTCTTAAAGAAATTCATATGAACAAAGGGATTATGAGTGAAGTATTTCCTGTTTTTTTAGATAACATAGTATCTTATGGATTTTATAGAATAGAGGCTAATATAGATATAGATAATATAGCATCTATAAATTTATGTGAAAGCAATGGTTTTTTACAAGAAGGCATTAGAAGGAAATATATATTTAACTTAGAAAAACAAGTATTTTCAGATAGTTATATATATGCAAAAGTTATTTAGAAATAATCCCCAGATTAAACAGATAAAATATGGTTTCTGGGGATTATTTTCCATTATTAAAAGAGAAATAGGGGGAAGCTGTGGATAAGTTTATATTAGTAGTTATGGTTTTATTTTTTTTGATAGGTGGAGTAGATTACATACTAGGTAATAAGTTTGGCTTTGGAGAAAAGTTTAAGGAGGGGATAGAATCAATAGGAGTTTTAGTTCTTTCAATGACAGGAATATTTGCTATTTCACCTATTATCGCTAATTTAATTAGTTATATATTCAAACCAGTAGGAGAGTTTTTTAATATTGATATTTCTATATTTTCATCAATATTTTTAGCTATAGATATGGGAGCATTAGGAATTAGTGAAAGTCTTGCTATAAGTGAAGAAATGATGGTTATTTCAGGAATAGTAATAGCTTCTACATTAGGAGCTACTTTAAGTTTTTCTATACCGTTAGCTTTTGGAATGATAAATAAAAAATATAATAAAGATTTAGCAAAAGGAATGATTTATGGTGTAGCAACAATGCCTATAGCACCAATTATTGCAGGAATAATTTTAAAGGTGAATTTAAAGTTATTATTTGTTAATTTAGTTCCTTTATTTATTATCACTATATTTTTAATATTAGGAATATTAAAATTTGAATCAATTGTAGAAAAAATTTTTGAAGTTTTATCAAAGGGGATATTAATTGTAAGTTTAGGAGCACTTGTTTTACTTGGAATTAATTCTATCTTAGGAATAGAAGTTATAAAAGGTATGTTACCTATTGATGAGGCATTAGGAGTAGCAGGAAGAATAGGAATATTTTTAGCTGGAGCATATCCGTTTTTAGAGTTTGTAACTAGATATTTTAGTAAATATCTTACGAGATTAGCAGGTGTTCTAAAGATAAAGGAATTTGCAATAATAAATTTATTTGCAGGGCTTGTATCTAATATAATCATTTTTAAAAACTTTGATAAGTTAGGGACTAGAGGAAGAATTATTTGCAGTGCGTTTAGTGTTAGTGGAGCTTTTGTATTAGGAGGACAACTTGGTTTTGTATCAGCAAAAGCACCGAATTTTATAAATGTATATATAATATCTAAATGTATTGCAGGGATAGTAGCTATAAGTTTAAGTTTGTATATTTTAAATAAAAAAAATAGAGTTATAAAAGTTTAGAAAAATAATAAATGACTGTAGTATGATAAAGAAATTTCTTTAAATACTATAGTCATTTTTTGTTTGATTATTATTTTTTAGTATAAAAATTATGCAGTTTAGTTAAGTTGGTTTGAAAATAGCTTCTATTTATTTTTTACCAAGTGTATATAATGTTTGATAAGCATCTAAAGTTTTTTGGGCTGTGTGTTCCCATGTAAATAGACTAGCTCTTTCTAAAACTTTTTTTGTGAGAGCATTTAAAGTAGGTTTAGAGTTTAAAATTTGTAGCAGTTTATTTTCAAGTTCTAAATTATCATTAGGATCAAAGAGTAAATCGTCTATTCCTACAACTTCTGGAATTGAAGTTGTTCTAGCTGATAAAGAAGGAGTTCCACAAGTCATAGCCTCTAGAGGAGGAAGTCCAAAGCCTTCATAAAATGATGGATATACAAGTAGACTACAAGCAGAATATAAAATAGGAAGATAATCTTCTTCTACAAATCCAGTGAAAATAATTTCGTCCTTGTGTTTTAATGTTTGGCTAAAACTTTCTAATTTTTTACCTTCTTCTCTAAGTCCACCTACAATTAAAAGTTTAGTTGGAATTATTAAATTATCACAAATCTTATTAAATGATTTTATTAAGTTTAAAACATTTTTTCTAGTACTGAATCCACCTATATACATAATATAATTACAATCAAAGTTAAATCTTTTTTGAACTGATTTTAATGTTGCTGTTTTATCTTGAACTTTAAATGTTTCATTAGCTGCAAGTGGAGTCACAAAAATTCGATTACTAGGAAAGCTTGGGAAAAATTTAAGTATATCTAATTTTGAATATTCAGATACTGTAATAATGCCATCACAAGATTCTATTATTGTAGGTATTTTTTGAAGAAAATTTTTGAGATAGCTAGGACCTGTTGTTTCTGGTAAAACATAAGGTATTAAATCATGAATAGTAGCTATATTTAAAGTAGCTGAATTATTGACAAGTCCAATTCCATTTTGAGGAACATGAAAAATATCAATATTATTTTTATTTGCATAATAAGGCATATAATATTCTTCAAAAAATTTTTTGTGCTTTTTTGAAGACATTATTATTTTAGCATTTTTGGCATTATAATCTTTATAACTATCCCCACAACAAAAAAGACTATATTCATTTTGTTGGTCTGCTTTTAGGAGTTTATTTAATAAATTATGAGTATATGTTCCAATTCCTGTCCCACGATAAAGGTTTGCTCCTCTTGAATCAATAAGTATTTTCATAAGTTACAATCACATCCAATTTTACTTATAATATAAATAATATTATTTACATTAGAGAAATGTGAAAGTAACAAGGGATAAAATTAACACATATACTGTAATAAATAGTTTTTAGGGGGCTTCCTAGTGGATTTAAATAAAATAAAAAAAATCATAGAAGAAATGTATGAGATAAAAGTAGAAAAGCTTACTAAAAAGAAGAATGTATATAGAGTTGAGAGTGAGAAAAAGACTTATTGTTTAAAAGTAATAAAATATGGATTAGGGCATTTTAAATTTATAGTTTCAGCAATAAGACATTTACAAAATAATGGATTTAAAGATACTCCAAATTTGTTTGATACAATAGAAGGAAAAATTTATATAGAGTTGGAAAATTCATATGCATATTTAACAGAATGGCTTGATGTTAGAGAAGCTGATTATGACAATATGTTAGATGTAAGTAAGACGGCTATATTACTTTCAAAATTACATAGTTGTAGTACTGGTTTTACTTTTGATATTGAATGTAATCCAAGGATATATTGGGGACAATGGATAAAAAATTTTAAAACAAGAATTAATGAAATGGAAGATTTTAAATTTAGAATGCAAAGAAAAATGTATAACTCGGAATTTGATAGGATTTATAATGAATTTGTAGATAAGGAAATTGAACGAGGAAGAGAAGCAATAAAAATCTTAGTAGACAGTAATTATTTGAAATATATGAATGATCAAAGTACTAAGCTTACATTTTGTCATCATGATTTAGCACATCATAATATACTTGTTGATAGTGAGTATAATTTAAAAATAATTGATTTTGATTATTGTATATTGGATTCTTATTTGCATGATTTAGCTAGTTTATGTATGCGTGTGATGAGAAATGGGAGTTGGAGTATAGAACTTTTTGATATGATAATTGAAAGTTATTTTGATGGAAAAAGGGAATTAACAAAGGAAGAATTAAAGTTTATTGTTGGATTTTTGAAGTTTCCACAAGATTTTTGGCAAGTAGGTCTACAATATTATTGGGAACAACTTCCTTGGTCTGAAGAACGATTTTTAGGAAGATTAAATAATTACTTAGTTGATGTGGAATGTAGAAATCAGTTCATAGAAAAACTATATGAAAGGAGTTTGTAATTTCAGATGAAAAGAGAAGACCTTTTAAAAAAGTTTTTAGATAGTAAGGGAATATACACAATGAACAAGGAGGAGATTTCTCGATATTTCAATGTGAGTGATAGTATTCAGTGTTTAAAGATGTTTCATGAGAAAACAATGAATAATAATAATTATAGTATGGGACTTATAAATGAGGCTGGAAAAATAAGAACAGAGGAAAAAATATTATTACAAAGAATTAAGGCTTTACAATTGGAAATAGATATAGATCTTGTTAATATAATATCTTTTGGCGAGGAACATTTGAATAGGGTTAAGGATGAAGAGTTTTTAAGCTTGTTAGATAGATGTTATAAAAACTCAGAAATAGTTTTAGGAAAAGTACATCAAAATATTTGTTTAAAAGAAAATAGAGTTTTTATTGGAGACGTTTCTAGAATTAGATTTGGAATGAGAGAAGACGATATAGTAAAAATACTAAAAAAGATTATTAAAAAAATAGATGGAAAAAAAGCTTCGAATATTGTAGAAAGTTTATTGGATGAAATGAATTTTGAAAATATAAGTAAGGAATATATAAAGTCAATATTATCGTTTCAATTAAATATGCCTAAAATATTAGGCGAGTTATATATAAGAGATATAAAGGATAAAACATCTATATATGAAGTGGTAAAAAATTTTAATAAAACAATTAATTTTTAGGGGAGGAAGTTTTATGGCTAAAATTAAATATAGAGATGCAAAATATCTTTGTAGGTATGATTTGGATATAGAATTTTTCAATGAGTTAAATTTAAATATAAAAGATTTATGGCCTACGAGAAATATATTTATGCTAGATTGTGAAGAGGGGAAAAAAATTCTTAAAATAGTTAAATATAATGAAGAAAAATTAAGTTTTATAGTTGATATTTTAGAACATTTAAAGCAAAAATATAAAAATGTTTTAAGTGTAAATAAATTTGAAAGTGGAAATTATATATATGAACATAAAGGTGAAAAATATATTCTTTTGGATTTAATTGAAGGAGTAGAGTGCAATCTTTATAATCCTAGTGATATAAAAAAAGTTTCGAATGCTATTGCATACTTTCATAAGGCGGGTGAAGATGCTTTAGAGATATTTGAAGAAAAATATAAAAATGAATTTACTTTAGGTTCTTTACAAAAAACATTTGGCATAGGAAAAAGCATTTTAGAAGAATGTAAAAAGTTAATTGATGTTAAATTATATAAAAATGAGTTTGATAAAATTTTTTTAGAAAATTTAGATTATAATATGAAACTTATTGAAAAGGCAAATGAACTTTTAGATAAAAGTAGTTACAGTGAGTTATGTAGTAATAAAAAGTATATAACAGTATGTCATAATGATTTAGCCTATCATAATTTATTAATTAATGAAGAAGGAGTTTATTTTATAGATTTTGATTATGCAAGTATAGATTTAAGAATTTTAGATGTTTATAATTTTATATTTAAAACTTTAAAGAAGCATGCATTTAATAAAGAAGTATATGATAATATTCTAAATGAATACACCTCAGTTATAAGTTTAGATAATACTGAAATAGATATTTTAAAGTTATTATTAGTATATCCTAGTGATTTTATAAGTATAAGCAAAAATTATTATTTTGCTCTTAAGGATTGGAGCTATGAAAGTTACTTAAATAAACTTGAAACTAAAGTATTGTGCATTAAAGAGAAAGAGATTTTTTTAAAGCAAATATTGTAATAGTGAAATTTTAATAAAAAACAGAAGGCTTTAGAATATAAGATTTTCTAGAGTCTTTTGTTTTATATGTTTTTTAGAAAATATATAGTTTTAATAACCTTGAAATTTGCTTATTTTAAATATTTTAAAGGTTTTATTTTATTTAATAATATTGTAATAAATACCATATAATTACATGCTAATATTGTAGATATCAATTAATTTAAAAATCTAATATTAAAAGATTTTTTTATTATAAAATTTATTGGGGGAATGAATTTGTTAGAAGTAAAAAATATTAGTAAAACATATGGGATGACAAAAGTTGTACTTGATAATATAAATTTTAATTTAAAAGCAGGTAGCATTTGTGGATTAATAGGGCATAATGGAGCTGGTAAAACAACTCTTTTAAAAATTATTATGCAGATTTTAACTCAAAGTAATGGTCATATATATATAGATGGAGAGTTGTTTGATAAGAATAATTTAAATATTAAAAGAAAGATAATATATTTACCAGATAAACCATTGATGCTATTAGAACTTACAGGTCGTGAATATTTAGAGTTTATTATTAGTATGTATAAAGTTAATGAAACTTTTAGTAGAGAAATGATAGAGGATTTTGCTGATAATTTTAATTTAAAAGAAATGCTTGATTATAAACTTCAAGATTATTCACATGGAATGAGAAAGTTAATAATGATAATAGGGGCATTTATAAGTCGTGCAAAGATACTAATATTAGATGAGCCACTAACAGGTCTTGATCCGGATGCTGTATATAAAGTCAAAAATATGTTAAAAGAATATTCTAAAAAAGGGTACGTAATTTTATTTTCAACACATTTGTTAGATGTAGCAAAAGATATATGTAATAAATTTATATTTATGAAAAATGGAAAGCTTAAATTAGTTGGAGATTTAGAATATGTAAAACTTAAATATGATGAAAATAAAAGTTTAGAAGAAATTTTTATGGAGATTATGAAAGATGAATAAAATAGATAACTTAAGTGATTTATTAATAAAAAATTACCTTAAGACGTTAAATTATAAAAGAAATATTTTAAATACTCTGAGTATTACCATTTTTTTAGGAATGTTAATAATTTTTTTTAGAATTGATGTCAACTTTTCTTTTTTAATAGGAACTCAAGTTATTATATTCTTAATCATATATTTTAAAAAGGTTTTGTCTGAGTTTTTTACATTTGAGGAATATGAAATATATATTGGCTTTCCTATAATGAGAAGAGAAGTATTTTTAGCTAAGTTTAGACGCTTAAATTTGTGTATTAATATAGAAATGTGTTACATCTTATTATTAGGAATTTTTGTCGGAATTTTAGATGGTAAAGGAGTAATATTTTACAGTTGTTTTGTGCTATCTTATTTTGGGGTTAATTATGTTTTGATAATTTTAAATTTTTTTATATTTTGGATTTTGTATATAATAAAATTTGCGATAGATTCAAAATGTGTGATAGTTAATTACTTTACTCTTATAGAAAATATAGATAAAAAATCAAAGAAGTATGAAAATATAAATTTATTTAAATTTAAAAGTACTTTATGGAAACTTATAGAGTGGGATATTAAAAAGGTTTTAAGAAATAAAGTTTTAGTAAAGCTAAATTTATTTACCCTGATTTTATTATCAGTAGCTTATGTTATTTTTCTATCATTTATACTTAGTATAAATCATAAGATACCACCTAATAGTATTTTGGGGTGTATACTTATAATGTTAGTAACGGCAATTATTGCTAGTTCTATAAGTTTATTAGGGTTTTCAAGAAGTGGAATAGATCAAGCCTTTATATTGATGATGCCTGTTGCAGAAAAAACTTATGTGATTGCTAAAATAATAGCAAGTATTATTTTGAGTGTTCCTTGCATATTAATTTTTGGAATATTTATAATAATGTTAAATTGGGGAATTATCTATACCATTTTGAGTGTTTTGTTATTTATTTTAGCAACAATTTCTTTCACTATATATGGATTACTTGAAGATCGAAGAGCTATTAATTTATATTGGCTTACAGCAAGTGATTTAAGTGAGGGAAATATGTATTATAATAAGTTATTTAAAGGTTTAGTGATTATTACAATTATTTTAGGTCCGACATATATAATTCCTATATTTTTAAGTAAGTTGAGTTTTCTAATGATACTTAGTATAGATTTATTATTATTAGTTATTTTGGGAGCAACAAGTTATAAAAAATTAATGGAGTTAGTTTAAAGAGTATAATTTATACAAAAAAATTTTTATATAAGAAAAGGATAACTTAGAAAAAGTTTAGAACTCAATCTAGTTATCCTTTTTTTGTTAAAAAGATAATAATTCTATTGAAATAATTCATATTTTACCATAAAATTACATTATATGATAAAAAGCATCAAGAGTTGTTCTAGCAGTATTTTTCCAATCGAATTTATTACTATGCAAAATGCTTTTTTGAATTAGAGTATTTTCTAGTAGAGTGTTAGAAAAAATTTCTTTTATAGATTCAGCTAGAGCTATTTCATCATATGGATTTATTAATAGTGCAGCATCTTCAAGGACTTCTGGGATAGATGTGAGATTTGATGCTATTACAGGGGTACCACAGGCCATTGCTTCGAGTGGTGGAAGTCCAAAACCTTCATAAAAAGAAGGATAAATTAAAACTTTGGCTAGATTATAGAAAATAGGCATATGTTCATTTTTTATGAATCCTGTAAAAATAACGTCATTTTCAAGATTTAATTCATTGACTCTGTTTTGATAAGTAGTGTATGATATTCCTTTTTGACCAATGATAATAAGTTTTGTATTTTTAGGTAAGAAATGTTTAGCGAGTTCAAAAGAGTTTATTAATCCTAAAATATTTTTTCTTGGACTAAAGCCACCGACATACAAAATGTAGTTAGGTTCTAAGTTGTAATATTCTTTTAAAATTTGCGTGCATAAGTTTTCATTTAAAATTTTATATTGTTTTTCAGCAGCTAGATGCGTTACAAAAATTTTCTCTAAAGGATAATTAAGAGTTTGATGTATATCATTTTTAGAGTAATTAGAAACCGTTATAATTCCATTTGCATTAGATAGAATTTTGGAAATTTCTGTGTCAAAAATTTTAAGATAAGTATCACTTACTGTTTCTGGCATTTTTAAAGGAATAATATCGTGTAAAGTGATGCTTTGAGGTATATTTATATTTTCTAATAGTCCAACTCCATTTTGTGGATTATGATGTAAATTTGTATTATTTGATAAGTTTATAGGTTCTTTTATGTTGTCCCAAAAATTATTTTTTTTAAATTTATTTGAATATTGTATAGAAAAATTTTCTTGTAAATTTATATCTAAAGCTGAATTTTCAGAAATATAAATATTATATTTGTTTTCTTTGTCAATTAAGTTTATGTTATTTAATAATTGATAGGTATAGTTACCAATACCAGTGCCACGATAGATGTTAGCAGCTCGACAATCCATTGATATATTCATAATAAATCCTTTCGCTATAGCTATTAATTTATTATATTATTAAAAGTTAAATTTGGTTAATAAATAAAGTTTTATTAACATATAAATATATAGGGGGTGAATAATTTATGATGAGGGAATTTGAAATAGAAAGACAGTTTGACATAAAAATTGAACAAATAAAGCCTAGTAAGGGTGTATATTATCTTAAAACTAATAAGGGTGATAGATGTCTAAAAAGGATTAATTATGGAACGCAAAAATTATTATTTGTCTATGGAGCTAAGGAACATTTAATAAATAATGGTTTCAAAAATATAGATAGATATTATTTAAATATAGAAGGAGAACCTTTTGCACTTGTAAATGAAGATTTATATACATTATCTGAATGGATTGAGGGTGAAGAGTGTGACTTCCATAATATTGATGATGTAAAACTTGCGGCTAAGGCTTTAGCTAAGTTACATGAAGCCAGTAAAGGATATGATCCACCAGAAAATTCTAAACTTAAAACTGACATAGGAAGATGGCCAGCGCTTATGGATAAGAGAATAAAAGCTTTAGCAAAAATGAGAGATATGGCTAGAAAGAAAAATGTAAAACAAAATTTTGATTTATCTTATGTAAAAAGTGTAGATTTTTATAGAGATTTAGCAATAAAAGCTTTAACAGTCCTAAAAAAATCACAATATAATGCAATTTGCGAAGTAAGTGAAGAACAAAAGGTATTTTGCCATCATGATTTTACGTATCATAATATAATAATTACTGAGAATGGTGAATTAAATGTTTTAGATTTTGATTATTGTAAGAGAGAAATAAGAGCATTTGATATAGCTAACTTTATGATTAAAGTATTAAAAAAGGTAGATTGGAATATAGAGTACGCAAAGGAAATATTAGAAAGTTATAGTTCAGTATCTACTATAGAAGAAAGAGAGTATGAAGTCATACTAGCATTTTTACTTTTCCCACAAAGATATTGGCGTCTTGCTAACAGGTATTATTATAATGAAGTGACATGGGGAGCAAATACATTCTCAAAAAAAATACAAAATATAATAAATGAAAAAGATAATTATATAACATTTATAGAAGCATTTAAAAGAGAGTATCATTTAAATGAATAAAAGATATGAGTGCATATAATCTAAAGAAGTCTATTCAAATTTTAAAATATTTGAATAGACTCTTTTTTTTAACAAATATTTGATTTTTGCATATTATGATAAATATAACATAAAGGAGCGTTATTCTTATGAACATAGGGGATCAGGTTGTACGAAAATCATATGGTAAAGATGTTATTTTTAAAGTGATAGATATTAAGGAAGATGGGGATAAGAAATCTTATGTACTAAAAGGAGCAAACATAAGGATATTAGCAGACGCTACAGAAGAAGATTTAGAAATTGTTGATGATAACTTTGAAGCTGATACAGATAAGTTATTTAATACTAGAGTAAATAAGGTGATCAAAGAAGTTGTAGATAAGCGAAGGTCAACTAACATTATGCCTAGTACTAAAAGAAATAAAGGAAAGGGGGAAAAAATAGTTAAGGATAATACACTTACATTTAGTAGACCGGGAAGAATTTTGCATATAGATGGTGATAAAGAGTATCTAGAAAATTGCTTAAAAGTTTATAAACAACTTAAACTTGAAGCAGAGGGGGTTGAAATAAGTGAAAAAGATCAACCAACTAAAATTTTAGAAATAGTTAAAACGCATAAACCTGATATAGTTGTATTAACAGGTCATGATGGTTTATTTAAGAATAAATCTGATTATTTAGATGAAGGAAGTTATAGAAATTCTAAGTATTTTATTGAGGCTGTAAAGATATTGAGAGAGTATAATTCGAGTTATGATGAACTAGTTATTTTTGCAGGAGCGTGTCAGTCATTTTATGAAGGTATTTTGGATGCTGGAGCTAATTTTGCAAGTTCACCTAATAGAGTTCTTATACATTGTTTAGATCCTGTTTTTGTATGTGAGAAAATAGCGTATACAAGTATAGAAAGAGTTGTTTCTATAACTGAGGTTATAGAAAATACTATTACTGGAATTAATGGGGTTGGAGGACTGCAAACAAGAGGAAAATATAGAGAGGGATATCCAAAATCAAAGTATATATTATAAAATTATCATTTTTATGAATAAAAAGAAGAAAAGTGTTAATAATAAATTAGAATCTCTACAAAATATATATTGACAAAATTATTGTTTTGATGATAAAATATTTGATTTATTTGACATCCAAAGTTTTACAGTATATACTAAAATAAGAAAGAGGGTGTTAAGATGAAAAAAAATAGAACTGTATCATCTATAAAAAAAGCATTAGAAGCTCATATAGGAGATAGAGTTATGTTAAAAGCTAATGGTGGTAGAAAAAGAGTTTTAGTGAATGAAGGGATACTAGAAAGTGTTTATTCAAGTATTTTTGTAGTTAGACTACAAAAAGACACCCAAAGGACTGTGACATATAGTTATTCAGATGTACTTACTAACACAGTACAGTTAGATTTTGAAAGTTAATTGATATTGTAAAAAGGCTCCAGAGAGGAGTTTTTTTATTTTATAAAAAAAGAAAGATGGTGGGTTTCCATCTTTCAACTATGGTATAAAAGGGTATTGAGAATTTATGAGAGGTTATATGGTCAATAACCATCTTTATAATACGATATTTTACGACAAGTGTCAACTAGAAAAAACAAAAAAACGACAAAAAATGATAAGGGTATTTAATTAGCTAGATGTAGATTAAAAAAAACTATATTCTTTTAAAAAAAATTTCAAAAAAGTGGAATTAAAATAACTTTAAATATATATATTATAGTAGGTAGAATATAGGAGGTACAATATGGCTAATTTAGATTTAATTAAAGAAAATATAGAAGTCCAAATACAAGTTGGAGTGAATTCTAACGATGATGTTCTAAGAGATGAGTATCTTATATCAGATACGCTTCCAGATGTTAGAGAAATACTTTCAGTGGATGTTGATGAAAAAATAACTAAAGCAGAAGTATTAGATGGAAAGGTAGTAGTTGAAGCAGATATTAGATATACTGTTGTATATTTGTCAGATGAAGAAGAAGGTAGTGCTGTTAATAATGTTATTTATAAAAGCAAATTATCAAACTTCATAGACATATCGAATGCAGAGCAAGGAATGCTTTGTAATGTGGAGTGTGAACTAGAACATATTAATCCAACACTTGTGAATGAGAGAAAGATAAATGTAGAAGCTTATTTTAGACTAAAAGCAAATGTTTATAAATATGAAGAGTTTGAGTTTGTTGAAAGTGTAGAAAATAGACAAGATATACAAGTTATAAAAAAACTTGAAAATATTGATAAAACTATGTATTCAGGGACTAAGGCAATAACAGCGAATCAAGAATTACGAATTAATATGGATAAAGCACAAATAGATAAGGTTGTTAAATTTGACTCTTTAATTCATAAAAAAGAAATTAAATTATATGATAATAAAGTTCAATATTCTTGTTATGCAAAAGTAAATGTTGTATATAGAACAGAAGATTCAAAAGAGCTTTCAATGATAGAAGATGATATATTTATTTCTTCTGAAGAAGAAGTTGTAGGAATAGGTCCAAATTATGAATGTGATTATGATTTTAGAATAATAAATGCAGATTATGCAATAGGTCAAGATGATTTAGGCGAAAATAGAATTGTTAATTTAGGTTTTAATTTAGAGGCGGATACTAGAATCTATAAATCAGATGTTGTTGAAATAATAGAGGATGCATATTCACCAAATAAAGAAATTAAAATTATAAAAGATAGTATAGAGCTTAATATGAGACATGCTGCTGTTACTTCTGAGGCTATAATAAAGGAAAACTTTAACTTAGATAATGAAGAGGCAGTTCAAGTTATTAGCACAACTGGTATTATTGATTCTGTGAAACATGAAGTTATAGGTGATTTATTAAATATAGAAGGTAATTTGAAAGTTAAATGTATATATAAAAATAGTAGTTCAGATAAAATTTATAATAGCAAAGAATTTGATATACCATTTACAACTAATATAGAAATTCCTAACATGAGTGATGATATGAATGTAGATATAAAATCATCACTAGAATCCATGCAAGCGTCAATAGAAGCAGGTACAATAGCTATTAAAGGCATAGCATTATTTATGGCTAAAGCTATGTATAAAGAAAAGAAAAATTATATTACTGCAATAGAAGAAGATGACGAGGTGGAAGTACCAGTAAAAAAAGCCTCTGTAATAATTTACGTGATACAGCAAGGTGATACTATTTGGAAATTAGCTAAAAAATATAAAACAACTATGCAAGCTATAGCAGAAATAAATAATATAGATTTAAATGATAGTTTAGATATAGGAGATAAGTTAATAATACCAGGAAGAGCTATTATATAAACGAATTTTATAAAGGAGCATATTATAATGAGATATTTCTCATTGTAATATGCTCTTTTCTTTTTAGGGTATAAAAGGTTTGAAATTAGGTAAAAATAATAAATGCATGTGTTAAAAGGTAATTTAGGAGATGAACAATCGTTACAGTAGAGAGAACTCCTATTATACTTATCACTAATATATTTAATATAAGGGATTTGATAATGATAATTCAAGAATATAAATAAGAGTTAAAGATTAAAAAAAAACTTAAAAAAGAACAAAGAAAACTTTCAAAGAAATATGAAAGTTTAAAAATAAGAAATAAAAAAGGAGAAGCTACTAAACAAAATATCCTAAAAATAGCTAAGATAAAAAATATCATCATAGGTTAGCTAATATTTAGAAGGGGTTGTAATAATTAGCTGATTTTTGAATTTGTGAAATGTATATGTACCAGTAAATAAATGCGAGTTTGTGGTGTAGAACTTTATACAAAATTAGAGTGGTTAGGTTAAAATAAGATGCTAGTAAACAGTAAAAGTTGAATACAGGTATATCTATTGATATTTTGGGTAGCAGACAAATCTATATGGGAAAAATTAAATTTATAATCATCGGTGGAGCTGAAAAGAAAAAAGGCAAAACAAAAATTTTAGAATATGTGGCTAAATGCTTAACAGAAAAAGATATGCTTTTAATTGCAAGTATAGCAAGTCAGGAACAAGAAGAATCAATAGAACTTTATAAAAATGTGTTTAATAATTTAGGTATTAAGAATATTAAAGGATTGTTTGTTAATAATAGAGATGAGTGTCTAGATAAAGAAAAAATAAATTTAGTTAAAAATGCAAAAATGATATTTTTTACAGGAGGAGATCAATTAAGAATAACAAGTATACTTGGAGGAACACCTCTTTATAAAGAACTTAAGAATCATTTTGATCAAGGATGTATTTATGTTGGAACATCAGCGGGAGCATCTGTAGTTAGCGAAACTATGGTAGTTCAGGGGGAAGATGTAAGTTCACCTAGCAAATGTTACTTAAATATGTGTAAAGGACTTGGATTATTAAAGGATATAATAATAGATCAGCATTTTGCACAAAGAGGAAGAATAGGTAGACTTTTGGCTATGGTAGCTCAAAATCCAGAAAATATAGGAATTGGAATTGATGAAGATACTGCTATTGTTATAAATGATAAAAATATTTTAGAGGTCATAGGTTCAGGGGCAATTTATATTGTTGATGGAAGAAATATGACATATAGTAATGTCTCAGAACAAAAATACGAAGAACTTTTAAGTATGTATAATGTAAAATTACATGTGCTAACACCAGGGAAAAAATACAATTTATTAGATAAGGAGCCTTTTGAGGAGGATGTTTAAAGGATGAAAATTGAGAGTCAAAAAATTTTTGGTGGGAAAAATATATATTCTCATAAAAAAGTAATAAAAATGGTTGTTAATCTAGAGGGGTTAAGTAATACTCCAACGAAAGAAATTAGAGGATTTAATGAAAATTTAATAGAGGCAGTTCCAGAATTAATGGAACATAGATGCGGAATTGATGAAGAACATGGTTTTTATATTAGATTACAAGAGGGAACATATTTAGCACACGTATTTGAACATACTATTATAGCTCTTCAGAATAGATTAGGAATAGATATAAGTTATGGAAAAGCTAGAGAAATAGAAGGAGAGAGATATTATATAATTTTTGAGTATGAATATTCTAGGACAGCTCTAATAATAGCTAATATAGCTATAGAGTTTATTAATAGTTTAATAAATGAGGAAAACTTTAATTTTAATGAAAAGTTTAAACTAGCATATGAAATATTTAAAAATGAAATGAGAGGACCATCTACAGAGTCCATATACAAAATAGCTAAAAGTAATGATTTACCCGTTTTAGAATTAGGAGAAGGGGTATATCAAATAGGATATGGCAAGAAGAAAAGATTATTTTCTGCAACTATAGGAGATAGAACTAATGCAATAGGTATAGATATTGCATCAGATAAGCTTTTAACTAAAAATATATTAGAAGCTAATAGTTTGCCAGTAGCGAGAGGGGCTAGAGTAACAAATACTATTGAATTATTAAAAGAAGCTAGTGACATAGGATACCCATTAGTATTGAAACCACAATTTGGAAGTAAAGGTGCAGGGGTATATGTAAATATAAATAATGAAAAAGAACTTTTAAGAAATTTTGTGGACTTAAAAAATAAAACTGAAGATATAATAATAGAAGAATTTGTTGATGGCAGAGATTATAGAGTTTGTGTAGTAGACTACAAAGTTGTTGCTGTAGCGCATAGGACACCACCATATGTTGTAGGTGATGGAAAGAAAACAATAAAAGAATTGATAGATATTTTAAATAGTGATTCAAGAAGAGGTGATGGACATGAAAAACCTCTTACCAAAATTAAACTTGATGAAGAGCTAGATAATTATTTAAAACGTAAAAAGTTATCAATTAATTCAATAGTGGAACTTGATGAAAAAGTTTCTTTAAGAGAAAATGCTAATATTTCTACAGGTGGATTTTCGGAAGACTGCACAGAAATTATCAGTAAGGAAAATATAGAGATATGTGAGCGTGCAGCAAAGGCAATAGGATTAGATATTTGTGGAATAGATATAGCAACTAATAATATAGAAAAATCATTAAATGAGTATGGGGTAATTATAGAAGTAAATGCTGCACCAGGAATAAGAATGCATGAATTTCCAACGATAGGGGAGAAGAGGGATGTTGCAAGTTCTATTTTAAAAACTATGTATAAACATGGCTTTGAAAATATCCCTGTAATTGCAGTTACTGGAACTAATGGAAAAACTACTACAACGAGATTGATATCATATGTTATATCACTTATGGGATATACTGTAGGAATGACATCAACAGATGGAGTTAAAATCGGAGAAAAGTATATTCATAAAGGTGATGATACAGGTGTAGATAGTGCTAAGTCAGTACTTATTAATGGTGATGTTGATTTTGCAGTTTTAGAAACTGCTAGAGGTGGAATTGTAAGAAAAGGTTTAGCTTATGAAAAAGCAGATGTAGGAGTATTAACTAATATTAGTGATGATCATCTAGGATTAGATGGAATAGAAACTATAGAGGATTTAGCTATGGCAAAAGCTTTAGTGTTAGAAGCAATTAAAGAAGATGGATATGCTGTTATAAATGCAGATGATAATTTTTGTGAATTTATGTTAGAACGAACTAAAAAATATAATATTAAAACAATTCTTTTTTCGGTAGATAAAAATAATAAATTTATTTTAAAAAATAAACAAGATGGTAAACCAGTAGTTTATTTAGATGATGATTTTGTTGTAGTTTATAATAGGGGAAAAGAATATAAAATTTGCAATTATAAATATATGCCAATAACTCTTAATGGTAATTTAAAATATAATATATATAATGCTTTAGCAGCTTGTGGAGCGCTTGTGGGAGCAAGAGTAGATTATATAATGATAGCTAAAGGTTTTTTAGAGTTTAAGTGTGATGAAAAGTTTAATTCAGGACGTTTTAATATTTATGAGATTAAGGGAAGAGAGATAATACTTGATTATGGACATAATATATCAGGATATGAAGCTATCATAAATTCATTGAAAAGTATGAAAAAAGAAAATGTGATAGGAGTAATAGGTGTTCCTGGAGATAGAACTGATGAAAATATATCGACAATAGGTAGACTTTCAAGTAGTTACTTTAGCAAATTATACATAAAAGAAGATGTAGACAAAAGATCTAGAGAAGAAGGTGAAGTAGCTAAGCTTTTATTTGAGGGGGCAACAAATAATAAAAATAATATAAGTGATATTAAAATTATTTTAGATGAATTTGAAGCTGTAGAAGAAGCTTTTTATAACAGTAATGTTGGAGATACTATAATTATTTTTTATGAAGAATTCAACAAAATTAAACAACTGATAGATAAGTTAAATAAGCTAAATGAAAAAGATAGTATTAATTATAAACAAGGATAGAATTTTCTATCCTTTCTTAATTTCCCTTTAAGTTTATTCTAGAAAATATTATAATGAATTTAATAACTAAGTTAACGTTACGTGAGAAAGGTTGAAGATATATGAAAAGAAAGGCTTACGCAAAAATTAATATTGCTCTAGATGTTATAGGGAAAAGGGAAGATGGTTATCATTTATTAAAAATGATAATGCAAACTGTAGATATATATGATGAAATAGAAGTGAAAAAAACTAATTCACCTAATACTATAAAGTTAACAACTGATAAATATTATTTGCCAACAGACGAAAAAAATTTAGCTTATAAGGCTGCTAAATTATTTGTGGATACATATAAAATTAAAGATGGAGTAGAAATTCATATTAAAAAAAATATCCCGGTATCAGCAGGAATGGCAGGCGGTAGCACAGATGCAGCTACAGTTCTTTATTTAATGAATAAAGTATTTAATGTTAAGGAAAGCAAAGAGAATCTTAAAAATTTAGCTGTTAAAATAGGAGCTGATGTACCGTATTGCATAGATGGAGGAACTGCATTATGCGAAGGTATTGGAGAAAAGATTAAAAAGTTAAAACCTTTTAAAGATAAAATATTAGTTGTAGTTAAACCAAGTTTTGGTGTTTCAACAAAAGAAGTTTATGGAGATTTAGATATAACAAAAATTAATAAACATGCAGATATTGAAGGTATTATAAAATGCATGGGTAAAGAAGATTTATATGGTGTATCTACCAGGATGAGGAATATATTGGAAAATGTAACAGTTAAAAAACATAGAATTGTTAGAGAAATTAAAGATGAATTAAGATTATCAGGAGCTATTGGAACTATGATGAGTGGAAGTGGACCAACAGTATTTGCTTTCTTTGAAGATATGTTAGTTGCACAAAAAGCATATGATAAAATGAAAACTCTATATTGTAATAGCGATATTTTTATAACTAGAACAATTTAAAAAAATATATTTTGATGTATAAGAAGCATTCTTTATGGCTAGTATATAGCTATTAGGGGGTGCTTTTTATGAAAAAAATATTAATAGGATTACTGAGTATAGTTATTTTGATAGGACTGTTTAGTATAGTTAAAAGTAATAGTGTACAAGCACAGATGAATGTGGGGGAAATAAGTGATAAACTTATAAGGTTTCATGTATTGGCTAATAGTGATTCAACAGAAGACCAAAATTTGAAAATTAAGGTTAGAGATGCTGTTATAGCATATATAAATCCTTATCTAGAAAATTCTGAATCAATAGAAAATTCAAGAGAAATTTTAAAATCTAAAGAAGAAGAAATTATAGAAATTGCAAAAAAAGTTATAAAGAAAGAAGGCTATGACTATAAGGTTGCTGTTGAACTTGGAAAGTCTAATTTTCCAGTAAAAACTTATGGAAATGTTACTCTTCCTCAGGGAGAGTATGAAGCATTTAGAATTTTAATTGGTGAGGCTAAAGGTCAAAATTGGTGGTGTGTAATGTTTCCACCATTATGCTTTATTGACATGAGTAAAGGTCAAATAAGCTATGAAGAGAGTGAGGAGCAGTTAAAACAATTTCTAGATGAAGAAGAATATAAAATGATTACAGAAGAAAAAGAGAGTGAAAAAATAAAAGTTGAATTTAAGTTTTTAGAGTTTTTTAAAAGCAAAAAATAAAAGACTTTATAAAAGTTTAAAATTTATATTATAATGATATGAGATGTATTTGATAAATATAGCTATATATATGCGCAAAATTAGTTTGAATTGACTGTAGGTTTATGGATATACTATAGTAGATAGAAGGTGGAGATTTTAATGATTAAAAAAGCTATGATATCTATATCAAGCATGCAAATGAATGATGAGGATCAAATAGTTGAGGTTATTACACCTGGAACTTTTGAAATTTTAGAGGATTACTTTAAAGTTGAATATGAAGAAAGTGAAATTTCAGGAATGGAAGGAACTACAACTTATATAAAAATAGAGGCAGATAAAATTACATTAGAAAGAAAAGGAACAACTGAAACTGTTATGTTGTTTGAAAATTCAGGAAGTAATGTATCTCTATATAATACACCATATGGAATTATAGAAATGACGACAAATACAAAGGTATTAGACATTAATATTAATGAAAATGGTGGATATGTTAAAATAGACTACAATTTATCAGTAGTTAATCAAACTCCTATAGAAACGAGTTTGAATTTAGAAATAAAGGTTATATAGCATTAGTTATATAACTTTTATAATTTAGGTTAAAATAAATATCTTGTTAATATTAGTATCTAGGTATTATAATTAAGTTACATAGAAGTCTTATATAATCATTTCTTTTTTTATTCCCAAATAAACTTAAATTTTAGGAGGTGTTTGCTGAGTGCAAGCGTATGAAAAAATGACTTTAGTAGAACTAAAGGAAATTGCTAAAGAATTAGGTATAAAGAATATATCTAAAAAGAAAAAAAGTGAATTGGTTGAATCAATAATAGAAGTCAAAAACTCTAATTTAGAAGAAAATAAACAGGGAAAAGAAATAGAGAAAGATGGTGTTATTTTAAGAGAAAAAATATCTCCTAGAAGACATTCAGAGGTTGGTAATGAAGAAAGAAATAAGACTTACGAGACTCAAAAAGTAGAAAATAACGAAATTAAAAAAGAACAATTTAAATCAATGGTTAATACATCAAATAGTGCTAGAGGTATTTTAGAAATATTAGAAAATAATAGTTTTGGATTTTTAAGATGTCAAAATTATTTAACAAGTGATGATGATATTTATGTTTCACCATCACAAATAAGAAGGTTTAATTTAAGAACTGGTGATGAGGTTATAGGTAAAGTACGAGAAGCTAAAGAAGGCGAAAAATTTAGAGCACTTTTATATGTAGAAAAAATAAATGGTGAAAGACCAGAAATGGCCATAAGAAGAAAAAATTTTGAAATGTTAACTCCTATATATCCAAACGAGAGATTAAGACTTGAAACCGACTTCAGTGGAGATTTGAGCTCAAGACTTATGGATATAGTTTGTCCTATTGGAAAAGGGCAAAGAGGAATGATAGTAGCACCACCTAAAGCCGGAAAAACAACTATGTTAAAAAGAGTTGCACAAAATTTAACTAAGAATAATCCTAATATAACTTTAATAGTATTATTAGTTGATGAGCGTCCTGAAGAAGTAACAGATATGCAAAGAAGCATAAATGGAGAAGTTATATATTCTACATTTGATGAAGAACCTCAAAATCATGCAAAAGTATCTAGAATGGTTTTAGAAAGAGCTAAAAGATTGGTTGAGCATGGTAAAGATGTAGTAATATTGATGGATTCTTTAACTAGACTTTCGAGAGCTTACAATTTAACTATAACACCTACTGGTAGAACATTATCAGGAGGATTAGATCCAGGTGCATTAGTTATGCCTAAGAAATTTTTTGGAGCAGCAAGAAATATAGAAGAAGGTGGAAGTTTAACTATATTAGCAACTGCATTAGTAGATACAGGAAGTAGAATGGATGATATGATATTTGAAGAGTTCAAGGGAACTGGAAATATGGAAGTTCATTTAGATAGAAAACTACAAGAAAGAAGAATTTTCCCAGCTATTGATATATATAAATCAGGTACAAGAAAGGAAAATCTTTTATTAAATGAAGAAGAAAGAGAAGTTGCATTTTCTATACGAAGAAATCTTTATAAAGAAGAAAATACAGATAAAATAACTGAAAAATTAATTGCTTTACTTTCAAAAACAAAGAATAATAAAGAGTTTATGGAAACATATAAAAAATTGGTTAATAATTCAACAAATAAATAAAAAAGAAGCCTCTAAGTAAAGCTATTAAGAATTACTTAGAGGTATTATTTTTTGATAGATTTTCAAAAATGCTAATAGTATTATTTATTGAATAATTGCTAGCTAAGCTTTTCATGTTGTTTTTTAATAAAAGTAAGCTGTTTGGGTCATTTATTAAATTATCAATTATAGAATTAAGTTTTGTCAAATCACGGACTCTAATAGCTGCATTATGTTCGACTAAGAATTTTGAGTTATCAGTTTCTTGGCCAGGAATAACAAACGGAATAATCATAGGTAATCCTTTATGAATACTTTCAGTTGTAGTTAGTCCACCAGGTTTAGTTATTATAAGATCCATAGAAGTCATGATTTTAGAAACTTCATTTGTATATCCTAAGATATCAAAGTTACTTTGATTTTTATATGTATCTTCTAATGTTGTTTTTAAATTTATATTTTTTCCACAAATAATAGTTACCTTAATATTATTGTTATTGGTAGAAAGTTTAGCTAATACTTTAGAAATACCAGATAACCCCATACTACCACCCATAACAAGAATATTAAAATAATCATTTGTCTTGTCATTAATAGTATTTTCTTCATAAAACACCTTACCAACAGGAATTCCAACAGGATATATTTTATCTGCTTTTACTCCAAATGAGATAAGTTCAGTTTTAGTAAAATTACTACCTGTTATATAGGCATCTATCATTGGACTAAAATACGTGTAATGAGGTTTAAAGTCTGTAATAATAGAAACCGTTGGTTTGTTTATTAAATTTTTTCTAACTGAATATCCTAGCATAGATACAGCTAATGGATGTGTGCAAGCTATGATATCAGGATTAGATTCATTTATATATTCGATTGTTTTTTTTATTGGCGATTTAAGATAAAATTCAAAAAATTTATTTATTAATTTAAAGTTACTAATTTTATAAAAAAAGCCGTAGATATATGGGAAAATTTTTGCTGAAAGCTCATATCCACCAACAACTACTTCATTAACAGCCCGACTTGTTTCGAGAAAATCGAATATTTCTACTTCATCATATTTAGTTTTTAAAATTTCTTTCAAAGACCTAGCTGCTTGATTATGACCTTCGCCAGTCGCAGTAGTTAAAATTAAAATTTTACTCATAAATTTCACTCTTTCATTTAAATTCAATTAATATCATAACATAGAAGATTATTCGTTTAAATCTTTTTTTATGAATATTAGATATAAAAAAAGGGGAAAGAACATGTCTTCCCCACTTTTTTTAACAATAGTTACAATACTATTTATTAAGGTTAAATCTTTTGTTGAATTTATCAACTCTTCCACCAACGTCAACAAGTTTTTGTTTACCTGTGTAGAATGGGTGGCATTTAGCACATATATCAACTTTTAATTCTTCCTTAACTGATCCTGTTTCGAATGTATTTCCACATGCGCACTTAACCACTGCGTTTTCATGGTATTCTGGATGTATGCCTGATTTCATGATTTTCACCTCTTTAATTTCGATTTTATATGCGTCTTAAAGACAACTACTAAAAAGTATAGCATGTGAATTTACAATCGTCAATAGTTTAAAAATAGTATAATTTAAGGTATAATCTAGAAAGTAAATTTTAAAAAAGACGATATTTTATTTTAGAGGGAGAATTATAAAAATGAGCAAGTTATACTTTAGATATGGTGCTATGAATTCAGGAAAATCAACACATCTTATGCAAGTGGCATACAATTATGAAGAAAGAGGTATGCAAGTTTTAATCTTAAAACCACTTACAGATGTTAAAGGTGGAAATAAAATTGTATCAAGACTCGGAGTAGAGAGAAATGTTGATATGTTAATTGGTGATAATGACAATATTTTGGATAAAATGAAAGATTATTTAGTTGGTGAAAAAAGACCTAGTTGTATTATAGTAGATGAAGTGCAATTTTTGAAAAAACATCACATAGATGAACTTTTTCAAATGGCTGTAGAAGAAAATATACCAGTTATTTGTTATGGTCTTAGAACTGACTTTTTAATGAATGGCTTTGAGGGTAGTGAAAGATTGCTATTAATAGCACATAGTATAGAAGAAATGAGAACTATTTGTACATGTGGAAATAAAGCGATATTAAATGGTAGAAAATTAAATGGAGAATATATTTTTGAAGGGGAACAGGTTGCTATAGATTTAGTCGATAATATAGAATATCAATCATTATGTGGTGCTTGTTATTTTAAATATAAAAATAAAAAATAATTTTTTGTGGGGGAAAGGGAATTTTATGGGGAAAATTCAAATTGGTGGACAAGGATTATTAAATGGTGTAGCTATTAATGGGAAAAATGGTAAGGCTATAGCAACAAGGGAAAAAAATAATAATATAAGTTTAAGCTTTGAAAAAATATATAGAGTACAGGAAGAGACTGGATTACGGGCTTTTCCTTTTTTTAGAGGTATTTTAATTATTTTTGATACAGTTAGTAGTGGGGTTGAGTCTTTAGATATTCTTTCAAATGATATATTAAATTCAGAGGAAATAAAAAATAAGAAATTAATAAATTTTTTAGCAATGATTTTAGCTTTTTTATTATTTATTTTTACATTTTTAGTGATTCCTGTTTTGATTATTAATATAGTAAGAAATATATTTGTTATTTCTAATGTTTGTTTAAGTCTTTTAGAGGGAAGTATAACAATAGTAGGACTTATTTTATATATGTATGTAATTGGATTTAATGAAGATATAAATAGTTTATTTAGATATCATGGAGCAGAACACAAAGTAATTTCATGTTATGAAAATAATTTAGAGCTTACTAATAAGAATGTAAAAGAATCAAAAAGATTTCACCTAAGGTGTGGAAGTAATCTTATATTTATGATTATAATAAACAGTAGTCTTATATATTTATTTTTAGGATGGGATTCAATATTATTAAGAGTATTAATGAAGACATTATTAATTCCTATTATTGCAGGAATATCATATGAGTTGGTTAAATATGTAAGCAGATCTGATAGTTTTTTAGCTGAAATTATAGCCTTCCCAGGATTGAAATTACAATTATTAACTACTAGAGAACCGAAAAATGAAGAAATAGAGGTGGCAATATTGGCATTAAAAAAAGCAGAAGGACTAAGAGTTGAGAGAACTATTAGAGAAATTTTAAATGAGACAAATCAAATTTTTAAAAATGTTGGGATAGAAAGTTATATTTTAGATGCACAACTTCTTATGTGTCATGTTTTAAATAAGGACAAATTATGGTTAATCACTAACGTATTTGAAAGAGTTAGTATAGAAGATGAAGATAAATATTTAGAACTTGTTGCTAAAAGAAAAAGTAAGTATCCTATGGCATATATACTTGGGAGTACAGAATTTATGAATATAGATTTTACTGTAAAAGAAGGAGTGTTAATACCGAGAGGAGATACAGAGGTTTTAGTAGAAGAGGTTTTACAAAATATAGATAAATATGAAAAGCTTGATGTTTGCGATCTTTGTTGTGGAAGTGGTGCGATAGGTCTTACTATTGCTGAGTATAGAACAGAAACATTAGTTGATTTGCTAGATATAGAAAATATTCCAAAAGAAGTTACTAATATTAATATTAAAAATTTTGAGTTAGAGGATAGAGCTAAATTTATTCATAGTGATGTATTTAGTGGTATCAAAAATAAAAAATATGACATAATAGTTTCTAATCCACCTTATATTAGAGAAGCTGTTATAGAAACTCTTATGGATGATGTTAAAAATTATGAACCACATATAGCTTTATCAGGAGGAGATTCAGGTCTTATTTTTTATGAAAAAATTATTAATAAAGCACCTGAACACTTAAAAGGTAAAAAGATTTTAGCTTTTGAAATAGGACACGATCAAGGTGACATAGTAAAAGAAATCATGGAGAAAAATAATTTTGAGAATGTAAAAATTGTTAAAGATTTAGCAGGTCTTGATAGAGTAGTAATAGGAAATTTAATTTAAAAATTCCAATTTAATTTTTATTTAAAAAAAATAACTTTATTAAGGTAATAGTACTTACTTTTCAGTAAGTTGTATAATTTATGAACTTTATGTTATAATTAAAAAATATGAAAATCTATATTACGGAGTGATAGAAAATGCTTGATAGATTAAATTTTATCGAAACTAAGTATGACGAATTGTCAGTTAAAATAAGTGATCCATCAATTATGGCTAACCAAAATGAGTGGAGAAAACTTTGTAAAGAACACGCAGACCTAGAAGTAATAGTAAATAAGTATAGAGAGTATAGAGATACTTTAGAAGAATTGGACGGTAGTAAAGAAATTTTAGCGGAAGAATCAGATCCTGAAATGAGAGAAATGGTTCAAGCAGAAATTAAAGAACTAACAGAAAAACAAGGTATCCTTGAAAAAGAAATGCAGATATTATTACTTCCAAAAGACCCTAATGATGATAAAAACGTATTTGTTGAAATAAGAGCAGGTGCAGGTGGTGATGAAGCTGCTTTATTTGCTGCTAACTTATTCAGAATGTATACAAGATTTGCAGAAAAAAACAGATGGAGTATAGAAGTAATGAGTGCTAGTGAAAATGATATCGGAGGTTTCAAAGAGATTGTTTTCATGATTAAAGGTGATGGTGCTTATTCAAAACTTAAGTATGAAAGTGGAGTACACAGAGTACAAAGAGTTCCAGATACAGAGAGCTCAGGAAGAATACATACTTCAACAGCTACTGTTGCAGTCCTACCAGAAGTTGATGATGTTGAAATTCATATCGATGATAAAGATCTTAAAATTGATGTTTTCAGAGCTTCAGGTAACGGTGGACAATGTGTAAATACAACTGATTCAGCTGTAAGAATGACTCACTTACCATCAGGACTTGTTGTTTCATGTCAAGATGAAAAATCACAGCTTAAGAATAAGGAAAAAGCTCTTAAGGTGTTAAAAGCTAGATTATATGATATAGCTGAAAGAGAAAGACATGCAGAAATTGCAGAAGATAGAAAGAGCCAAGTTGGAACAGGAGATAGAAGTGAGAAAATAAGAACTTATAACTATCCACAAGGAAGAATAACAGATCATAGAATAAAATTAACTTTATATAAATTAGATCAGTTCTTAGCTGGAGATATTGATGAGGTTCTTAATGCATTAATTACAGAGGATCAAGCTCAAAGAATGCAGAATATGGGTAACACAGAATTCTAATTTTGAAGCCTTACATGAAAATGTAGGGCTTTGTTTTTAGGTAGAGACAGAGAGGGGAGGCATAACATATGTTTATTGATAAGGCTTTAAAAAAGCAAAAAGCATCATATAAAGTATTTAATATTTTTATGATTTTTATATTTATTCTTTTACCTTTAGTAGTTTTTGGACTTGGAATGAATAAGGTAATAGTAATTAATTTATTTTTAGTTATATTAGAGATTGTTATAATAATATGTCTAATTGTTATGTTAGATCGAGTATCGTTAAGTTATACTTGTGAAAATAATTTGCTAAGGCTAAAATTAGGTGTTTTCAAAGGATTTAAGAGAATTAGTTGTGATAAAATAAAATTAATACATACAGAAAATAAAAATGGAGATATGGATATAGTTTTAGTAACAACAACTAGAGTTGGGAATAGACAGTTAAGACTTGTGGGAAGAAGCTTTTTAAATAAATATCCTATGGCAGCTAAAGAATATAGAAAGTTGAAAAAACTTAATCCAGATAAAAACTATTTTTATCTAGTAATAAAAAATGGTGGGTATAAAAAATATTTAATGTTAGATGATATATATAGAAATAGTGTAACTGCTGTTTTTACTGAAGATACAATAGAAAACATTAAAATATCTAGATCACAAAAAGAAATTAATTAAGTAATTATAGAGAGTGGTGATTGACAAGTGGAAACTAAAAAAATTTTTATAGAAGATATTGAAAAAGCAACTAATGTTGTGGATGAAGCAGCAAGAATTATAAAAAATGGTGGAATAGTAGCATTCCCAACAGAAACAGTATATGGATTAGGGGCTAATGCCTTAGATTCTGATGCAGTTCTTAAAATTTTTGAAGCTAAAGGTAGACCACAAGATAATCCTTTAATAATACATGTTGCAAGTAAAGATTTATCAGAGTATGTAAAAGATATACCTGATATTGCATATAAACTTATGGATGAATTTTGGCCAGGACCACTAACAATGATTTTAAAGAAAAAAGAAATTATACCTGATAGAACATCAGCAAATCTTGATAGTATTGGAATAAGAATGCCAAGTAGCAAGATTGCATTACAGCTTATAGAAAGAGCAGGTGTTCCTATTGCAGCACCATCAGCAAATATTTCAGGAAGACCAAGTCCGACTGATATGCAAAGGTGTATAGAAGATTTAGATGGAAAAGTTGATTGTATCTTAGGTGGAGAACAGAGTGATGTTGGAGTTGAATCAACTATAATTGACTTAACTGTAGAACCACCGTGTGTTTTAAGACCAGGTGGAATAACATTAGAAGAGTTACAAAAAATAGATGAAAAAATATATATAGATAAAGGGATTTTAGAAGAAACCATGAAAGATGGAATAAAACCTAAAGCCCCAGGGATGAAATATACTCATTACTCACCTAAAGCTAAAGTTCGTTTAGTTAGGGGAAGAGAAGATAAAACACTTGAAAAAATTAGGAAAATGGTGCATAATTACAAGGATGAAGGTTTGAAAGTTGGCGTTATGGCAACTGATGAAACTAAAGATTTATACGAGGCTATTGTTATAAGCTTAGGTTCAAGAAATGATTTGAAACATATTGCAAAATCTCTTTTTGAAGCACTAAGAAAATTTGATGATTTAGGTGTTGATATAATTATCAGCGAATCATTTGAAGAAAAGGGATTAGGAATAGCTATTATGAATAGATTAAAAAAATCTTGTGGATTTGATATAATAGATGTATAAAACTAGTTTCTATATTTATTATCTATAATAAAGTAGATAAAACTTTTAAGTTATGCAAAATTAAAGAAGGTAAATTCTGGTTTACTCTTCTTTTTTTTATATATTTTTAAACATTTAGGAGGGATTTTACATGAAAATAGCAGTAGGTTGCGATCATGGTGGATTTATACTTAAGAGCGAAATCTTAGCACATCTAGAATCAAAAGGCATAGAGTGTGAAGATTTCGGTACTTATAGTGAGGAGTCATGTGATTATCCAGATATATCAATAAAAGTAGCAGAGGCTGTAGCAGCTAAAAAATTTGATTTTGGTATATTAGTTTGTGGTACAGGTATAGGAATATCTCTAGCAGCAAACAAAGTTCCAGGAATAAGAGCAGCATTATGTGGTGACACTTTTAGTGCTAGAGCTACAAGACAACATAATAATGCAAATATATTAGCTTTAGGACAAAGAGTTACAGGTGTAGGGCTTGCACTTGATATAGTAGATACTTTTCTTTCACATGAATTTGAAGGTGGAAGACATGAAAGGAGATTAGAAAAACTTTCTGCTATAGAAGAAAAATATTCAAAATAATATATGGACTTAGGAGGAGATTATAATGAGTAAGGTAACACAAATAGCACACCCATTAATATTACACAAATTAACAATAATAAGAGATAAAAATACAGGTGCAAAAGATTTTAGAGAGCTTGTAGAAGAAGTTTCTATGCTTATGGCATATGAAGTAACAAGAGATCTTCAAATGAAGGATATAGAAATTGAAACACCTATATGTAAATCAGTACAGAAAACATTAGCTGGTAAGAAAATGGCTATAGTTCCTATTTTAAGAGCAGGTCTTGGTATGGTTGATGGTATGCTTAAATTAATACCAGCAGCTAAAGTTGGACATATTGGGTTATATAGAGATGAAGAAACTTTACAACCAGTAGAATATTTTTGTAAGTTACCTCAGGATATTGCTGAGAGAGATATTATTGTAGTGGATCCAATGCTTGCAACAGGTGGTTCAGCAGCTGATGCTATTGGATTATTAAAGCAAAAAGGGGCTAAGAGTATCAAACTTATGTGTTTAATCTCTTCACCAGAAGGAATAGAAGCAATTAAAAATGCTCATCCTGATGTTGATATATTTATTGGAGCAGTAGATGAAAAATTAAATGAGCATGGATATATTGTTCCAGGTCTTGGTGATGCAGGAGATAGATTATTTGGAACTAAATAAATTAATGTTAAATGATGATGGAGTTTATGAGAACTTCATCATCATTTAATCTAAATTAAATTTTTAGGAGGCATTTTAATGGATAAAATTAAAATATTAACAATATTTGGAACAAGGCCGGAGGCTATAAAGATGGCACCACTTGTCAAAGAATTAGAAAGAAGACCAGAAATTGATTCAAAAGTTTGCGTTACAGCACAACATAGAGAAATGTTAGATCAAGTTTTAGAGTTATTTGAAATAAAACCAGAATTTGATTTAGACATTATGAAAACAAGACAATCATTAACAGGTATTACAAATAGAATTCTTGAGGGATTAGAAGAATTATTTACAAATGAAAAGCCAGATATGATTTTAGTTCATGGAGATACTACAACAACTTTTTCAAGTGGACTTGCGGCTTTTTATCAACAAATAAGAGTAGGGCATGTAGAAGCAGGGCTTAGAACTTTTGATAAATATTTCCCATTCCCAGAGGAAATGAATAGAAAACTTACAGGTGCATTAGCTGATTTACATTTTGCTCCTACAAGTGGTTCAAAACTTAACCTTTTAAGAGAAGGTATAAATGAAGAAGACATATACATAACGGGTAATACTGTTATAGATGCTATGGCTCATACTGTTGAAAATAATTATACTTTTGAAACTGATGAATTAAATAAGATTGATTTTGAAAATAAAAAAGTTATTATGGTTACAGCACATAGAAGAGAAAACTGGGGAGAAGGAATAGACAATATATGTGATTCACTTGCTCAAATAGTAGATAATCATGAAGATGTAGAGCTTGTTTATTTAGTACATCTAAACCCAGTTGTTAAGGATGTTGTTCATGCAAAATTAGGTGGAAAAGATAGAGTTCATTTATTATCACCATTAGATACTAAAGAGACTCATAATCTTATGAATAAATGTTTTATGGTTATGACTGATTCTGGTGGGTTACAAGAAGAAGCACCTCATTTAGGTAAACCAGTATTAGTACTAAGAGATGTGACAGAAAGACCAGAAGCAGTTAAAGCTGGAACAGTAAAATTAGTAGGAACAGACGTAGATGTAATCTTAAGAGAAGCTAATGCTTTACTTACAGATGATGCATATTATGTTCAAATGAGTAAAGCTGTAAATCCATATGGAGATGGTAAAGCATCAGAAAGAATAGTAGATGCAATATTAAAATACTATGGAAAAAATGATAAAGAAGTAGAAGAATTTATAAATGAATAGATAAGAAATTAAAATCATTCTAGTAAAGCTAGGATGATTTTTTTTTATTAAAAATTAATATATATTGAAGTTTGTGTAATTTTTAACAAATATATTGAATATAAAACTATATATGGTTATAATGGAATTATATTGAATATATTCAATATTTTAAAGGGTTAAATTTTAGGAGGCGTATATATAAAATGAGAGAGGTTGTAATTGTTAGTGCTGTAAGAACAGCTTTAGGAACTTTTGGGGGAACTTTAAAAGATATTTCAGCAGCAGATTTAGGGGCAATAGTAATTAAAGAGGCTATAAATAGAGCTGGAGTTGCAGGGGAACTTGTAGATGAAGTTTTAATGGGAAATGTAATTCAAGCAGGTCTTGGACAAAATGTTGCTAGACAAGCTGCTGTTAAAGCTGGATTACCAGTAGAAGTTCCTGCAATGACAATAAATAAGGTTTGTGGTTCAGGACTTAGAACAGTATCATTAGCAGCGCAAATGATAAAAGCTGGTGATGCTGATATCATAGTAGCTGGAGGAATGGAAAATATGTCACAAGGACCATACGTTTTAAAATCAGCTAGATATGGTCAAAGAATGGGTAATGGTCAAATGGTAGATTCTATGGTTAATGATGCATTAACAGATGCTTTTGAAGGGTATCATATGGGAATTACTGCTGAAAATATAGCAGAGCAGTGGAATCTTACAAGAGATATGCAAGATGAATTTGCTGCAAATTCACAGAATAAAGCAGAAGAAGCTATTAAAGCAGGTAAGTTTAAGGATGAAATAGTACCAGTTGTTATCCCACAGAGAAAGGGAGAGCCTATAGTATTTGATACTGATGAATTTCCTAGATTTGGAACAACAGCAACGTCACTTGGAAAACTTAGACCAGCATTTAAAAAAGATGGAACAGTAACAGCAGGAAATGCTTCTGGTATTAATGATGGAGCGGCAGCTGTAGTTGTTATGAGTGCAGAAAAAGCTGAGGAATTAGGATTAAAACCAATGGCTAAAATATTATCATATGGATCAAAAGGATTAGATCCATCAATAATGGGATATGGACCATTTGCAGCAACTAAGAAGGCTTTAGAAAATACAGGATTATCTGTATCTGATATAGATTTAGTTGAAGCTAACGAAGCTTTTGCAGCTCAAAGTTTAGCAGTAGCTAGAGATTTAGAATTTGATATGGACAAGGTAAATGTTAATGGAGGAGCTATAGCTATTGGACATCCAGTAGGAGCTTCAGGAACAAGAATACTTGTTACTTTACTTCACGAAATGGAAAAAAGAGATGCAAAAACAGGACTTGCAACACTTTGTATAGGTGGAGGTCTTGGAACAGCTTTAATACTTGAAAGATAGATAATAGTTTTAAAAAGTTCGATAAATTTTAAATTTATTGAACTTTTTTTGTTTGCTTATATTTAGGTATTTAAGATGAAAAAACATATTTTTACATAGATTGAGATTAATATTTGTAGGAAATTTAAAGTCTAATATAGTTTATATTAAATTTATGAACATAAAAATTAAAGGAATAATAACTAAACATATAATAAGCACAAATAAAAATAAATCAGAATATATTTATAATATAGAAAAATTTTGATTATTTTTTATGAACTTGTCCATAATTATGGATGGGAGTGTGGAAATTAATGAAAAAAATTATATATATGAGTTGTTTAGTTATAATAGGGATGATTTTTCTTGGGGGAACAAGTGCAGATGTTAATTTATATGATGAAGTTAGAAAAAATTCAAATAGTTTTACTCAAGGATTAAAAATTCAATATCAACTAGAAGAAAAAGAATATCAAGCTTTAAAAAATATTGATGGTCTTGAAATTTATGATAACAATCTTTATTATGTGAATAATAAAAAAGATTATTTTGTAGAACTTAAATGTATCAATTATTTTTTAGAGGTGGAAGTAACTAATATCAAGAATGATATAAAAATAGAAGACGTAGAAAAAATTTTAACTAAAAAATTAAAAAATAAAAATAACCTAAAAATCTTTACTTATGTAAAAAGTAAAGTAGGTGAAGGACATAGTTTAAAGAAGTTATCATATATTGAAAATTCAAAAAAAGTAAATATAGATAATGGAGAAACTGGAATAATTAAATTAAAAGATGAAAGTATTTTTAATTATTCAATTATGAACTATGGAAAGGACGACAATTATATAATTGTTGGAAGCCCTGTAATATTCATTTCGTATTAGGAATTTAACGGAGGATTATTATGGAGAAAATATTAGTTAAAAGTGGAAAGATGCTGAGTGGAGAAGTTGATATTAGTTCAGCAAAAAATTCAGTATTACCAATAATAGCAGGAGCTATTTTATCAGATGAAAAAGTTATTATTAAAAATTATCCAGATCTTAAAGATGTGAGAGTTCTTATTGATGTGTTATTAGATTTAGGTTGTGAGATTGAGCAAAATAACATAACATTGGAACTTGTAATCTCCTCAGAAAAAATTTCAAAATCTACAGCAGATTGCGAGTTAGTTAAAAAAATGAGAGCATCATTTTTAGTTATGGGACCAATGCTTGCAAAATATAAGAAATTTACTTTATCATGCCCTGGCGGATGTAATATAGGGAGTAGACCTATAGATTTACATTTAAAAGGATTTGAAGCTTTAGGTGCAAAAATAAGACAGGAACATGGATTCATAGAAATAGATGGAACCAATCTTAGAGGAAATGAGATATATTTGGATTTCCCATCAGTAGGTGCAACAGAAAACTTAATGATGGTTGCAACTTTATTAAAGGGACAAACTATTATTCACAATCCAGCTTTAGAGCCAGAAGTTGAAGATTTAGCTAATTTTTTAATAAGTATGGGAGCTAAAATTTATTTTAATCATAATTCATCTATTATTATAGATGGCGTTGATCATTTGAATGGAACTGTTTATAGACCTATTTTTGATAGGATAGAAGCAGGGACATTTATGGTAGCTGCAGCGATTACAGGTTCAAAAATTCAGATTAATGGAGTAAACAAAGACCATTTAAGTCCAGTAATTAATAAATTAGAAGATGTTGGTTGTAAAATTACTATAGACGAAAATAGAGAAATAGCAATAGTTGAAGGTAATTCTATAATAACTAGCACAGATATAAAAACATTACCACATCCGGGGTATCCAACAGATATGCAATCCCAAATGATGACATTATTGAGTTTAGGAAATGAAACAAGCACTATAGAAGAAACTGTTTTTGAAAATAGATTTATGAATGTTCCTGAGTTGGTTAGAATGGGAGCTGATATAAAAATTAAAGGTAATGTAGCTATTATTAAGGGGGTTGACTATTTAACAGGTTGTGAAACAAGAGCTACTGATTTAAGGGCGGGAGCTGCTCTTATTTTAGCAGGATTAGTAGCAAAAGGTTATACTTTAATTACTGATATTTATCATATAGATAGAGGCTATGTAAATGTTGAACAAAAATTTAGAAAGCTTGGAGCTGAAATTTATAGAGTTTAGTTTAAATTTTAGACTAAAAAAAGAAGTAAATTAATGTTACTTCTTTTTTTATTATGTAATATATAAGGTTAATAGAGTCATATAAATATACTAATTAAGAAGTTAAAAATTTTTAATTAAATATAAAGTTTATTTGTATGGAGATTGTTTAAATGAAAAAAGTGAAGATAGAAAGATTTATTAGAAATTTGAGTAAATGTTTAAGGGGGATATTAAAATCTTTAGGTAACATAGATTTACATAAAATTAGACATATTTTAATTATAGGTTTAGTTGTAGGAATAATATTTTTAATTCCTGTGGTTTTTGGAAGTCTTAGTAATAGTAAGTATAAAGAGATAGATATCAAAGATACAGGTAAGAAGGATAGTGTTAAGGTTGAAAAGGAAGGAAAACCAATAGATATAAAAACTGATTATATAAAAGTTTATAGAAGTAGTGGAAAATTAGAGGAAATAAATCTTGAAGAGTATGTTATAGGGGTAGTAGGATCAGAATTGCCTTTGAGTTTTGAAAAAGAAGCAATGATAGCACAAGGTGTTCTTGCAAGGACATTTGCTGTGAGTAAAATGATAACACCTTGTTCAAAGGCAAAGAAATATGGTGGAGATATATGCGATACTGTGCATTGTCAAGTTTATGGAGAGATTAGCGAGAGATTAGCTAGTTCAGGAAAAGATGCCTCAAAGCTGAAAAGTAAAGTAATTAATTCAGTTAAAGCTACCAATGGAGAAGTTTTAAGCTATGAGGGGTTTTTAGTAAGGTATCCTCAATATTTTTCGATGAGTTCAGGGAAAACAGAAAATATAGAAGACGTTTTTAATGTAGAAGTCCCATATCTTAGATCAGTAAATAGTACATGGGATGAAAGTTTAGAAAAATACAAAATGCAGACTAGTTATAGCTATAAGAAATTTTCTGAAGTTATAAATACAAAATATAGCAAAGCTAATATTAAATCTAATAATATTAGTAATCAAATAAAAATACTTTCAAGAACAGAAGGGGGAAGTGTTAAGGAAATACAATTAGGTGGAATAACTATTAAAGGAACTGAATTTAGAACTTTATTTGGAATTAGATCAGCTAATTTTGATATAGAGTTTAAAGATGAAATAATTGTTACAACTAAAGGATATGGACATGGTGTAGGAATGAGTCAGTGGGGTGCTAACTCTATGGCAAAAGAGGGGAAAAGTTATAAAAATATTTTGGAACATTATTATACCGATGTAGAACTTAAAAAAATTAATAAAGTTAAAATAGAAATTGAATAAATAAGTTAAAAGTATAAGTATTTCTTCTGGAGATATTTATACTTTTTTGTATTTATATATAAAAAAATGGCGAATAAAAAAATAAAAAAGTTTTTTAGCATATGTATTAAATATTCCCAAATAGGACAGACTACTGAATGGAGGTGTTGACATGGAGAAATTTAAAATATTTTTAAGGAAACATGGTTTTTATATTATTTTATCTGGATGTTTAATCGTTCTAGGAGTAGTTGCATTTGCGACTGGTGGAAATAGAGCGGAAGATCAAAAAAAACCTATAGCTAGTAATGCAGAAGAAAGTAAACCTACTGAAAATAAGGTGATTAGTGATGCTGAATTAGTTGATAAGGATAAAAAAGAAGAGAAAAAAGATACAAATAATAAAGGTACTGCAAATACAGAGGTTAAGGAAGATACTGTGGCAACAAATGCAAAGCCTAAGTCTGAAGTTACAAATCCTGTTAAAAGTGGTCTTGTAACTAGAAAAATGAATCTTGTTGGAGAAATTGATTCAGAAGGAAAATCATCAGTGGTTCATTTAGGTATAGATATTGAAGTAACTAAAGGAGCAGAAGTTCTTGCAGTAGCGGATGGAGAAGTTTTAGAAGCAGAAAATGGACCATCTAAAGAAGGAAACTATGTAAAAGTAAAACATGACAATGGAATCATAGCTTTATATGGTAATTTAGATTCAAAATTAGCTGTAAAAGCTGGAGATAAAGTAAAACAGGGAAGTACAATTGGAAAAGTTGGGAATTCTGTTAAACAAAATCCTAAAGGAAGAATATCTAAGGACTATTTATTATTTCATATAGAAAAAGATAGTGAACCAATAGATCCATTGACAATTTTCAAAGAATTAAAAGTTAAATAAAAAAAGCCAGCTATATTTTAATATAGCTGGCTAATACTTAATAATTTTGAGGAGGATATTTAAGAAGTGAAAGACTATATAGAAGAAAGAGTGTTAGAGGTTGCAAAATATATTATCAAATCAAAGGCAACAATAAGAAGAACAGCAAAGGTATTTGGAGTTAGTAAAAGCACCATACATAAAGATATGACAGAGAGGCTTCCGAAAATTAATCCAAGCATAGCTGATAAAGCTAAGTTTATCTTAGATGTCAATAAGGCAGAACGTCATATAAGAGGTGGAAAAGCAACTAAATTAAAATACAAAATAGTTGATGGAAAACTATTATAAGTATATAATGGTTTCAAAGGGATAATTTGTAAAAAAAATAGAAAAATGAAGTTTATTTAATTAAGTGGGGAGTGTTTTGAGAGATATGTGGTTTTTTGGTAGAGGGACTGATATGGGAATAGATTTAGGAACGGCAACAGTTTTAGTTCATATTAAGGGGAAAGGTATTGTATTGCAAGAACCTTCTGTAGTTGCTGTTGATAAAGAAAGAAATAAAGTACTAGCTGTAGGTGAAGAGGCAAGGCAGATGATAGGTAGAACACCAGGAAATATTGTAGCTATAAGACCTTTACGAAATGGAGTCATTTCGGATTATGATGTGACTGAAAAAATGTTACAGTACTTCATAAAAAAGGGTAGTGGAAAACATAGAGTAAGTTCACCAAAAGTTATAGTATGCATACCTTCACAAGCTACAGAAGTAGAGAAAAGAGCAGTTATGGATGCAGCAAGAAATTCTGGAGCGAGAACTGTTAGTTTAGTAGAAGAACCATTAGCAGCTGCTATTGGAGCTGGTATAGATATATCTGAGCCAAATGGAAGAATGGTTGTAGATATAGGGGGAGGAACTTGTGATATAGCAGTTATTTCATTAGGTGGGATAGTTGTTAGATCATCATTAAAAGTTGCAGGAGATACATTTGATGAAGCGATAATAAAATACATAAGAAATAATTTTAAATTAATGATAGGTGAAAGAACAGCAGAAGAGTTGAAAATAAAAGTAGGATCAGCATTGAAAAATTCAAGAGATGAAAAGGTAGTTATAAAAGGAAGAAATTTAGTTACAGGATTACCTGATGAAGTAATAATATCATCAGAACAAGTTAGAGAAGCCGTAGAAGATTGTGTTAGAGCAATTGCAGAAAATTTACATTCGGTATTAGAGAGAACACCACCAGAGCTTGCAGCAGATATAATGGAAGCAGGTATAATTATGACAGGTGGAGGGGCCTTGTTATATGGTCTTGATAAATATTTAGAAGAAGCAACTGGAGTTAATGTAAGAGTAGCAGATGATGCAGTAAGATGTGTAGCAGAAGGAACAGGAAAAATATTAGATGCATTTTCTAAAATGGATATAGATGAAGATGAAGTCAAGATAGTTAAATAAAACTTTTATTTATATAATAATCTGCTTTTATATAAATAAATTTTATTTAAGTATTTATAATATTAAATAACTTACTAGAAATTTCTCTAGTAAGTTATTTTTTTTATAAAACATTTAAGGTATACGCTGATAAAAAAGAATAGGTGATAACTTTAGACATTTCCATTATAAAATTTAATCGAATTACTCTATTAGAAAATGAACAAGTTATATCAGAAGTATCGATAATACCAATAATAGAAAGATCTCCTATAATAGGAAGTGCTTTTCCAACACCTTTTCCAGGTTTTAATCCTTCAGGTCGGATTTGTATTTCTCCAATAGCTTTAGAATTACCTATACAAGCATCAATTGCAATTATTTTAGAAGTTGGATGTTTTAATTTGATTTTAGCAACCTCTAATTCTAAGTTAAGAGCATGTATGGGATTTTCTAATGTTCCATATACAGGAATAGGGCAATTGTTTTCTTTTAATAATGTTCCTGTTAAAGGTCCAAGGGAATCACCAATGCATTTATCTGTACCTATACAAATGATAATAGTATCATCTAGATAATCTTTTAAGTAAGTAGCTAATTTATAATAGCTAAGAATAGATTTATAATGAACTTTAACTTTATTCAAACTTAATACACTCCTCTAGATTATTAATAATATTGGAATTTTGTATAATTGGATTATTTATTGGCTAGGATTAATTGATGAGGTGATATATTATATGAATAAAAAATATTTATCGGTACTAATTATTGTTGTGACTATTGTTATAAGTACAATTATGATTATAAATAGTAAGAAGCTTAAATATAATGATCTTATACAAGTAAAAAAAGAAAATGTAACGAAAAAAGATGATGATGAGATTAATAAAAATATTAATAATTCTAACTTAGAAGAAGTTTTAGATTTAATAGAGAATTTAGAAAAAGAATTAAATACTACAAATTTAAAAGAAGAAAATGAGGAAGTCCAAATAGAGCATCCTAAAACAGAAATGTCTAATAATGAAACAGGGTCGTTAGTTAATGAAACAGAAAAGCAAGTTGATGAATCTAAGGAAGAATCAATTGAGGTATTTAAAGTGGATAAAACTACAATTGTTGAAAAATTGTCATTTGATGAAAAATTGCTACTTTTAAATTTAACAAAAGAATTATCAATGAATGATTATGCAACTATAATTAAAAGTATAAAAAATAAAGGTGAATTAGAATGTGTAAGAGAGGTAAATAGAATTTTAGAATCTAGATTAAATACTAAGAATTATGAAAGTATTAAAAAAGTAGTAGAGCCATATATAAATATGGAAGTTTTAGAATAATAAAAATATTAGAATTATACATAAAATAAAGTATTTAAAAGAAATATTAAGAAATATAATTATAATTTTATAATTTCGACTATTTTGGATTTGAAATAAGCAAACAGAAGATATATACTAACTATTGTCGGTTAGCAATGCTGCTAAACGATAACAAACAAAATATTGCTGATATGGCTCAATTGGCAGAGCAGCTGATTTGTAATCAGCAGGTTATCGGTTCAAGTCCGATTATCAGCTCCATGAGGTGGGGTTCCCGAGTGGCCAAAGGGAACAGACTGTAAATCTGTCGTCGTATGACTTCG
>JBOGCE010000003.1:0-160747 GCA_051656585.1 Sarcina sp. | reverse complement strand
CTAATTTACAGTGTATGTTTTATTTGCTTATAATATATTAGCAATAATTCTATTACACCTTAATTGACTTATACTAAATCATAGATTTAGATAAACAAGACATGTAACTTTTATGTCCCTCTAAAATCGAGGTTTTATCTTAATCATGTCTACGTTTATAATTGTATCATCATATCTTTTAGAGGTGTTTTAACATTCCGTAGTCTATGTAAACATTCAATAAATGGAGTTTACATAAGATACGTTTAAGAGTAATTTAATTACGAAAAAATGAATAAACTTAAAAAGATTGTATAATAATGGAATAAAATTCGCATTAAAATACAATCCTTTATAACCTTCTATTATAATTTTTATATTAATAATAATGTCTAATTACTAATTTTTACTCATATTTTTCTATTTCTTCATTTATAGATTTAGCAATATCTTCTATTGTCATTTCATTAGATAACATCAGTACTTCTAACGCATCATTAATATTTTTCATAGTATATATAGAAAATTCTCCTTTTTTTACAGCTTCCTCAACATCATCTCTCAATATGAGTTCATCTTTATTACTTTCTGGAATTAATACTCCTTTTCCCTTATGTGTATCTATTAAATTGCAAGTACTAAAAAATCCTTCTATTTTTTCATTTACTCCACCAATAGGCTGAACTTCTCCAAATTGATTCAAAGAGCCAGTTACTGCTATAGATTGTTTTATTGGTAATTTACTAAGAGCTGATATCATTGCTACAACTTCTGCAACTGAAGCACTATCCCCATCTAATCCTCCATATAATTGTTCAAAACTTAAATGAAAATCTACAGGAGTTACTTTATAACTATCTAAATAATTATTTAAAAAACCTTTTAATATATTAATAGATTTATTGTGTATCTGCCCGCTCATATTGCTTTCTCTTTGCGTATCTATAATTCTTCCAGTTCCTTTGTATGCCACACATGTTATTCTTATTGGCTTTCCAAAGCTTAAATATCCAGCATCTATTACTGATAAACCATTTATACTTCCAACTAAGTTATCTTCAACATTTATAAGTATCTTTTTCTCTTCATATAATTTTTTATATTCTTTTTCCATTTCAGTTTCTTTATATGCAACATCTATTATATCTTTAGCTTTTAAAATTTTCCTTTTTGCCTTCTTAGCGTTACTATTAGCTAAAATCACTACTTTTTCTATTTCATCAATATTTAATAATACTCTTTTTCTATTACCAGCTTTTCTTGACAAATATTTTCCTAATTCATTTATTGCCTTATCTGTTATTTCTAACAAATTATTTTCCTTAACTATATTTTTAACTTCTGATGTTAACTTTTCTTTTACATAATCATCAATATTAACTATAGTCTTTTCTTCTACCCTAACTCCAAATATTTTAGAAAAATCTTCATCATTATTATATAGATAATCATAACTACCATAATCTCCAATGATAATAATTTTTACATCTATTGGTATATTTTCTGGTTTTAATCCATTTAGTGATAATAACTCTAAATAAGCTCCTCTATCATAATTCAATGTAATTCTATTATTTAAGAGTGCACGTCTTAAATAATAATATGAATTAGGATTTAAAAGTAATGAGTTTAATCTTATAATAACACACCCTTCATTTGCTTCTAATATTGAGCCTGGTTTTATTAAAGACACATTTGTAGAGTATGAACCATTATTACTTTCATATTCTATAACACCAAATAAATTGCTAATCGAAGGATCTTCTTCAAAAATAACTTTAGGTCTATTCACTTTACTATTATCAACTAAAACATTAACTACGTATTTAGTAAGTATTTCTGCTATTTTTTCTTCGTCTGTTTCATATTGCATAGAATATATATCTATAACTTTATTTTCAATATCTTCACAAACATCTAATAAATATTCTTTTGCTCTAATAACACCAGCATCATCACTTGAATCAAACTCTTCTATAATATCTTCTTTTATGTTTTCAGTTTCTTCTACTAAATAAATTCTAAAAATTTCTTGTAGTCTTTCTATAGAATCAGTTTCTATGTCTTTTAACTTTTCTAAAATTTCTTCTGCATCATCTTTTAGCTTAATCATTCTTCCTGTCATTTCTTCATCTTCTACTAAAAGTTCTTCCTCTTCTTCCTCCTCTATCGGAACAAAAGTTATTCCTATTGATGTGGCTTTAAGTTCAAAGCCTTCATTTTTAGCTGATTCTATTAAATCTTCTATATAATCACTTCTAATTCTACTAACATTATCTATTATTTTTTCCTTTTCTTCATTTACATCTGAATTATAAAAAGCAAAAATTCTTTCACTATAAAGGTCTATTACTTTTTCTAAATAATGTTTTAATTTTATTCCATAGGAATTTTTAATTATCAATACCTTAGGCTCTCTTAAATTATCAAATGTTATATAGCAAATATCCTTAGGTTTATTTTTGTTTTTTAAAAACGAATCTACTTTTCCCATAAGATTCTTTAATTTTTTATTTGAAAAATCTTCTACTAAATAAATATGAAATCCATCTTTATCTATATTAAGTGCCTCCTCAATTGTTTCATAAGTATCTACCTTTGATAAAGTAGTATTTTTGTATTCATCTAACAAAAAATTCTCATTATAAATTATTTCGCTTGGAGTTAACTCTCTTTTCATAAAACTCTACTCGAAAAATTAATCAAAAATTGCAGATTAATTTCTTAGAGCAGCTCCCTCCTATAAAGTAATATATTATATAAGTATTCTTATACTATCTATTTAGCTATTACTTTAAAGCAAATTTCCTTAAATTTATTTTCGACATTTTTCACAAACATTGATAATGGCTAAAAAAATGATTACAAAAATACTATTTTATTATTCAATAAATTTTATTTACCACTAAGACCTCTATAATATCCTAAAATTATAATCAAAAAATAAAGAACTCCAAATACTGCAATAATAATGTATATATTTTTTTTACTTAGAATCTTATTTGTTTTTTCCTTTTCAATTTCAAAATCAATATTTTTATCTTTTGCATATTTTAACAAATTATTTTTAAATTTAAACATTCCATAATTAGTTAGATCCATTTTTAGTATTTTATAGCCTTTATTTAAAACTTTATCATTTTTAAAGATATATTGAACACCTCTTGGGTAAAATTTAATTTTACTTATATCAGTTAGTAAAAATTTATATATTCTTTCCTTGTCATTAGAATATACATTTTTATAATTTACTTTAATAGGTTTTATAATTATAAATTTTTGAGTTAAAATACATGCACAAAAAAAATAATTTAATTGCTCAAACTGTATAGATGTATCTACATAATTACCATAAGTATCTATTAAATAAGTATTAGCTGATAATGAATTATAGTCTTTACTAAATATTTTATTTAGAAAAAACTCTGAATATACATCTTTATCTTGAATATTAAATGAGGATTTTATCTCTTCAATAATTAATCTTTCAATAGCCTTTTGATGAATATAATTATTAACTCTAAGATTAATAATCTTACTATCTGTAGTGCTTTTGATAAAATTTCTTTCCGAGTTTTTTTTATAATAATCTTCATAAGTTTCAAATTTAAAATTAGATTTATCCTCCATATATTTATCAATATAAGAATTGAAATTTTTATATTGATAAATATATGATTCCTTTAAATCATACCAAAAAGTAATAATAAAATTAAAATAATCTCTATCCATACATAAATTTCTTTCATTAAGTAACTTTCTTATAGAACTAAAATCTTTTCCTAAATTTTTATAAAACATATAATAATCATTTTTATTAGCAATTTTTTCATACCTTTTTATACTTATATTTTCTGAAAGTTTTTTATCAATCATATTCACATTCCTGCACCTTCTTTCTTTTCTAATTATAAGCTAACACTTCAAGCGACTTATTTGCTAAATGATGAATAATTAGTGCAAAATACCCTATAGAATTTAACAAAAAAATGGCATCCTAAAACACCATTCTTTTACTTAACTATTTTTTTTAATACTCCTACCTTAGTAAAAAGCACTAAATATTGAAACTATCTTTTATTTCAGTAATTTTTTTAATTATTAATTTCTAAGAAAATATTAAAAATTAATAATCTGAAGATGAAACTCCACCTTCACAAATAGTTATAGAAGCTGATGCTCCTATTCTAGTTGCTCCATTATCTATAACAGCTTTAGCATCTTCAAATGAACGAACACCACCTGATGCTTTAACACCAAGTTCTGGACCAACTGCTTCTCTCATTAATTTTATATCACTTGGAGTAGCTCCTCCTGTTGAAAATCCTGTTGAAGTTTTAACAAAATCAGCTCCAGCTTCTTTAGCTAGCTTACAAACTTTTATTTTTTCTTCATCAGTCAATAAACAAGTTTCTATTATAACTTTAGTTAAAGCTTTTCCTTTTGCCGCTTCAACTACTGCTTTTATATCATTTTTTACATATTCATAATCTTTATCTTTTAATCTACCAATGTTAATAACCATATCAACTTCCTGAGCACCTTTTTGTATGGCATCTGTAGTTTCAAAAGCTTTAACTTCTGAAGTATTTGCACCTAATGGGAATCCTATAACTGTACAAACTTTAACTTCACTACCTTTTAATAATTTAGCTGCAAGTTCTACGTTAGTTGGATTTATACATACTGACGCAAATTTATATTCTAAAGCTTCTTTACATAACTGTTCAACAGATTCCTTTGTTGCTTCAGCCTTTAATATTGTATGGTCTATCATAGACGCTAATTGTTGTTTATTCATTTTTCTTATCCTCCTAATACAATTAGATAGTATATATTTATTATAAAATAGTTAAAATAAATCGTCTACACTTTACATTTTTTATATCAGTTTGTTTATTTTATTTGCAAATTCCTAAAAACATTTCAAAATTCATCCTAATTATTTGTATGTATCTTATATTTTTTTTGTATTTTGCTAAATTTGTTTACATTTTACGTTTAAGTATACATTTTATTAATAAAATATATACTTAATTGAAGCACTTTACTTGTGTAAAATAAGTTTTATAAATGTATTCGTTATGTTATAATAGGTAATATATATTTAAATATTGAAATTTGGAATTATAATTTTTACTGTTTTGAAAAGGAGTATTTTAAATGGGATTCAAAGAAAAAATGTCGAAATATTATACAGATTCTTACTTAAAAAAATACGGAGATAGATTAACTTCATTTCCTGGTAATGTTTTATCTGTAAAAATGGAAGAAAAATCAATTTTAGGAATTTTCCATAAATTGACTGTTAACATAATGATTAGACCTGATAGAAGCAAAATAGTTTCTAAGTGTGTATATAAAAAAAATAAATGGTTCAAAAAACCTGAATTTGTTCAATTAAAACAAGGTAATAACGTTGTTATTCAAGGATTAAAAACTGTAAAAGACAATAAAGAATTTATAGAAATAAGTAATATTCTTAACATGACGACAGGTAAGGACTTAATACCAGTTGATCATTCACAGTTGAAAAAATCTAGACAACAAACGCCAAAAATGAGATAGTTTAAGCACCGAGAAATCGGTGTTTTTTATTTTTATAAACTAATTAGCTAGAGTTTTCCCCTAAGCTAAATATTTAGTCAAAATTATCTAGAAATTTGTTTTTCTTTATTCCTACTTATAAAAAAGGAATATTAGAAAAATAATAAAAAGAGATTATAAATTTATAAGAAAAATTTCTTATAAAAACTCTATAATCTCTTTTATTCTAAGTTGAATATTTAATTACTATCTCTTACTCTTAAATAGCAAATATGCACTATTTATAAATGCTATAACAGATGAAAAGAATAAAACTAATAACCAATGTCTAATCCCAAGCCCAACAGTATGGAATATGCCTGCAAAAAATGGAATATATATTATTCCAAGTAACATCACTATTGAAACTACAACTGCTCCAACAAGATAAGGATTAGTAAATAACTTTATTTCAAAAATTGAATGTCTTTCTGATCTACATTCAAAAACATGTATAAGCTGTGATAAAACAAGCGTAGAAAGTGCCATTGTTCTACAAGTATCTATACTAAATTCATAATACATTCCTGCAATAAATGAAAGTAATGTACAAAATCCTATAAGCGTACCTCTAAGTAGTATTTTTTCTTTTAATCCTCTAGCAAAAATACCTTCATTTTTTTCTCTAGGTCTTTGCTTCATTATATCATGATCAGCAGGATCAACTCCTAATGCTATTGCAGGTAAACCATCTGTCGCTAGGTTTACAAATAAAATTTGTATAGGCAACATAGGTGTTGGCAAAGAAAATAAACTAGCTAAAAACATAGTTAAAACTTCTCCAAGATTACAAGATAGCAAATATCTTATAAACTTTCTTATATTATCATATATAGTCCTTCCTTCTTCCACAGCTGAAACTATAGTATCAAAATTATCATCCATTAATATCATAGAAGATGCTTCTTTAGTAACATCTGTTCCTGATATCCCCATAGCTACACCTATATCTGCTTCTTTTATAGCTGGAGCATCATTTACCCCATCTCCTGTCATTGCAACTATATTTCCTCTTTTCTTAAAAGCTTTTACTATTCTTAATTTATGAGTTGGACTAACTCTTGCAAATATTCTAATATTATCTACACTTTTTTGTAACTGTAAATCACTCATATTCTCTATTTCATCACCAGTTACCACCTGATTTTCTGTATTTGCAATACCTAAATTTCTTCCAATAGCAAATGCTGTATTTTTATGATCTCCAGTTATCATTACAGGTTTTATCCCTGCTAATTTACATTTAATAACCGCATCTTTAACTTCCTCTCTTGGAGGATCTATTATTCCTACAAGACCTATGAACACTAAATTTTCTTCTATACTATCATCTTTTTTAATATTATTTTCCTTATAGGCTCCTGCTATACAACGTAATGCTCTTTTACTCATATTATCCATAGCATTTAATATCATTTGTTTCTTTTGGAAATTAAGTACCTTTAAAGTTCCATTTTCTAATATATGAGTACATTTATTTATTATTCTTTCAGGTGCTCCTTTAATATAAGCTGTTTCTTTTCCATTTTCTAATACAACAACAGACATCATCTTCCTACTTGAATCAAATGGTATATCAAAAGTCCTATTTACATTACTTACTGCTGCTTCAAGTAAAGCTACGTTATTAAAATATAATTTAATTAATGCTGTTTCTGTTGGATCTCCATGTAAGGCCTTTTCAATATCCCCCTTAGAAAAATCATAATTACAATCATTACAATAAACAAAACTTTTAAGTAACTTTGGATTTCTTGGAACATTATCCTCTCCTACTCTATAAGTTCTGCCATCAATAAATACTTCTTTTACAGTCATTTTATTTTGAGTAAGTGTTCCTGTCTTATCACTACAAATTACAGAAGTACAGCCTAAAGTTTCTACTGCTGGTAGTTTCCTAACTAAAGCTTTTCTTTTTAGCATACGAGATACTCCAAGTGCAAGTGCAACAGTAACTATAGCAGTAAGCCCTTCTGGTATTGCTGCCACTGCAAGACTTACTCCCACAAGAAACATTTCTCCTAGTGGATTTCCCCTTATTACCCCTAAAACAGTTACTAATGTACAAACTATAAGGCATATAATAACTAAAACTTTTCCAAGCCCCTCTAATTTTTCCTTTAAAGGAGATTTTTCTGATTCTATAGAATCTAACATATTAGCTATTTTCCCCATTTCTGTATCCATAGCAATCTGTGTTACTTGAAACATTCCTTTTCCTTTAACAATTGTAGTACCCATAAAAGCAAGATTATTTCCTCTAGTATTAGTTTTATTAACCCCTACAGATTCTCCTGTTAGAATAGATTCATCTACCATTAAATTTGTAGCTTCTAAAAATTCACCATCTGCTGGTATCCTATCTCCTGCTTCTAAAATTATAATATCTCCAAGTGTTATTTCATCTGCTGATATTACAATTACATTTCCATCTCTTAAAACTTTACAAGTTGGAGCTGCCATTGCTTTTAAAGCATCTAGTGATTTTTCAGTCCTAAACTCTTGTATAAATCCAAGTACAGCATTTAAGATAACTATGACACAAATAGTTATTGCATCAGCTACATCTCCCATTAAACCTGATATTACTGTAGCTGCTAGTAACACCCAAGTTATAAAATCATTAAATTGTGATAAAAATATTTTTATTGCTGATGTTTTATTATTTCTTATTATTTCATTTCGTCCATATTTTTCGAGTCTTCTTTGTGCTTCTGCACTAGATAAACCTCTAGAGATAAACTTTTCAGCTTCCACAATTCTCCCCCCTTATTAAAAACTTCTTACATAATATATGTTAAGGACTTAACACTTTAGAACTTATGATTTCATAATCTACCTTTAATTTTTATCTGATAGCTAATATTTCTAGATAAGTTCGACTTAACATTCAACTGAAGTGAAGACTCTACCTAAATTGAATGTCAATTTATACATATTAGTTTTTATAACTTACAAACTTTTTTCCCCCCTGATTTTTAGCTTTTGAACTTGTACCTCATTGAACTTTACATTTTATTAAGTAACTATTAAAATATAAACGTAGACTATGTTAAGTTAGAATGATAATTCTAGTTAACCTACTATCAAAATTATTAAGAAATGTATATTTCTTTATTTACATGTGTTAGATTCAAAGTTTTTTGATAACTAATTTAAACTTTATACAATATTAAAGTTCCATCTAACTAGTAAATTATAGTAATCTAATAACTATATTTCTTTAGCTCTTTTTAAATAAGATTATAGAAATTCTAGATGTTAGATAGATAGATAGAAATACATTTTGATTATAAAATGTAGATTTAAAAGGAGATTTTTTAATGAAAGATGTAATTTATGTATCAGGTCACAAAAATCCTGATAGTGATTCAATATGTGCAGCAATTTCAACTGCTGAATTTAAAAACAAAACTCAAGATATACCAGCTATTCCTGTTAGACTTGGTAATGTAAGTCCTGAAACTCAATATGCACTTGATTATTTTAATGTTGAGGCACCTATGCTAATAAATACAATGAAATTAAAAATTGAAGATTTAGACATAGATAAAATGGAACCTATCTCACCAAATGCTTCAATACAAAGTGCATGGAAAGCTATGAAAGAAAAAAATATAAAAACTATGCCTGTTGCAAATGAAGATGGCAAACTTATAGGTCTTATTGCTACTTCAAATATTACTGCTACATATATGGATATTTGGGATAACAATATATTAGGAAAGAGTAAAACTCCACTTTCAAATATCGTAGATACTCTTTCAGGTGAAATTTTAACTTCAGAATCAGCATCAGAAGTGTTCCCTGGAAAATTATTAGTAGCAGCTATGCAACCTGAATCATTTGCTTCATTTATTAATGCTGGTGACATTGCTATCGTTGGTGATAGAAATGATGCTATAGAGGCTATTATAAAAGCTAATGCTTCATTAATTATCGTAGCTGGAGGACTTAAAGTTTCTAATGACATAATAGAACTTGCAAAACAAAATAAAATTGCTATGATTTCAACACCTTATGATTCATTTACAGCTAGCAGACTTATTGTTCAAAGTATTCCTGTTGAATATGTTATGACAACAGAAAACTTAATAACAATCTCTAGTAATGATTTAGTTGAAGATGCTAAAGAAACTATGAGTAAATCAAGACATAGCAGTTATCCTGTTTTAGATTCAGACAATAACTTAGTTGGTATGATTGCTAGATATCATTTAATTTCAAATAAGAAGAAAAAACTTATACAAGTTGACCACAACGAAAGAGCTCAAGCTGTTGATGGCATAGACGAAGCTGAAATTCTTGAAATAATAGATCACCATAGAGTTGCTGATATACAAACAAGCTCTCCTCTTTATATGAGATGTGAACCAGTTGGATGTTGTTCAACAATAGTTGCTAAAAGATTCTTTGAAAATGGTATTGAACCATCAAAGCAAGCTGCTGGACTTATGTGCTCAGCTATAATTTCTGATTCATTATTATTCAAATCACCAACTTGTACAGCTGAAGATAAAGCAATGGCAGAAAAACTTGCTAAAATAGCTGATATAGATTTACAAGTTTATGGAAAAGAATTCCTTAAAGCTGGTACATCATTAAAAGGTAAATCAGTTGATCAAATCTTCAATCAAGATTTTAAACCATTTACAGTTAATGGCATAAAAGTTGGAGTAGCTCAAGTTAACACAATGGATATCGAAGGATTCCTTGATTCACTAAAAGATGAAATGCTTGAATATATGGATAATAGAGCTAAAGAAATGGGTGCTAAACTTAATATCTTATTACTAACAGATATTATAGAAGAGGGTTCTCAACTTCTTGCTGCTGGAGAAGATTTATCAATTGTTGAAGAAATGTTTGACATAAATCTTGAAAATAACACTACTTTCCTTCCTGGAGTTCTTTCAAGAAAGAAACAAGTAGTTCCACCATTAACAAATGTTTTATCAAAAAGATAATTAAAAATAAAAGGGATTGTATCATAAGTTTTACGTCTTATGATCAATCCCTTTAACTTTCATAATTATTTTGATCTCATATTATTAACCATTCCCCACATTTCATCTGCTGTTGTTATACTTTTTGATCCTAATTGAAATGCTCTTTGTGTCATAATCATTTCTGAGAATTCCTCTGCCATGTCAACATTTGATCCCTCTAATAATCCTTGATGTATAAAAGTATCTTTAACCTGACTAATTATAGCACCTTGTTTTGGAATAAACATATTTCCTCCAACTGAAAGATATGGATCTGAACCTTCTGCTGCATAAAGTGGAATCTCTCCTATATTTATGAATTTATCTCCATCCTTTAAAGATATCATTCCATTTTTATCTACTGTAAACTCCCCACCTTTTAAATTAATCTCGCCTCTAGATTTTCTTTCTAAATATTCATCCTTATAATCTATTACAAGCATATTTCCCATATCATCAACAATATCACCATTTACATCAACCATAAATGAGCCAGATCTTGTATATCTCTCCTCACCATTTGCATTAACAACCTTAAAAAGTCCTCTTCCATCCAAGCCTAAATCTGTAGATAAACCAGTATCTAAAAGTACTCCCTGATAATGTTCTTTAACTAATCCACTATCAACAACTCCCATTCCAACATAAGCACCTTGTCCTGTAGTTGGATATCCTTTCCTTTCTAATGACTCTTTAAAAGCATCCTTAAAATCAACCTGTACTCTCTTATATCCTGCTGTACTAACATTTGCTATATTATTTGATATAGCATCTAGCCTTAATTGATTTGCATTCATAGCACTTTGGCCATTCCATAAAATAGTATTCATATAATTCTCCCCTTATGTACCATTTGTTTTTCGCTGATATCTAACGTGTGTAATGCTCTTTAATTAAAACTCCACTTTAATCGGGCCTCACTTTATCTAACTGAGCCTATCTCATTAGCTGCTTTTCCAAGTATATCATCCATTGTTTGTACTATCTTTTGATTAGTTTCAAAAGCTCTCATAACACTAATCATATTAGTCATCTCATTAACAATACTAACATTTGATTGTTCTAAATTTCCTTGTGCTACATATACAACAGAATCAAAGTCTGGGTTATTACCCTTATATAAATTATCTCCATACTTAGGTAATTTCTCATCAAATCTAGCTGTTGCTATTTCATAAATTGGTGTTTTTCCTTTTACACTAAGTTCATTTTTTTGATTCATAATAAAATCATCATTTCCTACAAAAATAGGTTCTAATCTTCCTGTTACTATATTTTTCCCCATAACATTATCTCCACTGCTATTAACTAAATACCCACTTGTTGTAACTCTAAATTTACCATCTCTTGTATAAAAATTTTCTCCATTTCTATTTACAACAAAATATCCATCCCCATCTATAGCAAAATCTGTTGTTCTATCAGTAATTTTTAGCATACCTTGTTGCTCTCTAAGAGATGTTCCATCTATCTCTACACCTAAACTTAAACTACCTATTTTTTCTTTTTTTCCTAAACTATTGTCTTTATTTTGTATCATAACTTCATCAAAAGATTTTAAATTAACCTCTTCTGTTCTATATCCATTAGTGTTTATATTAGCCATATTATTTGTTACAGCACTTTGCTTTGCCTCAAGACTTATCATTCCTGAAACCGCTGTATACAGACCTCTCATCATTACTCATCACCCTTATCAAAAATAACTTTACATTCATTCTCATAATGCATCCCATAATTTCTAGCATTTTTTTCAATTTTAGATTTAGAAATTTCCACTTTATGCTCTGCAAACATCATTGAAAAACCACCAATAATTATTCCTATACCTATGCCTAAAAGAATTTTTCTATCACTTAACATTTCTACTAAATGTTTTCCTAATTGTATAAACCTTTTATTAATAGCAATTCCCCCCTACCAATTTCAAGTTTAGTACATATAGACTCATCACTAATACCTTGACTAAGTAATTTTTTCACTTCTTCTACCTTTTTTAATGAACTGTTAGTATTATCGTTAAATATTTCTACCGCTTCAGGCAAATCATCATAAGTTTTATCTTTTTTAATATTTATATCATTTATAACGTTCTGTTCTAATCTTTCACTTATTAGAGAATTTTCTTTTAATATTTCATTAGAATATATTTTTCTTTTTATATCTCCAACATCTTTGTTTAACAGAACTATATCCTGTTGAAGCTCAACTACAGTTTCACTTAATTCTTTTCTTAACTTAATCATTTCAACAGTGAAATCACTAATTCCCTCTTTATTAGAATTTAAAATTTTTTCAAAACTATTTTTATCATCTTTTTTATTAATTGCTTTTATGTTTAATATAATTAATATTGCTGAAATTATAACTAAATAAATTATCATGTCATCACCACTTTAATATTTTAAGTCTTAAATATACTTTTCATCTTTCATCGCTTTTCTAAGGTTAACTATAGCTCTTGCGTGTAATTGGCAAACTCTCGATTCTGAAACATTTAAAATTTCTCCAATCCCTTTTAACGTAAGTTCTTCATAATAATATAAATTTAAAACCATTTTATCCTTATCATTTAACTTTTCTATTGATTTTGCTAAAATATCTACTTCTTCATTTTCTTCTACTATCCTATCTGGCCTAGGACTAGATTCATCTTCTAAAACACTAGTAATTGAAAAATCATCATCTGCATATATCATACTATCTAAAGACATCATAGATATATAATTAATATATCTTTCTATCTCAGAAACTTCTTTTGTGCTCAAACCTAATTCCATTGCAATCTCTTTACTATTAGGATCTCTAAGCAATGTAACTTGCAATCTATCCATAGCTTGATTATATCTATTTAACTTATCCATAGCTCCTTTAGATATAGGGCTACTTCTTCTCATTTCATCTATCATAGCCCCTTTTATTCTTATAGATGCATATGTGGAAAATTTCATTCCCTTTTCTGGTTTAAATTTATTAAATGCATCCATTAATCCAAGCATTCCATATCCAACTAAATCTTCATACTCTATATATTTTGCCTTGCCTAAAATAACCTTCCCAGCAATATGCTTTACAAGCGGAATATACTTTTCTATAATAACCCCATTTTCTTCTAAATTAGCTAACATACAACCTCTCCCCCTACAAAAATTGGTTTTATACCAATTCCATCTGCTTTCTCATAATTTCAAATACTATTTTTATCACAGCTTCTCTTTCTCTGTTCCTTATATCAGTAAATTCTATCCCTAAAACTTCATAGTTATCCTCTTTATCCTCAACTCTAACCACTCTACAATCAACTTCTGCAACAGTAGTATTATGAGATATAATAGCTAAAAATTTATCATTCAATTTTAATTTTTTTCTTGTCTTTACTCTCATTCCTCCCCCACTTAAATCAAGCAAAATACAATCAAAAAGCTCACTTCCACTGACACACTTTATAAAATTAGTAATTGTAACTCTAACAAAATTTCTTCTTTGAACTTTTCTTATCTTTGTTGGTTTTTCCAGTTTATAGACTCTTACTTTCCCATCTACAGCACGTCCTAAAACTTTACATTCCATTTCAAAAACAATTCCATTTTCACCATAACTAACAACTGTAATTACCTCTCCAGAATGTAACAGTAAAAACTCCTTATTATATAGAGGTATATCTATATAAATACTATCATTATTTAAACTTTGTATTTTACTTTTATAAGCTATACCATCTTTCTCTACTTCTACCCTACTGTTTACTTCTAATTTTTTCATTTTAAAACCCCTCCACTATACAAACAAATCAAATAATTTTTTAAAAAATCCTTGTGCTCCTGCCGACTTAGTTTTATTTCCTAAAATTTCAGCAGCTATTTTCTCAATACACTTATTAGAATCAGAGCTTGGATATGAAACTACTAAAGGAACTTGTTTTTTTACTGCCTCTATAAGCTTTCTATCCTCTAAAATATACCCTAAATATTTAAGTTCAAATCCTAAAAACTTTTTTGCAACATTACTAAATTTTTCATATGTATCCTTACCCTCTTTTTCTGTATAACTCCTATTTACTATGACGCTAACATGAGCTTTTAAGTTAAAATGCTTAATGGCTTTTACTAAACTATACGCATCCGTAATAGCTGTAGGTTCTGGTGTAGTTATTAGTAAAACCTCATCAGCAGCTGCTACAAATCCTAATACAGTTCTACTTACCCCAGCACCTGTGTCCATTAATATATAATCAAAATCATTTATAGATTTTAATGCCTCTATAAAACTTTCTCTTTGTGAATTTGACAATTCCTCTATCTTATTAAGCCCTGAACCTCCGGATAATAAATAAACTCCCTCAGAATATCTAACCATCGCTTCCTTTATTGTAACTTTTCTATTCACAACATCATTTACACTATATTTAGACTGTACACCTAAAATTATGTCATCATTCCCCATTCCTATATCTGCATCAAATACTAGTACTTTTTTCCCCATCTTACTCAGTGAAATTGCAATATTGACCACTATATTACTTTTTCCAACTCCACCTTTTCCTGAAGTTATAGTCATTACTTTTGTTTTGTTTTCTATAACAGTTTGTCTTTCTTCCCTTACTCTAACTAAATCCCTAAGTGATGCTGCTTGATCTAACATACTATTTCCTCTCTAAAAATACTATCAACCACTTCTTCTTTTGAACATTCCTTAATGTCATTTGGAACATTTTGACCTGTTGTCAAAAATCTTATTGGCTTATCACTTATATAAGCAATATTTAAAATTGTTCCCCTTGAAACTGTCTCATCAATCTTTGTAACAATTATATCTTTATAACCTAATTGCTTATATGACTCTACAATCAATTTCAAATCTTTATTTTTAGTTGTAGATGAAACTACTAAGCTTATATTATCAGCCTTTACCTTTTCTATAAAAACTCTTAATTCTGAAATCTGCATGATATTTTTACTACTTCTACCTGTAGTGTCTATCAATATAACATCACATCTTTTCATTTTTTCAAGAGCTTTATCCATCTCATCAATGTTCATTACTACTTCAAAAGGAATTCCCATAATCTGAGCATATGTTTTTAATTGTTCTACTGCACCTATCCTATATGTATCAATTGTTATTAGTCCTACACTCTTGTTTTCAATCAAAGAAAGCTTTCCTGCAAGTTTAGCTATAGTTGTAGTTTTACCTACTCCTGTTGGTCCAACTAATACAGTTCTTCCTTGTACTGGGCTATTTTCTATTTTTATAAGACTTCTTAACCTTGATTTTATTTCTTCTACATTACTTGTATCCTTTATCAAATCTTTTATTATCTCATTGGCCACATCTTCCTCTAAAAGCAACCTTTCTAGTTCATTCTCACAATTAGGTGTTAATATACCACTAAGCATTTTTTTCATTTCTTGAACTTCATTATATAAATTTGCATTACTATTTATATCTTTTATTAAAGTTACTTTTTCATGTTTTTTTTCATTATCTCTATTAACTATTTCTTTTTCCATTACAGCTTTAATAGCCTCTAAATGATTAAAAGATTCTTTTTCTTTCTTTTTTTCCTCTAAACTATTATCTTTCGCAGCTGTAACTTCTATAAGTTTTTTTGAAAAAAAACCTAAAATTCCTTTTTGTCTAACATTTCGTTGAGAAATAATTACTGCCTCTTTACCAAGCTCAAGTCTTATCCTTGTCATAGCCTCATTCATATTACTAACTAAATATTTTTTTATAATCATACTAAACTTACAACTCCTTCAGTTTTTATTTGCACATCATTAGGTATCTCATTAAGAGAAACTACCATTACATGTGGAAAAATCATTTCTATAAATCTTCTAAAAGAAGCCCTAATATTTGGTGATACTAGCACTATTGGTTGATTATTATAAAAATAAACTGATTCTATCTTTTCCTTAAGAGCATTATAAATTTGTGTACTTGTATCTGGATCAATCGCAGGGAAAGATCCCTGTGTTGATTTTTGTGTTTTTGATGCTATGAGTTCCTCAAGTTCTTGTGGCAATGTTATAACTGTTATTGCTCTTTCTTCATCAACTATTTGGTTGCATATAGTCCTAGCTAAAGCAAACCTTACATACTCTGTTAATACTTCTACATCTCTTGTATTTCTTGAATTGTCAGCAAGAGATTCCATAATTGTAACCATATCTTTTATTGGAACTTTTTCTCTTAATAAATTTTGTAATATTTTCTGTAACTCCCCTATACTCATAAGGTCTGGCACTAATTCTTCAACAACTGCGCTATATTTTTCTTTTGTATTATCAACTATTACCTTAACTTCTTGTCTACCTAAAAGTTCATGTGCATGAGCTTTTATTGTTTCAGTTAAATGCGTTACCATCACAGTAGTAGGATCAACTACTGTAAAACCTCTTATCTCAGCATCTTCTCTTTTATCATTATTAATCCAATAAGCTGGTAATCCAAATGTTGGTTCTATAGCCTTAAGTCCCTCAATACTTGCTCCTTCACCTGAAGGATCCATACAAAGAATCATTCCTGGCATTACTTCGTATGAAGCAATAACTGTGCCTCTCAATTTAATAACATATTCATTTGTTTTTAACTGTAGATTATCCCGTATTCTAATTGGTTGTACTACAATTCCCATTTCAATTGCACATTGCCTTCTAATTGATGCTATTCTTTGTAGTAAATCTCCACCAGAACTTTCATCAGCTAAAGGAATAAGTCCATATCCTATTTCAACTTCTAATGGTTCTACAGATATTAAACTCATAACATTTTCTGGTTCTTTTCTTTCTTCTTGTTCTATCTTTTCTACTTCTTTTACAATTAACTCTTCTTCTTTTTTTTCTGTGTCCTTATGAACTACATATGCACAAATCCCAGTTAAAACTCCTAATAGTAAAAATGGTACTTTAGGCATATTTGGAACTATAGCAAGTGTGAACATTAAAAACGATGCTATTGCAAGTGCTATAGGAAAAGCTGTCAGTTGTCGTGTAACAACTGTTCCAAAATTATCAGATGTTCCTGAACGTGTAACAAGTATACCTGAAGCTGTAGAAATTAATAATGCAGGAATCTGGCTAACAAGCCCATCACCAACAGTTAAGTTCACATATGTACTGGCCGCTTGTCCAAATTCCATTCCAAGCATACTAACACCAATAATTATCCCCGCTACTATATTTATAACTGTAACTATAATACCAGCTATTGCATCTCCCTTTACAAACTTCGATGCTCCATCCATAGAACCATAAAAATCAGCTTCTAATTGAAGATCTTGTCTTCTTTTTTTTGCATCACTTTCATCTATAAGTCCTGAATTTAAATCTGCATCTATACTCATTTGTTTTCCTGGCATAGCATCAAGAGTAAATCTTGCAGCAACTTCTGATACTCTTCCTGCCCCTGCTGTAATAACCATAAATTGTATTATTACAATGATGAGAAATATTATAATACCAACTACATAATTTCCTCCTATAACAAAATCTCCAAAAGCGGCTATTATAGAACCTGCTTCTCCTTCACTTAAAATAAGTCTTGTTGATGAAATATTTAATCCTAATCTAAATAACGTTGTAATAAGTAGTAATGTAGGAAATACTGATAACTGTAAAACATTAGTTGTGAACATAGTTATCAAAGCTATTACTACCGATATTGTTATATTAAGCGCTAATAAAATATCTAAAATTTGTGATGGTAAAGGTATTATTATCATAAGAATAATTCCTATAACACCAAAAGCCACTAATATATCAGTTTTGCCTCTTAAATTAAATTTTTTCGACTCCACTCTAGCTAATCTCCCCTCGTTAATACTTTTATCTGATAGCTAGTGTTTCTCTAATTCTCCCTTTTCTATAAATAGGAGCTAAAAAAACACAACCTCCTAGATAACTTCGACTTAATATTCAACTAAAGTTAAAACTCTACCTGAATTAAATCTCTGTTTATTTTTCTAATTTATATATGGCTGCTAATATCTCTGCAACTGCTTGATACATATCAATAGGTATTTCTCCATCAATTTCAACAACATCATACATCGCTCGTGCTAATTGTCTATTTTCAACTATTGGAACTTTATTTTCCTTAGCAATTTCTTTTATTTTTAAAGCTATATTATCAGCACCCTTTGCAACCACAATAGGTGCTACACCTACTTGTTTTTGATCATATTTAATAGCTAAAGCAAGATGTGTTGGATTGGTTATTACTACTGTCGCATCTGGAATTGACTGCATCATTCTATTCATTGCAATTTCTCTTTGTTTCTGTTTTCTTTTACCCTTTACTTGCGGATCTCCTTCAGCTTGTTTTGACTCTTCTTTAACTTCTTGCTTTGACATTTTCATATCTTTATCATGCATTTTTAATTGAAAGAAATAATCTGCACTAGCTATAACTATTAACGCTAAAAATACTTTGAAAATTATTCCTATAAGCAAGGCTTTAAATTCCACTCCAAAACTTGGAAAATACAAACTACCTAATTTCATAATCCCTTCATAATTATCTTTAATAAATCCAATTCCTATGTAAGCTAGAATTGAAACTATTAAAAGATTTTTAATTAAATCCACAAATTTTCTTGGTGCAAACATATTTTTAAATCCTTTAATAGGATTTATTTTAGACAATGATGGTTTTAATCCCTCTATACTTTTTATAAATCCAGTTTGCATTATACTCGATGCAACTCCTACTATCATTATTGGCATCACCACCGGTATAAAAACTTCAGCAAATTTAATAAAAGCTGAAATAATTAAATTATTTATTTCAATTTCTGTTAAAGTTCTTCCAAAATCAGACGAAAAATAATGTATCATAACACTTTTTAAATTTGTAACGATGTAAGAACCAAGGACAATTATTATAAGCAATATAGCACCTAAACTTAAAGCAGTTGATACCTCTTTACTTTTAGGGATTTGTCCTTTTTTTCTTGCGTCAGATTTTTTCTTTGGAGTAGCTTCTTCTGTTTTTTCCTCAGAGAAAATAAATAAAATTGGTATAAGTGTAAAAACCTTTTCTATAACTTCAGGAATAAAATCAAATCCTGAAACTATGAGTTTTATAATTATTGGCAACGATATTAAAAAACTAGCAAGTCCAACTACTATTTTTATAGGCATACCTAAAATCATTACATTTATTTGTGGTACGCTTCTTGAAATAAGCCCCATTACAACATCACATATAATAATCAAAAGTACTAGTGGTATCGCAAGTCTAATTCCTAGTGCAAAATAATGTGCAAATGATTCTATTATCACTCCCATAGTATTTTGTATTAAAATATTTTTTCCTAAAGGAATTATCTCTATACTTTTTCCAAGCATTCTAATAATCATATGATGTCCATCAACTATGAAAAAAACTAAAATTCCAACCCAGTGTGATATGTTAGCTAACATTGTAACATTTGTACTTGTGTTAGGATCCATCATGCTAAGCATTCCGAGTCCCATATGTATATCTAAAAGACTTCCTGCCATTTTTATAAAATGAAACCAAAGTCCTACTATAAGTCCTAATAATATCCCTGAAAATACTTCATTAATGACATAAACTATCATTGTAATATCATTAGGAATATCTTTTATAATTCCTGTATTTACATTTATCGATAAAAATAATGCTAATATTAATCCAAACATTACTTTCATTTGCCGTGGCATTGATTTTGGGAAAAATATTGGTGTTACTGCAATAAAAGCTGAAATTCTAACAAAAATAAGAATTAAAGCTATAATTAGTGAAATGTCCACATCTTCATCCTCCTATAGTAGCTATAAGAGTAAATATTTCCTGAGTAAAATTTATTATTGTATGCAACATCCATGTTCCAAGAAATAAACCTATTCCTGCTATTCCTAGTAATTTTGGAACAAATGTAAGTGTTTGTTCCTGAATTTGAGTAGTTGCTTGTATAATACTTATTAAAAGTCCTAATACTATTGAAACTAATAAAAAAGGTCCTGCAACTTTTAACGCAACTAACATAGCTTGTTTGATTATTCCAACTAACATAGTATCTGTCATTTTAACCACCTCACATAAAACTTTGAACTAAAGATTTTATAAGTAAATGCCAACCATCTACCATTACAAAAAGCAATAATTTAAATGGTAAAGATACCATAACAGGTGGTAACATAAACATTCCCATAGACATAAGCACACTTGCTACTACCATATCTATAACCAAAAATGGTAAATATATTAAAAAACCTATTTCAAAAGCTGTCTTTAATTCACTAATTATGAACGCTGGCACAACAACTGTTAAAGGAATATTTTCTTTAGTAATATTTGTAGTATCCATCTTAGACATCTCTACAAATAACTCTAAATCTTTTTGCCTAGTTTCTTTTAATATAAATTCTCTTATGGGAGCTGTTCCCTTTTCTACTGCTTCTTGGTGAGTAATTTTACTTTCCATATATGGTTCTAGTGCATTCTTATTTATATCTGAAACTACTGGTGCCATAACAAATATTGTAGTAAACAGAGCTAATCCTACTAGAACTTGACTTGGTATAGATTGCTGTGCCCCTATTGCACTTTTAAAAAAAGATAAAACCACTGCAATTCTAGTGAAACAAGTCATCATTACTAAAAATGATGGTAATAAAGTTAATACTGTTAAAACTAACATCAACTTTATATTTGTACCATATTCTTGTGGTGTATCTCCTAAAGATATATTCACACTAGCACTTGGCTCTGCTATTGCAACTACATTTTTAAAGACTATAATGCCTAAAAAGCTAATTGCTAAAATCATAAAAAAATTCTTTTTTCTCATTCTTTTACCCTCTTAAATTTCTTGAGAAATTTCGTTGTCTCTCTTTTAAGTCCTCTAATTTTCACATCGTACTTTTCTACCATTAATGCTTCCTTTTGATTTTTATCATATTCAAGCTTTAATATCTCTTCTTTAGATAAATCTTTTATCTTTTGCATACCATTTGTAGAAGATAAAATAACAGTTCCTTCTTCTCCTGTTTTAAAAACATAAATATATTCATTTTTACTTATTTGTGTTTTTTCAAGTATTTTTACATACTTTCCACTACTTAAAATCTCCATCTTATCTTTTGCCTTTCTTAAAAAGGCTACTAAAATTAACAGTAGCCCTCCTGCAAAAAGCACTAATTTCAATATAAAATAAAAATAATCTGTCATTACCATATATGCTCTCCTTTTTATATCATTATTGAATTAGTAAACTTTGAAAATAAACTTCTTTTATTGGATCCTCTTGATTTAATTTTTTATTAAGATCAACAACTAATTCTGATTTTAAAGTATCAAGATTAGCAAGTTGTTCTTCTGTACGTCCTTTTAAATACGTAATAGTAGCATCTCTTAATATTGCTGTATTTTTTTCCATATCTGATGTAAATGCTTTATTTTTAGCATCATATGATAATACTATTCTAGCCTTTACATATTTTGACTTACCTTCTGTTGAAAGATTTACAACAAAATCATCACCAAGATCAAAAATTTTTATTTCCTCTGCCTTTGCTTTAGGTTTCTCTTCTTCTGCTGCTTGTGCACCTTTATTTTGTTGAGTCAAAAAATAAAATCCTGTAAAAGTCCCTGCAAAAGTTATTAATAGGAAAATTCCTCCTATAAGAATAATCTTTCCAGTTGTAATACTTTTTTTCTCTTTATTTTCATCCTTATTAGTTCCCACTTCTTCATCTCCTTTTATTATTCTTTATCATTTGATAAAAATAATATTGAAACCCTTCTATTAGCAGCTCGTCCCTTTTCTGTATTATTATCCGCTATTGGCTTATATTCCCCATATCCAACAGCCGACAATCTATCTGCTGCTATTTTTCTATCTTCAATAAAATATCTAACAACATTAACAGACCTTTCTACAGAAAGTTCCCAGTTACTTTTACCATCCCTATTAAGTGGTACATTATCTGTATGCCCTTCAATTTCAATTTCTCCCGTTGTATTAGATATAATTTCTGATATTTTTTGTAATATGTCAGTATTATTTAATACTGATTCCCCTGAGTTAAATAATACCGTTTCTCCTAATTGTAGTAATATTCCATCTGATGTCTTTTCTAACATTACACTATTCTCTAAACTATTTGCTTTTATATATTTTTTTAGCTCATCATATGTATAATCTTCTTCTATATTGTTAGGATCATCTGGAAGTTCCAATTCATGTTGTCCACCTTTTATAGGTACTTCTCCATCATGCTTATCAAATTCAAACATAGATTGTGCACTTTGGCCTTGCAACACTTGTTGAAAAGCTGTTGATAATTGTTTTATTTTTTCAGTATCAACCTCTGCCATTGAATATAGCAATACGAAGAAAGTCATCAGAAGTGTCATAGTATCAGCAAAACTAGCTAACCACCCTGCTCCACCTTTTTCTGAATCATTATTCTTTTTTCTTCTTCTTGCCATTAATCAATTTCACCTACTTCATTAGCTTTATTCCCATCTATATATGCTAATTTTTCTTCTGGTGTAAGATAAGTTAATAACTTTTCTTCAACAACTCTTGGATTAACTCCTGCCTGTATAGACAAAATTCCCTCTAGCATCATTTCTCTTCCTGCTGATTCCTTCTTACTCTTTAATGCAAGATTATTTGCAATAGGTAAGAAAACTAAATTTGCAAAAACTGATCCATAAAATGTTGTTATAAGAGATATTGACATTCCTGATGCAATAGATGATGCATCTCCCCCAAGATTCGCAAGCATTTTTATTAATCCTAGAAGTGTACCAACCATACCAAATGCAGGTGCATACTCTCCCCAAGTTCTAAAAATAGCTACGCCCTTATTATGTCTAGCTTCCATCTGTTCAATTTCAAGCTCTAATATTTCTTGAATTGTTTCTCCATCTACTCCGTCTACAACCATTTGTAGACCCTTCTTCATATATGTATCTTCTATTTCATTTACTTCTTCTTCTAGTGACAATAACCCTTCTTTTCTAGCCTTTGTTGATATGGTAGCAAACTTTGAAATAAGCTCTCCACTAGACATAGTTATTTCTTTTGTACTTTGTAAAAATAACTTTCCTATGGATTTAATATCACTTATAGAATATGTTATTAATAGTGCTGAAAAAGATCCCCCTATGGTTATTGCTAGTGATTGTGTGTCCCAGAAAATTCCTAAACCTGCGTCACCAAGCATTCCCCATATAATCATAACTAAACCACTTACTATACCAACAAAGGTAAGTGCATCTGACTTTTTCATCTGATACCCCTCCTAATACAAATATTAAATAGTATAAATTCTTTTTTTAAATTTAACTATACAGTCAATAACTTCATCTATAGATTCATTCACTATATATTTTTTTCCATTTCCTAAAGTTATAACTGTTTCTGGAACTGACTCCATTTTTTCAATATGATCTGGATTTAAATAAAATTCTGTTTTATTCATTGCTGTTAATTTAATCAATTCCCATCCTCCTATATTCGCTAATAAGGGGCTATATGCCCCCTCTAGCCTTACTACTTTAATATCTATATCACTCTAAGTATTCATTGGTCAAACCCATTATACTTGGAATTTATTGACATGATATTAAATTTTCCTATCTTAAATGTAAATCCATAAAAAACAACTAAACCCATTAATAGGAATTATATTATCTCTTTAAATTTATAATATCCTGTAAAATTTCATCACCTGTGTTTATTATTTTTCCACTAGCTTGAAACGCTCTTGTTGTAGTTATAATGTCTGTAAATTGTTCTGCAAGATCCACATTAGACATTTCTATCATTCCTTGAATAGTTGAAGCATAACCTTTTGAATTATCTTCACCTCTAGTTCCTACACCACTTTTTATTGTTGCAGCTCCTGAGTTAGCTGATTCTGTATAAAGATTACCTCCCATTTTTGTTAGTCCTTCTGGATTTTTAAAGTTTGCTATAGCAAGTTGTCCAACAGCTGCAACTGATCCATCCTCTAAAATACAGTTTATTATTCCCTGCTGATCTATATTAAATGACTTAACTCTAAGCTCTACATCTGAACCGGGCATTCTTACTGTATCTGGAATTTTAAGAGTCTTAAGTCCTTCATCATATGCCTTAACAGCTTGTGATCCATCAACAAAGCTAACTACTCCATCTTCACCTAAACTTTGTACAGGTGTTCCTCCATTAGTTTCTGTTGACTCAGTAGTTCCAAGACTGTTAGCTACACCTGTTACCGTAACTCCTTGATCTATCCCCTTATCTTTTAATGCGTTATTTATAACACTTGTAATAGCTCCCGCTGTAACAGAACCTGCAACAGAAAAGCTTCCATTAATCACAATAGTTTTTTCTTTTTCTGAAACTTTCGCTGAAGTTTTTGTTCCTGCTGATATATCTCCTAAAACAACTTTATAACCATTTAATGATTCACCTTCATCAAATTTTATATTAAATCCAAAAATGCTTTGATCTGTTGGTGCTTTAAATTCAGCTCCTCCATCAATCATTTCCGATTTAGAATCTATATCTATCTTTGCTCTTCCTGACACAACAACGTCTTGTCCTAATTCACGACTAAGCTCTTTAGCCATATCTTCAGCGGAGATAGCTCCACTTGTTAAAAAATCTCCTTTTATTTCTACAACATTTCCATTTTTCTTTGCTGAAACACCTGTTGATTCAATATCAGTTATTTTAAACTCAATATCATTTAGGCTTGCTCCCTTAGGTAATTTAACTGTAAATCCACCTATATCTATTGAATTTGGTGCTTTCTTATCAACTCCACCTTCAATTTTTTTACTTCCTACTGCTTCTAATCCAGCAAGATCTATAGTTTTAATGTTTATATCCACAAAAGCAGAATTTATCTTATCTGTCACTTTTTGAGTTGCATCTGCCGCTGAAATATCTCCACTAATAACAATAGTCTTAGCAGTTTTATCTATATGAGCATCAGCAGTTTTACTATTATCACTCTTTACGCTTATAGTAAAACCATTTAAAGCTGATAATTTTTCACTTTTTCCTACCTCTGCCTCTTCAAATTCTAATACAGTTTTTGTTCCATCTTCAGACTTTATATTACTCGGAAGTACTGCATCTGTTCCTCCTGTTGCTGTTGCAGATATTCCAGGAACTTGACTCGGATTACCAATTCCCTCAACCTCTTGCTTTATTCCACTAGCTGCTAACGCTCCATTTATCGCATCTGCTATATCAGCACTTGACACAAATCCCTTTTCCATAAAATTAGCATTTATAGTAACAACCTTTTCATCTTTATTCACAATAGCTTCTGTATTTGCACTATTTATTTTCCCAATTTTAAATGTATATCCATTTAAATCTGAACCCTCTGTAAATTTAAAAGTCATTCCCATTAATGATACTGAATTAGGCTTTGTAGCATCTGAACCACCCTCGATTCTGTCACTTCCTAATGCATCAAATTGCACAGGTTTTCCTGATATATTCATTCTCTGTGATATTCCAGCAGCCGCAAGAGCTTTATTAGCTGCACTTTCTATAGATGAAGTTGTAATACTAGAGCCTTTTGAAAAATCTCCACTTAATTTAATTACCTTTGTTGATTTATCTACAGTTGCATCTGTTACTGTCCCTAGTCCTACAGCTCCTAGAACAACTTTATATCCATTCAATTGAGATCCTGGACCAAACCTTATGTCCAAACCTCCAACTGAAACATCACTTGGCTTATATCCTGTTGGTGCTACTCCATTATCATCATTAGTAAGAGGATATCCCATCACTCTGTATCCATCTGATGTTAAAAGATTACCTGCTTGATCTAAAATAAATGTACCAGCTCGTGAATACATCATTTCACTTCCACTACTATTTGAAGAAAGTGTATGTGCCCCTGGCTTATGACTTACTTGAAGTGCATCACCATCAAAAACTTCTGGTCCTTTACTTACCATAAAGAATCCACCACCATCAAGAGCTATATCAAGATTTCTTCCAGTTGGTTGAAGCATTCCCTGAGTCATTACAGTATCGATACTCGCTAATTGAACTCCTAATCCTACCTGCTGTGCATTTATTCCTCCTTGATTTGTTGTTGGAGCTGTTGCATCAGACATATTTTGAGATAACATATCTTGAAATTTTACAGTTGATGCTTTAAATCCAGTAGTTCCAAGATTGGCTATATTATTACCTATTACATCTAACTTTATTTGATTTACCTTCATACCAGATATACCAGAATACATTGACCTTAACATTTATAAAATCCCCCTAAAACTTTAATTTGCAGTACTTCATTTTATTTCTATCAATACTGTATTTTTTGACCCTTTAATTATTGTTTTTATATACCATTTTCTAGATTTTTATAATCTAGCTCCTTAAACCCAAGCAACCTTAAGCTTTCCTTTACACAAGTTAAAACTAAAGACTCATCTTTTTTTACTCTTTATTAGTGTCAGTCTCTTTATCGTCTTCAGGACTTATTACATCCCCTTCTTTTTCAACATCTCCAATACTTATAACCTTATCAATAGTTACAGCTATTATTTCATCAGTATCCTTTAACTTTACATTTACTTTTATTAGACCCTCTTCCTTAAAAGCACCTATCACTTTCCCCATGTAGTTATTATCACTACTATCTTTCTCACTAAGCTTTACATCTTTACCTATGAATGAGCTTGCCAATAAAAATGATGTATTTCCATTAACATTATTAATTGCTGGAAGTGAGAAATTTGGAACTTCTAAAACAGAAACTATAGACTCTATAGGAAATTCTTTATAAACATTTTTCCCATTTTCTGAAACTTCCATTGAAATACTGCTTTTTCCCCTACTTATATTTACAGCCTTAACTATTCCTGTGTAAGGTTTTCCATCTGAATCTGGAACATCTACAGTTACACCTTTTCCAACTAAATTCTGTTCTGAATAATTAGTCATAGTTTTATTTAAATTTTGCATCTGTTCCATAGTTGCAAATTGAGCCATTTGAGTAATATATTGAGTTGAATCTTGCTCACCAGACATTGGATCCTGATTACTAAGTTGTGCTGCTAAAATACTAAGAAATGCAGTTTTGTCCATATCTTCTCCTGGTTTAACAATAGGAGTTCCTCTATCTGTTGTATTATAATTATTAGAATTTCTTGATAATCTACTTATATCCATGCTTCCTCCTAGATAATAATATCTAATGATGATAAAGTTATTTCTTCTTTTATATCAGATTCAAATTCTATAAATTCAGTATGCATACCATCTTGATATTGATTTTTCTCATTATTTTCATTTTCTTTATCTCCATCAAAGCCATTAAAAAACGTCGTATCTTCATATAGAGAAATTTCTACATCAGAAACTTTGATATCTTGATTTATCAAAAAGTTTTTAATATCTTGATTATTTAAAAGTGCATAAGTTTCTTTAGATGTTACCTTAAGCATAGCCTTCATAGTATCACCCTCAGAAGTTATTTTTATTGCTATTTCACCTAAATTATCTGGATTAACTTTTACAACTAATTCTTTCATATTAGTCTTTCCCATATGAAGAATTGCTGTCTTAATATCATTTTTCATATTAAAGCGATTAATTGATATATCATCCTTTTCAATAACATTTGAAAAACTTTTAACTCTAAGCAAATGATTGTCAAAAATAGATATCTCATCTTTCTCTATAATTTCCGTTAATATTTTTTCTTCTTTTTCACTTTTATCATTAGAAGAAAATTCTTTATTAGAAAAAGTCTTAGCTTCTATATTAAGCTCTTTTTCATTTGAGAATTGAATGATATTATCTTCAAAACCTTCTTTTTTAATACCAATATTTTCATTACTTTTTATCGTTTCTATTTTTATATTAAGATTCTCTATATCAACTTCAGTAAAACCTTTACTTTTCAAAGTTTTTACTACCATTCCCTTAACTTCTTCATTTACTGCCATTATTTTAGAAAGATTCTGAATATCTTCGTCTTGCACATAACCTCTTTTTTCAACAAAATTTCCCAGGAAATTATCAATATCACTTACATCTTCTAAATTAGCTAATTTTGCAATATCAATAGTATTCTCAAATATTAAACTATCCCTATTATCAGTTTTAATCTCTGGTGATGTAAGCACCTTTGTAATTTCATTTAACGTATCATTATTATCTTCTTTTAAAAAATCAAAATTTGATTTTTTTAAATCATATACATCTGTAATTTGAGATTTATTGCTAGAAAATAGTGCACTCAACATTTCTTCAATATTTAAAGCATCATCTTTAATATCATCAGTTTCTAAACTTATTACTTCTTCTATTTGATTAATATCAACTTGATTAGACTGCTCTCTTACTAGTTCTGTTTCTTTAAAACTCTCATCAATATTTTTCAATTTCGAATTAGCATCTAAACACTTTTCATTATTATTAATATTTTTTTTATTATGTAAAACGCCCTCAAAATCAGCTTGCTTTTTTTGATTTAAACTATCACTTTTTCTTTCTTTATTATTACTTTTAGTATTTTTAACATTTCCTATATCAACCATATTAATTCTCATATTTTATTCACCCCCTTCCAAGCTTCCTAAAATGTCCAAATAATGCAAACTCATCATTTGCTATACCTTCTAATCTATACTGCTCTTTAACAAATTCAGCATATTGCTTTTCCTTAAGCTTTTCTACAGTTTTTCTTTCAATCTGTTTTTCTAATACAACTTGTCTTTTTTCTTCAGCAACTTTTTCCTTTGACATTAGCTCTTCTTTAGTCATATCAATAGCTTTATTTATATTTTTCATATATAACCTTTTTATCTTTTGATATACTACAGTTTCTGAACTAGAAATGTTTTTATGTTTATTAAAATCAGTTTCAAGCTGTTCTAATTTTTCTTTGACTATTTGTTTTTCAAACTGTGCTTTCTGAAATATTCTTGCACTTTCCTCTTCTTTTTGTTTTCGTATTTCAAGAATCTTTTCTAATTTAAAATTAAAATTTTTTTCCATACCTCTTATCTCCTACCTAAAAGTTCAAGTGCATTCATTGTAGTCTCAAAATCAGTTTTTTCATCAATTTTTTGTCTTAAAAAACTTATAATATGTTCATTCAAACTTACTGCCTTATCTAATTTTCTATTTGCTCCTCTTGAATATGCACCTATATTTATTAAATCTTCAGACTCTTTATAAGTAGCTAGCATGTCTCTAAGATTAGATGCTATATCCTTATGTGATTCACTAGCAATAGTTGGCATAAGCCTTGATACTGAATTTAAAACATCTATTGCTGGATAATGATTTTTTTGAGCTAAATCTCTAGACAATACAATATGACCATCTAAAATTCCTCTAACAGTATCAGCTATAGGTTCATTAAAATCATCTCCATCAACTAGAACAGTATAAAAGGCTGTTATCGAACCCTTTTCTGACGTTCCAGCTCTTTCCATGAGTTTTGGCAACATAGCAAAAACAGACGGTGTATATCCCTTAGTTGCTGGAGGTTCTCCAATAGCTAGTCCTATTTCTCTTTGAGCCATGGCAAATCTAGTAACTGAATCCATCATAAGAATAACTCTTTTATTTTTATCTCTAAAATATTCAGCTATTGCTGTAGCTGTCAAAGCTCCTTTAAGTCTTTGTAGTGGAGATTTATCAGAAGTTACACAAACTACAACTGATTTTTTCATCCCCTCTTCCCCAAGATCTTTCTCTATAAATTCAAGTACTTCTCTTCCTCTTTCTCCTATCAATGCAATAACATTGACATCAGCCTTCGCTTCTCTAGCTATCATACCAAGTGTTGTACTTTTTCCAACTCCACTTCCTGCAAAAATTCCAATTCTTTGCCCTTCACCACATGTTAAAAAAGCATCAATAGCTCTTACTCCAGTTGGTAAAACATCCTTTATTCTTTTTCTTCTCATTGGATCTGGTGGAAGTCTATCAAGTGGATAATACTCACCATTTTCTATACCATTACCATCAAAAGGTTCGCCTACTCCATCTAAAATTTTCCCAAGAAGGTCATCACTACATCTAACACTTAAAGGCTTTCCTTCTGGTAAAACTTTGCACCCCGGTGCTATCCCTTGTAGTTCGCCTATTGGCATTAATAAAATTTCTTTTTCTCTAAATCCTACAACTTCAGCTTTAATTTTTTCACCATTATGATTATATATAGTACAAAGTTCTCCCATAGCTGCCCTAATACCTTCTACTTCGATTGTAAGCCCTATAAGCTTTGTAACTCTTCCCTCATATTTATATGGTGTTGTTTCCTTAAGTTTTTTTTCCATCAAAGAAAAATCAATATCAAACATTTATCACACTACTCCTAAAAAACTTCTTTTCTAATACTTTCAATAGCATTTTCAAGTCCTAAAGTAATAGTTCCTTTATCTAGTTCTATTACAGCATTTCCAGTTTCTATACTCATATCTTCTATACAATGTACCTCTGTTTTATTTCCATTAGTTTTTAGCTCGTGTTCTATAATTTCTTTAACTGACTCTATTTGTGTAGGATTACATCTTATAATAAAAGTTTTACTTTCTCTTGAACTTTCTAAAGCCTTGGAAATAAGCTCGTTAATACCATCATCTCTTGTTAAATTTTTTTCTAAAATATGTTCAGAAACCTTATATGCAAGTTCTATAATCTCCACTTTTTTATCTTCTAGATATTTTTCATATTCTATCTTAGAATTTTGAAGTAAAAATTTAGCATCTTCAACCAACTTTTCAGCCAATTTAATATTTCCCTCATAAGCTTCTTTATACCCATCTTCTTTACCATTTGAAAGTCCTTCTTCATATCCTTTTTGATAAGCTTCTTTTTCTATAAGTTTGGCATTTTGAACAGCTTGATTTAGAATTTTATCTTTTTGTGCATTAATATTTCCAAGAATCAATGTCTTCATACTTTCTAAACTTTGTTTTGCTCTAACTAGTTCAGCTTCATCATTTATATAAACTATATTTTTAGCATCATAAGTTGTTTTTATATCAATATTATCTCTAACGTTAACAGCTTTGTTTTTTATAATACTATAAGATGATTGCATCTTCTCCACCCCTTGCTAATATAATCTCATTTGCTTCTTCTAGCCTTCTAATAACAGATACAATTTTTTGTTGTGCCTTTTCAACATCAACAAGTCTAACAGGTCCAAGGAATTCCATATCTTCTTTAAGAGATGCAGCTGCCCTCTTAGATTGATTTTTAAATATAGATTCTGCAACTTCTGCTGATGATCCCTTAAGAGCAAGTGCAAGTTCTTTAACATCAACTTCTCTAAGAATTCTTTGTATATAAACATCATCAATACCGATAATATCTTCAAATACAAACATGCTACTCTTAATCTTATCTGCAAGCTCTGTATCTTCAATCTCTAGTGATTCAGTTATATTTTTTTCAGTTGTTCTATCTACCTGATTTAAAATTCCTACTAGAGTTTCAACTCCTCCTATTTCTGTAACTTCTGTTTTTACAACAGATGAAAGTTTACTCTCTAATACTTTTTCTATTTCTTTTATAATATCTGGAGATGTATTACTCATCGTAGCTATTCTATATGCAACATCACTTTGCAAATCTTCTGAAAGTTCAGATATAACCTGTGCCGCCTTATCAGATTGTAAATAACATAAAACTAATGCTATAGTTTGAGGATGTTCACCAGATATAACATTTAATATCTGATGTGCATCAACTTTTCTTGCTATAGCAAACGGTCTGTTTTTTTGTGTTATTTCTGTAATTGTTGCTATTATTTCAGCTGCTCTTTGATTACCTAACGCCTGTGACAATACAGTTTTAGCATAATCAATACCACCTTCTTTTACATAATCTCTAGCTTTATTCATCTGTAAAAACTCCTGCATGATTTCTTCTCTTTGAGTTGAACTTACAGCACTTATATTAGCTATTTCATATGTTATTTTTTGAATTTCTGTTTCTGGCAGTTTTTTGATTATTTTGGCTGATGCCTCAGGTCCAAGTGTTATAAAAAGTATCGCTGTTTTTTGGATTCCAGTTAACTTTTTCTTATCTTTAGCCAAAATTATCACCTCTCATCTTCATTTAGCCATGATTTAATAACGTCAGCTACCTGCTCTGGCTTTTCTGTAGCATAATTTTTTATTTCATTCTCAACATGTGTTTTTTCATCTTTTATATCAAAATCAATAGGATCAAAATTTTTCATCGTAGTATCATCTACCACTACATTTAATCTTCTCTCTTGTGCTTTTTCTTTATTCTCTTCTGACTTTCTTTTAATATAAGAAATTAAAAATGCTAAAAGCACTATCGCTACTATAAGGACAACTGCATATATAACTATCTTTGTTATTTTTTCTTTTTTAGCTTGTTCATTCATAAGCTCTATTTGCTTTGCAGCAGCCTCTTTTTGCTCTTGATCAAAAGCCATGCTAACAACTGATATTTGATCTCCTCTATCTTGTTTATACCCTATTGCTGTACCAACAAGTTCTTTTATAGCTTCTGTTGTATCATTATCTAACTTTCCATCAATAACAACTGAAGCAGTAACTCTTTTCACTTCACCAGGAGCACTAATATTTTTAATTTCTGTCTTACCAATTTCATATTCAGTTGTCTGTTCTTCTCTACTAACACCTGTAGATGCTGCATCTTCTATATTATTGTTCATATTATCATCAACTGGTCCTGTAGAAGTTGCTCCCCCTGTACTCGACTCTTTAATTGTTGTTTGATTCTTTATAACTTTATTAGGATCAACTATAATTTCTGTTTTTTGCTTTGAATCAAAATCAAGTTCAACGTTTACTTGTGTTTTTATTTTATTATTTCCAAGAACAGGATTTAAAAGTTCATATACACTATTTTCTAATTCACCCTCATATTTAGCCTCAAGATTTCTTTGATTAGCAACAGCTTCACCTGAACTTATGTTTTGATTTCCATCAGCAGAAAATAGCCCCTCAGATAAAAGCTTCATGTTCTGATCTATAACTTCTACACTTTCCTTTGGAATCCCGTCTACTGATGATGCTATAAGTGCAACTATAGACTTTACTTGTGATGGCTCTAGATGTTCACCAGCCTTAAGCTGTATGTAAGCAGCAGCACTACCTTCCTTCTTTTCATTAACAAATACCGTATCTTTAGGCAATGTTATATGTACTCTTGCATTCTCAATTTGAGGAAAACTTTTGATAGTTTTCTCAACTTCCCCTTGTGTCATTCTAAGCTTTTTCAATGCAAATTCTTCTGATGTAATCCCAAAAGAACTAGCTTCATCCATAAGCTCATATCCTACACTTCCACCACTAAGATTCGGTGCAAGTTCTAATCTTAATTTATCAACTTTTTCCTTTGGAACAAGAATAGTATCTCCTTCTATTTTCAAATCAACCTTCAAATCTTCTAGTTTCTCTGTAACCATTTTTGCATCTTTAGGTTCTAATCCTGTAAATAGAACTTGGTATTTATTATTCATAGAATAAACTAAAGCTAAAACTATTCCTATTATTATTGCAATTAGAGCTACTATAATGGAAATTCTCGCTAATCTTCCCATTGCCTTAAACTTTTCTAAAACTGTCCTTAGGAACCCCTTTATTTTTTCCATTTATTTTAAACCCCTTATTTAACAAATACTAAATCTGCGTTCTACTTATCTCCTGAAAAGCTTCAACAAGTTTATTTCTAACCTGCATTGCTAATTGCAAAGAAAGATTAGCTTCTTCACCTTTTATCATAACGTCATGTATATTTACATTCTCACCCTGTATCATTTTTTGAGTCATTACGTCTGCTTCTATTTGCTTAGCATTAACTTTATCTAACTGCTTTTTAAACACTTCTCCAAAATTTAAAACACCATCTTCTTTTACAGTTTGAGTTTTACTAGCTTCTTTTAAAAACAAATTACTATTTATATCAGAAACTTTAGTAAATAAATTATTATTTATATTGTTAATCTCCATAAATTCTTACCCCTTATTTTCCTATTTCTAAAGCCTTCATCAACATTGATTTTGAAGCATTTAATGTTTCTACATTAGCCTCATAACTTCTTGATGCTGCTATTATATCTGCCATTTCATTTAAAATATTAACATTTGGCATAGCTACATAACCTGTTTCTTTATCTGCATCTGGATGATTTGGGTCATACTTTAATCTAAAATCAGAATCATCTTCTATTATTTTAACTACCTTAACTCCATTCATTCCAATTGCATTATCTAAATTTTCTTGAAAAACAGCAATTTTTCTTCTATATGGGTCTCCATTTACCCCTCTAGTAGTTGTGCTATTTACAATATTAGAAGCTGTTACATCAAGTCTTAATTTTTCAGCTGCAAGACCACTAGCACTTATACGCATAGTTGAAAACATACCACTCATTTTTTATCTTCCCCCACTTATTATGTACTTTTTAGTAGCAAGTTTTGAATTTGCTTTTCCAATTAAGGTATTATATAAAATTGTATTAGCTGCTTGATTTACTTTTTCAGTTTCCATATCAACATTATTTCCACTCATATTCATAGATGTAGTAGTGTCTTTTGATACTCTTATTCTTCCAATATTTTTATCAAAAACCTTTACTCGTCCATCTCTTCTAACGTCTTCGGTTACATCTTTTAAAGTATCTTCAAAACTAACATTATATTTTTTATATCCTTTAGTATTTACATTAGTTATATTATTAGCTATAACTTTTTGTCTCATAGTAGCTGTATCTAATCCACGCTTTATCATTTCGTAAGTATACGTTCCTGAATCCATATATACTGCCATAGTCCCTCCCAATATGTAATTTTTTTAATTAATACCTTTTTATTACCTTAATTCCATAAATAGTTATATTCATATTATATATTCAAATGGTATATTTTTCTATACAGTAATCTTATAAAATTGGCAAAGTTATTTGTCTATATAACAAATTTATTCTTTTTTACTTAACAATTTATTAAATAATCAAGTTTTTTCTTTAATTATTTTTAATACACCTCAAATTATAATTAAACTATTTTCCCATTCTAATAATTCATCTAGATAAATATTTGTATTTAAAAAAATCTTGATAAAAAAACACCTTTTTATCAAGATTTTCATTGAAAATAAATTTTTTCATTTTTATTTCTATTAACAAATTATTTACTTTTTACATTTTTAAAAATTCTAAATTTCTTTAAGATTTGTCTAAAAATTGTCTAAAATAAATAAATTAAATTCTTTCAATAGCTCTTAAAACCTCATTAGGTAATTCATTAGTTTGAGCCATCATATAATTACTTGCTTCAACTAAAATATTAGTTCTTGAAAACTCCATCATTTCCTTTGCTATATCAGCTCCAGTTATTTTAGCTTCTGCACCTTCTAGCATAAGTTCACTAGAGCTTTGATTATTACTAAGACTTTCAAATCTATTTGCAATAGCTCCAAATTTATTTCTCGCATCACTAACTGTTTTCATAGATTTATCTATTGTATTTAATGAAGCATTAATATCTCCATCTCTAATATCAAGATTAGCTATTGTATTACCATTTTCATCTCCAAGCATATGAGCAGACAAATCATACCTAGGAATTAAAATCTTTTCACCTGAATTTGCTCCTGAACTCATAGAATGTGAAATAGGATACCTATTATCATTAACCTTTTTATCTCCTATAAGCTTCACACCATTAAATTCAGTATTATTTGCTAAGTCATTTACAGTACTTTTTAAACTTTCTATTTCTTTTTGAATAATTTCCCTATCTTCTTGATTTAGACTTCCATTTCCAGATTGTACTGTAAGTTCTCTCATTCTAATAAGTGCTGTTGAAATCCCTTCAATTCCTCCATCTGCTGTTTGCATCATAGAAACTCCATCTTGCACATTTTTATTTGCCGCTTGAAGTCCTTTTATCTGTAATCTCAAATGTTCGCTCTGCCCAAGTTTATGTGGATTATCTTTTGCACTCATAATTTTTGAACCTGATGATATTCTTGAAAGTGCCGTTGTATTATCAGCTAAATTATTTTGATAATTCTTAAAAACATTTAGTGACATAAGATTATTATGTAGCCTCATATTTACTTCTCCTTATATATAAACTATTTTTCTATCTACTATTAAGTAAAAATCTTTATTTTAATTTATCGATAGTTTATATAATATTCTTTAGTAAAAAAGCTACTGCTAATATAATTTAGCAATAGCTTTATACATTTATATTTCTAATACTTTTTTTAATGCTTTAACTACACTTTGAATATCTTGAATACTCATATCTGGATATAAAGGAAGCGTTATTATTCTTTCATAAAATTTCTCTGTATTCTCACAAAGTCCTTTTTCATATCCAAGTTCTCTATAATATGGGTGATGATATACTGGTATGTAATGTACATTTACTCCTATATTTTCAGCTCTAAGCTCTCTAAAAACTTGATTTCTAGATTTTTTTATCTTATCAAGATTAAGTTTTATAACATAGATGTGCCATCCTGAATTTGAATACGCTCTCTCTGTTGGTATTTCTATTTCTTCTAAATCTTTTAGATAATCATTATATATTCCTACAAGCTTTCTTCTTCTACGAATAAACTTATCTATTTTTTTCATCTGACTAAGTCCTAACGCACAATTTATATCTGGTATTCTATAATTAAAACCAAGCAATTGTTGTTCATAATAAAATGCTTCTTCAAATTTTGCTTCTAAAATATCATATTCTCTTGTTATTCCATGAGTTCTATATAAAGATAATCTTTTATATAACTCTTCTGAGTTTGTAACTACCATTCCACCTTCCCCTGTCGTTATAGGTTTTACTGGATGAAATGAAAAAGTAGTCATATCAGCCTTAGTTCCAACTTTTTCTCCTTTATATTCACTTCCAAGTGAATGTGCTCCATCTTCAATCACTAAAAGATTATATCTTCTTGCTATATCCATTATTAAATCTATATCAACAGCATGTCCTGTGAAATCAACTGCAACTATTGCTCTTGTTTTACTAGTTATTTTTTCTTCTATTTTACTCACATCTATATTACCAGTATCTTCTTCTATGTCTATAAATATAGGCTTTGCATTACAATATAATATGCAATTAGCTGATGCTACGAAAGTCATTGGTGTAACTAAAACCTCATCACCTTCTGTAATACCTGTTGCAAGCATAGCTATATGTAAGGCTGCTGTTCCATTAGTAATGGCCACTGCATATTTTGCATTCACATAATTTGCAACTTTCTCTTCAAATTCTTTAACCATTGGCCCTGTAGTTAGAAAACCACTAGTTAAAACCCTTACAACTTCATCTATATCACATTCACTAATACTTTGCTTTCCATAATCTAAATAAGATTCCCTTACAGGTCTTCCTCCATTAATAGCTAACTCACTCATCCCTTATTCCTCCTAAAACTACTAAGCTTCTTTTATCTAATAGCCAGTCTGCACCTTACTTCAAAATGAAATAATCTACTGCTAATCTTATCCTCATTATCTTTAGTATTATTCTAGAGTTAAAATTTCAACTTACCTTATCCACTCTTCTGTTTCTTTTATTCCTTCTTCTAAAGTATAAAGTGGCTCCCATCCTAGTATATTTTTAGCCTTATCATAATTACAAAGAAGTTTCATAATTTCAGCCTGTGGATGTATATGCTTAACATGTTTTATATCTACTCTTCCATCACTTATAATTCTTGCAAGTTCATTTATAGTAATATCTCTTCCTGTCCCTGCGTTAACTATCTCACCATCAATCTCACTATTAAGTCCAGACATTTTTATAAATCTAGCACAATCTTTTACATATAATAAATCTCTTGTTTGCTCACCTGTACCATAAATATTTATATCATTTCTTTTTAAAGCAGAATTAATAAATATTGCTACAACTCCACCTTCTCCACCAGTTTTTTGATGTGGACCATATGTATTAAAAGGTCTTATAACTACTGTTGGTAATTTATATGATAAGTAATATGAAAGTACTAGATTTTCAGCTCCTATCTTACTAGCTCCATAAGGTGAAACTGGCTTTGTAGGGTGTATCTCATCTATTCCTGTTACTTTATCACATTTATCAAATACCATGCATGTACTCATAAATACTACTTTACAAGGATGTGTATTTACCCCTTCTTCTATAACCCATTCTTCCCCATCCATCTTTGAGTTTTTCCCAAACATCTGCCATTTTGCTCTCTCTAAAACATTGAATGTTCCAACAGTATCATTATAGAAAGTAGTCTTTGGATCATCTATTGAATCTTGAACATTTATAGATGCTGCAAGGTGATACACTATATCAAATTTTTCCTCAAACACTTTATCTAAAACTCTTTCTTCTTTTATATCACCCTCTACAAATTTAAAATTAACATTATTAACAAATTCAGCTATATTATATAAACTTCCATTTGATAAATTATCTAATGCAACAACACTGTATCCATCTTCTAGCAAACTCTTAACAAGCCATCTTCCTATAAATCCTGCTCCACCAGTTATTAAAACATTTTTCATTTAAACTTCCCCCTAATTATGTAAATCAACTAATCCCCAACTCATCGGAGTTCCTTTTTTAATATCTTTAGTTGCTTTTTTTCCAAAAATATCTTTTATATGTTTCGTTTCAATACCAAATCCTGGTCTTATACTTTTTATATTTTCACTTGTGAAAGTTTCCCCTTCTTTTATATCTTCCACTACAAATAAACTTCTTGAATGTTCCCTTGAATTTCTTTGTTTTTCACTTAAATCATAAGTAACTTTTCCAATTGCTTTTTCTGTCATTCTAATAGCATCAACCATTTCCTTGAATTCTTCCGATTCCATAGAAAACTTACTATCAGCTCCACCATCACTTCTTCTAAGTGTCATATGCTTTTCAACAATTTTTGCTCCCATAGCAACACTTGCAATTGAAACAGTAATTCCCATTGTATGATCTGATAATCCCACTGGAATATTAAATGTTTCTCCCATATTCACCATAGTTTTAAGATTAATCTCTTCAACAGGCGCTGGGTATGCAGATGTACACTTTAAAATTGCAATATTTCTATTTCCCATTCTATAACAAGCATCTATCGCATCTTGTATATCTCCAAGTCTTGCTATACCTGTAGATATAATAATAGGCTTACCCTTAGCTGCTATATATTCTATAAAAGGTATGTCAGTAATTTCAAAAGATGCAATCTTATATGCAGGTACATCTATACTTTCTAAAAAATCTACTGATGTATAATCAAATGGTGAAGAAAAAAATATAAGGCCTTCTTCTTCTGCAATTTCTTTAAGTTTGCCTTGCCACTCCCATGGTGTATAGGCTGTCTGATATAATTTATGTAAAGTAGTTCCATCCCAGATAGTTCCTTGCTTTATCTGAAAATATTCATTATCACAATCAAGCGTTATAGTATCTGGTGTATATGTTTGTAACTTAATAGCATCTGCTCCTGCCCACTTAGCTTTTTTTATAATTTCTACAGCTCTATCAAAATCTTGAAGATGGTTAGCTGACATTTCTGCTATAATAAAACATTTTTGTCCATCACCAATCTTCACTCCATTAATTTCAAAAATATTACTCATTTTATCCCCCTTGTCTGTCATCAATACATTGAAATTATCGTATATTTGAAGCTTTAATATAGTATTCTACATTAAAAGTTCATTTATTATTCGTGTTACTCCCTTTCCATCCACAAGCCCTACCATTTTTTCATATAGACTCTTTCTTAAGTTCTGATCTCTTAAACTATTTAAATTATTTTTCACATTATGAACTTCACTAATCATAGCTATTTTTTCAGAATTTAAAAATCCTCCTATTTTAGCTTGATTCTCTACTATTACTAGACCTATAGTTGGTATCCCTAAATATGCAAGCTCGTAAATAGTTGTTCCACAAGCTGAAATGGCTACATCAGAACTCTTCATAAGTTCTAGCATATTAGCATTATCATGAAATATGATATTTCCATATTTATTATATTTACTCTTTAATTCTTCATTAAATTTGAATACTGGTCCTAGTACTACATTAATTGTACTATTAAAGTGTTTAATTTCTTTTAATAATGTATGAGTGAAATTTAAATTATCACTTCCCCCTACTGTTAAAAGAACACTCGAAATTTCCTTTTTAATTTGTATAGGTTGATTATTTAAAAATTCTTCTCTAAGAAGTGTATATTTTCCCCCTAGTAGTAACTTGGTTGTATTAGAAAAATTATAATTTAAAGTCTTAGCATGTAAATTTTGATTTAAAATAAAATCACAATCATAAAAATCTAATATATTATTATCATCAATAACTAAAAGTCTTTTTACAAGCTCTCTATAACTAGTAATTTGATTACTATTCAAATCATATCTATCTATGATTAATAAATCATCCTTAGTTAACTTACTAGTTAATTCATCTTCAAAGACATAACTAAAATCTTCACTACTTACTCTTTTCATAGCAATATTAAATTCTTGCTTATTAGTTATTACATAGATTACTTCTACATTATTTTTAAGTGCCTTTGCTAAAACTAATGTTCTCATAATATGCCCCATACCAAGTTTTTCTCCGCCATTTGCTAGAATATAGCATTTCATCTTATACACTTCCTTTTCAAAATAAGGAGATAGAATTATTCTACCTCCTTTATACTATATATTATATTTAGTAAGCTTTTTTCTAAGCTCTCTTTTCGTAATTTTAAGATTTTCAATAGCTGTTAAATTATAATTTGCATCCATATAAATAGAATTAATTGCTATGGCTCTTAGGAACTTTTCTTTTGCTACTTCTTTATCTCCAAGCATATATTCACATACACCTAAATTATTATAAACTTCTGCTAAAGAATCATCTAAATTAAGTGCTTTTTCATACTCACACTTAGCATCAATATATCTTTTTTCCTCAAAACTTATATTTCCCATATAAAAATAATTATAGGCATCTTTATTCTCAATTTTTCTCAAAATTTTATAAGCTTCTTCATTTTCATTTATTTTTAAAAGTATCTTAGCTAAAAGAACACTTTTTTCTTTTTCTGAAAAATTTGATTTTGAAACAATTTCTTTAATCTTATTTATGCCAAGCTCTTTAATTACACTTATTTCAGCATTCACTTGTTTTTGATGATTATTAGTAACATTGCTATCATGTCTTCTATATAAATATAAATTTTTATCTAAATATCCAAATGACATTTGCTTCGCAAGTTCTATTGTAAACTTATAATCTTCTGCATACCTATATTTCTTATCAAACCTTATACTTCCAAGACTCTCTTTTTTGATCATCAATGCAATAGGATTAGGAACTATTTGCCTAAATAATATACTAGCTAAAAAATCTTCTCTTTTTGAAAATTCAACTTCACTACTAAGTATATAATTTCCTTTATTATCCTCAAAAACTTCAATATTTGTATAAACACAACCTATATTTTTATTATCTTCTAAATACTTTTTTTGCAATTCTAACTTCATCTCAATATATATATCATCTGAATCTATAAAAGCTATATAATCTCCTACTGCATTTTCTATTCCCAGATTTTTAGCCACAGCTTGTCCGCTATTACTTTGATAAAAATATTTAATTCTATTATCTTCGAAGTTCATTACTATTTCTTTTGTCTTATCCGTTGATCCATCATCTATTACTAAGAGTTCTAAATTTTGATATGTTTGTTTTATAATGCTTTCTATAGAAACTTTTATATGCTTTTCCCCATTATATACTGGCATTATGACACTAATCATTTTTTAGCCTCTCTAACATTTCATCTATAATTAATTCCATATTTTTATTTGAAAATCTTCTTTCTAACTCTTTATAATTAATATAAGAACTATCATATAAATCTATATATTCTTTAATTTTAATAGCTATTCCTTCATATGAATATTTTGAAAAATCAATACTAATTCCAGTACCAGTTCTTTCAACTAAATTTTTAAGAGACTTCGCTTCATTTACTATAATAGGTTTTTTCGCCTCCATATAATCAAAAATTTTATTAGGCAATGTTAAATTTATATTCTCTACTTTTATGTAAGGAGCATATATAAAGCAATCTGCTTCATATGTATAACTTTTCAAAATTTCTGCTGTTTTATAACCTGTAAATATAACTCTTTTATTTAATCTCAGTGTTTCTATAAAACTATTAAGCTCATTCAAATATTCATTTTTTATTTTTCCTGCTAACACTAAACTATAGTCTTCCATATACTTTAGTATTTCAATTAAACTTTCAATCCCCCTACTTTCTTCCACAATTCCTTGAAATAATATTATTTTTTTGTTGATTAAATTGAATTCTTCTTTTAATGAACCGATATTTTTATTTCTATTAATATTAAAATCTGAATTATATATTGTATTAGGAAATTTATTTAATTCAAAATCACTTTTCAGTTGTTGTGACATTTCATTACTAACCACTATTATTTCATCTGCATTCTTTATATACTTCCCTCTATATTCTAATAAAAGCTTAGTCAATTCAAATTTTTTCTTATTTTCTCCATACCACTTTTCCTCTATATAATCTGGAAAATATTCATAACAGTCAAAAACTAACTTGCCTCCAAACATGTTTTTCATCATACTTCCAAATGGTAAAGTCATAGTATCTACACAATAAATAATATCGAAATTTTTATCAATTGAATTAAATAATTGTATGTGAGCTTGTAAATAGAAATCTATCTTTTCGGTAGTGCCTAATAATTTGTCAAATACTCTTTTTATTTTAATACCATCTCGTATTTCTTCTCGCTGTAATCCTACTTCAAATTTACAATAAACAATTACCTCACATTTTTTACTAACTAAATAGCTCATTATTTTTTCAAATCGCCTTGGATATATATTTTTTTGAGAAAACGGACTATCAATAATAACTAAAATCTTCATATAAATTTATCCTCTACAAACTCAAATCTATCAATAGCATATCCAATTTTTTCTTTAGTATTTATATATTTCTCTCCATTTAAAACATCTTCAAACTTATCTAACCAAAATACACTTCTATATTTATTAACTTTTTCATTTTTTATGTACTCATGTTCTACATTTTCTATAAAAAAATCTAATTTAAAATAAGCTGATTTAGTTATATAATCCGCTTTTGTATATTTAAATCCATTTATCATATCTTCAAGATAATATTCCCCATATTCATTATACTCATTCCAAAACGAAATCATCTTATAATCTTTTTCATTTAAAATTTTTAAGTCTTTTTCTTCTATCAATATTTTATTCTGATATGTTTGTTTATTAAACATTTTTTCTATTATTAAGCTTTTTTCTTTGACAACAACAACTATATCATTTCTTCTTTTTTCACATTTTACACCTATAAATTTGCAAATTTCTAAAAATCTTTCATATGTTGTTTCACCAGTCATCACATTTCTAATTCCTATTAATTGTTTTTTATAGATTTTTTCCTTATCATATGATTTCAAAATTTTCCCAATATCCTTTTTTTCATTAATTATATGAACATTAGGAAATCTATTTTCAACACCTAAACTATAATTAGAAATTATTATATTTCCTAAAGCTTGTAATTCATATATTCTATTAGCAAACATCGTATCACTGTCTTGTACAGTATTAAAATTTATAGCAAAATCAAATTTTTTATGAAACTCTTGTAACTCAGAATGTTCTATTGCCATTCTTGTAAATTCTCTATATCTCTTTGGAAAAATAAACATGTCATTATTCAAATTATAGTTTCTATCTATAATTTCTAATCCATATCCATTTTCTAAAATACCATCAAATATCATTCTCATTTCGTTACATCTTTTTTCATACTTACTATACCATGATCCTGAAAAAAGAATTTTTTTTTCTACTTTTTTTCTATTTATTCCTATAGGATTATGGTACATAGGATTTACTCCAAATCTAATACTTTTTACATTATTATTTTTACAATTCGTCTTATAATTATTAATAATATTTTCTTCAGATGTTAAAATATACTGACATTTATCAGCAATACCTTTAAAAACCTCATAATTTACAGGATCTTCCTTAGAATAAAATATTGTTTTTGCGCCACTCGTAGAATATATTTCAATAATTTCATATAATACTTGTCTTTTATTATAATGTGCTTTATCTACCCCTTTCCATTCATCTTTCAAACCTTTCCAAGTCGTTACAACTAATAAAATTTCTATTTCACCTATAAAATCATTATAATTTTCTGGAGTTATATATATAAAATTAGCTATATCTTTATATGAATTAAATAAAAATTCATCACTTATTACTCCAACATTAATATTAAACTTTCCCCAAAATTTATTTGTATTTTTATTTTCTTTAAATTTACACATCTATCTTCCTCTTACTCTATGTAATTATTCTTAATTAAATCGTTAATGTTAAATATCCTCTTACTAGTCATATTTATTTTTTCTTCATGTTTTTTTATATGAGAATGTTCAACTAATATAACAACAACTTCAACATCATTTATAAACTCATCAAAATCTAAATATTGTTTTTCACATTCTTTTTTTTTCACAAATGGATCATATACTTTCGTATCCATCTGAAAATACTCTTTGCATAAACTTAAAAATTTTAGACTTGGACTTTCTCTAATATCATCAATATTCGCTTTATATGTAATTCCATAAAATCCAATTTTATTTAAATCTAAAATATTATTTTTTTTCATTAAATCTAAAAAAATTTGAAATGTAAAGTTTGGTTGACTATCATTAATTTCCCTTGCTTTCTTAATTAAATTAGTTATTTTAGGATAATCGCCTACTAAAAACCAAGGATCTACTGAAATACAATGACCTCCGACTCCTATTCCTGGAGATAATATATTAACTCTAGGATGTTTATTTGCTATATCAATTAAATGTTGCGTTGGTATATTCTCAGCATAACAAATTTTAGAAATTTCATTAGCTAATGCTATATTAACATCACGAAAAGTATTTTCTATAACTTTACTTAGTTCTGCTACTTTTATGCTAGTTAATAAAATTTCTCCTTTACAAAAAGTCTCATACCATTTTTTAACTATATTTCCTATTTTAACATCATCAGTCCCTACAGTTCTTGAGTTATATTGTAATTCATATATCATATTGCCTGGAATTATTCTTTCTGGTGCATGTACTAAATTAATAGTTTTATTTTCATTATTAAATTTTTCAACAAATGCTTTTAGTTGATTTATTGTTCCTGGTGCTACTGTTGATTCTATAACTATTATTGAGTTATTTAAGCAAACTTCTATTATTTTTTTTAATGCACATTCTAAATATTGAATATCAATCTTCTTAGTATCTAACATATATGGTGTAGGTACAGCTACAATATATTTATCCGTCACTCTATATTCTGTTGTAAATTCTATTTCATTTTTTAATGCCGTTACTAGTAATTCGTCTAATCCCTCTTCGCAAAAAGTAATATTTTTTTTATTTAGTTCATAAATAATCTTATAGTTTAAGTCTGTTCCTACTACTTTATTTCTATTAGCAGCTAACATAAGTGCAGTTGGTAATCCTATATATCCTAGACCAATAACATTTATCATTTTATTTTTCCCCTTCTTCTTAAATTCCGAAGCAATTATCACTTCTATAGAAAATAATTGTTTTATGAATATTAAAACTAATTGCTTTGATACCTTCAAAAGTTATCTTTTTAAAACCTTTATTTAATAAAAATTCTACCCCATCATCATAATAATAACGTTCAGCATCATCTAATATTAAAACTCCATCGTCTTTCAAACTTTCAATACTATTTTTAATACATGCAACTCTTTTTCTACCATCTATAAAAATAACATCAAAAAGCTTATTTGTTTTTTTCAATACGAGTTCATACTCTTTGTCTAAATCACATTGTAAATAAGTCACATTTTCTTCCAATGAATTTTTAATATTTTCAAACCACATATAATCATGTTCTATACTAACTATTTCTTTAACTCTGCCTTGCAACCAAATTGTACTATTTCCCGATCCATATTCAGCAATAGTCATTTTTCTATTTAGCTTTTCATTCAAAAAATTAATAACTCCATAATTCATCCAAGGTATACTATTACCATCCATATCAACTAATTTTTTTTCATATATAGATTTTAAATATCCATTTTTATAATAATCACTACTATCACTAAATATTTTTTTATAAACTTCTCTTTGTAATTTAAGGAATTCCATCTCACCATTTCTATTTTGAATTATTCCTTTTTCAAACAATTCAAATTTAAATGAGTCATTTATGTAATAACTAAATGTAAACTCTCTTTTATCCATGTTAATAATTTTCAAATTTTCTCTTATTTCTTCTTCTTTATACACATTGAAATATCTAGGTAATTTAATTACTTCATTTTTTTTGTCAAGTAACCTCTCCTTACTTATAAAGTCACAAATCTCCCCTCTATTTTCAGGATTATAATAAAACTCTCTATTTTGTTTAATTACTTTTTTCAAAATACTATTAACATAATCATAATTTAATAAAGCTTGATCCCCTCTTACTCTAAATACAAAATCAAAATCCTTGTCTTTCAAAATATCAACAAATCTTTTACCTAATAAATCAGTATTCGAATAATTTATCTCTATCTTAGAATTCTTTAAGCATAACTCTTCCAAACTTTTTTTATTTATTTCACTATCACTAGTTGAAATAATTATCTTATTAACCCCATCTATTCTTAAACATCTTTCGATAGTATATTCAATAATTTTTTTACTATTAATTTCTTTAAAACAAAACTTATCAAATCTTGAATCAAACTGTATAATTACTATATTATCCATTCCTATCTCCTCTATTTTTCACTCTATTAAAGTCTTCTACTTGATCTACACTTAAATTAATATCTTTACTTTTTAAATACTCTCCTTCACCAGTTACAATAGATATATTAAACTTTTCTTTATTTCGATAAATATAATACGTTACGTGTTCCCTATAACAATCAAAATCTTTATTTTCTATATTTTCTTCGCTACAAACTATCTCATAAACCTTATCTAAAGTCTCTTTTGAAAAAACTTCTGTATCAAATCCTCTTTGAAAAGTATTTGGTACATCAAGTCTTACATAGTCATAATCATACATAAGATATTTAGTTATCACATTATCCGTAATAACAGGATTTATTAATGGGCAGTCCCCTGTAACTCTAACAATTATATTGCCTTCATGCGCATCAGCAGCTTGCTTATATCTTTCTAAAACATTCTCTTCACTGCCTCTAAAAACATCAATCCCCAAACTTTCTACATATTCAGCAAGTGGAGTATCTATATCCTTATCAGATGTTGCAAGAACTATCTGATCTATATATCTACTTTTTTGAAGACTTACTAAAGTGTGATATATCATAGGATAACCATGTAACTCTTTTAATACTTTTCCTGGAAGTCTAGTTGAACCCATTCTAGCTTGGACTATACACAAAACTTTTTTCATATTACTTACCACCTTTTCTAGCAAAAACTATGATATTTCTTCCTAATCCACATTCAGCAAATTCTCTAAATAATTTTCTTCTTTTTTCTTTTCCTATATTGACTTCAAATTGCTTTCTCATTTTATGTATATCATTACCTACTTTAACATCATCAACATAATTCATTCCCATTAACAAAAACATATCCAAAGGAAAATCACTCATTTTATCTTCCACGATGAACATCTTATCTTCTACAAGTTTTACAAGAGAGGTTAAATTAAAATAATTCAAATGATCTGGATAACAAACCCACCAATCTTTTTTCTCTACAAACCTATTAGCTTCTTCTTGTATTAAATTAAAATCATTAGGAACTTTAACTATTAAAATCCCTTCATCATCTAATAATTCATAAGCCTTTTCTATTACTAAGTCTGGATTTTCAATATGTTCTAAAACATTATTTAAAGTTATTACATCAAACTTTTCTTTTAAATCAACGTCATATATACTTCCTGTAAAAACTTCAATTTCTTTTTCTTCTAAACTAGCTCTCAAATTTAAAGCTGGTTCTACTCCATATACTAAGTGACCTTTTTTCTTAAAGTAATCTAAGAACAAACCTCCACCACACCCTATATCGAGGATTTTACATTTACCATATTTATATTTTTCTATAAAGTTTAATACATCACTATACAAGGTTTCTTCTAACCATTCTATATTTGAAATCTCTCTATAAGAAATTCCACTTCCTGTTCTATCTTTTCTTTTTTTTTCAAAGAATTTTTGTGTCCAATAAATATCTTCATACAAACTTTTCACTTCACTCTTATCAAAATCCACTAATTTTTTATAACCATATTTTTCATCTTCACAAATCTTAAACATAGCTCTCTCCATATTCATTAAGCAAATTTATTGTATAATCTGCTTCATATTCTTTACTTACTTGAGTATTCATATGATCTCCTTCTTCTCTCACAATTCGTACAGTTTCAATTCCAAGTTTTCTTGCCCCTATAAAATCCTTATTAGGATTATCTCCTATATAAACAGCATTTGTTCCCTCTTCTCCAAAATGATTTAAAATTTCCCTGTAAGGGACTATACTTGGTTTCCAATTTTCTCTTCCTAAATCATCCGAAACTACTATTTTATCTATCATAGTTTCAAGCTTTAATCCTCTTATTTTTTTCCACTGCACGCTAGCCATACCATCTGTTATTATTCCAAGCTTATGTCCCTCATTTTTAGCTTTCACAATAAACTTTCTAGCATCATCATAAAGTTCCATTCCTTCTGGCACAGTATCTCTATAAACCTCAACTAAAGTTTTAACCTCTTCTTTTAAGTCATATTTTTTTATTATTAAATCAAAAATTCTACCTCTTCCATCTCTATAAAATATTTCTTTTATATCATTAAAAACTTCATCTTCATCAAGCTTGTACTTTTCTGATATATATCTACTTACATTTCTAAAAGCAGAAAATACATAAGTTTTCTCATTATACAAAGTATCATCTAAATCAAATATAATAATTCCTTTCATATATCTTCACCTTCAAACACAGCTTCATCATATCTATACATAGTAATTTCTTTAAATTTCTTACTATAAGTTTCTAACTTTCCTTTTACCATATCATTTAAAGCCTTAGAATAATTTGCACCTGCTCTAAAAGATAATGGAACTCCTCCACCAAATCTAGTATTTAATTCTAAGAAATAATACTCATCATTTTTCTCTATGAACTGGAATGTAAGTGGTCCTCTAAGTCCATTATCATAGTTTTTATTAATAATACTTATAATTTCTTTTGTCCTTGTTATTAACTGCTCATTTCTAATAGTTCTACTCTTAGAAACCTCACCACTTCTTACTTCCAATCTTATTCTTGGAACTGTAAATACTACATTTCCATTCAAATCACAAAGAACATCAACTGTATACTCAATTCCCTCAATATATTCTTGAACTATAGAGCATTCTACATATTCTTTAAAGAACTCTAATTCCTTTTTATTCCTAGCCTTAAATACATTTTTGCTTCCCATACCATTATTAGGCTTAACTATAACAGGATATGTTTCATTTTTTATCTCCTCATAAACAAAAGGAGTTTGTATTTTATTCTTATATAAAAATTCAAAAGCTAATCTTTTATAAGAAAAAAGTTCTACTATTTCTATATCAGAAGCAAGTAGAACTGTATCAATGTTTGAAAATTCCTTTTTATTCTTTAAAAGAATCTGAAATTCTCCTTCATATAATGGAATAAGACATTCTATCCTTTCCTTTTCACAAATTTCTAAAAGTTTCTCAATATAATTTTCTTCATCACACTTTGGGATTTTGTAAAATATATCTACAAAATTTTTACAAGCATTGTTAAAAGTAGAATCTACTCCTATAACTTTATTTTCTATTTTTAAATGTTTGACTAATGAAACTCTCTTTCCAATTGCTGTAACGAGTATTCTCATACCTATTACCTAAACTACAATCTTATGTCTTATTTGTACATGTATATCATCAAGTATTGGTGATATTTCATAATTAAACAAATCTCCAACCAGTACGAAATCTTGATTTTCTAAAGCATTAACAACTTCTATAAGTTGCTCTTCTAAATTTTCTTTTCCATCAACTTCACCAATAACATCTTCTGTGAGTTTTATAACATCAATTATCCATCCTATCCCTTCTGCTATATCTGGAATAAGCATACAAGCTTCACTTTCTCTTTCTTCATTCATAAATCCAACAAGTTGTCCTACTCCATTTTTAAGCTTAAATAAATACTCATTTGCTGTTTCTAAAACTTCTAATTTTTCTTCCATCTTAATTCCCCCTATAATAACTTCTCATTAAGTATCATTTTTTTAATTTCTTCTTTATCTATATCCTCAATAAACTCTGCTGAATAACTTTTCAGTTCACAATCACTAAAATCCTTATAAACATTTCTATAATAAGTATTATTATATGTGGTAGGTATAACAAGTAGCATATCCCCTAAATCTTTTGCATACCTTGCTTCCTCAACCGTCATAAGTTCTTCGTGACCTTTTTCGCCAGCTTTTGAACCTATATATTCTATTTTCACTTCATTTTTGTTTATTCCATACTTTTTACAAACTTCTTCTACTATAACCTCAGACATTTTACCAATATTAACAACTGGCATCTTTAATATAAAAAGTTCTCCTCCTACAGATAACTCACAAGCTTTAAGCATAAGATTCACTGCACTTGTCAGACTCATCATAAATCTATTCATAGTAGGATCTGTAACAGTTATTCTTCTTTGCTCTAAAATTTGTTTCTTAAATAAAGGAATTACTGATCCTCTCGAACCCATAACATTTCCAAATCTTACTGCTATAAATTTTGTTCTATTCTTCCCTTTGCTATAATTGGCAGCTTGAACTAATTTTTCTGCTAACATTTTTGTAGCACCATATGTATTAACTGGATTAATTGCTTTATCTGATGATGTAAATAAAACACATTCTATGTTATGTTTAATTGCTACTTTTATAACATTATTCATGCCATCAACATTAGTTTTGATAGCTTCTGTTGGATTATATTCACATGATGCAACATGCTTCATCGCTGCAAGATTAAAAACTATATCAATATCTTCCATAGCTCTTTCTACCCTTGTATAATCTCTCACATCACCTATCAAAAATCTAAAATTCTTATAATCACTTATAAAATCAGAATGATTTTGGATTTTAAATTGCTTATATTCATCTCTACTAAAAATTCTTATGACTTTAGGGTTATCCTTTATGAGTTCCTTTATAAGCCCTTTTCCAATAGTACCTGTCCCACCAATTATTAAAATTGATTTTCCTCTAAAATATCCCATAACTTACCTTCTCGCTTCAATATTATTGTAATAAAATAACATAATTTGTATATAAAACTATACCATATTATCGACAATTTAATTTCAAATCTTTAAAATATTTAAAGTTAATTAAAGCAAATTTAATACTTATCTATTTTTTCGACAAAAATAAAAGAACTAGATTCCTCTAGTCCTTAATAGTATTTTTATCCGCCATTATCTTATTTTCCATCTGCATAAAAACAAAATACATAATTCTATTCTTTTAATAAATTTTCTAATTTTAATTTTGCTTCACTTGCATGAGTATTCAAACTTAAATAAATAGCTTTATTTTTTTTAATATTTTTATGCTCTCTTTCTTTTAATGAATCATTTATATTTACAACATATTCTGGTGAATTTTGCACTTCATACATGTTAGCAAATATCTTATTTTGAAGTATACTAATCTTTGATAACTTCTCGCTTATCAAATTATCTACATCATTTAAATTACTTAATATTCTATTTCGTTTAGAACTATTAGATTTTAATAATGTTTTACTTAGCTCCTCAACTTCTTTAAGACCTTTAGTTGTACTATTCACAATATCACTTAAAATATCTATATATTTCTTAATCTTCTTCTTGAACTGCTCTCCTTCTGGTACTTTAATTTCTATTAAATCTTCAATACAACTACCTCCTAAAGTCAAAACATCATATTTTTTCATACACTCTTCTAACGTAATAATTTCTGTTCCTTTTATATTCGCTCCACCCTCTGTTGCATTTATAAATTCAATATCTTTATTTTCACTAATTATATTCTCTAAAATAAGTCTAAAGTCATTTAAAATTATAGATGTTCTTATTTTATTTCCATTAATATCATCCACATAAACATTATTAAAATTACTTGCTACATTAGTTTGTACTCCTGGAGTTTTACAAATATCAGTATGTAATAACTCATTTGTATAAGCTAAATCTTGACCTATAAAAATTATAGGATTACAGCCTGTGTATATAGCAAAATTAGTTAAAAAATGTGCTACAGATCCACCTCCGCCAATATGATTAATATCTCGATCAAAAATATCATTTATAAATTTATTATCACTACAAAAAATTTTTTTTCCACTATGAAGTCTTACAACATCTCTATTTGTACCATTATAAAAAACAAGTGGTACTTTTGTAGTTTCTATATTCCCTTTTACAAGCTCAAATGACCACTGACCAGCATCAACTACACCTAAATAATCTATATTAATATTTTTTTCAGTTAAAGTTTTTAATGTTCTTCCTCCTGATAAAACTAACATGTCTTTATTATTTTTTAGCATATCTATATTTTTTTCAAGAGATGGTCCTGCAGAAACTATTATAGCTGCTTTTCCCTTATGAATATTTCTAAGTTCATTTACAGGCACTGCGCTTTTCATATCTTCTAAATTATCTATAAGAGTATTAAACCAAGTTTCTCCAAAATATATATTTGTATTTTTATTACTTAAAATACTATATGATATATCTTTTATATACTGCATTATTTCTACTAGTTCTCTTCCATAAATCTTATCGTAATTTGCATAATATCCGATTTTCACAAAGTTTATATTAAAATCATTAATATATCTTACAAAAAAACTTTTTATTTCATCTATAGAACTTACAAATTCTATTCTTTTATCTCTTAATATATCATTATATCTAGATTCTCTATTTATATATTCTCTTAGTTCTGTATCCAATTCTAAAATTGCTATTTTTTTATATAAGCTATTTTTTTCTACTAAAGCTTTTATATGTTCTAGGAATGAAGCACCTAGAACTATGTATACATCATTTTCTGTAAACTCACTAAATGAAGCTATAAACTTATCTATTTCCCTTTTTTGATTATACTTACTCCCAAGATAAATATCTTTTCCATTCCTATTTATTTTTAAAATATCAAATCCATCTTTTGAAATTTCTATGTTAAAATTCATATTCTTCTCTCCTTCAAATCACTTAAATGTCAATCTCTTTTATTATCGAATATAATTTTAAAAACTAAAAAAGAGAGGGGACGTCTCCACCTCTCTTTGAATTAAATGTAATTCTATGATTATCTTAATAATGATAATACTTGGTTTGGTTGTTGGTTAGCTTGTCCTAACATTGTTTGTGCTGCTTGAACTAATACGTTGTTCTTTGATAAATTCATCATCTCTTTAGCCATATCAACATCTCTGATTCTTGACTCTGCCGCTTGTAAGTTTTCAGCTGAGTTATTTGTTTGAGCTATTGTGTGCTCTAATCTATTTTGAACTGATCCAAGGTCTGCTCTGAAACCTGATACATTTTTGATAGCTGCATCTAATTCTGTTATAGCACTTGCTGCACCATCTTGTGTATTAACATTTAAGTCCTTTAACCCTAGTGCACTTGCTCTCATATCAGCTAAGTTAACACTAATTGTTTGATTTTGATTAGCTCCAACTTGGAATTTAATCTCTGTGCTTTCCCCATTAAGTAATTTTTGTGTATTAAATTCTGTCTCTGATCCTATTCTTGTTATCTCTGACTTAAGAGCTGTAAACTCTTTATTAATTTGAAGTCTATCTTCATCAGTATTTGTTCCGTTAGCTGATTGAACTGATAACTCTCTCATTCTTTGAAGTATAGCATGAGTTTCGTTTGTAGCTCCTTCAGCTGTTTGTATCATTGAAATACCATCTTGTGAGTTTCTTGAACCTTGCTCAAGTCCTCTGATTTGTCCTCTCATCTTCTCTGAGATAGCAAGACCAGCTGCATCATCTCCAGCTCTATTGATTCTTAAACCTGAACTTAATTTTTCAATAGCTTTACCTTGGTTACCTGTGTTAATTCCCATTTGTCTGTGTGCTGACATAGCATTTAAATTGTGATTGATAATCATATTATTATTCCTCCTTGATTTGAACCTTTTGTGACATCCTTGTCTAGGTTTCTTCATTTAATTTATTTTTTATTTTGAGGATTCCCCTCTTACACCTTTATTATCGGTCATTTATAAATTTCTTTAATACATTTTTTGTATTTTACAATTTATTAACATTTTTGAAGTGATAAGGTTTTTTGAACTAAAATAAAGAACTACATCAACCAAAATATTTTTAGCTGACATAGTTCTCCAAATAAATTTTTATAATTGCATATCTAAAAATTGGATTTTATTTTGTGCATTTGTATAAACATGATTTGCCTGTCTTCTCTTATTCACTTCCTCAATTTTCTCTTTTACAGAACTTTTTTTAGAAGTCATCTTTTCAATTATTTTTTCATCCAATTCTATCGTTTGAAATTCTTCAAAAAGTTGTTTAAGCTTTTTACTTTCAACACTAAGGGACTTTACTTTTTCTTGAACCTCATCTTTTTTTTCTAATAAAATTTCAAGATTTTTAAATCCATCTTTATCTAACTCTTCTAATATTGCTATTGATAAATTTTTATAATCCTCTAATAAAATCTCTATCATTTTACATAGCTCCCATACTTATAAATTGTGACATTTGCGCATTTGCCTTATTCATAGCTACTTCTAATCTAGAAAACTCAGCATAATATTGACTTTCTCTTTTAGCTAAACTTTTATAAAGCTTTTCATATTCTTTTTGTTTAAGCTCCATTTTTTTACTTATTTCATTATTAAAAGCTGTAACTCCACCTTCTGTTCCAGCTCTTTTAGCTATTTTAGAACCTGAACTTATGGCAACATCATTAAAAGTATCCTTAATTTTATTAAATGTTCCAGTAAGCATTTTTCTAGTTTCTTCTCCATTTTCTGAAAATGCTTTTGCCAATTTTTCTTCATCTAAAACTAATTTACCTTTTTGAGTTCTATAATCTGGATTAGTTGATATTCCTATATCCTTAAGACTTTTTCCATTCCCCATAGATGAAACATGCCCTAAGAGCTCATTTACTGTGCTATATAAAATATCATCATTTCTTAGAAGACCTTTTTTAGATTTTTCCTCCCAAAGCTTAATTTCAGTCTCTGACATTTCCTTTTTCTGCTCTTCTGTAAGAGGTCTAAAGTTTTTATCTTGTTTCTCTCCCATAAAACCATTCATTTTATCTATAAGTTTATTATAATCCTCAACAAAGGCTCTTACATTATCCATTATTTTACTAGTATCTGTTACACCTGATAATTTTACGGATTCTTTAGTTCCATTTGTATCTTTTGAAACTCCATGTATTGAATATTCTACGTTATCAATCACAAAAATATTATTTGCAAAACTTTTTTCTGCTGTATTTCCATATGTATCTGTAATCTCAACTATAGCATTTGTTGAATTTTTCCCTTCTACTTTCACAACTTCAGTTCCATCAGCTGCTTTCTCTATAACTCCCATCTTCAAATTATTTTCTTCACCTGTAAGTTTTCCTTCTATTCTTATATTTTCACCAAGTTCTGAATAAGAAACCTTAACAGATATCTGTTTACTAGAATCATCTTTATTCTCGCTGTTATGTTTTTCTATAGCTTTATTAATGTTAGCTACTATTGCTTTTCCATCATCAGCTATAGAGTTATCACCCTCTTTAAGAAATACTGATATCTTTTGCTCTCCAAATTTAAGATCTAAAATCTCTCCACTTATCATATCTTTACCTATAGTTATTGATGAAGCTTCTGCCTTTTGCTTAACTACAACATCATAATTTCCTGTTTTAGCACCTGCAAGTCCTCTTGCTGTTAAAACACTGCTATCTGATGATTTAAAGTTTACAGTATCGTAATTTGAACTCATAATTAAATTTGTACTTTTATTTGCACTAGATCCTATATCAAAATACTTTGTATAAATATTTTGCATATCTTTTGCTACATCTCTGTACAAATTTTGCTTATATTCTAAAAGCATTTTATCTTGTTTTACTCTATCAGCCTTCATTTGATAAGGCATCATTAATTGTTTTACCATTGTATCAGTATCTAATCCTGATGCAAGTCCCCCAATTCTCATATGTATTCCCTCACTTTTAAATAATTATAATAAACATAGGGAATTTAATTCATACTAAACTCCCTTATATATCTTCAAAACTTTAATTTGCTATTTTACTAATCCTATAAGCTTCATGCCACATATCTCTAATCTCAGTAACAAAATATATAACTTCATCAGCTTTTTTAATATCTTTTTTTAAATTAGCTTCTGCTGCTGTTTTATTTATAAATTTATATAATTCAAATATATCTTTTGCCCACTCTCCCGAGTTTAAATCAAGAGTTACCATAAGTTCTGAAAATATATCTTGAACTCTTACCAAACTCTCATGAGCCATTTGTATATTTTTTTCCTCTATCCCAAGCTTCCCTCTTTTTGCAAACTTAACAGCCCCATCAACTAACATTAAAAGTAGTTGCTCTTTTGAAGCACAGTTCACACTATTATTTTTATAAATACTATGTGCTTTTTGTTGATACATGTCTTTACCCCTTTATTAAAAAAACTATTTTATTTCTTTTAAAACCTCTAAACTTATGCTTATAGCTTCCTTATTCTCATTTTTAACATCATCTACAAGTTCTTTTCTAAGTATTTTTATATTTTTTGGTGCATTAACACACACCTTAACTGAACTTTCACCTATTTTAACTATTGTTACCTCTATATCGTCACTTATTACTATTGTTTCATTAGTTTTTCTTGTCAATGTTAACATCTATTCTGCCTCCATTAAAGAATGTTTTATTTTATACTCCTCATTTTTCAAAATAATTTGCTTTGCTTTCTTATTTTGTACATTAATAACTATAGGCGCCCTAAGATTAGTTGTTATCTTACTTGGGTCACTATTTAAAGTCACTGTGTTTAGAATATAAACATCCTCTTCACTTTTTATGTCTAATTCCCTAATAATAGTTTCATCTAAGTCAAGTTCATAATTAATTATAAAATTGAAAGGATTTAAAACAACAAATGCTATTCTATTTTCCTCTAGCGAATGTAATAACCTAAAACTTTTATTTTCTTCTATATCCCTTAGAATAAAGTTATGTAAATCCTCAAACCCTAACATTCCCTTTTTAAATTTTATAACCTCAGTTTCAACATAATTTATTTTGCCATAATTAAAACTTTCAAAAACTAATTCTTTAATATTATTCCCCTTAACATTGCACATTCTTTTCACCTATCCTACATATAATCTAATAATGTTTGTTGTATTACCTTTGATGCTGTCTGAAGTGATGCCATATAAACTGTCTGCATTGTAGCAGACTCCATTCTCTTTTGTGCAAAATTAATATCTTCATTCAAAGATAAAACCTCTGTTAAATTAAAATTCTCTTCTTCATTTTTAAGCTCTGCTGACTCCATTCTATTTTGTTTAGCTCCAACTTCGGCTCTAAGAGTTAATAAATTATCTATAACATCTGTCATAGAATCTAAGTATTCCCCTGTAATATTCGCAGCCTCTCCCTCATCAGTTGAACTTATATCATTTACAATATTACTTAAGAGATTCATTACATTAACACTCTCACCTTTAGAATTTTTAAACTCTAATAATTGATTTGCATTTACGTTATAATCTATAGTTACACCACTTGATATCTCAACTGTAAGAGATTCTTTTATCATTCCAAGCTCAGCAGCTTCTTTATAATTTTCAGTATTAAGAGGTATTTTTTCACCACTTTTATTAGCAAAATTCAGAGCTATATTTCCATTTTCATCTTTTTCTGTCATTACAGGCTTAAAAGTTCCCCTTGTTCCACCAAAAATATATTTTCCATCAAAGCTTGTATTAAGAATAGTTCCAACCTCTTCTATTCTTTGATTCAATTCATCTTTTATAGCATTTTTTTCATCTTGTCCATAAGCTGCATTTCCTGCTGAAACCATAAGTTCTCTCATTCTTTGCATAGTATCAGTAAGTTGGCCAAGAGCCGTATCAGTTGCATCAAGCCAATTTGTAGTATCTTTTATATTTGTATTGTATTGTTCATTTGCTGCTATATCACTATAAAGTTGCATACTTCTTGCTACTACAAAAGGATTATCTGAAGGCCTTCTTACTTCTTTTCCTGTTGTTAATTGTGTTTGTACTTTTTGCATATGTCCAAGATTCTGATTCATACCTTTTAAAAAACTAGAAGTCATCATCCTATTTGTCACTCTCATAAAAAATCCCCCTAAAACTTATATAAGTCCATTTACTACAACATCTAATAATTCATTTACTGTTGCTATAACCTTTGCATTAGCGTTATAAGCATGTTGGAACTGCACAATATTGATAGCTTCCTCATCAATAGATACACCAGAAACACTTTCTCTTTGCATAGAAACATCAAACACTAATGTAGCTTGATTTTTTATCATTCTTTGAGCTTCTTGACTTTGAACTCCAAGTCTATCTATACTATCCTTATAATAAGCTTCTATACTCATACCACTAGTATTGTTTTCTATATTCATACCATTATTAGTAAGCCTATTTCCACCTCTACTCATATCAAACATATCTGCTCTAGTTTTAATTGAAACATCTATATCTTGAAACTTTATCATAGAATTTCTAAGCCTAGCTATAGCAAGTGCTCTTTCACCATCTGTTTCACCATCTAAATAATTCTCTGATGTATATGCAAATTCACTATCTCTGCTTTTTGTTTTAAGCTTCATAGGATCCTCTAAAATTTCTAAATTTATACTAATATTAGCAGCTGTAATATCTGTTTCAGCTTCTAATATTTCATCTAAATTTATCATTTCTTTTGTTCCATTTTTATAATTCGCTACATTTGAATTAACAAAAAGAGGCATAAAATCCTTCTCAGGAATCCCATTATCTCTAGTAGTCCCTTCCATTCCAGAATGTATAGCATTTACAGCAAATGCAAGTCCTTTTGCCATTTTATCTAATTGTCCCATATAATTTGTTATATCTGCTTGTATAGATATGGCACCTGCTAATTCTCCCTGCATAGGTTTGAAAACCATAATTTCACTTGCAAGAGCTGTATCCTTATCTCTAAAAGGCGTACCATCACCCTTAACAGCTATTCCATTTGGATCTGACATTATAACTCTAGAATTTTTAAGACTTTCTAATTGTTCTGGTGTTACATCTCTTAAAGTCAAAGTTTTCATACTACTCTCACTATCCATATTACCTAACTGATAATATGAAATTTTATAAGTAGTTCCTGAAGGATCTGTCTTATCTCTTTCAATATTATTTACATATGATAATCTAGTATAATTTCCATTTGGATCTGCATTAACAAAAGGTGGTAATTTACCCATACCTTCTGACGCTGTAATATCTAAACCATTAAACTTTGCACTATCAGTTGAAAGCCCAAACTTCCTACTCAACTCATCTAACAGTAAATCTCGTCTATCCATTAAATCATTAGGAGCATTTCCTCCTACTGTAACAGTAGTAATTTCCTTATTTAACGAATCTAACTGATTCAACATCGAATTAATATCATTAACCGAATTTTTAATTTCATTTTGTGCATTCATAGACAATTCTTTTAATCTTTTGGCTGTATGATTTAAAGAGTCTGTTAGTGCTAAAGTCTGTTGTACTACTACAGTTCTATTATTAGAACTATGTGGTTGCTTTGATAATTCCTGCCAAGAATCAAAAAACTTAGTCATAAGACTAGCTATTCCTGTATCAGAAGGTTCATTAAACACTCCCTCCATTTGCATAAGATATGATGCTCTCATATCATAAGTTCCCATAATAGCTGTTTCATTTCTTACTTGAAAATCTAAAAAATTATTTCTCACTCGTTCTATAGCCTCAACTTGTGCCCCTGTACCTATTTGCCCTGCTACCCCTGAAACAGATTGCGGTCTATTAGTTTGTATTTTAGCTCTTTGCTTTGAATATCCAACAGTATTAGCATTAGTAACATTATGTGCCGTTGTACTTAAACTCTGTTGTGCTGTAAACATACCGCTTTTACCCACATTTAAAACTGAAAATAAACTCATTTTATTCTCTCCCTTATCTTAACTTTAATACTTACTTATTTTTCCATAAGAGTTATACATTTTAGCATCTCTATTAGGATTTAAAATCATAAGCATTCTATTTGTATATGAAAGCTGTTGCTTAATCAAAAATTTATTTGTTTCATTTTGAAGTCTTAAAAGGTCTACTTTTTTTCTAATATCTCTAAAAATATTTTCTAACTCTATATCTCCTGACTCAAAAACAAACTCTTTAAAATTTCTACCCTTTAAAACTTTTCTTTTATTAACTTCAGACTCAGCAATATCTTTATTCACAAGTTTTATTTCTTCAACTATCATCTCTAATTTTATTGGATCATTCTTCATTATTAAGCTATTTTGCTCATCAAGTAAAGCTAGTTGTTTTTCAACAGCTGCTTTTTCAACTTTTAAGATTTCCTTAAGCTTTACTATCACTGTCTATTCCCCCATATTCTTAAATCTGTTTAGCATAGCTTTAGCTAATTTTTTACTATCAACTTCATAGTTTTCATTTTTAATAAGCTCTTTTATTTTCTTAATCTTCTCTGCCTCATCAATTATAGGAATATCTACTTTTTGCAACTTTTTAGCCTCAACTGAAAGTTCTATTTTATCTAAAACTGAACTTTTTATTTTGTTTTCATTATTTTTATTTTCGCTTTTTTTCTCATATATTTTAGCTATTCCATCAGATGAATTAAGACTATTAATTCTCATTTAAAAACCTCCTCAGCTTATGCTATCTTATTTATTATCGTATAGTTTATGTCTAAATTTATACTCATTATTTAAATTTACTTTATTCTATCACTTAAACTTTGCAATTATATTAACAGCTTTAAAATTTTAAATATAGTTTTTTATTTTACCTAAAAAAAACATCTCATTAAATAAATCGTACATAGCCATTTTAGCTATGATTCTTTATTTAACAAGATGCTGTATAATCATCTTATATATAACCTATCTTAAACTTTTAATTCTTTCTGCACCTGTGGCTATACTTGTTATTCTAATACCAAAATTTTCATCTATTACAACAACTTCACCATACGCAATCTGCTTTCCATTAACTAATATTTCAAGTGGTTCATCTGCTAACTTTTCAAGTTCTATAACAGAACCTACACCTAAGTTCAAAACATCTTTGATACTCTTTTTAGTTTTACCAAGGACTACAGATACCTGCAATGGTACATCCATAATTAAATCAATATTATTATATGAACTTCCTGCCTTAGAAGGGTCTAAAGATTCAAATTGTGCTTTCCCTACTTCAACTGTCTTATTATGTATTGGTTCTTCTTCCATTATAGTTTTAGCTAATATTTCCTCATGCATAGAATACTCAACTTTATTATCTTGTATATTTTCTATAACACTATTTTCTTCTACAATATCCTCTTGTGTATTCTCTTCACCCATCATAATCTTAACAATTTTTCTACCTGTTTCAATCGGCAATATTTGCATTATTTGACTATCTACCAATTCTCCTATCTTTAAATTAAAAGATATATTGATAATTTGTTCATCATCAGATAATTCTTGTGATATATTTTCAGTTAAATCTTCCCATATTTTAGAATTTGGTGGAGAAATATTAACCTCTCTTGCAAACATTGTAGCCATTGATGTTGCTGCTGAACCAATCATTTGATTCATAGCTTCTTGTACTGCACTTATTTCTATCTCAGTAAGTTCAGTATTTTCTACTATTCCATTTCCACCCATCATAAGATTAGCAATTACTGCTGCATCTGGTATCTTCATCATAAGAATATTTTTCCCTACAATACCAGTTACATATTCAACCTCTAAAACTATATTTGGAACCTCAAAACTACTTTTTAATTTTCCTATAGTAGTCACATTCACTACAGGAGTTGTTATATTTACACTTTGATTAAGTACTTGAGAAAGTGCTGTTGAGGCAGATCCCATAGATATATTACCTATTTCACCAAGTAAATCTCTATCTTGATCTGAGAAAATAACTTCTTCATTATTACCCATGTCATCATTACTATTGCCATCACCATTTAATAAAGCATCTATCTCTTCTTGTGATAAAAACCCATCAGCCATTATTTTTTTCCTCCTCTTTTATTACATCCAAAATCTCTATACCTCTATTATTATCAACCATTCCTGGTTTTGCATAATAACATTCCTTATTTTCAATCATAACTTTCACAGGATCTGTTATAAAATTATCAAGCCTTATAATATCCCCTACTCCAAGCTTTAAAAAATCGCTTACCATTATATTACTACTACCAAGTTCAACACTGACATCTATATTAACACCTTTAATTTTCGATTCAATTTGATCTCGATATTCTCTTTTAAATCCTTTTTGTTCATTTTCAAACCAGTATTCAACAACAAGCTTATCCATAATTTCCTCTACACTAACATAAGGTAAACAAAGATTTATAATACTTGTGTTATTACCTATTTCAATTGAAAAATTAAGTAACGCTATAGGTTCATTTGGTGCTAAAGTTTGATTTAATGCTGGATTATTCTCCATACTGTCATATTCTGGTTCAATTTCTAAAATGTCTTCCCATGCAGTTTTTAAACATTCGATCATTTCCTTAGAAATTCTCTCCATTACACCTTTATTTATTTCTGTAAATTCTTTTGCAACATATTTCTTCTCTCCAGTTCCTCCAAATAAAATATCAATTACTTGAAACACAAAACTAGGATTAAATTCAAATGTTAAAAGCCCATTTAAAGGTGCAAACTTAAAATTTATAAGAACTGTTGGGTTTGAAACAGAGTGAATAAATTCCTCATATGTTATCTGCTCAACTGAAACAAGCTTAACCTTAGAATTTTTTCTTGTCTTACCTGTTAAATAATTTGAACATAACCTTGAAAAATTGTCATGAACAAGTTCTAGTGTCCTTATATGCTCTTTTGAAAACTTTTGTGGTCTTCTAAAATCATATACTTTTACTCTCTGCTTTTCCTCTTCTTTCTGAATATCTTCTGCTTCTATTTCACCAGAGGACAAGGCAGATAGCAAACTGTCTATTTCACTCTGAGATAATACATCTGCCATGTAATCTACCCCTTTACTATCTAATTGCCAAGTAGTTTATTTAAATCTATTAATGTAATTATGTTATCTTTTATATTCATAATTCCCTTAACATAATCTCTCACATCTTCACCATCTAATTTTTGAATTATTTTTTCATCTATGTCTAAAACTTCTTTAACTTTATCAACTGATATTGCAATTTCTTCTTCTTCAATGTCAACTATTATTATGTTTCCATTTTCATTAAATTCATTATTAATACCAAGTAGTAAATTAATATCTATCAATGATATTATATTACCCCTTAAATTTATTAACCCTCTTATATAAGCTGGTGATTTAGGTACTTTAGTAACAACCATATTATTACTTATATTTTGAACTTTTAATGTTTCAACTGCAAACTCTTCATTCCCTAATTTAAAAACAACTATTTGCATAAAAGCTTAAGCTCCTTTTTACTATTAAATTTATCCTAATACTTTATTTATCGCCTCTAAAACTCTATCAGCTTGAAATGGCTTAACAATAAAATCTTTTGCTCCAGCTTTTATAGCATCCATAACCATACTTTGTTGCCCCATAGCACTACACATAATTACTTTTGCATTTGGATCAAATTTCTTTATTTCTTTAACAGCTTCTATTCCATCCATTTCTGGCATAGTTATATCCATTGTTACAACATCTGGTTTTTCCTGCTTATACAATTCAACTGCCTTTAGTCCATTACTTGCCTCTCCTACAACCTCAAAACCATTTTTCTCTAAAATATCCTTTACCATCATTCTCATAAATGCTGCATCGTCAACTATTAATACTTTTGCCATAACTATAACTCCTCCTAATTAAGTCCTATCGAATTAAAAATTTTTTCTAATGAATCCTGCGTTGGCAGGTAAAAAAATGCTGCTTCTAAATCACCCTTATCATAACTTTTTAAAACAGCTTTTATTTCTAAAATCTTCCCTGCATCTTCAACTAATGCAAGAAACATTGAAGGAACAACTGCTCCTGCTACATCATGTGCTATAGCAGGAATACCTGCTATCATTTTTAGTCCTGTAAATGTTGATATAGCATTCATATAAGCTCCTGATATTATGTTTCCAATTTCACAGATGACTGACTCCCCCATTTCATCAAAAGATTCATCATCAATCCCTGTTAATCTTTTAATAATATCAATGGCTGTTTCCTCTTTAAATATAAAAAGAATATTTCCTGTTATATCTCCCTTTACATTTATAATAACCCCTGCAACTACTTGTTCTAAATTTATCTGTTTATAAATATCTTCAACTTCTAAAATTTGAACAAGAGGAACTTCCATATCTATAGGTGTATCAAGCATATTTGATAACGCAGTTGTTGCATTTCCTGCTCCTATATTAGAAATTTCTTTTAATGCATCTATTTGCATATATGTTAAATCATTAAACCCCATATATTTCCCCATCTACTACACAAGTGCAGCTACATCTATTATTAAAGTTACTAATCCATTTCCAAGTATTGTTGCTCCTATATATTCTTCCATATTAGCAAGACTGTTACCTAAAGGTTTTATTACAACTTCCTGTTGACCTAAAAGTGAATCTACTAAAAGCCCTATTTCCTTATTAGCAACCTTTACTATAACAACAAACTTTTCATTACTATGTTCATCTGCTTCTATCCCAAAATATTCATTTAATCTAACAAGAGGAATAACTCTATCCCTATAAATAATAACTTCTTTTGAGTTACTATTCTTTATACTAATTGAATTAAAATCTATAACTCTATCTATAAATCCTAATGAAATAGCAAAGTTTTCTTGTCCTACTTTAACCAATAAGGCTTGTATTATTTGAAGAGTAAGTGGTAACTTTATAACAAAAGTTGAACCTGTTCCTTCTTCACTTATTACATCTACAGATCCTCCAAGGGCTGATATTTTTGTTTTAACAACATCCATTCCAACTCCTCTTCCTGATATATCTGTAACTTCTTCATTTGTACTAAAACCACTAGAGAAAATTAAATTTCTTACTTCATCATCTGATAATCCTTCTGTATCTATTCCAACTCTTTCTGCCTTAGCTTTAACCCTATTTAAATTTATTCCTGCACCATCATCTTGAACTTTAATAACGGCTTTTGTTCCTTCTTGATATGCTGTTAAAATAATAGTTCCAACCGCTGATTTTCCATTTTTCACTCTATCTTCTTTTGATTCTATACCATGATCAACAGCATTTCTAAGTAAGTGAATTAATGGTTCTCCAATCTCATCTATTACAGTTCTATCAAGCTCTGTATCCTTACCTTCTATTATAAAATTAACTTCTTTTCCAAGTTCAACTGAAACATCTCTTATCATTCTAGGAAATCTATTAAAAACTACATCTAAAGGTAACATTCTTATCTTCATAACAAGATCTTGTAAATCTGATGTTGTTCTAGCTACTTGTTCTAATGTTTCTGTAAGTTCTATACATCTTTGATCTGTTGCTATTTGTTCAAGTCTCGTTCTATTTATAACAAGCTCTGATACCATGTTAATTAATTTGTCAAGCCTATCTAAATCAACTCTCACCGATTGATGTGTAGATTTAGCACTTCCCTTATTTTTCTTTTTGTTATTTCCTTCTTTTTTAGATGAAACATTTTTTGAATTTTTTTCTGACTCTTTAGATTCTTTTACAATTTCAATTTTCTCCTGAAGGTCTTTATCTTCTCTAATAATTTCTTTTTCTCTTATAACTTGTATAGAATCAAAATCTATATACTCCACACTATAATTATCGATTTCAGATATTTTTGAGATTAAATCTAAAACCTCTTCCTTTGATGATTGTGTAATCATTACTAGTTCTATATCTAACTCAAAATTTTCCTCTTCAATATCTTCAGTGTTTGGATATGCTTTAATTATCTCCCCTAAATCCTCTAAATCTTTAAATATCAAAAATACTCTAGCCGATTTAAGTAATGTACTTTCACAAAGCTTTATTTTAATTCTCAAAGAATTAAATCCACCTTCTCTAGCCTGTTTCATAACACTTATATCATAATCATTTAAATCCAATTCTGACTGCACTTCTATTTCATTAACATCTTTTGAAGAATCTTCATCTACTATTATCGAACATTCACTTAACAACTTTATCATTTCACTTATATCTGTATTTTCTTCTTCTCCATCTTCAACTCTATCAACCATTTTTTCTAAAGTATCTAGACACTTAAACAAAATTGTAACAACCTTTTCTGTTATTTTTAATTCTCCATCCCTAAATTTAGATAATACATCTTCCATTTTATGTGTTAATTCTGCTATATTTGCAAAGCCCATAGTAGCTGCCATACCCTTAATTGTGTGTGCAACTCTAAAAATTTGTGCTATTTTATCTAAATCTTCTGGCTCTTGCTCTAAATCTAACAAACTATCATTTAACACTCTAAGATTATCTCTAGACTCCTCAAGAAACATATTTAAATATTGACTTGTATCCATAAAAAAACCCCCTTACTTTTTTCTGTAAATAAATGTAGAACTTTTTCTTAAAGAAAATGCATCTGGGTTATGAATACTCTCAGTAGCTCCCACAAATAGTATGCCATCTCTATTTAAAGCTGTACTAAACTTTTTGTAAATTTTTTCTTTAATGTTTAAATTAAAATATATAACTACATTTCTACACAAAATTAAATCAAAACTCTTTTCATAACTATCTAATATCAAATCAGCCTTTTTAAAAACCACTTTATTTTTAACTTCATCTGATAAATAATATTTCTTATTTTCAACTCTAAAATACTTTAAATATTTAGAATCCATATTTTTCACTTCATTGTAGCTATATATTGCTTCTTTTGCTCTTACAATTATATTTTTATCAATATCTGTAGCTATAATATTAAAATCTTTATATCCATGCTCTAAGAACATCATAACAATAGAATATGGCTCACACCCGAACGAGCAAGCTGCACTCCAAACTTTAATATTCTTCTTTTTTGTAAAAAATTCATTTTTCAAAATAACTTCTAACTCATCAAATAAATTCTGATTTCTAAAAAACTCTGTAACATTAATAGTTATAAAATCTAAAAATTTCATTTTTTCTTCATTGCTACTAATTAAAAGATTTTTATACTCTTCTAGTCCATTAGCTTTACTTCTACTTACTAAACTCTCTATACGTCTTACTAATTGCTGTTGTTTGTATGCACTAAGATCCAACGCAAAATTTTCATAAACCCATACATAAAACTCTTTAATAGTCAAAATCCTCACCACCTCAAGATTTAAATTTTTAAATCCATTAAAGCTTAATTTAAAACAGCAAATAAAAATTGCTTACTTTCTAAAATTCCATTACATTCTTCCCCAGTGATTTAATACTTACCACTCCATTATTAGAATTAATAATCATAGTTCGCCCTTTATACCCTCCAACTTCCTTTCCTAGTAATCTAATACCATTAACTTTTAATGCTTCCTCTACAGCTATTATGTTTCTTTTACCAATTTCGTTAGAAAATGTTCTATCCATAGACTTAAACATTTGTGCTCCACCAGCTATTTTAGCCGTTATATTATTCTTAACAGCTCCATTTTTAACCATTTCTTCAATAGCTTTTGGTATAGCAGTATCAGCAAATTTATATGGATTAACTTTATCAGAAAACTTATTACTGCAAGGCAACATTATGTGGATTAATCCTACTATTTTATTCTTATTATCAAACAATGATATTCCTACACAAGACCCAAGGCCAATAGTAAATATGCCTTTAGGAGCTTTTGTAATTTTAAAATCAGCGATTCCAACAACCACATCTTTTTCCACTCAATCACCTACACATATTGAACTTTACCAACGCTTAAAAAAACTTTTATTGTCTAATAAAATTATTACTTCATTATTCTGCTTTATTAGCCCTTTAATAATATCGGTATTTTCAGATTGTACAATCAGAGGAAGTTCATATATTTCATCTAAACCGATCTGTTTCACTTCCTTAACCAAACTTACTCGTATACCTAGTTTTTTCTCTTCGTTTGTTATAACTACTATTTTATCTTCCTGTGTATTTTTTAATGAATCACTGATGTCACACACTTTAGCAATATTTATAACAGTCAATGTAGTATTCTCATATTCAGCAACCCCTTCTATTTCCAAATCACTGTTTGGAACTTTTGTTACCTCTAAGCAGCTTACTATTCTTTCAACATTTTCTATTTCTATACCATACTTTCTGTCATGTAATTCAAATATTAAGACTTTGCAATAATCCATTTTTCTCTCCTTAAAATTTCAAACCCTCAACTACAAGATTGCTATCTTTATCTAGAAATACCTTTAAATTTTTATAATTATACTCTAATATTGTGCTTTGTTTTCCTATAATAAATTTAGTATTAAAATATGCTCTTTCACATTCTATTTCACCTAAATCTTCTACTTCAAGCTCTGTTACAACTCCTGATTTAGTTCCTACAATCGGTGCTTTAATTTTCTTTTTAGCCTTCAAATGTCCTCCCCTCAAACTTGTATCACAATCTAAGAATATAATACTATCATCAGAAACTATATTAGATACATAAACTCCTGCACTTTTTATATGTATTGAACCCTTACTATTAATCGTACTCCCTTGCACATATGCTATCGAAACTTCGCTATCTAGATTAAAAATAACTTCCATGTCGTTTAAATATTTTTCTATAACATTTAAAATATCGTTAAATTCATCCATAGACTTAAGATTCAAAATTGCAAGTCTTAAAATCTTCTTTTCATATATTTTAGATAAAATATCTATATCTCCAAATAATGGTTCTATATCATTTCTAATAAAATCATAAAATTTAATAATTCTACTATATTTACTATCTAGCAATGCTTTAATAACACTTCCTAATTTTTTATCCTTTAACAAATTATTTGCCAAAATCATTTCAATATCTGCTCTTAAATTTTTAAAATCAATTTTTAAAATTTCTAACATAGCCTTTTTTTTATTATATTGATTTTCTAAAAATCCACATTGTATGTCACTTTGTAAAATTTTACCTTCTATATTAATATTCCCAAGTGAACTTACTTTAGCTAAAGTCACATTTCCATTTATATTAACTGCATACGCACCATAAACAGATAAATTTTCTTCAACCGAACCTTTAATATTAACCTCTCCATTAAACTTAACATTACCAGTTTTAAAATCAACATTTAAAGGAACTTCATAAGATTTTTTAATTTCAAACTTATGATTCTTTTCTGTATACACTGGCAATCCAGCAATTGTAGCTACTATTGTATCTCCCACCTGTTTAACACCCTCACCAAGTTTTAAATCAAGTTCTTTTATTTTTCTTACAGGGATTATAGTTCCTTTTATAGTTTTTCCCTCTATCCCTAGAGTTCCTTTTATAATTTTTCCTACAGTTTCCCCCTCTTTTACACTATTAATTTTATTTTTATCTAAATAATTAACCTTTTCTAATTCACCAACCTGCTCCGAACTATGATTTTGTAATTCTATAAAGTCATCAACTGTATCTTTTTTTTCTAACCCCTTAGCTATAACACCTCTCTTATTACCTTCTAAAATATTTTGAAATTCTTTATATTGTATACCAAACATAATAGAATGCTTTCTTAAAAAGGCAATTACCTCATCCGGTTTATACATCATTGCTTTTTTAATTCCTACTTCTACTACTTGTAATTTTAATTCATTTTCAAAACTAACTTTTTTTATGTCATATGTTATACCCTCATTATAAATACATTCTAGAGTTGCTAACATATCATTTTTTTCTATTATTAAATCCATTTTTCTAGTTGGTTCTTCATAACAAATAGCAATTTCAACCATATCATTTTTTGTTATAATACACTCTTTTTTTAATTTATTATTTACCCTCAAAGCAACTAAATCATTTGCAATTATTTTTATTTCCTCAGTTTTATTTGGAAAATATATACCTTCTTTATCTATATAGCCTAAATTCTTATCAGAATATGCTATATCAAATTTTTTAAAATTAAATTTGTCCATTCTCTCCCCCCTCATTTACTTTAATATATCAAATTTACCGTTTAATTTCTACATTTTTTGGCATTTTTTCATTTATTTGTACTATATTTTATACATTTTTCCACTCAATATACTGACTGATACATCACTCATTTACTTTTAGGTAAAAAACTGTTTTAAATAAATTTTAATATTAAACTATAATAAAAATTTTTTTAATCGCAAAACTTTTTAGTTATAAATAAAAATCCACTAGCTTATGTGGCTATATTATTAACCCAATAAAAAAAAGACCAAAAGTTTAAAACTTTTAGTCTTTAAATAATATATACTATTCAGCTATATTTTCTTCGTAGTATTTTGTAACTTCTTCAAATTCAGCTTCATCAGGAACTACTAGTTCTCCTTCTTCACCCTCTTCTTTGAATAAGTATATTCCTTCTTCTTCTTCATTGTATACTAAAGCGTATCCATTTCCATTATATTCGAAAGCATCTACTATTGGACAACTTATAATTGTTCCATCTTCTTTTTCTAAATCAACAACCATTGTCTCTTCGTGGTCATGTCCGCATCCGCATCCGTCTCCACATCCACACTCATGATCTTTGTCGTGATCGTGTCCACCACAACATCCGTTTAATTCTTTATCTGACATATTTATTTCCTCCTTATAGGAATATTATATTCTTATTTTAACCTTATTTTAGTTATATTAAAAGTCTTTTAGCAAAATTTATTAATTTAATTTCATATTATATAGTATTCTTTAAATATTCTTCTACTTTTTTAGTAATATTTGATTTTTTTTAGCTAAATATATCTATAGAAAAAAATTTAATAAAAATAAGGTAGTGACATAAGTCACTACCTTGTTTTATCTATTAAAATTCTTGATTAGCAAGTCTTTTATATCCGTCTAATCTTTCCATAGCATCTTTTTCTGTCTTAGCAAATAAATCTTCTGCTTGATCAGGGAATGCTTTAAGAAGAGATGCGAATCTTACTTCTCCTAATAAGAACTCTCTGAAGTTAGCTGTTGGTTCTTTTGAATCAAGTGTAAATGGATTTTTACCTTGTTCTTTAAGAGCTGGGTTAAATCTGTATAATCCCCAGTATCCACAGTCAACGGCTCTCTTAGCTTCTAAGTGTGAGTTAGCCATTCCAAGTTTAATACCTTGGCTGATACATGGTGCGTAAGCAATTACAAGAGATGGTCCTTTATGTGCTTCAGCTTCTGCGATAGCTTTAAGAACTTGGTTCTTATCTGCTCCCATTGAAACTTGAGCTACATATACGTATCCATAACTCATAGCCATCATACCAAGATCTTTCTTCTTAGTTTGTTTTCCTGCTGCAGCAAATTTAGCAATAGCAGCTGTAGGTGTAGCTTTTGAACTTTGTCCTCCAGTGTTTGAATAAATTTCTGTATCAAATACAAGAATATTTATATCATCACCTGAAGCAAGTACGTGGTCAACTCCACCGTATCCGATGTCGTAAGCCCAACCATCTCCACCGAATATCCATTGTGATCTCTTAGCTAAGTAATCTTTTGATTTTAAGATTTCTTTAGCAAGATCGCTTCCGTTAGCTTCTAACATGTTAATTAAGTTTTCTGTTCTTGTTATAGTACCTTCACCGTTAGTGTAGTTTTCTACCCAGTCAGCTACTATAGCTTTGTCTGCATCTGAAAGAGTTTCAGCTAAAGCTTCAATCTTAGTTTTAAGACCTTCTCTAACTTTTTCAGCTCCTACAAACATACCAAGTCCGAACTCAGCATTATCTTCGAATAGTGAGTTAGCCCAAGCTGGTCCTCTACCTTCGTGATTCTTTGTATAAGGTGTAGCTGGTGCTGATCCACCCCAAATTGATGAACATCCTGTAGCATTTGCTACCATCATTCTTTCACCGAATAATTGAGTTACAAGTTTAGCATATGGTGTTTCTCCACATCCTGCACAAGCACCTGAGAACTCAAGAAGTGGTGTCTCAAATTGGCTTCCTTTAAGTGTTTTACTATTCATTGGATTAGCTTTTGGTGCTATTTCATCAACACAGTAATCCCAAACTTTAGCTTGTTCTGCTTGTGAAGCTTGTGGTTTCATAACTAAAGCTTTATCTTTAGCAGGACAAACTTGTGCACAGTTTCCACATCCTGTACAGTCAAGAGGTGAAATTGTGATTGAGAAGTTTAATGGCTCCTCTGATTTAATCCCTTTAGCTGCTAATGATTTAGTATGCTCTGGAGCATTTTTAACTTCTTCATCAGTCATAAGAACTGGTCTTATTGTAGCATGAGGACATACGAATGCACATTGGTTACATTGAATACAGTTTTCTGATATCCACTCAGGAATGTTTATACCAATTCCTCTCTTCTCGTAAGCAGCTGTTCCAGCTTCAAATGTACCATCTTCATATCCGTTAAATGCTGATACAGGTAATTTGTCACCTTCTAATCTGTTTATTGGCTCAACTATATCTGTAATGAATGCTGGTTTAGCATTTCCTTCAGCAACAACTGTGTTGTTATCTGTAGCATTTTTCCATGAATCTTTTACTTCAATTTCAACTATAGCATCTATAGCTTTATCAATTGCTGCAAAGTTCATATCAAGAACTTTTTGTCCTTTTTTACCATATGATTTAACAACAGCTTCTTTTAAGTATTTAACTGCGTCTTCAACTGAGATAATGTTAGCAATTTTGAAGAATGCTGATTGCATTATCATGTTGATTCTTCCACCAAGACCAATTTCTTGAGCTATCTTAACAGCGTTAACTGTGTAGAACTTAATGTTATTTTCAGCTAAATATCTTTTATAAGATGCTGGTAATTTTTCTTCTATTTGTTCTGGTGTCCATATTGTATTTAATAAGAACTTACCATCTTTTTTAAGACCTTCTAAAACATCATATTTCTTAACATATGATTGGTTATGACAAGCGATAAAGTCAGCTTGGTTTATAAGGTAAGGTGACTTAATTTTCTTGTTACCAAATCTTAAGTGAGAAATTGTAATACCACCTGATTTTTTTGAATCATATGCAAAGTAACCTTGAGCATACATATCTGTGTGGTCCCCGATGATTTTGATAGCACTTTTATTAGCACCAACTGTTCCATCTGATCCAAGTCCCCAGAACTTACATGATTTTGTTCCTTCTGGTATTGTATCAACTTCTTCAGCCCATGCTGGTACATCTAATGATGTATTTGTTACATCATCAATGATTGATAATGTGAAGGCATCTTTAACTACATCACCTTTTAAGTTTTCAAATACAGCCATTATGTCTCTTGGTAATGTATCTTTTGAACCTAATCCAAATCTACCACCAACTATTACAGGAGCATTCTCTACTCCGAAGAAAGCATTTCTTACATCAAGTAATAATGGCTCAGCAGCTGAACCTGGTTCTTTTGTTCTATCTAAAACAGCAATTTTCTTAACTGTTGAAGGAATAGCTTTTCTTAGTCTTTCAACTGAGAATGGTCTGAATAATCTTACTTTAACAAGACCAACTTTTTCACCTTTAGCATTTAAGTAATCTACTGTTTCTTCTGTTAATTCTGTTACAGAACCCATAGCAACTATAATTCTTTCGGCATCTTCTGCTCCATAGTAATCGAAACAATTATACTCTCTACCAGTAAGCTTTGTAATTTCTTTCATGTATCCTTCAACTATTGAAGGGATTTCATTATAGAATTTATTCGCAGCTTCTCTTCCTTGGAAGTAGATATCTGGGTTTTGTGCAGTACCTCTTGTTACAGGGTTATTAGGATTTAAAGCTCTGCTTCTGAAATCATCTACTAAACTCATATCTAATAAGTTTTTAAGTTCTTCATATTCTAAAACTTCAACTTTTTGAATTTCATGTGATGTTCTAAATCCATCAAAGAAGTTAACAAATGGAATTCTTGACTTTAATGTAGCAAGATGAGCTACTGGTGAAAGATCCATAACTTCTTGAACTGATCCTTCTGCAAGCATTGCAAATCCTGTTTGTCTAGCTGCCATAACGTCTTGGTGATCACCGAAGATACTTAGTGATGACGCTGCTAAAGCTCTAGCTGAAACGTGGAATACACATGGTAATAATTCTCCTGCGATTTTATACATATTAGGCACCATAAGAAGTAAACCTTGTGATGCTGTGAATGTTGTTGTTAAAGCACCAGCTTGTAATGATCCGTGTACAGCTCCAGCTGCTCCACCTTCTGATTGCATTTCAACAACTTTTACTGTTTCTCCAAATATATTTTTTTGTCCTTTAGCACTCCATTCATCTACCATCTCAGCCATTGGTGATGATGGTGTGATTGGGAATATAGCAGCTACATCTGTAAACGCATACGCAATATGTGCAGCAGCTGTATTACCGTCCATGGTTTTCATTTTTCTTTTTACCATTTGACTTGCACCTCTTTCTTAAACTTTAAAATAACAATAACTATTTCCTATTAACACTAAAACATACATAAAACACTACTCTATTCAATAATATGAAATAAGTCTAACTACTTTCTTCTCACACTAAGAAACATCGTAATATCCCATATAATTCCATAAAATTAAAACCATCTATATTCTAGCGTAATTTAAATATATAACTTTATTGCTAATTTTATCAAACCCTAAATTTTATTAATTTCTTTAAAATAATCCATTTATTCTTAAATACTTCTAAAATCCTCTAAATCTTTATAAGTATTATCTTTTAACGAATAGTTATTATTATTTTTTTAACAATTTATATATACTATTTTACAGATTCTAAAATAACATTGATAATATTATCTATTCCGTTACTAAGTCCTCCTTTTGTCATATTTTCTATATATAAGTTTTTATTTCTGTATAATTCCTTAAGACTTGACTCTAATACCTCTTTAGTTAATTGCTCTTCTTCAATCACCATAGAGTATCCTGAATTTTTAAATGATTTAGCATTTAAAACTTGGTCACCTCTAGATGCTTTTGCTGATAATGGAATCAATATGTGCGGTTTTTTCAGTGCTAATAACTCAAAAATTGCATTAGCTCCAGCTCTTGAAACAACAAAATCACTATATGCCATTAAATCTGGTAATTCATCTGAAATATATTCAAATTGTAAATAGCCTTCTTTTCCTTCTAGCTTTTCATCTTTGTTACCTTTACCACATAAATGAATAATATTAAACCCTACTAGCAAATTATCTAAATTTTCTCTTATAGAGTCATTTATTACTTTAGATCCTAGACTTCCTCCTATTATCAAAAGTACAGGTTTGTTTTTTGGAAACTTACAAAATTCTTTTCCCTTTTCTCTATCACCTTTTAATAACTCTTCTCTAATAGGTGTTCCTGTTAATATTCCATTATCACCTTTTATATGTTTTAAACTTTCTGGAAAAGTAACACATAACTTATCACAGAAAGGTGCTGCCATTTTATTAGCAAGTCCTGGTGTAAAATCTGATTCGTGAGATACTACTGGTATTTTTTTCATTGATGCTGCAATTATTACTGGTACTGTTACAAAACCACCTTTTGAAAATACAACATCTGGCTTTTCTTTTGATAATATTCTAAAAGCATCTCCTATACCTTTTACAACCTTAAATGGATCACTAAAGTTTTTCAAATCAAAATATCTTCTTACTTTTCCTGAAGATATTGCATAATAAGGTATACCCTCTTTTTGTATAATATCTTTTTCTATACCATTCTTACTTCCAATATATTTTATTTCAAACCCAAGTTCCCTTAACTTTGGCATTAATGCAAGATTAGGTGTTACATGTCCTGCTGAACCTCCACCAGTCATCATTATTTTATACTTACTCAATTATTTCCACTCCTTAGCATTTTTTATCAATTTATATTTAAGTCATCTTGTTATATAGCAAAAACTAAAATTAAAAATTTTTACTTTTTCAAAATTATAATTATACTAATCTATTAAAATGACTAATATAAAATTTTATTTTCTGCTTAGTATTAAAATTCTCTTTATTATAACATATGATAAAAAATTTCTTAATGAACAAAAAAGAATATTCTTTGTTATTTTCTGATAATTTACTATTTAGTAATTATACATTTACGAAATTTGATATTCCTTCCTATTCTCCCTCTAATTTAATATCATACTCTTCTTAAAATTTGTAAAAATAATATTAGAACAAGAAAATACTAATATCGCTTTAAGGAGGACTACTCTATGTCAAAAAAACTAGTACCTAATTGCAATGATGCTTTATCAAAATTCAAAAATGAAGTTGCAAAAGAACTCGGAATTCAATTTTCTGATTATAATGGACATTTAACAGCAAGAGAATGTGGTTCTGTTGGTGGTGAAATGGTAAAAAAAATGGTTGAATCATATGAAAAAAATTTAAAAAAATAAAGCTAATATTTAAGGAGTCACAAGGACTCCTTTAATTTTTCATTTTATTTTATTCTGATATTCGTATATTATTTATTAAAATTTGAAAAGTTTTTTGTCCTCTAAATTCATTAACATCAGGTTTATAAATTGCATCAATATAGAACCTACACAATCTTCCGTCAGAATATTCTTCAAATTTATTATTGCCAAATCTATCATTAAACATTTCTCTAAATTCATCAGCTCTATTAAACAAAAGACCATCTACTTTTCCATTTTCTGAAGTTAAACATTCAAACTTCACATGAGTTCCTTCTTTTCCTATAACTCTAAAAGATTTCACTAAAATTCTTTTATCTGCAATTACAGGTGTAACATTTCCTTTCCCAAAAGGTTCTAAATTTGCAATAGTATCTAATAAATTATCATTTACATGACTTATTGGAATTGCCATATCTATCCTCACTTTAGGAGTAAGATCTTCATCTGTCAATTCACAAATATCATTAAGTTTTTTTCTTAATTTTGGCAAATTTTCTTCATATGCTGATAATCCTGCTGCCATTGGATGCCCACCAAACTTTTCCATTAACTCTTTACATTTAGTTAACTCTTCAAATATATTGTATTCTTCTATTGACCTTGCAGATCCCTTTGGCATTTCCTTTCCTTTAGTCATTACTATAGTAGGTAAATTATATTTTTCTTTCACTCTACCTGCTACTATCCCAGCTATACTTTCATGTATATTAGGATTATAGACAAGTAAAACTTTATCATTATATAATTTTTCTTTTTCTATCTGCTTTATAACTTCTTCAACACTTTCTGCTGTTAGTTCTTTTCTTCTTTCATTTAATTCCACTAGTTCATTAGCTAATTCTTCTGCTCTTTTTTGGTCTGTTGTAATCAAAAGCTCTACAGATAAATCAGCTGTTTCTAATCTTCCTGTAGCATTAATACAAGGACCTATAACAAAGCCCAAGTGATAAGCTGTTATTTCTTTATCCTCTAAGTTTGTGGCTTTTTTTAAAGCGTTAATACCTATATTATTGCTATTTGTAAGTCTTTTTAAACCTTCTTTTACAATAATTCTATTTTCATTTTGCAGTGATACAACATCACATACGGTAGCTATAGCACAAATTTCTATAAGAGATATTGCTTCACTTTTAGGAAGATTAAGCTCATCATATAAAGCTAAGCAAAGTTTAAATGCTATCCCTGCCCCACAAAGCAATTCAAATGGATATTTACATTCTTCTTGGTGTGGATTAACAACAGCAAATGCATCTGGTGTTGCTAAAACTTTATTTCCATTTTCATCATCAATAAGTTGTATGTCATGATGATCTGTAAGGATAACTTCCATACCTAAGTCATTAGCTAGTTTAATTTCTTCAAAAGCAGCAATTCCATTGTCACAAGTAACTATAAGACTAGTTCCTTTTTCTTTTAAAATTTTTATTCTGTTACAGTTCATTCCGTAACCTTCATCTTCTCTATTTGGTATATGATAATCAAAATTAGCTCCACATCTCTCAAACGCTTTATATAAGATACTAGTACTAGAAACACCATCACAATCATAATCACCATAAATAGTTATTCTTTCCTTAGTTTCTATCGCTTTTTTGATTCTTAGTACAGCCTTTTTCATATCCTTCATAAGATATGGATCATAAAAATCATCTACTCGAGCTTCTAAGAAAAATTTTGCTTCTTCCATAGTATTAATACCTCTATTTAATAGCATAACTGTAGTTAATGTATCAATTCCTAACTGACTTTTTAATTCATTAATTAGCTTTTTATCTGTACCTTCTTTTTTAATAAACCAATTTTCTTTTTTCAAAAATTCTCCCCCCTAAAACTACTCTAATATCATTATTGCTTTTTTGCTAAATACCTTCTTAATCAATTCCTTTACATACTCAATATTAACATCAGCTTCAAAATTCAATGTTTCTTCTACATAATTATTATCTTCAAAAAGAATTTCATATATAGTGCTTCTATTAGTTAAAATTATTCCTCTTTCAACCTCAAGTGAAAGTTTTAATTTGTATCTTTTTAAAAGTTTTTCAAACTGCTCTTTTGTTAATCTTTGTATAATATCATCTATGCTACGTTCTATATCTGATAATGTTTTTATAACTTCATTTTTATTATCTTTAGATGTATTTATCACAATTTTATATAGAGAAATACCTTTTTCCCATTTAACTTGACTATATACTTCGTAAGCTAATCCTTTTTTTGTTCTAATTTCATCATATAATACAGAACTTACACCTTCACCAAATAGCATATTAAAAATTATTAATAATGTACGGTCCTGCAAACTTAAATTTTCTATATCATAAATTGCTTGAATTTTACATGAATCATTATTTAACTTAAACTTTTTATAAATTCCTGAATTAAAAATTCTTTCATTTATTATAGGTTTATTTAGAGATCTTTTTATTATCTGTCCAAACTTATTTTCCACTATTTTTTTTGCATCTTCATAGTCTAAAGATCCTATTATTGTCACAACCATATTTTCACTAACGTAAAATCTATTATAAAAATCTTTAATTTTTTTCATAGTAATATTATCTATATGCTTTTCATCACCTATAATAGTTCTACTAATTCTACTTCCCTTAATAGCACTCTCTAACAATAAATCTTCACATAATTGTTCTGAATCCTCTCTCCACTGTCTTGACTCTTCTTTAATAACAGAAAGTTCTTCTTCAAACCCTTCCTCATTAAAAGCAGGATTCAGTACTATGTCACTATACAAATCAAATCCTTCTCTAAAATCTTCTGTAGCAGCAACACCATAATAAATAACATAAGGGAAATTAGTCATTGCATTATTCATAGCAAAAAGTTCATCTAGCCTTCTATTAATATAATTCTCACCATATTGCTTAGTACCTTTAAATAGAATATGTTCTAAAGCATGTGCTACTCCTATATTTCCGTCACTTTCCATGTTAGCACCAGCCTCTAAACCAATACAAAAAGATGTATGTACTCCTTCTCTATATTTATAAACGAATCTAACTCCATTACTTAAAGTTTCTTTTATCATAAATTCAATCCTCCAAAATTAGCATTTCAAATGCTTTTTTAACATTATAATTGTAATTTCTAGAATATTTATTTCCTCTTCTCTATTAATAGAAATTATATCACTAAAATATAAATTTGTTCTATATTTCTAGAAAAAATAAACGTTACAGCAAAGCCATAACGTTTATAATATACTTAATAATAAATTAATTAATCTTCATACATATATTTTCTTGTCATTGGAATTTCATTGTTTATTCCTTTTGTGAATAACATTTGGTGAATATCAATTCCGCCGTAATGGAATGCAGCTGCACATGAATTTAAGTACATTCTCCACATTCTTAAGAATCTCTCATCAAACATTTCTTTTTCTTTATCAAGATTTGCTTCAAATCCTTCTACCCAGTGCATAAGAGTCTTCATATAATGAAGTCTTAAACTTTCCACATCTTGTGTAAAGAATCCATGCTCAGCAGCTATGTATAATTCTTCTCTTAAAGTTGGGATATATCCGCCTGGGAAGATATAAGTTGTTATCCACTTATTTCCTTCTGTTTCATATAAGTTTGTTATGTTGTGTAATAAGAATACTCCACCTTCTTTAAGAACAGCATCTATATTATCAAAATATAACCCTAAGTTTGAAGCTCCAACGTGCTCAGCCATACCAACACTTACAACTCTATCAAACTCTAAACCACTCTTAGCTAAATCTCTATAATCCATTATTTTAACTTCTAATAAATCTTCAAGACCTTCTTCTTTGATTCTTTCATTAGCTTTTTTACATTGCTCTTCACTTAATGTGATACCAACACCTTTAACTTTATAAAGCTTAGCAGCTTCTATTAAAAGGTATCCCCATCCACATCCTATATCAAGAAGTGTTTGACCTTCTTTAAGATTTAATTTTTTTAATATATGATGAATTTTATTCATTTGTGCTTGATATAATGTATCATCTTCATTTTTGAAGTATCCACAAGAATAACTCATAGTCTCATCAAGCCATAATTGATAAAAATCATTTCCTATATCATAATGATATGCAATATTTTCTTTAGCCTTAGCCTTAGCAGCAGCTTTAACTATTCCTACAACTTTTAAAAGTTTGCTGTCATTAAAGAAACTACTTTTGCTTCTCATCATACTTTCTACAGCTTCTTGGATGTTACCTTCTATATCGATATCTCCATCCATGTAAGCTTCTCCTAACGCTAAGCTAGCATCAGCTAATAAATCTCTCTTACTTGGAAACTTGTTTATTACTACTTTAAAAGTTGACTCTCCTTCACCAATTAAAACTTCTTCACCATCCCAAAATTTTAATGTGAAAGGTCTATCACTTAAATTTTTAGTAAATTGTTTTACTAACATTTTATCTAATGCCATGTAATTCACCTCATCAATTTCTTTTGTTTTCTCTAGATACTAATCATGTTAATATTCTATTCATAATTTCTATTATACTCTTATTTGCAATTATCTCTTAATTTATATTTATGCTATAAAACTCTTATTTTAGAATTTATGATAAAATAACTCTAGTTTTCTAAAATTTTCTTACATTTAAGATAATATATGATGTTTTTTAATCAAAAACAGCTTTTAATTAATAAATATCATTTTAAATAAGCATTTTTTTAATAATAAAATACTTATATGCCATTTTATTTATTTTTCAATCATTTCAAAAAAAATATTTAAATGTACTATCTATCAATTAATTCATAACTTACTATAGGATGCTGCCCTATAAACTTCTATTTTTCTTGCAAAACTTTGTGGTGGTATTGAAAATGTCATTGCTTTTGAAAATTCTATATACACTCTATCACCTCTCTTAATTTTAGTAATTTTAGTCTCTTTATCTATTGAATCTATTTTTGTATCATCAGATACAAGAGCAATTATCTTATCCTCTTTAATAATTCCTCCTTTAATATATCCATCTACTAAAATTCTATATTCTCCTTCATCAATACTTTTTTCTACATTTTCAACAACCCCTAAAAAAATAGGATACATATCATCTTCCATAGCTTTTACACTTCCCCCTAAATTAAAAAACATGAAAAAAAGACTTAAAACAACTAAAAAACTTCTCACTATAATTCCTCATTTACAAATTTAATGTTAACTTACATATATTTTTTAGTATGTCTTTTTTTCTTTTATTTACTCATTTTTATAAAAAATTTTATAAAAATAGGTTATATGCTATTGCATATAACCCATTTGCCATTCAACCAACATAGCTTTTCTAATATTTCCCGCCTCTTCTTTATATCCTAATGCTCTAATAATTGCATATGAAAATTCTAAAGCTGTGGCTGGACCTCTACTTGTTATAATATTATCACTTACAACAACAATCTCTTCCTTATAAACAACATTTCCAAGTTGATCTTTATAATCTGGATAAGAAGTTACTTCCTTACCTTCTATAACCCCAGCTTTCGCTAATGCTATAGGTCCTGCACATATTGATGCTATAATTTTATTATTATCATTAAAATATTTAATTATATCTATTACCTTTTTATTCTCTTTTAAATTTTTGGCACCAGGCATTCCTCCTGGAATAACTAAAGCATCATACTCTTCATAACTACACTCATTCAAAGTCAAATCAGACTCAACTCTTATTCCATGAGAACTAACAACACTTTTTCCTTCTAAGCTACATAAATCACATTTAACCTTAGCTCTTGCACATACATCCTTAACAGATAATGCTTCTATAGTTTCAAATCCTTGTGCTAACATAATTAATACCTTTTTCATATCATACATTTATTACTCAAACCTTGAATAATATCCTCCTTCTTTTTTATTATTTGCAATTTAATAATATCCTCATACTTTAGTCTTAAGGAAAATAATAAAAAAATTCAGATGAAAAATATACTTCCATCTGAATTCAATTTGCATTTATTTAATAGCTACATCTTTCACAAAATCTTCAAGAACAATCAACATAATAGTGCTACCTCTTCCTGCTCTATTTTGTAATTTCATATCTGCTATTTCAATTTCTACTTTTTGCTTTTCTTTTGATGTAAGTATTATTTTTTTATAATTAGAAAATTCTTTATCTGAATTATCTATACTCACTGTGCTTATACATTTAGCAAAAATAACTTCATCTTCTTTAAGACTTATAGCTGCAACACCTGTTGCATTTCTTCCCATAACGCTGATATCATTAGCATCAAACTTAATACCCATTCCTTTTTTAGTAACTATAATTACTCTTGCATGCTCTGAATCATTTATATCAGCAGAAACTAATCTATCATCATCTGACTTAAATTTTATAGCTAAATTAGCACCTAATTTATCAGCAAAATCAACAAGTCTAGTTCTCTTCGCTATTCCATTTTTAGTATATAAGTACACATAAGCATCATCTCTATTATAACACTCATCATTAAGAGAGAATATAGAAACTACTTCTTCGCCTTTTGAGAATCCATCTACTAAATCTAAAATATTCATTTCTTCTTTACCTTGAACAAATACAGCTTTAAATTTATATACATTTCCTAAATTAGTGAATACCATTATTTCTTCATTTGAATTTGTAGCTGTCTTCATATATACATCATTTGAATATTTATTATAAATTTTAATATTTCCTTTTTTATTAATTCCTATTGTAAATTCTGTATATTCAAATTCATTTACTTCTATTACATCTATAATTTTGTTAGAAGCACTTAATGTACATAATTCTTCCCCTAAAATATTTCTCTCTACAGCTTCAAGTTTTGGTTCTTCCACTATAGCTTCTATTCCATTTTCAGTTACTATTTTCAAGAATTTCTCTTCTCTTTCTAGATCTTCTAAAAATACTTTAGCAAGTTTATCCTCATTCTTTAATTTTATAGCTACAAGCTTTGTATAGTTACTCACAAGCTTATCTAGAGTAGTTTTCTTTATAAGTCCTTTAGCAGTTATAAACTTAAAAACTTTTGATTCATTGAATCTATCTAACGACTCTACAGATATAATTTTTTCATTCTCAATATTAAAAGTTTTTATCAGTTCATCAAGTCTTTCACCCTTATCTCGCCACTTAGCTTCATTAACATCAAAACTACGAAGTTTATACATATTCCCTTGATCTGTGAAAATAGCAAGAGTATGTTTTGTGTTACTCTCTACTAGATGTTTTAAGAAATCTCCTTCTCTATAATCTATATCATTCTCATCAGAATTTAACCTCTTATAAGTTTTTGTAGGCAATCTTTTTATAAAACCATCATTAGAAATAGTTACCATAACATCTTCAGCTATTATAAGTTCTTCTACTTCTATTTTTGCCTCACTATCATCCTCTACTATACTAGTTCTTCTAGAATCCCCATGTTCTGTCATAACATCTATAAGCTCATCTTTTATTACTTTAAGTAAAGTTTTTTCATCTGATAATATTTTCTTTAATGCCTTAATTTTCTTAGCTAACTCCTTGTACTCTTTTTTAAATACATCTATTTCAAGACCTGTAAGTCTATATAGCATAAGTTCTAATATAGCATCTGCTTGCAATTCAGTAAATTCAAATTTTTCAACAAGATTTAGATGTGCATCCTTTTTTGATTTAGATGCTCTTATTACTGCAATAACTTCATCTACTATATCTATAAGCTTTATAAATCCCTCAACAATATGAAATCTCTTCTCTGCAACCTCAAGTTCTTTCTTTGTTCTTCTTGTTATAACATCTTTTTGATGATTAACATAATGTGAAATTATAGTTTTAAGCCCCATAGTTTCTGGTTTTCCTTCTGCAAGAGCAACCATGTTGAAGCTTATATTCCCCTGAAGATCTGTTTTTTTAAATAAATATTTCAAAACCTTATCTACAGTATTCTCATCAGTAGCTTTCTTAAATTCTATAACTGCTCTTATTCCTGTTCTATCTGATTCATCTCTTATGTCTGTTATAGAATCAAGAATCTTTGAATGTTTTTTATCAGCAGTCATATCTGATATTGTCTGTAAAATTTTAGCTTTATTTTTTCTGTATGGAAACTCGGTAATAACTATTCCAAATCTATCATTTTCTAACATTTCTATTTCTGCTTTAGCTCTTAAAGTTACCTTTCCTTCTCCTGTTTCATAGGCAGCTTTTAAAGAATTTTTTCCTATAAGCACTCCACCTGTTGGAAGATCTGGACCTTTAATATACGTCATAAGTTCATCTGTTGTAATTTCATTATTATCAATGTATGCAAGCGTACCATTTATAACCTCTATTAAGTTATGTGGTGGAATATTTGTTGCAAGACCAACAGCTATTCCAAATGCTCCATTAACTAAAAGATTAGGATATTTCGCTGGCAAGACCTTTGGTTCCATTTCAGAATCTGAATAGTTTGGAACCATATCAACTACATCTTTATCTATATCCTTAAGTAGCTTCATAGCCATTGCTGAAAGCCTTGCTTCAGTATATCTCATCGCAGCTGCATTATCTCCATCAATTGATCCCCAGTTCAGAATTGTTATCGTAAAAGCTTTTTATCTTTTACTTCTTACAGTTACTATTCCTGTAAGCTCAGCATATCTTTTCATCTGTTCTAGATGTCGCAGCCTCTTGGAGATATTATATTCTGCTTTTGCAGTTTCAATCTCTATGCGTTGCGGCTGGATAAGTTTTTACACTTTTCCTTCACCTCTGATTGGCAAATTATTTATAATTTTTTTCAGCCTTCCAGTTTTTTTCTGCGATAATAATCTTAAATTTCCCAATCTAAGACGGCAAAATTTCACCATGACCATCAATTAATGGATTTCTTGTACTAAAGTCCTGTGCTAATATAACCATTGCATCATAAACTGATGTATCTCCATGAGGATGATACTTACCAAGTATATCCCCGACTATTCTAGCAGACTTATAATATGGTCTATCTGGAAATGCTTTAAGCATATAAGCCCCGTACATAATTCTTCTATGAACAGGCTTCAGACCATCTCTTACGTCCGGTAATGCTCTTTCCTTTGCAACTTCTACTGCATACGGAATATAGTTATCTGGCATAACTTCCTCAATAGGAGCAACTATTATGTTATTATCTTTGGGTACAATAAACTTTTTCTTCGCCATATATTTTCCTCCTAAAATTCACCGTGTTTATACATATATTTTTTTCGTGGTTCAACAACATCTCCCATAAGAAGAGATACCATTTTTTCTGCTTTTGCCGCATCATCTATTGTAACCTGAATTAAAGTTCTTGTTTCTGGATTTAATGTAGTCTCCCAAAGTTGATCTGGATTCATCTCTCCAAGTCCTTTAAATCTTTGAATCAAAGCCCCTTTACCAACTTTCTTTTTCGCCCCTTCTAGTTCATCCTCTGTATATGCATACATAATTACTGGATTCTTACCTGTTTTATATACTTTATAAAGAGGAGGCTGTGCAAGATATAAATGTCCTGCTGCTATAAGAGGTCTCATATATCTATAAATATAAGTCATCCATAAAGTTCTAATATGATAACCATCAACATCAGCATCACTCATAATTATAATTTTATCGTACTTTAAATCAGCTGACTTATAATTATCTAATGTACCAGTCCCTACAGCTGTATTAAATATTTTTAATTCTTCTGATGCTAAAACATTTTCAAGTTTTTGTTTTTCAGTATTCATTATCTTACCCTTAGACGGCATAATTGTTTGGAATCTTCTATCTCTTGCTTGTTTTGCAGATCCTCCAGCTGAATCTCCCTCAACAACAATAAACTCATTCACACTTTTGTCTTTTAGAGTACACACCGCTACTTTTCCTGCAAGAGGTGCTGTACCTTTACCAATTTTTCTTTTTTCAGCTTCATTGATTTTTTTTATTTTATCTCTTCTAGCAGCCGCATCTAGAGCATTATTTATAATCATAGTAGCTATTGTTTTATTATCCTCTATCCATTCTGAAAATTTAGTATAGGCTAAATCATTCATCATAGTATATGCTTCATTATTTCCAAGTTTAGTCTTAGTTTGACCTTCGAATTCTGGATTTGTTATTTTAATTCTAACGATAGCTGTCATACCTTCTCTTATATCATCGCCTTCAAACTCTTTGTCTTTTTCCTTAACTAATCCTAACTTTTTAGCCCATTCCTTGAATGATCTTGTCATTCCTGTTTTAAAACCAGTTTCATGAGTACCAGCTTCAGTTGTAGGAATATTATTAACATAACTTGCTATATTCTCAGTTGTTGAATCTGTAAATTGAAGACAAACCTCTCCGTACATTTGAAGCCCATTCACTTCCCTTTCACCTTCAAATAAAATAGGCTCTGGATGCAATGGAGTCTTACTTTCATTCAAATACGCAATAAAATCTAAAAGACCTTTTTCAGAATAATATTCTTTTCTAATTTCTTCATCTTTTCTTTTATCTATTAGCTCAAGTCTCATTCCTTTATTTTGAAAAGCAAGTTCTTGAAGCCTTTCATCTATATTGTCAAACTTAAAATCATTAGTTGAAAATATTCCACTATCAGGTAAAAATGTTACTTTAGTTCCTGTTGAATTTGTTTTCCCTATAACTTCTAATTTTGTAACTGCTGTCCCTGGCATATCTTTCTTTAATTCTTTATCATAAGCATATTCAAATCTTTGCTTATAAATTTGTCCATTTTGATTTACTTCAACTTCAAGCCATTTTGAAAGAGCATTAACAACAGCTGCTCCTACTCCATGAAGCCCTCCAGATGTTTTATAGTTATCATTATTAAATTTTCCACCTGTATGTAGTTCTGTATAAACCATCTCTACTCCAGTTTTTTTCTTAGTTGGATGCATTCCTGTTGGAATTCCTCTACCATCATCAATAACTGTAACACTCTTATCCTTATTCAAAATTACAGTAGCCTTTGTTCCATATCCATTTGATATCTCATCTATAGCATTATCTAATATTTCCCATATGCAATGATGAAGTCCCTTAGTTCCTGTAGATCCTATATACATTCCTGGTCTTACTCTTACTGGCTCTAACTTCTCTAACGAAGTAAGGGACGTTACATCATACTCTTTTTTAACTTTCTTTGGCATCTAACTCCTCCACACTTACAAAATTTACTTTTATATTTCTTTATTTAATTCTTCTCTTACTTCTTTATATATTTCCACTAATTTTTCACATGCCACTTCTACTGTATTAGCATGAAATCTAGCTCTAAATGTGGCATTCTTACTTCCATGCACATATTTAGGATCATAATATTTTTCCATCATTTCCATAGCAACACTCTTATAATCTCCCGCTTTAACCAAGTCTTTATATCTATTTAAATTTTCTTCACTAGCATATTTTTTTATGCCTTCAAGAGCAACTAAAATCTCTTCATCAACATTTTCAAAAGATGTGTACTCCTTAACTAATCTTTCTGCTCTAGATTCTAAGTCTGCTGTTATGTAAACTCGTTCTCCACTTTGAAGAATACTCCATATATTATCTGGTATAATCACCTTATATATTCTTCTACTTTCGCCTTCTGTAAACACTAAATCACTTTTTCTTTTTTTAAGCTGATCATACATTAATGTTTCAAATTTTTTCTGTGAATAAATATCACCAAGACCTACACCACCTAAAACTGATCCTCTATGATTTGCAGCTCCTTCTAAATCTAAAACATCATACCCTTCATCTTTTAACTTATAAAGCATTTCAGTTTTTCCAATACCCGTATTACCATATAATACTATAAATTTTACTTTTTTTGAATATTCTTCTAATTTTTCAACAACAAAAGCTCTATAGAATTTATATCCCCCTCTAAGTTTATAACAAGTTATACCAACTCCATTTAATAATCCGTGGACACTTCCACTTCTCATTCCACCTCTCGCACAAAAAATAACTAGTTTTTTACCATGATTTTTTCTTATAATCTCTTGAAATTTCTCAAAAATTTCAGGTAATCTTTTTGCGGCAAACTCCATTCCTAATTTTTTTGCGGCATCTGTAGATTCTCTAACATATGTAGTACCAACTATCTCCCTTTCTTTATCAGTTAAAATTGGTATATTAATAGCTCCAGTTATTGTTTCATCTGCAAACTCACTTTCGCTTCTAACATCAACTAAAATATAATCATCTTCATGATTATGTATATCTGAATATTCTATTGTTCCAAACATTTTCGCACCACCTTCATTACTAAATTTCAGTATAATTTTTTTTAAAATTATTGTCAAATGGGAAAGTTTTTAAACTAAAATAAAATAGATGCTAAAAAGCATCTATTTTACATTTCATATATTCCAAGTTGTCTAACATGTTTTGTATGTGACCACTCTTTATTATCTTTATTAACTATTCCCTGCATTGTTATTGGTACCCAAGTTAAAACATAAATAGCTGAACCAAGATATCTTATAACTTCATCTTTTACATCTTCACCTAATACTCTAACGCTTATTGCAAAGAAACTAACCGCATATAGTATATTGAATAAAGTTAGCATTACTTTATCATCTAAAATAGATAAGTTTACTACAAAGAAAGGTTGTATGAAAGCTACAACTAAAAATGCTATTAGCATAGTAATAGATCTTCCTGTTTTAACCTTATCTCTTATCATCATTACAACTATAAATGCTATTTCTATAAGACATATAGCACCCCATAATCCATCATAGAAAACATAATTTGAGAAAAATGCTCTTAATGGACCTATGAATAACCCTGCAAATATAGTTACTACTACTGAAATTGCAAGCAATGTTGTCATAAAAGGTTGTAACACATACATAGCACAATCAAATGCTATGGCATCTCTATCAACAATTGCTTTCTTCAATAATTTTAGTGTATATCTACTAGCAACATCAGCAAATCCTTGCATCCATCTTTTTCTTTGTTTCCATGAATCATTAAGTGTTAACGGTTTTTCATCATATATTATTGCATCATCTGCAACCCCAACCCTTTTTCCATTTAAAACCAATTTACATGTAAACTCTAAATCCTCTGTTAAACAAGTAGCTCCCCAACCCATCTCTTGTAAGATTTCTGTTGTAAGAACAAAACCTGTCCCACCAAGCTGTGCTGATAATCCCATTGAATCTCTTCCATATTGAAGTCTTCTAACAGTTGAACCTAATGATAAATCACAAGATTCAGTAACCCAAGAATCATTAGGATTTTTAGTTTCAATATAACATTGAACTACTTCATATCCATCACACATTTTAGAGTTCATTTTTTGTAGGAACTCTTTATCTACAAGGTTATCAGCATCAAAAATACCAATAGCATCATAGTTTTTTTCCATTTCAAAGATTTTTTTAAACATCCATTCTAATGCAAAACCTTTTCCTCTTTTTTCTTTATTAAATCTTTCATATACATTTGCTCCATGCTTTCTAGCCACATCAGCTGTCGAATCTGTACAGTTATCTGCAATAACAAACACATCATATAATTCTTTTGGGTAATCTAAGTGATTAAAACTATCAACTAAATTCCCTATAACAACTTCTTCATTGTGAGCTGACACGATAAGTGCAAAACTTTTTTCTGGATTTTTCATTTCAGTTTTTTTATCTTTATCTTTTGAAAGCTTGTATGCCCCTATTAGACCTATTACACAATGGTATCCCATCATTGCTAATATGACTATAGGAAAGCTTATGCTAATTATAAAAAAGCTCTTCTCCATATTTGTCACTCCTAAAGTTAAGTTTCCTAATATTTATTTCCATAATTACCAAATATTATATTTTCTCTATTATTGTCTTTTACCATTATATTATTTATAGATAGAAATTTCAAACATTTTAGAACTTTGTAAGTTTTTTTTAATACTTAAGAAAACTTTACTTAAATTTAACAAAGAATAAAAGAGAGATAGTTCTATCTCTCTTTATTATAAACGATATTTCATATTAAGTTAATATTTATTTTACATCATTATTAATCCAACTCATCATTCCTCTAAGTTCTTTTCCAACCTTTTCTATTTGATGCTCTGTTTCATTTCTTCTTGTAGCATTGAAATTAGGTCTTCCAACCATATTTTCTACAAGCCAATTTTTTGCAAATGTTCCATCTTGAATTTCTGATAAAACTTTTTTCATTTCTTTTTTTGTCTCATCTGTTATAATTCTATTTCCAACAACATAGTCACCATACTCAGCTGTATCACTTATTGAATATCTCATAGTTTCTAATCCACCTTGATACATGAGATCAACTATAAGCTTCATTTCATGCATACACTCAAAATATGCATTTTCTGGTGCATACCCTGCTTCTACTAATGTTTCAAATCCGGCCTTTATCAAAGCACTACATCCTCCACATAAAACAGCTTGTTCACCAAATAAGTCTGTTTCTGTTTCATCTTTAAAAGTTGTTTCAAGCACACCAGATTTTGCTCCCCCTACAGCATTTGTGTATGCAAGAGCTAAATCTCTAGCACTTCCTGTATAATCTTGATATACAGCTATAAGACAAGGCACTCCTGATCCTTGAGTGTATGTTCTTCTTACCATATGCCCTGGTCCTTTAGGTGCTACCATAAATACATCAACATTTGATGGTGGCACAATTTGTGTGTAGTGAATATTAAAACCATGAGCAAACACTAAAGCTTTTCCTTCACTTAAATATGGTGCTATCTCTGTATTATAAAGTTCTCTTTGTTTTTCATCTGGAATTAATATCATGATTACATCACTATTTTTAACAGCTTCACTAACTGTTGAAACCTTTAAGCCTGCGTCTTCCGCTTTTTCCCATGATTTACTTCCCTCATATAATCCTACTGTTACATCAATTCCACTTTCATGAAGATTTAATGCATGTGCATGTCCTTGACTTCCATATCCTATAATTGCAACTTTCTTAACCTCTAAAAGTTCAATATTTGTATCCTTTTCATAAAATAATTTTGCCATAATAAAATCCCCCCATTTTTATATCTATAATAAATATTTTTTATTATCATACTATTTTTTAAAATCAATCACTCTATTAGCTGCATTAATAAATGCTCCTATACTTGCTTCCATAACATCAGCTGATAATGAACTTCCTGTAAAAAATTCATCATTACAACGAACTTTTACTGTAACCTCTCCTAAAGCATCCTCTCCATCAGTTACAGACCTTATAGCATAGTCCTCTAATTTCATATCTAATCCTATAACTCTCTCTACTGCTTTAAAAGCTGAAGCTACTGAACCTTCACCAACAGCACTTTCTCTTAAAACCTCTTCATCACTTTGTACTTCAATAGTAGTTGTACATATCATTTTATTTCCACTATTTATTTGATATGAAATAAGTTTATATGTCTCATCTATATTAGATGCATTGTTATTTATAATTGCATCTATATCCCTACTACTTATATGTTTTTTCTTATCGGTCATTTTTTTAAAGTTATCAAAAGCTTCATTCAATGCATTTTTTTCTAGATTAATCCCATTTTTCTTTAAATAATCATCAAATGCATGTCTTCCTGAATGTTTACCAAGGACTATATTTTCATTTGAAACTTTTCCTATTGATTCTGGTGTTATTATTTCATAAGTAGATTTTTCTTTTAAAACTCCATCTTGATGTATACCTGATTCATGTGCAAAAGCATTTTTACCAACTATAGCTTTATTAGGTTGTACAAAAACTCCTGTTATAGAAGAAACCATATTCGAAACTCTCCAAATTTTTGTACTATCAATTTCTGTATGCATCTTCAAACTATTTTCTCTAGTTTTAATAGTCATTACAATTTCTTCTAAAGCAGCATTTCCCGCTCTTTCACCTAGACCATTAACTGCACATTCAACCTGTGTTGCTCCTGCCATAATACCACTTAAAGAATTTGCTACTGCCATACCTAAATCATCATGACAATGTACTGAAAATTCTACTTTATCTGCATCTACAGTATTTTCTATTACGTATTTCATAAAATCATGATAATCTGTTGGCAGCGCATATCCTACTGTATCAGGAACATTTATTACGGTAGCACCTGCTTTTATAACAGCTGAAAATACTTCGACTAAAAACTCTTTATCACTCCTATAGGCATCTTCTGCTGAAAATTCAACATCTTCACATAAAGTTTTAGCATAAGCCACCATTTCAACTGCTCTTTTTAAAACTTCATCTTCAGTCATATTAAGTTTATGAAGCATATGAATTGGCGATGTTGCTATAAACGTATGAATTCTTGGTTTTTTTGCCTCTTTTATCGCTTCAAAAGCTCTATCTATATCACTTTTATTTGTCCTACAAAGTGCTGCTACAGTTGAATTTTTAACTTCCTTAGCTATAGCACTTACTGCATCAAAATCACCCTTAGAAGCCATAGGAAATCCAGCTTCTATTACATCAACACCCAATTCTTCAAGTCTTTTAGCTATAATGACCTTTTCTTTGAGGTTAAGATTAACTCCTGGGGTTTGTTCTCCATCTCTTAAGGTGGTATCAAATATTTTTATTCTTTTACTCATAAAATCCTCCCTTAACCTTTATTTGTCATCTAAAATAATATCTTTAATTGGTGCTCCTGGTGCAACCATTGGAAATACCTTTTTATCTTCATTTATAATATAATCAACAAGCGTAGTTTCTTTACTATCTATTGCTTCCTTTAAAATTTCATAACTATTATCACCTAAATCAACTCTATAACCTTTTCCACCAAAACTTTCTACTAGCTTTACAAAATCAGTTTTTCTATCAAGAGTTGTATTTGAATAACGCTGCTCATAGAATAATGTTTGCCATTGTCTAACCATTCCCAATGCATTATTATTAAGCAAAATAACTGTAATATCTAAATTATTTTTAATAGCTGTAGGTAGCTCATTACAATTCATTGCAAAACTTCCATCACCAGTTATTAATATAACCTTCTTTTCAGGAGTGCTAAACTTAGCGCCTATTGCAGCTCCAAGACCAAATCCCATAGTTCCAAGACCACCAGATGTTACAAAACTTCTAGGCACCTTAAATTTATAATTTAAAGCTGTCCACATTTGATGTTGTCCAACATCTGTTACTATAATTGCATCACCATTTGTAACTTCATTTAATATGCTAAATAATTCTTCTGGTGTATTAGGCTTTATAGCTGTCTCTGCTTGTCCTTTTAACTCTAACATTCTATCTTCCCAGTCTTTATTTTGCTTAACATCTATTAATGGAAGAAGTTTATTTAACACCTCTTTTATATCTCCAACAACAAAACTATCAGCCTTTATATTTTTGTTTATTTCTGCAGGATCTATGTCTATATGAACTACTTTGGCATTTTTAATATGATCTTTCTTGCCAATGACTCTATCACTAAACCTAGCGCCTATAGTAATAAAAACATCACATTCAACAGCTAGTAAATTAGATGCTTTTGTTCCATGCATTCCTATCATACCAGTACGAAGTTTTTCCTGTGCATTAAATGAACTAAGCCCCATAAGTGATGTAGATACCGGTGCTCCTAGCTTAGTTGCAAGCTTTTTTAGTTCCTTTTGTGCATCTGAACTAATTACTCCACCACCAGCATAAATAAAAGGTTTTTTTGCACTATTTATAATATCAACAACTTTTCCTATAGCTGAATCTGTTATATACTCTGTACTTTTCTCAATACTTTTAGGTGCCTTATACTCATAATCTATATTTTCTCCTGTAACATCCTTTGTAATATCTATAAGAACTGGTCCTGGTCTACCTTTTTTTGCAATATAAAAAGCTTCTCTCACAACAGTTTGTAAATCTTTAATATCTTTAACTATATAATTGTGTTTTGTGATAGGCATTGTAATCCCTGCAATATCTACCTCTTGAAAACTATCTTTACCCAATAGCGATTTATGAACATTTCCTGTTATCGCAACCATGGGAATAGAATCCATATATGCCGTTGCTATACCTGTCACTAGATTTGTAGCTCCTGGTCCTGATGTAGCAAGACAAACTCCTACTTTTCCAGTTGCTCTAGCATATCCATCAGCAGCGTGAGCAGCCCCTTGCTCATGACATGTTAAAACATGATTTATTTTATCCTTATTTTTATATAGAGCATCATAAATGTTAAGAACAGCACCACCTGGATAACCAAAAATAGTGTCAACACCTTGCTCTAATAAACATTTAACTAATATTTCTGAACCATTTAGAATCATAAAATATCACCCCTTTTTTTGCTTTTCTTATTGCTAAAACATAAATATTTATATTATTTCAAAATAGCTCCTTCACTAGCAGATGAAACAAGCTTTGAATATCTATATAAATATCCTTCTTTTATTTTAGGATCTAAAATTTTAATATTTTTTCTTCTAGTTTGTAAAATCTCTTCAGGAACTTTAAGCTCTAAAATTCCATTCAAAATATCTATAAAAATAATATCTTCATCTTCTACAAGTGCTATATTTCCACCTTCGGCTGCTTCTGGTGATACATGACCTATAGAAGCACCTTTTGTTGCACCTGAAAATCTTCCATCAGTAATTAATGCTACTGACTTATCAAGTCCCATTCCAGCTATCGCCGAAGTAGGTGAAAGCATTTCTCTCATTCCTGGGCCACCTTTTGGTCCTTCATATCTTATTACAACAACATCTCCACTTATAATTTTTCCTGACATTATAGCCTCTATAGATTCTTCCTCTGAATTAAATACCCTTGCTGGTCCTTCATGAACTAACATTTCTGGTAAAACAGCTGATTTCTTAACAACAGCTCCATCTATCGCTAAATTTCCTCTGAGAACTGCTATTCCACCAGTTTCACTATATGGATTATCTATATCTCTAATTACCTTATTATCTAAAACTCTACTATCTTTTATATTTTCCCCTTGAGTATTTCCTGTTACAGTTATTAATGATAAATCTAATAAACTTTTTTTACTTAGTTCATTCATAACAGCCGTAACTCCACCTGCGGCATATAAATCTTCTATATGATTTTCTCCCGCTGGGGAAAGTTTACAAAGATTTGGAATTTTTGAGCTCACTTCATTTATTACATCTAAATTTATATTAGCTTTAGCTTCATTAGCTATTGCTGTTAAATGAAGAACACTATTACTAGAACATCCAAGTGCCATATCTACAGCTAAAGCATTCGCTATACTCTTTTCATTTATAATATCTCTAGGTTTTATATCTTTTTCTACAAGATTCATAATTGCCATTCCAGCTTTTTTAGCAAGTCTTATTCTTTCTGAATATACCGCTGGAATAGTTCCATTACCAGGAAGTGCTATTCCCAAGCTTTCACAAAGACAATTCATTGAATTTGCAGTAAACATTCCTGAACATGAACCACAAGTTGGACATGCATTATTTTCTAAATTCAACAATTCATCTTCTGTTATTTTTCCTGCTTCAAAAGCTCCAACACCTTCAAAAACAGTCGATAAGCTGCATTTTTTATTCTTGAATATCCCAGCAAGCATTGGTCCACCTGAAACTGCAATTGTTGGAATATTAACTCTTAAAGCGCCCATTACACTACCCGGAACAATTTTATCGCAGTTTGGTACAAGAACAAGTCCATCAAATCCATGAGCATTTACCATACATTCTATGGAATCTGCTATAATTTCTCTTGTCGCTAGCGAATATTTCATACCCTTGTGTCCCATAGCTATACCATCACAAACTCCTATTACAGGAAATACTAATGGCGTTCCACCAGCCATAATTATTCCTGTTTTAACAGCTTTAACTATTTTATCTAAATTGATATGTCCAGGAATAATATCATTTTGTGATGTTACAATTCCTATAAGAGGTCTTGAAATTTCCTCATCAGTAAGTCCTGAGGCTTTCAATAAAGACCTATGCGGAGCTTTACTAGCTCCTAATTTCACTCTATCACTTCTCAAAAAACTCACTCCTAAACTATAGCATCAATAACTAATTGTCCCATTTCTTGTGTTCCAACTAATTTCATGCCATCACTATTAATATCTCCTGTTCTATATCCATCTTCTAAAACTTTTATAACTGCATCTTCCACAACTTTAGCTTCTAATTCTAATCCAAAACTATATCTAAGCATCATAGCTGCCGATAAAATTGTAGCAAGTGGATTAGCTATACCTTTTCCTGCTATATCAGGTGCACTTCCATGAATAGGTTCATACATTCCAAAACTGCCGTCTCCAAAACTTGCTGATGGCAACATACCTATTGATCCTGTAATCATGGAAGCTTCATCTGATAAAATGTCCCCAAACATATTACTTGTCAAAATAACATCAAACTGCTTTGGATCTCGTACTAATTGCATAGATGCATTATCTACATACATATGATTTACTTCTACATCCACATAATCTTCATGCACTTCTTCTACAACTCTTCTCCAAAGTCTTGAACTTTCTAAAATATTTGCTTTATCCACACTAGTAATTTTCTTCTCTCTTTTCCTAGCAATTTCAAAAGCTGTTTTTGCTATTCTTCTAACCTCAGAAGTTGAATACTGCTCTGTATCTTTAGCAATTTCTTCACTTCCATTTTTAATCAACTCTCTTTTCCCAAAATAAATTCCACCTGTAAGCTCTCTTACCACACATATATCTATTCCTTCTCCAATAATAGAATCCTTTAATGGCGAAGCTTCTTTTAGCGGAGCATATAATAATGCTGGTCTTAAGTTACAATATAAATTAAGACTTCCTCTCAATCCTAAAAGTGCTTGTTCTGGTCTAACATTTCCTGATAGATTGTCCCACTGTGGACCTCCTACAGCTCCTAAAAAAACTGCGTCCATCTTTTTACAAAGTTCTAAAGTTTCTTTTGGAAGTGCTGTTTTCCCATTAGTTTTATCTATTGCACACCCTCCTGCTATAGCTTCATGATATATAAAATTATGATTATATTTTTCTGCTATTTTATTTAAAACTTTTAATGTTTCTTCAACAACCTCTGGCCCTATTCCGTCTCCTTTAATAACCCCAATATTAAAAATCATACTTTACCCCCTACTTAGATTCATTCTTAATTCTTTTAATAAGTCCACCTTGGTTTATTATATTTTGCATAAACCCTGGAAATGGCTCACCTTGGTATTCTTCTCCTCTTGTTATATTTTTTATAACACCCGTAGAAAAATTCACTGTTACCTTATCTCCAGCTTTTATTCCCTCCGTAGCCGCTGGACACTCTAAAATAGGAAGTCCTATATTTATAGAATTTCTATAAAATATTCTAGCAAATGTTTTTGCTATAACACAGCTTATACCACTTGCTTTTATAGCTATTGGTGCATGTTCTCTTGAAGAACCACAGCCAAAATTTTTATCAGCTACAATGATATCACCCTCTTCGACATCATTTATAAATTCTTTATCTATATCCTCCATGCAATGTATAGCAAGTTCCTTCTCATCTGAAGTATTTAAATATCTCGCTGGAATAATAACATCTGTATCAACATTATCTCCATACCTAAAAACTTTTCCACAAACCTCCATTGTGTTCTCCCCCTTTTTATTAATTTTATAATTCTTCTGGAGAAGATATCTTACCTGTTATAGCTGATGCCGCAGCTACAGCTGGACTTGCAAGATATACTTCTGACTCAACATGTCCCATTCTTCCAACAAAATTTCTATTAGTTGTCGAAATTGCTCTCTCACCCTTAGCAAGTATTCCCATATGCCCCCCAAGACAAGGACCACAAGTAGGTGTAGATACTATTGCTCCTGCTTGTATAAAATCTTTAAGTAATCCCTCTTCCATAGCTTGTAAATATATTTTCTGAGTTCCCGGAATAACTATTGTCCTAACTTGTTTTTTAACCTTTTTACCTCTTAAAATACTAGCTGCTTCTCTCAAATCTTCCATTCTTCCATTTGTACATGAACCTATAACTACTTGATTTATTTCTACTGGTTCAAGTATCTCATCAATTGTTCTAGTATTATCAGGTAAATGTGGAAATGCTATCGTTGGTCTTATTTCATTTAAATTTATTTTATATGTTTTATAATAAACAGCATCATTATCTGCTTCAAACTTTTCCCATACCTTATTAGAATGTTCTTTCATATAAGCTATAGTTAATTCATCTACTGGGAATATACCATTTTTAGCACCTGCTTCTATAGCCATGTTAGCCATAGTAAATCTTGAATCCATACTAAGATTTAAAAGACCATCCCCTGTAAATTCCATAGATTTATATAAAGCTCCATCAACACCTATCATCCCTATAATATGAAGTATTACATCTTTACCACTTACCCATTTATTTAACTTTCCTGTTAAAACAAAATTTATAGCTTCAGGCACTTTAAACCAACACTTACCTGTAGCCATCCCTGCTGCCATATCAGTAGATCCTATACCTGTTGAAAAAGCTCCAAGTGCTCCATAAGTACATGTATGAGAATCAGCTCCTATAACAACATCCCCTGCTACTACTAGTCCTTTTTCTGGTAATAGACAATGCTCTACTCCCATTTCCCCTATGTCAAAAAAATTATTAACTTTTTTATCTTTAGAAAATTCTCTAATGCATTTACATTGTTCTGCTGATTTAATATCCTTATTAGGTGTAAAGTGATCTGGTACTATTGCAACCTTATCACTATGAAAAACTTCATTAAGTCCAAGTTTTTCAAATTCTTTAACTGCTACTGGTGTTGTAATATCATTTCCTAAAACTAAATCTAAATTTGCCTCTATAAGCTGACCTGCTTTCACTGACTCAAGACCTGCATGTTTTGCTAGAATCTTTTGCGTCATAGTCATTCCCATAACTAAACTCCCCCTCTTAACCATTAAAAATACTTTTTAACTTTTCTTTCAATATCTTTTATTAATCTATATTCAATAGAATCGACTAAAGCAATCCAACTTGCTTGTATTATATCTTTTGATACTCCTACAGTCCCCCAAGTTTCTCTTCCATCTGTAGATTCCATTAAAACTCTAACTTTTGCATCTGTTGCTAACTCTGTATCAAGAACTCTAACTTTATAATCTATAAGTCGTACGCTCTTAAGCTCTGGATAAAACTCTTCTAAACACTTACGAAGTGCTTTATCCAAAGCATTTACAGGCCCTTCACCCTCAGCAGCCGTAATTTTATTTTCACCCTCTACTGCAATGTTCACAAATGCTGTAGAACTATATTTATTATTTAAATCTCGGTATTGCTCCCCCATTGTTTTAAAACTTATAAGTTCAAAAAAAGGTTCATACTTACCTATTATTTTTCTCATAACAAGTTCTATACTTCCATCTGCACCTTCAAATTGATAACCTTCATATTCTAACTCTTTCAATCTTTTTGTAATAAGTTCAACCTCTTTTGACTCCTTTGAAAGCTCTGGAAATATTTTTTGTATTTCTTTTAAAATTGTTGATTTCCCACTAACTTCTGATATCAAGAATCTTCTATTATTACCAACTTTACTAGGCTCTATATGTTCATAAGATTTAGGATTTTTAACTACTGCATCTATATGCATACCACCCTTATGTGCAAATGCACAATTTCCTATATAAGGTTCTTCATCTTTAATACTAATATTAGAAATTTCTGCAATGAACCTAGCTGTTTTTGTAAGATTTTCTATTGAAGTTTCACTTTTAAGTACATATCCTAGTTTTAATACAAGTGTTGGAATAATACTACTAAGACAAGCATTTCCACATCTCTCACCAACACCAAGAAAAGTTCCTTGTATTTGTTTCACTCCTGATTTTACTGCTTCTATCGAAGCTGCAACTGCCATTGAAATATCATTATGACAATGTATTCCAAGATTCATATCAAATTTTTCTTTTATTTTACTAATAACATCAGCTATATCAGAACTCAAAGTTCCTCCATTTGTATCACATAAAACAATAGTTTTAGCTCCTGCTTCTTTAGCTTCCTTTATAACACTAAGTGCATATTCTTCATCATTAAAATATCCATCAAAGAAATGCTCCGCGTCAAATATAACTTCTCTACCATTTTCTATAAAGAACTTTATAGTATCTTTTATCATAAGTAAATTTTCTTCCTTAGTAGTCTTTAAAATTTCTATAACTTGAAATGCCCATGCTTTTCCAAATATAACTACCGTATCAGTATCCGCATCTAAAAGAGTTTTTAAATTTTTATCATCTTGCACATTAGTATTAGCTCTTCTAGTGCTTCCAAAGGCTACAATTTTAGAATTTTCAAATTTCAACTTCTTTATTTTATTAAAAAACTCCATATCTTTTGGATTAGAACCTGGATTTCCTGCTTCTATATAATCAACACCTAACGCATCAAGAGATTTACAAATTTTAATCTTATCTTCTAATGAAAAACTAATTCCCTGTCCTTGTGCACCATCTCTTAAAGTAGAATCAAATATTTCTATACTTTTTGTAGACAAATAAATCACCTCCTAAATTTATATAAATATAATCCTAATATTCCCCTTCGAAATATTCTCCATATTCAGTAATTTCTTTATCTCCTCTTTCCACAGCTGTTAATCCAGTTCTTACAATTTCTTTTATTCCATAATCATTCATAAGACTTATCAATGCAGAAACTTTACTATCATCACCTGTTAATTCTATTGTCAAAGATTCTTTTGCAATATCTACTATTTTGCATCTAAATATTTTAACTATTTCATTGATATCTGCTCTTTCCTTTGTAGAAGCTTTAACTTTTATTAGAACTAATTCTCTATAGATAGCATTTTCATCTTTGACATTAATTATTTTAATAACATCCTCAAGCTTATTTAACTGCTTTATTACTTGTGCAAGAACATCATCTGTTCCTAGTATTGTTATAGTCATCCTTGATATCTCTTCATCTTGTGTCTTTCCAACAGTAAGACTATCTATGTTAAAACCTCTTCTTGAAAAAAGACCAGACACTCTACTTAATACACCAAATGAATTTCTAACTAATACAGATAAAACATGTCTTTCCAATAAAAATACCCCCTTTTTAATCTAATTTTTAATTTTATTTCTAAAAATCAATATATATTACACTTTTTTCCATTTAATGATAAGAAAAAAGTATAAGTTCCCCAACCTATACTGACTAATAGCCTTAATGTTTTTCTGTTTGTTAAAGATTTTACTCTTTAACATTAATATTGTCAATAAATTTGATATTTTATTGATAATATAATCTTTAAGTTGTAATTTTTATTAAGCAAATGTTAAATTTAAAATAAAATATTTGATAATATGTTAGTATATTAGTAAAATTAGTTTTTTGTTCCTTCCTTTAAATAAAACTCCAAAAAGATTTTAGCTAAAAAAAGATTAATGTTTCATAGTTAAAACATTAATCTTTTTTGTTATATTACTTCTATAAAATTTAAAGCTTATTTTTATCTTTTACCGCTGCCTGTGCTCCTGCTAATCTTGCAATAGGAATTCTATAAGGTGAACAACTTATATAATCTATACCTATACGATCAAAAAATTCTATAGATGCACTATTACCTGCTTGTTCTCCACATACTCCTATACTTAAATTTTTATTTTCAGTTCTACCAAGTATAGTAGCTAAGTTTATAAGCTCTCCTACCCCCTTTTCATCAATTCTAACAAATGGACTTTGTTCAAAAACTTCTTTTTCATAATAATCTTCTAAAAATTTACCTGCATCATCCCTTGAAAATCCAAAAGTCATCTGAGTTAAATCATTTGTTCCAAAAGAGAAAAACTCTGCTTCTTTAGCTATTTCATCTGCTGTTAAAGCTGCTCTTGGGGTCTCTATCATAGTACCAATTTCAACTTTAATAGCTTCATTTGTTTCTTTTATTATTTTATTTACTTCTTCCTCTATTATCTCTTTCACATATATAAATTCTCTTACATCACTTATTAAAGGAACCATTATTTTAGGTTTTATTTTATTTCCTAACTTTCTATTTACGTAAATAGCAGCTTCAACTATAGCTCTAGTCTGCATCTGGATAATTTCTGGATAACTTATTCCTAATCGACATCCTCTATGCCCCATCATAGGATTAACCTCTTTTAAATTTGTAATTGCTTCCTCTATTTTTTCTTTACTAACCTCTAAGCTTTTTGAGAGTTCATTTATTTCACTATCATTACTTGGTAAAAATTCATGAAGAGGTGGATCTAAAAGTCTTATAGTACAAGGTCTTTCCATCAAAACTTCATATATTCCAATAAAATCATCTCTTTGTATAGGTAATAACTTATCTAAAGCCGCTTTTCTTTTTTCCGTATCATTTGCTAATATCATTTCTCTAACAATTCCAATTTTATCTTTTTCAAAAAACATATGCTCTGTTCTACAAAGCCCTATACCCTGAGCCCCAAAACGTATTGCCATTTCTGCATCTTTTGGTGTATCTGCATTAGTCAAAACTTCAATATTACGAATTTCATCAGCCCATGACATGAACTTTTCAAAATCACTTGATATTTTAAATATATCTTTTTCTATATCTCCACAATACACATTTCCAGTGTTTCCATCTATAGATATAACATCTCCTTCCCTCAAAGTTATATCTCCTACCTTCACAATTTTATCCTCAGCATTTATTTTTATTTGTGAACATCCTGATACACAACATTTTCCCATTCCACGAGCTACAACAGCTGCATGTGATGTCATACCTCCTCTTACTGTAAGAATTCCTTCAGAAGCTATCATTCCTTCAATATCTTCTGGAGATGTTTCTAATCTTATAAGTATATTTTTTTCATTTTTCTTTTTCATAAACTTAGACTCTTCTGCTGTAAAAACAATTTTTCCACTAGCGGCTCCAGGTGATGCTGCAAGTCCAGTTGCAATTGGAACTTCTTTCTCCAATGCTTTTTTATTGAAAGTAGAATGTAACAACCCCTTCAATTGTTTTGCATCAACTCTTAATATAGCTTCTTCTTTTGTAATTAAACCTTCTTCAACTAAATCTATAGCAATTTTTAAAGCCGCAGCTGAAGTTCTTTTTCCATTTCTAGTTTGTAAAAAATATAATTTTCCTCCTTCTACAGTAAACTCCATATCTTGCATATCTCTGTAATGCTTTTCTAACTTATCAACAATTTCTTTAAATTGCTTATAAAGATCAAAATTTCTTTCTTTTAACTCCTCTATTTTAAGTGGTGTTCTTATACCTGCTACAACATCTTCTCCTTGTGCATTTATGAGATACTCTCCATAAATCTCTTTATTTCCATTTGATGGATTTCTTGAAAATGCCACTCCTGTTCCAGAGTCTTCTCCCATATTTCCAAACACCATTTCTTGTATATTGACTGCTGTTCCCCATTCTTTTGGAATATCATTAACTCTCCTATATATAATAGCTCTTGGATTATTCCAAGACTCAAAAACAGCTTTAACAGCTTCCATTAATTGAACTTTAGGTTCCATTGGAAAATCTTCTCCAACTTCTTTCTTATATATAATTTTATACTTTTCTATAATTTCTTTTAAATCATGTTCATCAAGTTCAGTATCAAACTCATAACCTTTCAATTCTTTTGTATCATTCAAAACATTTTCAAAAAGATTTCTTTCTACGCCTTTTACAACATCTGAAAACATCTGAATAAAACGTCTATATGAATCATATGCAAATCTTTTATTATTTGTCTCTTTTCCTAAAACTTCAACAACATCATCATTAAGTCCTAAGTTTAAAATTGTATCCATCATTCCTGGCATAGAAACTCTAGCCCCTGATCTAACTGAAACTAATAGAGGTCTCTTAGCATCAGCAAATTTTTTTCCTGTTTTATGTTCTAATATATCAATTGATTCATAAATTTCTTCTTCTATACTTTTATTTAAAATATTTTCATCTCTATAATAACTATTACAAGCTTCTGTTGTAATTGTAAATCCCTGTGGAACTAAAATTCCAATTTTCATCATTTCAGCTAAATTTGCGCCTTTTCCCCCTAAAAGTTCTTTTTTATTTTCTCCCTCATCATCAAAAAAATATACAAATTTATTTTCCATCTATAAATCCCTCCCAAAACTTTTTCATTAGTGTATTATATTAAAGTTTCATAATTCAAAGGATATTCTCCTTCATCTCCAATTAATGATTCTATATACATAGTTGCTTCTTTACTTAAAATATTCCCTTTATTTTTAATCCATTCAATAGGTACAAATTTAGTTTTATTAGCAACTTTTTTAGCCTCTATTAAATAAGGCTTTGATTTATATTTCAATCTATCTTCTACAGTAATACTAACCATTGATCCATTTTTACAATATAAAGAATTTTCAAGTGCATATCGCCCTACCTGCTCTGCTTCTTTTAAATCTATTTTAGAAACACAGTGCATAGCAGCTCTTTGTAAAGTATTTAATTCTAAAACTCTAACTTTTTTAGCTATTTCATTTCTAATTAAAATATGTTTTAGAGCTTGTCCAACTCCACCTAAATGACTGTGTGCAAATTTATCAAAAGTGTCAGCTGTTGAAGATATAAAATCGCCTCTTATATTTTTCACACCTTCTGCAACAACTATATATAAAGATTTTTTTTCATTATATATTCTCTTTGCATCTTTCAAAAACTCTTCTTCATTAAACGGTATCTCTGGTATATACAGTAAATCAGCACACTCTTTTCCATTAACTTTTGCAAGTCCACCAGCTATAGCAAGCCATCCTGTATCTCTTCCCATAACTTCTACTATAAAAATTCCATTTTTACTATATACTACAGAATCTAAGTACGTTTCTAAAACTGATGTATAAATAAATTTAGCTGAGCTTGCAAATCCAGGACAATGATCTATATACATTAAATCATTATCAATAGTTTTTGGAATACCTATAAATTTTATTGGTATATTTTTAAACTCAGCATATTCACCAAGTTTTACCACAGTATCCATTGAATCATTACCACCTATATAGAAAAAAGTTTTAATATCATTTTCAATTAATATATTAATTATTTTTTCATATTCATCAGAATTTTTTCTATAATCATCAAGCTTATATCTACAAGATCCTAAGGCTGATGCTGGTGAATTTTTGATTCTTTCTAATTTATTATTATCAAGCTCAGATAAATTTATTATTTTTCCAGCTAAAATTCCTTCAATTCCATTTATTCCACCTAAAACATTTTTATAAATTCCTAAACGTTGGTTTTCCTTTATAACACCATAAATACTAGAGTTTATAACAGTTGTTGGACCTCCAGATTGTGCTATTATACAATTCATATTAAATTCCCTCCTAAAAGACTACTCTATTTATTAATTTTAAAGCAATAAAGTATAGCTTAATTAAAATATAAGCTATATTATATATTAATTCAACCAATATATTAATATTAGAGAATCTCTAAATTTCCAAAAATACAAAGAGAATAATATTTTATTGATAATGTTTTCATAAATTGATATATTTTATATTTTTATATTAACCATGTAGCTATAATTTTTTTTTATATTTTATTTTTAAAAATTCTTATAGTCTAATCTTTTTTGTACATACTATAAATGAGAAATTTAATTTTTATTGAAAGGTGGTGTAATGCTACAAATTTTTTAGTAGCATATATTATGAAAATTGGTTATGCGTCTTCTCCCTTAACAATAAATGCTAGAACAAATAAAAAAGTCGTATCAAAATATTTCTCTAATGAAGATTTTATAAATTCATTAAAAATTAACTTAGAAAACCTAAAAGAAATTCTAGAATACAATATAGAAAATAATATAAAACTTTTTGAAATCAGCTCTGATATCTTAGATAATGCTAAATTTTTTAACGCTGATGAAGATTGGACTAGCATTTTAAAAAAGGAATTAAATGAATTATCTACACTAATTCATAAACATGAACTTAGAATTACTATGTTTCCACAAAAATTCACATTATTGAATTCTCCAAATTTGGAAGTTGTAGAAAAATCCATAGAATTTTTAAATAATCATATTAAGTTTATGAATGCATTAAACCTTGATAACACTAATAAAATTTTTCTAGAGGTAGGTGGTATTTATACAAATAAAATTACTGCAAAAGAACGTTTTATAAATGTTTATAACTCATTATCAGAAGAACTCAAAAATAGATTGGTTTTGATTAATGATAAAAAAAATTTTTCTATTATAGATTTACTTGATATTCATAAATATACAAAGGCTACTATTTCTATAAATACTTTATATGATGAAGTATTTGATCCTAGTGACTTACCCCTAAAAGAAAAGTTCGAAAGGATTTCAAAAACATGGGATTTAGATAACGAAAATTTAATAATTTACTATAGTACTCAAAATCATACTAAAAAGAAAGGTTTTGTTGCTAACACTATTAATATAGATGAATTTTTAGATATTTATCCTATATTTAAAGCATTTACTACTGACATTTGTCTAGAATTTAATGATAAAAATATTTCAGTAATAAAATGCCAAAACATTATCTCTGAAATTAAAAATGGGCATTTTTCGAAAAAAGATATAAAAGATGAATTTGAAAAATATAAACTTTTAATTTTAGAAAGAGGTGAAGATTTTGTTTCTGAAGGCGAATCATTAGCGAATTCTACTGAATCTATAATAGAATTTTATAGATTCATAAACAAGGTATTAGAACAATTCATTAATACCTATACAGAAATATTGGCTATAAGAGAAGCCCTTAAAATTATGAGTAAATATATAAAACATGCTGAAAAAAATCATATTGAAAAATTACTTTTAAATAATAAACTTAAAAGATGTAAAAGTTATATGCTCGAAATAGCTCTTAGAAACAATGTTGATATCATATTAAAAAGTTACTTTTTCTCTTCAATTTAATTTTAATACTTTGTCACAACTTACTTTACTTATTAATATATTAGTATCAAAAGAAGTATTTTGGAGGCTTATATGACTATAATATCAGTCATACTATTTGTTCTCTCAGCAAGTTTAGATACCTTTATTGTATCTCTTGCATATGGGGCTAAGAAAATAAATATAGGCTTTCTGAGTAATTTTATTATCTCTTTAATATCTTCAAGTGGTACTTTTTTATCAATGTTTTTAGGATATAAATTGATAAACATAATGTCCTTAACAGTATCAAACCTATTTGGAACTATTGTCCTTCTCATTTTAGGAGTTTATTTTATATTAGATTATAAAAAAAGCCAAAACTCTAAAACTCTAGAACATCTTTATGAAAATAAACCATCTAGTGCTAAAGCTATTTTAACATTTCCTGAAATAGTAGATATAGATAAATCTGGCTCTATAGACTTAAAAGAAGCTATAATCTTATCATTAGCACTCACATTAAATAATTTTGCTCTAGGTTTGGCTGCAAGTGTCACAGGACTTGATATTACAATAACAACTATTTTTACATTTATATTTTCATTTATTTTAATTCCTCTTGGAATGCTAGCTTCTAAGAAAATTAAAAATAAAATATTCTCGGAAAAATGTAGTTTAATATCAGGTATTATTATTATATTCTTAGCTCTAATAGAAGTTTTCATTTAATTAGTTTAAATATTACTATCTTCTATTATTAACATAAAACCCTACATAGAAAAGTTATCTATGTAGGGTTATTGGTTTATTATTTTATCTTATTCAAACTTTATTAAGACTTAGCTTTAGTAATTCTTATCTTTTTACCTTTTATGGTAACTTCTTTATGATTCTTTAAAACTAAATTACCTTTTCCATTCAAAACATCAACATAAGAAAAACCGTCTTGTACGTCGATAATTCCTATATCATCCCCTGTTAAACCTTTTAAATTACTCATTGTTCCAACTATATCAAAAGCTCTAAGCTTTTTCTTTTTACCACCACTTAAATGTAATTTCATAACACCAGAAATAACTTCCTTAGTAGCACCTTTTTTTCTTTCAGCTAGCATTTTTCTTTGTGCATCTTTAAACTTACTTTTACAAGCTTTTGCAATAGCATCTGAAGGTATCTCGCCTTTTGGAACATCTCTACCTATATATTCCTCTATCGCTTTCAAAAACTTTTCTTCAAAAGGGGCTACAAAAGTAACAGCTTCTCCTTCTTTTCCAGCTCTTCCAGTTCTACCTATTCTATGCACATAACTATCTTGCTCCATTGGTACTTCATAATTAACAACAAGTTGTATGTGATCTATATGGATACCTCTAGCTGCAAGATCTGTTGCAACCATTACCTTAAATTCTTTATTTTTAAATTGTTTCATTACATCTATACGCTCTGATTGTTTCATATCTCCATGTATCTGACATGTCACTATTCCCTCTTTTTTAAGAAGCGTTGTTATGGCTTTTACTTCATCCTTAGTATTGCAAAATACTATAGCACTTTCTGGGTTTTTAGCATATAAATATTTCCAAAGAGTTTTAAGTTTATCCTTTTTCTCTAAGAATACATACGATTCATATATTTTCCCTTCATTCACCAACTTCGCTTTAACATCAAGTTCAATCGGTTTATGCATATATTTTTCGCATAATACTTTAATTTCTTCTGGAACTGTTGCTGAAAATAAAGCAGTCATTTTTTCATTAGGAGTCATATCAAAGATTTGAGTTAACTGGTCAATAAATCCCATATTAAGCATCTTATCTCCCTCATCAATAATCATAAACTTTATTTTTTCTATTTTTAAAGTTCCTCTATTTAAATGATCTATTATACGTCCTGGTGTTCCAACTACTATATGTACTCTTTGTTTTAGTTCTCTAATTTGATCATTATATGGCATCTTTCCAAAAATAGCTGCAGCTCTAACTTTTTTCAGTCTACCTATATTTCCAATTTCTTCTTTAACTTGTAATGCTAATTCTCTAGTTGGTACTAATATTAGAACTTGAACATCATTTTCTTCCGTATCTACAATTTCACATGCTGGTATAGAAAACGCTGCTGTTTTTCCTGAACCAGTCTTTGATTTTACAATCAAATCATTTCCTTTTAATAAATAAGGTATAGCTTCCCTTTGAACATCAGATGGATTTATATATCCTAAGTCCTCTAATGCAGTAATTATTTTCTTATCTAAATTCAACTCTTTAAAGCTCATATTCTTAATTTCCTCCGATTCATCTTATAGCTCAAATTTATATATTTTTAGCTAATCTCCGTTAATTATAACAAATAACCTGATTAGTTGCACTTCTTTAAATCTTATAAACTAAAAAGTCATAGCAAACTTAAATTTGCTATGACTACTACAATCTTTAATTCTAATTACTAAACATTTTATTTTTCAAAAATCATAAAAAGCCTATAAATATTCTATGTTTGCATTGCTTGTACGCCTATATCTGAAACTAGACATTTAGCCCATTTCCCACTTTTAAGTCGTCTACCACATAGTATAAACTTTATAATTTCCTCTAATGAAACAAGCATTATAACATATTGTACTTCAAGATTTAAAAATACAGCTCCTATGAATGCAAGTGGAACTCCAATAAACCACATTGGAATAGCTTCAGCTTTTAATGCGTAGCCTGCATCCCCTCCCCCTCTTAAAACACCAACGATAATAACAAGATTCATCATTCTTATTGGTGCTAAAAGAGCAAAAACAACTAATATATAAACTGAATATTCTTTTACTTGAGCCGATACATTAAATAAATTTACTAAAGCACTAGATGTTCCTATCATTACTATCCCTAAAACAACTCCTGTTATACATGATAAAATAGTAACTTTATTTCCATACTCTTTAGCTTTATCTTCATTTCCTGCTCCTATTTGGTTTCCTATCATAACAAGAGAAGCACTTGCCATACTCATGCATAAAACCATAAACACATTTTGTACATTTATACATATTTGCACAGCTGCCATTGCTGATGTACCAATTTGACCATATGCTACAGAATATAAGAAATTTCCTATCCCCCAGCAAATATCATTGAGTAAAACAGGTATGATAGCTTTATAAACATCCTTTGAAAATGCTAAATCAAAATCAAAAAACTCTTTAAATTGCCCCTTAAAAACTTCATTTTTAGATGCTATCCAAATCAAAAGTCCAGCTTCTAAAAATCTAGCAATAACTGTAGCTATTGCAGCTCCTTTAACACCAAGTTCTGGCATTCCAAACTTACCAAAAATAAGACAATAATTTAAAACTATATTAGTTACTATTGCTACAGTACTAACATACATAGGACTTTTAGTATCCTCTACACTTCTAAGCCCATACGCTATTCCAATTGTAATTCCATTAACAATATAACTTAACAACATAACACCTAAATAATTTTTTACAAGTGTTATTACTATGATATCTTCACTAAAAATTTTAGCTATAAATTCAGCTCCAAATAAAACTACAAAAGTTCCAATTACTCCAACTATACAACTACTGATTATGCTAAGTCCCATAGTCTTTTTGATATTATGTTTATCCCTTTTCCCCCAAAACTGTGATATAAAAATACTACTTCCACCAGCAATTCCAAACATAAATAATTGAACTAAAAAATTCACTTGATTTCCTATTCCAACTGCTGCAACAGGATTATCTCCAAGTGCCCCAACCATCATAGTATCTGCCATACTTAATGATGACATAAGTAAATTTTGTATTATAATCGGTAAAGCTAATACTATTAAAGTATTATAAAATTTTTTATCACTCATTAGGTAATTTAGCTTCTTTTTCATATGCATGTCCCCCTTTGACGTACGAATTAGAAATTAATTACATAACTAAAGCACCCTATCGAAGTAGGATGCTTTAATTTAAATACTAATATTATGATATTCTAATTATTTAAAATAGACTACTCATTTATTATTAAATATTTTTGAACAAACTATTTAATATCAACATCTAGGCTATAATCTATATTGTCAAATCCAAAACCAAATAATTTAAAGAAATCTTCTCTAAATCCTTTTACATCTGTTATTTCAAAAACATTATCTGAATTTATAAGAGGCCATATTTTTAAAATTTCTTCCTGTACATCTTCTCTCATTTCTAAATCATCAAGTCTTATTCTACCTTCTTCATCAAAATTAAGAGGTTTTTCACCATAAAGTTCTTCAAATAATCTATATATTTGTTCTATACATCCTTCATGAATTCCTTTTTCCTTCATAACTTTATAAAGAAGTGATACATATAAAGAAATTACTGGAATAGCAGAGCTTGCTTGAGTTACTAATGCCTTATTAACTGAAACATAAGCTTTACCATTAATATTTTCAATAATAGAATTAATTTTAGGAACTGTTACATCAAGGTCAGATTTAGCTGCACCTATTGTACCATTTTTATATATAGGTTCTGTTATTTGTGGTCCAAGATAGCTATAAGCTATTGTTTTAACACCTTCAGATAAAAGATTTTCTTTACTTAATGCTTCTATCCAAAGCTCCCAATCTTCTCCACCCATTACCTTTATTGTTCCTTCTATTTCTTCTTCTGAAGCAGGATCTATTGTAACATCAAAAATTTTTCCAGTATGAAAATCTATAGTTTTACTACTAAATGCTTCTCCTATAGGTTTTAAACTTGAATTAGCAACCTCTCCTGTTTCTGGAATAACTCTTTTTGGTGCTGCAAGTGAATATATTAAAAGATCTATTGTTCCCATTTCTTCTTTAATTTTTTCAATAGCTTCTGCTTTTATTTCATTTGAAAAAGCATCACCATTCATTTTAATATATTTTAACCCTTTTTTTTCAAAATCAGCTTTCACAGCTTCTGTATTATACCATCCTGCAGAAGCAGTTCTTCTCTCTGTTGAAGGTCTCTCATAACTTATTGCAAGAACATTTGCATTACATGCTAAACCAGCTACTATTGTACTTGCTAAACCATATCCAGCCCCTGCCCCTATTACTAAAACATTTTTTATATCTTTAATCTTACTTTTACTTTCAACATAATCAATTTGTCTTTTAACATTTTCTCTGCATCCTACTGGATGTGATGTAGTACATATGAATCCTCTAAATTTAGGTTCTATTATCATCTTATCTCTCCTTAAATTACATCAATATTTTGATTTGTAAAACAATATATCAAATATATCACAAATTATTTATTTTTGTCATCTTCCCTATATAGCCTAGAATACTCTTAATTTTTTATAATTAGGCGTTATTGCTTTTTACTAAGGATAAATGCATATTTAATAAGCTCTTTATATATAACTTACTTATATTTCCTTTTATCCTCACGTAAATCCCCACACAAATTATGCATCTTTTAATTCAGCACATAATTCATTTATAAGATCTTCGACCTTAACAATTTTATCAATTCTATGTGCATTTGCACCACAGAAAATAAGACCTTCATCTAAGTCACCTTTGACAGAATTTATAAGCGCCTGACTTATGCAATAAGGTGTTTCTTTGGGATTACATGGTATTAAACAGTCATAACATCTTTTTACAGGTATTTTACCTTGTGCACTAAATGTTTTAATAAATTTATTATTCATACCTCTTCCCGGCATACCAACTGGACTTTTTAGCAATACGATATCTTCTTCTGTACTATTTACATAATACTGTTTAAAAGCATCACTCGCATCACACTCTTCAGTAGCTACAAATCTAGTACCCATTTGTACTCCATCTGCACCAAGTCTCATAAATTTAGCTATATCATATCCTGTATAAATTCCTCCTGCTGCAATGACAGGTATTTCTTTATTATATTTTTCTTCATACTCTTTTTTAGCTTCTACAATACCCACTATTTCATCTTCTAGGCATTCCATTTTTTCTTCAATTTCATCACTTTTAAATCCAAGATGCCCTCCTGCTTTAGGACCTTCAACTACTATCATATCTGGTGCTACTTGATGTCTTTTATCCCACATTTTAAGGATAAGCTTTGCTCCTTTTATTGAAGACACTATAGGGGCTATTTTTATACTAGCATCCTTAACAAATTTAGGAAGATCTTTCGGAATTCCAGCTCCTGAAATTATAAGATCAGCACCTCCATCTATTGCAGCTTGAACAAATTTATCATATCTCTCCATAGCTACCATTATATTAACACCAATAATACCTCCATTAGATATTTCTTTGGCTTTTTGTATATGTGCTTTTAAAGCTCTTGTATTAGCTTCTAAGTTATTTTTAATAAAATCTTCTTCATCGTATCCTGGTTGTGCTGCTGAAATAACCCCAATACCGCCATACTTAGCTACTGTTCCAGCTAATCTTGAAAGAGATACTCCAACTCCCATTCCACCTTGAATTATAGGTAATTTTGAAACTAGGTTTCCTATTTTAAGTGGTTTTATATCCATAATCTATTACTTCCCTTCTTTTCAAACTCAAATATTTTGACAGTCAAAATATTAATATAATTATAAGATTAATCATTTCTAATTACAACATATTTTTTATAAATAAAATTCTCATACTTACTATTGTTTACTTATTTAGCTAGTTTTATACTAAAATTCATTATAAATCAATCCTTTTATAAATACTTATTAAAATCTTATATATTTTATTTTTAAAATTTCTACTTTCTTATATTTTTAATTATATTTTATATTTTTATAAAAAAAATATATCCTATTAAAATCAAATTTCTCTAGGATATATTTATTAAACTTATTTATTTTTGTAAAACTTCTCTACTTTTATTTGTTCTTTTTGCTATTTTAGGAAGAATTAGTCCTAGACCTATTAGAATAAAAGGAGTAGCAAAATTTGATAATGTTAATGTCCACCATTCGCCTGTAAACATCACACCATCTTTAGGAAACATCCCCATAATACATGCAAATGCTGTAAAAGCAAAACACCAAATTCCAAAAATTCTAGCAACAGTTCTATTCTTTATAAATTTATATTCAGAATTAAACTTGCTTGCTAATTTAGTCAGTGCTATATATGCTAAAAATACCCATAAATATCTAAGTGGCATAACTGCGGCATTTAAGTCAAGTAGCCAATTATATAAATCATTTGTATTTCCCATACCAAGTGCTGGTACTATTATAAGAATTGAAACAAGTACTGCTGTCATTTTATATCCATTAATAGGAGCTCCATGTTTATTAACCTTTGTTAGTGCTTTTGGTATATATCTATCATCTGTGTCTGAAAGTAAAACCTTAAGCGGTGCATCTATAGAGAATAATAATGCTGATACTTGTGCAAGAAAATTAGCTATTGAATAAAGAACTAATAATGTATTTCCTATTCCATAATAATTCCCTAATTTTTTAAATGCATAATATGCTCCATTCATTTTTAAATCAGGAGGAATATCATTAGAATTAAACATTATACCCATAGCAAAGGAACCTAAAAATGCAGTTACCGCAACCATTATAGCTAATGCTATCATTCCTTTTGCAAACCCTTTTTTCTTATCCTTCATATTGTTTACATATGGGGACATCTTTTCAGCCCCACCAACAGCAAACACTAACATTGCTATCGTTGTAAAATATTTAAAATCAAAAGTTGGTATAAATGAATGTAATGTAATATGTGGTGTAGCACTTTTTATTCCAACTAATGCTGGCGCTGCAAGCATCAATAATATGTATAGAATTGACATTACAAACATTGAGATTCCCGCTATAGAACCTATAACTTTCAAAGATGTCATTCCTCTTGATGCAACCCATAAAAATATGAAAAATATAACTAAAGTAATCCCTTGTAAAATTAAAGGATTAACATGATCTATCAACTCACCATTTTGGAATGTTGCCCATCCAAGTGATATAAGAATACCTTGTGGTTTTTGTGCAAGATATGGTATATGAACAACCCAATATGTCCATCCAGCTAGATAAGCAAGTGTTGGACTCATAGTTTTTCTAATCCAGTAACTTACTCCTCCCTTCCCCTCACTAAAAGTAGAACCTAATTCTCCTACCATCAAAGCATATGGTACAAAATATAAAAATAATATAAGTACCCAAGATGTTATTACTGACAGCCCTTGATTAGCATAATTATTTACAATATTTCCAAAGCCCCAAACAGCAACAAATGCCATCAAGCCTAGGTTGTACCACATCAGCTTTTTATTATTTTCGCTCCCCATCCTATTCTTCCTCCTAAAAATTCAATTCATAATTAAACTTTAAATATTATTGCAAAAATTTATTATCTATTAAATATCTTCCTCAAAATATTAATTTTAAAGTTTTGACTACCTAATTCTATCATTCCAAATATTTTTAGACAACTTTTATACATTAATAATTAACCTTTTTATATCTTATTTTGTTAATAAATTAATATTAAATAAATAATTTTGTAACTTTATATTTGTTTAATCAGTAAATGATTTTCCTTTTTATAAATCTTGCATTTTTTCTAAATAGTAAAAAAAGGATAGAATAATGCAATTTTTAATTAATTAAACTTGCATTATTCTATCCTTTTTAGCTAATATCTAATTCAAATCTACACTTTAGTATATAATCTTTAAATTCTTTAGAATCATAACCATATCTTTCTAAAATTTCAACTATACTGCTCCCTATGATTACTCCTTCAAATTTTTCTTTTACTTTTTTTATATTTTCAATATCCCCCATGCCAAATCCAACTAAAATTTTATTTTTCAAATTGTTATTAGTATTATTCAAATCGTAAAATAATTTATCAAAATTTATAAATCCCCTTCCTGTTTTCCCCCTATTTGAAATGCAATATATAAATCCATCTATTGAGTTATTAATAGAATGTAATTCTTGACTCTTTACTATTTTTATATTTATTAAATCCGCCTGCATTACATTCTCTTTTAATTTTTCATATTCATAATCTGGAACTAAGAGAGCATCTATTCCACAATCTTTTAATCTTTTATAAATACATTTATTTTCCCATTTTAATATTTCATTCTTATAAGTCATAAATACTATCGGAATTTCTGTATAAAGTCTTAATTTTTTTACTACACTAAATAAATTCTCAAGTTGAATATTACTTTTTTCTCCTTGTAAATATGCCTCTCTTATAATTTTTCCATCCATATATGGATTCTCACCACCAAAGCCAATTTCAATGATATCAACACCATTTTTCTGCATTTCAAGTATACTATTTATCATAAAATCTTCACTTTTGAAATTTAAAGGTATAAATCCTACAAATATTTTTTTAGTAGCATTTTTCAAATAATCTCTTAATCTATTTCCCAAAAACACACCTTCTTTTATTATTTTTCCCCTTATATTTTGAATTTATTTCTACAATCTCACTTTACTTTTTGTAAACAAAAGATGAAATTTTTTGCATAAGTTTTAAATTTTTAAAACCATCTATTTCCACACCAGAACTAATGTCTATTCCATAAAATTCGTTTATTTTTATTAATTCACTAATATTTTCAATGTTAATCCCCCCAGCTACAATTAAATCTTTAGCTTCTATATTTTTCAAAATATCCCAGTCAAAATTTTTTCCACCTCCACTTACTACAGAATCTACTAAAATCCGTTCAACATTATTTGCAAATTTTTTTATATTTTTTTCTAAATTATTATTTCCATATAGCGCTTTCCAAATCTTCCCAAAACCCAAACTTTTTATATATGCTAAATCTTCATCACCATGCAACTGTATAATATCAACATCGTGATTTTTTATAAAATTTTTGACTAAACCCAAATCATCATTTTTAAAAACTGCTACTTTTTGTATACTACAATCTAATTTTTTTGTAAGATTATCATAAGTTTCAAAACTAATTTTTCTTTTACTTTTTGTCATAATAAACCCAGCAAAATCACATTTCACAGTATTTAAAGATAAAACCTCTTGCTCTGTTTTAATTCCACAAATTTTTAAAATCATTTTATATTTCCTCTTATAAAATATTCGCCAATAAGGCATCCTTTAACCCCTAAGCCTTTAAGATACTCAATATCATCTTCACTAGAAACTCCACTTTCAGAAATTATAATACACTCCCAGTCTATAAACTCCATTAATTTTTGAGTATTTTTTAAATCTACAGCAAACGTCTTTAAATCTCTATTGTTAATCCCTACAATATCAGGCTTTAAAGGTTTTATTATATCTATTTCTTCCCTACTATGAACTTCCACTAAAATATCTAACCCCAATGATTTTGCATAATTATAAAACTCGTAAATTTCTCTATCTAAAACTGCTACTATTAAAAGTATTGCACTAGCTCCATAGATATAACTCTCATAAATTTCATATTTATCTATTATAAAATCTTTTCTAAGAATAGGTTTTGTTAAATATTCTATACCATATTCTAAATACTCTAATGAGCCTAAAAAATAATTTTCTTCTGTTAAAATAGAAACAGCTGCAATATCTTTATTATTTTCATAAGCTTCTAATATTTTTTTAAAAGGAAATTCATTTGATATTATTCCTTTCGAAGGAGAAGCCTTTTTTAATTCTCCTATACAACTAAAGGATTTATTATTTAATACTTCATAAAATCCTATTAGACTTTTTTTCTGTTTAGCTTTTTTACCTAAATCAAGCACTTTCTTTTTATTTACTTCTTCCTTTTTATCATTACATATTCGCTCTAAAAACATCATATCCCCTCATTGCTCACTTTTATCAAGTTTTCTAATTTTTTTAATGCTGTTCCTTCATCTATAAGCCTATTAGCAAATGTTATTCCCTCTTCTATAGTATTTGTTCTTCCAAACAAATAAAATGAAAATCCCGCATTGATAACTGCTATATTTCTTTTAGGTCCTTTTAATGTTGTATTTAAAATATCTACTATTAATTTTGCATTATATTTTTTATCTCCACCTTTTAAATCTTCAATTTTACAAAATTCAAATCCATAATCCATTGGATTAAATTCATAGAATTTTATTGTATCTTCTCTAATTTCATAAATATTAGTTAATGATGTCAAACTAATTTCATCCATTCCCTCCTTAGATGTAATTATAGCTCCTCTTTTTATTCCAAGTTCTTTTAAAACTACTGCAAGTTCCTTCCCTAAACTTATATTTGAAACACCTATAAGCTGGTCTGAAAGCATAAAAGGATTAACAAAAGGACCAACTAAGTTTAAAATCGTTCTGATTTTAAGTTCTTGTCTAACCTTTTTAAAATTCCCAAGAGCTTTATGATATAAAGGCGCAAATAAAAACACCATTCCTACTTTATCTAAGATTTTAATAGCCTCTTGTTCTGTAACCATAATATTAACACCTAATTCTTCTAGAACATCTGCACTACCACATTCACTTGAAACACCTCGATTACCATGTTTTGCAATTTTCATACCTCCACTTGCAAGAATTATTGAACTCAAAGTCGAAATATTAAAAGTATTAAATCCATCACCTCCTGTTCCACACACATCTACTAATGGCGAAGAATATTTAATTTTTTTAATACTATCATTAATTCCATTAACTATTCCTAAAATTTCCTCAATACACTCTCCCTTCATTGCTAAAGCAACAAGTACAGCAGCAAGCTCACTTTCTTCAAAACCATCTATAATAAAGGTATTTATTATTTTTCTCATTTCATCCATTGATAAATTTTTTCTATCTATAAGTTTAATTAACATCTCTTTATTTAACACAACAAATCCTCCTAACAAAATTCTCAATTATTTTTTTCCCTTCTTTAGTACCTATCGATTCTGGATGAAATTGAATTCCATATACCTCTTTTCCTTTAACCTTAACTCCCATAATTGTCCCACTCTCTAACTCTGCTATAACATCTAAAGTTTTAGGGAAATTTTCTTTTTTTATTACTAGTGAATGATATCTCATAGCTTCAAATCTATAACTTATATCTTGCAAAAGCTTACTTCCTTTATTTAAAATCATTGATTTTTTACCATGAATAATCTCTACATCTCTAACAACACTTCCACCATTTTTAATACCTATCACTTGATGACCAAGACATACTCCTAAAATTGGAATTTTCTCCGAAAATTTTTCAATTATTTCTAATGATATATTAGAATTTTCAGGCTGCCCTGGTCCTGGTGATATTATTATTCCTTCTAAATCTAATTCTTCAAGTTTTTCTATAGTGATACTATCATTTCTTACAACTAAAATATCTCTATAAAATTCTCCAACCATTTGATAGATGTTATAAACAAAAGAATCATAATTATCAATTATAAGAATCATCTAAAGCACCTCCATCAAAACTTTCATTTTATTTATAGTTTCCTCATACTCTTTTTCTTCATCTGAATCATAAACTATCCCTGCTCCAGCTTGTAGATAAGCTTTATTATTCTTTTTTACTATACTCCTAATAGTTATTGCAAAATCTAAATTTCCATTTAAAGAGAAATATCCAACTGCTCCAGAATATATCCCTCTTTTACTATCTTCTAATTCCTCTATAATTTCCATAGCTCTAAATTTTGGTGCTCCTGAAACAGTTCCCACAGGCATAACACTTTGCAACAAATCAATACCATCATTATTTTCCCTTAATATTCCATTAACAATAGATGATAAATGCATAACATGAGAAAATTTTTCTACATTTAAATATTCTGATACTTGTACACTCCCAAATTCACAAACTTTTCCAATATCATTTCTCCCAAGATCAACAAGCATATTATGCTCTGCCAATTCTTTTTTGTCATTTAGTAAAGTATTTATTCTTATTGCTTCAATCTCTACATTCTTATCTCGTTTAATAGTTCCTGCAATAGGATTAGTAACACATTTTTTATTACTCAAAGATACTAATACCTCTGGTGAAGTTCCTATAATAGAAAATCTAGAATAATCTAAACAATACATATATTTAGATTTGTTTATTACTTTCAAATCTTTATAAATATTAAAATTATCCTTTTCTGTTTTTTTAACTATTCTATTAGATAAAACTACTTGAAAAATATCGCCAGCTTTTATATACTCCTTAGCCTTACTTACTTTTTCACAAAATAGCTGTCTTTGTTCCTTCAAATTCGATATATCAAGATTTAGGTTATGATTTTTCTCATTATTTTCTATTTTCTTCTCATATTTACCTGTAAAGTCTTCAAATTGATACTCAGATATTTCTAAGTTAAGATTAAATGTCTTTTCTAATTTTTTATCATATATATAAAGATTTTCATAAAAGCCCATTATCATGTCATCAGCACATATTTCATCCATATTTTTAAAATGCAACTTTTCTTCAAACTCCTGAACCATATCATATGATATATATCCTAAAAATCCTCCAATAAAAGGGAATCGTTCATCTTCACACTTATTTTCATTGATTATTTTTCTAATAAAATCAAAACTTTTTTCTTTTATCTCTTTATACTGCAAATTATTATTAACTAAAAACACCTTATTGTTATTACATACAACATAAAACTTTGCTTCTAGTCCAAAATAAATAAAATTATTATCTTTTTTAGAAACTTCAAATAAAACTTTAGGCAATTTGCTTTTTACATAAAGATTTTCTAATTCATTTAAATCCATTTCCACTTCTTTTACTAAAATTTTCATCTTTATAACACCTCCTACTAAATAAAAAAAGCCACTTCGTCCTACATTATGGGACGAAGTGACCGCGGTGCCACCCATATTAAAAGCTAAAAGCATATATTAAAACCAAATTTTTACAAACATCTCTAGAAAATAAATTTGCAAAAATAAACTCCCCTAATAAAATTAGGAGAGTTAGACTCTTATATGCCACCTAGCTATTTTCTCAATTCAGATACGGAAAATTATTTCGATATCCTGCTCTTTTAATGGGAGCTCCCATCTAAGTCTACTAAAATTCAACTTAGCTTCTCAAAGATCCATTCACTAAAATGTACAGTGCTTAGATTTCACCCTCCTAAACTCTCTTTAACTAACTTCTTTTAGCTACTACTTCTTATCATAGAATTATCAATAATATTATTTTAATTTATTATATACAAAAAACTGGAATTTGAGAACAATAAAAAAATTTTTTATTATCCAAAGTTTTTATGAAATTATTTATCAAATAAAATCTTATCTTTTCCTGTTTTTTTAGCTTTATATAAAAGCATATCTGCTTCATATATTAAGTCTGTGATATTTTCATCTTTCCAAATCACAGCACCACCACTTACCGTTATAGCTATATTTTTACTAAGATTCATTCCTAAAACTGAAATTCTTATTTTCTGTATTAAAATATTGATATTAATATCATCATCTAATAATATAGCAAATTCTTCTCCGCCAAATCTACCAATATATCCTCTATCTTTAATGATTTCCTGTATTACAGAAACTAAATTTACTAAAACCTCATCGCCAAAATTATGTCCAAATGTATCATTAATTTTTTTAAAATTATCAATATCTAAAATAAAGAAAGTAAAACTTCTATTTTCCTTGATATATTTCTCTATTTTTTCAATAACAAACTGTCTACTATAGGCCTTAGTTAAATAATCAACTTTTATAAATTCTTTCAATTCTCTTTCTTTAATTTTTCTTGTTGCTACTTCCATTTTCATTCTATATAAAAGAAATATAAAAATTAGAATCAAAACTAAATATATAAAATTTATTTGTTTAGATAAATTAACTATATTTTTCTTTTTATTATAAACTTCTTTAAAAACTAACTTTTCTTCAGTTATTTTTTCATATCCTACTTTTACCATAGAATCTGCTAATTCGCCTCTTATAGCATCTTTATCATATAATTTTCTATATTTAACTATTAAATCTATATAATTTTGATTATTTATTCCTATATCATTCCCAACAATCAATATTTGCTCTAAGGAATAAAGAATATTTGGATAATCTTGCTTCTTTTCAAATTCTATAAAAGCTTGATTATAATATTTATATGCTAATTGTTCGTTTCCTATATTTTCATAAAACTCAGCAACTAACTTACAAATAACTCCTTCATTTAATGCCTCTGGATCCACTTCATATTTTTTTTCAAGTAATTTAAAAATCTCAGTAATCTCTTCCTGTACTTCTTCATAATTATTTTTACTAATTAAAACATCTAAAAGATAAATATGAGAAACTTCAAAGTCTTCAAAATTTTCATTTTTAACTATTTCAATATATTGACGTGCATACTTTTCTGCCTTAACTAAATCGCCTATGTACAAATTATATACGCATTTTGCATATAAGGTTATATTTTGCTCAAAAATAGTCTCTTGAGTTAATTCACATAATTCGTCATAATAGACTTTAGCCATTTCTTTCATTTCAAAATTAGATGATGTTACTAATAATCCAGCTAATACATTAGCTCTAATCCCATTTTGTCCTACTTTGCTAATGCCTTCTATTTTATCATTTTGCAATAGTTGATAAATTTCATTTGCTATATTTATTCCTGCTATATAATCTCCTTGTGCATAGGCTATATTCATAAGATTATTGCTAGAATTAAGTAAATAAAAATAATTTTTTTTCTCTAGTTTTAATAAAATTTGTTTAGCATCCTTAAAATATTTTCTTGCAAGGTCCTTATCACCGTTAATGTATGAATTGTAACCTATAAAATAATTTATTTTTGCAAGTTCTTCCTGTTTATTCAACGTATCTTTTTTCTTTTTAGTTTCTTCTAAAATTTGCATATATTTTTCATTAACTTTTATATATTCACTTCCTGAAACAAACTCTGTTTGTATAAACCTTTTTTCTTTCTCACTAAGTAAAACCTCTTTTTCTTTTTCATTAACAATTTTTATTAATCGATAGTTTAATACAACTCCACATATAATAAGAATACTTAATAAAAATAATGCTATATGCTGAAAATGCTTACTCTTCATAGTTTTTTGCTCCTATAAAAATTTAATAAATTAATTATCGTAATTAATTTACAATTCTTTAATAAAGGAAAAAATTGCACTAAAAAAATCAAGTGCAATTTTATAAATTTATATCATATTATTTTTTAAATATAATTATTACTTTAAATAAATCTCCATCAATAAATATATTCATAGTTCCTTCGTGAAGCTCTACTATACTATTAGCTATGGAAAGTCCAAGTCCCGATCCTTCTGTATTTCTTGAATCATCTAATCTTTTAAACCTTTCTTTAAGTTCACTTGGATCACAATTAAGCTCATATGCTGACATATTTTTAATCTCAAATATAACTTCATCTTGTGTTTCTTCAAGATTTATATATACTCTACTATGCTCCATTGAATACTTAAGTGTATTGCTTATAAGATTCTCAAAAACTCGCCACATTCTAGCGCCATCAAGATTCAAATAAATTTTATGCTCTGGTATATTCAATTTATAGCTAATAGTTGACTCTTCAAATTTTTCTCTAAATTCAGCAGTAGTTTGTCTTAATACTGAAACTATATCAATTCTTTCAATATTTAATTTAATATTCCCCGTTGATGCTTTTACAGCCTCAAACAAATCATCAATTAAAATTTTTAATCTTTTTGATTTATTATCTAAAATTTTAATATATTCTTTCCTATCAGCTTCTGTTATATTTGCTTTTTGCAATAAATCAACATAATTTATAATAGACGTAAGAGGAGTTTTTAAATCATGAGATACATTTGTAATAAGCTCTGCTTTCATTCTCTCACTTTTTAACTCATCAGCAACAGCTATCTTAAATCCTTTATCTATATCTAAAAGATTTAATCTGATTTGATCTAACTCCTTAATTTCTTCATTAGTAAATTTAATATCAAAATTTCCACTAGCAATTTTAGATGTTTGTTCTTTTATTTCCTCTAATTCTCGCTCGATAATACTTACTCTTTGTAGCTCTCGTCTTAATACTTTTTTACACATTGAAAAAGTCAATCCTATACCTATAAACACAACTAAAACAGATGTAATTATTGTTGGCATATTAGAGTAATAGCCAAATATATATAAAAATATTTTTTCCATTATAATGTATATTCCACCATATAAAACTACTATAATACCCGCTAAGATTAAAATTATCGTTCCACATAATATAATATCTAATATTTTTTCAGAAATTTTTTTATCTTTTTTTATTTTTACTTCTGTTAAACTAAAAGCCTTAATATCAAATAATCTTTTTTTAATAAAATCTAACTTTCTTCCTTCTTTAAAACTTATACTCTTTATAAACTTTGAAGAATTGCTTTTTATATTTAAAATAAATAATTTTTCTTTAGAGAATCTACTTTTTATTCCCATCTCATTTATATAAGCAATTTCACTCGAACAAAACAAAAATGTAAAAATCATATATAAGCTTCCCATTAATTCTGTAATAACACTCCATATTTCAATATTAAATCCTCCATATAAAATCATAGGAATGTAGTATGGTCTATACACATAAAAATTAATAACTGAAAATATAATCCAAACAATTATAATTATGTCTATTGGTATGTTTCTAAAATTACTAAATATTTTCTTTTTAAAATTTAACATTCCAATTAAAACTAAAATCAAAGCTATTGCAGCTATAACTATGTAAGTGCTCCAATTATTCTGATTGTTTTTAAGCTCTGCTCTAAATGCTTCGTTGAATACTCCTGTTTGTGTTATATCTTTAGGTAAATAGATAATTAACTGATGTATATTCCCAACATCTTTTATCTCATTAGATATACTAACTGTATATCTATCACCTATACCACCATAATATTCATCAGATTCACTCGGTCCTTTTGAAACAAAAATTGCATCTGTATCAGTATATATTTTCCAATAATATCCTTCTTTTAGCCCAAAATTACTATTTGAATCAATCTCTTCTAAATTATTTCCATTCTTATAAATTAGCCTAAAATCAAAGTTTGATTTTTTAGTATCACTTAGCAACTTTTTGAAGTCCTTAAATTTTTTATTATATAGCTGATTTGTATATGCTATTTCTCCATCTCTTTTTTTAATAAAATTTTGATATTCTTCTTTTACTTTTTTATCTACTTGTAACAATTTATTTTTATCTAAATTATCTAATTCTTCATTAAAAATTTTCTTTATAATTTCATAATCAAAGTTTTCTTTCTCATTTATTTCATTATATTCTGTCAAAAGCGTTTCATTAATCTTTTCACTACTTTCATTAACTTCAAAAACTCTATCAACTTCTTGGATAAGAAAATTTACTACTTTTCTATAAACTTCTTTTTTGGAATAATTAATATGTTTATTATATTCTAATTCTATAGCCTTCTTATAATCATCTTCACTTTTATATAATTCTTTATATATCATCGGAATTATAAACTCTTTAATTTCACTACCTAAATACTCAGTTACTTCTTCTCGAAACAAACTATCTACTTTAATAAATTTTATATCGCTATAATAATTATAAATAGGTTGTAGCATTGCTATTATAATTGATAAAATAATAGTTATCACTATAACTAAAAATGACTTCTTATTTCCTTTAAATTTATCAAAACTTTTTATACTAGTCTTGGATTTTATACCCAATCCCCCACACCACCTTCAAATATCTTGGTTCTCTTGGATTTATTTCTATTTTTTCTCTTATTCTTCTAACATGGACTGTAACAGTATCCGCATTTATAGCTGGCTCATTCCAAACTTTTTCATAAATTTCTTCAATTGAAAACACCCTATTTTTATTTTTAATTAATAATTCAAGTATTTTATACTCAATAGGTGTTATTTTCACAAGCTCTCCATCTACTTTTAATTCTTTAGAAACTAAATTAAGTTCTACCCCACCAACTTTTAAAATTTCTACCACACTTTCTTGTTCTTTCATTTTCGTATATGTTTTATGTCTTCTTAATTGTGATTTAACCCTAGCAATAAGCTCTAGTGGATTAAATGGCTTAGTCAAATAATCATCCGCACCTATATTAAGACCTAATATTTTATCAGTATCCTCTGATTTTGCTGATAAAATAATAACTGGTAGTTCTCTACTTTCTCTAATTTTGATTAAAGTTCTAATTCCATCAAGCTTTGGCATCATAATATCTAATATTATAAGATCTATATTCTCATTTTCCATAAGAATATTTAATGCTTGAATTCCATCAAAAGCTTTAAAAACTTCAAATCCTTCACTAGCTAAATATATTTCTATAGCATTAGCAATTTCCCTTTCATCATCTACAACTAAAACATTTAATTTATTCATATTTTTCCCCCTTAGTTTACTATATTAAATTATATCAACCCCTTTATAACTTTTTCTAAACACTATTTGAATTTTTAACAAACACCTTTTTAAATGATATTTTTCATAAGGGAAATTTTTAAATCAATTCTCATCTAAATATAAATTCAATTTAGATAGAATTTTAATGTTTCTTAACTACTAATTTAAAATCATATAGAAATACTAAAACTTTATTTATCACTAATAAAAAATATAAAAGGACTTATCTATCCCTTAGTTAAATATTAAAATAAAAATCTTACAAACTTCTCTTTCAAATTCTTACAAAATCTGAAAGAAATACATTAATATTCCGAACTAAAAATTCATAAAATCATCTGCACTAAAACAAAATATTTTTATTGACAAACAATAAATCATAAAGCTATTATATGATTATGATAGCTTTAAAACATATATATTAATGAGGTGAAATAAATGACCAAAAGTCTAAGTACTAAGGTACTTAACATAATTTTAATCATAGGAATAATTGGAACTATTTTAATCTTTCTTGGTTCACCATTTATTTTTGGTGCATTTTTCAAAAGTACTGGAGATGTTGATTTAATAGGTACAGCACCGTTTTATTCTGTAATAATAGGCTTTATGCTTTGTGCCCTGCCATACATTGTAGCGTTATTTAGTTTAAAAAGCTTAATAAAACTAATTTCTAAAAATCAATCTTTCTCAATAAAAAGTATAAAAATATTAAATATTATTTCTATATGTGCTTTTAGTGAGCTAATATTATTTATCCTTTGTTCAAATATAATAAAAAGAGTTTTTATAGTGCACTTTGGCTATATACTTTTAACAACTCCAACTATAATTATTGGATTTATGTGTTTAACATTAGGCTTTTTATTTCTAATACTTGCCAAGCTGTTTAAAAATGCACTAGAATTAAAAGAAGAAAATGATATGACAATTTAGAAAGGAGATACATATGCCTATACTTGTAAATCTCGATGTTATGATGGCAAAAAGAAAAATAAGTTCTACTGACCTCTCAAATCAACTAGGAATAACAATGGCTAATCTTTCAATTTTAAAAAATAATAAAGCTAAAGCTGTTAGATTTTCCACCTTAAATGCAATTTGTGAAATACTAAATTGTCAACCTGGAGATATTTTAGAATATGTAGAAGAAAATGACCCAAGACTTAAATAAATTAAGGCTTGGTCTTTTTTTATAATTATTTATATATAATAAATTACAATAATAAAAGGAGCTTTTAACATGATAATGAAAATTCTTGCAATATTTATGATTTCTATTGTACTGCTAAGTTTTACATTCATCTTAATATTAATTTTTAAGGCACCTAAAAGTAACGCTTCAGCTTATTTTATCTTATCAAGTGTCTTTTCTATAATCTTAGCAATTATCTCATTAACAGGAGAACCCTCTAATTTTTATACTTCTAAGATTATAGTGAGTTTAATGTTTCCCTTAATTTTATTGGCAAACTTATTGTATTTTAAACTTTTCAAAAAAACTTTAGCAAGCATTATTCTTTCCTTGACTCTAGTTATTTCATTACTTATTTTAATATTTTAACTAAATGAACTTTTAACCTAATATACTAGTCCCACTACCCTCTTATTTAATTTTTGTCTAAATTCTAAATAAACTAAAAAAATTTTTAAAATTAACTGCTAACATAAATAATTAATAAAAAAATCCTTTTATTAGAATTGATATTAGAGTAATTCTTAAATATAATTATTGTATCTAAAAAAATATGGAGGCATTAAATGAAAAGTGAAATTTACTTTTTTTCTGGAACAGGAAATTCTCATTATGTAGCTAAAACTCTTAGTTTCGGATTAGAAAACTCAAAACTCATACATATAGGTGGTTTAGATTTATCAAATGAAGTAAAATCTGATGCAAATGTTATAGGAATAGTTTTTCCTACCTATTTTTATGATGCACCTGATATAATAAAAAACTTCATAAAAAAACTAAATACTGAGAAATCAACTTATATATTTATATATCAAACATGCGGTGGTAATGTAGGAAACTCATCTTATACCTGTAATTCATTACTGAAAGAAAAAAATTTAAAATTAGCTAACCACTTTAATATACAAATGCCAGATAATTGTGTTTTATTTTCTTCAACAGAAGCTGCAAATCAAAAAATGCTTGATTCAGCCTTAAAGAAAATAAATCATGACCTTATGCAAATACAAAATTTTAAAACTAAACCAGCAAATAAGCCCAAGATTAAATATACGGTTATAGGAAATTCATCTCTAAAAAATATATGTATTTCCTTTATGAAATTTAAAAATTTTAAAGTTAATGAGGAGAAATGTACCTCTTGTAAAGTATGCGAAAAAGTTTGCCCTATAGGCAATATAGAATTTGTAAATGGACAAAAAACTCCTAAATTCAAAGAAAAATGTGAAATGTGTTTTGCTTGTATACACTATTGTCCTAATTCTTGCATAAAACATGGAATGATGAAGAAAAAAGAAAATTATCAATATTATAATCCTAACATTTCGATGATAGAGGTTATAAATAAGAAAAAACATCTAGATTAATCTCTAGATGTTTTCTATTTATAACTAAGTTGTTCTCTTTTATTATAAAAAGTTTTATATGCACTATAAACTACAATTATTACTGCAATTGACGAAGCTGACATCATCATAAATGTAACCATTATTTGAAACTTTATAGCAACAATTGGTGATGCACCTCCTAAAATAAGCCCTGTCATCATTCCTGGAAGTGAGACTATTCCTAATGTTTTTGCTGAATCTATATTAGGCGACATTGCTGTTCTTATGCTATTTCTCAAAATCCCTCTAGACGCTTCTTTAATATTAGCTCCTAAAGATAATTTCACCTCAATTTCATCTCTTCTATCTTTAAATAAACTATTTAAATTTCTATAAGCAAGTCCTATAGCTATCATCGCTTGGGTTATTATCATTCCTGAAATAGGAATAACCTCATCTGGTGTAAATCTAATAGCTTTTGACATAATTAACACAACTAATGTGATACTAGTTCCAACTACAAGTCCTAAAAGAGATATCATCATTACATTTTTTATTTTCCCACCACTTTTTCTAGTATTTATTGCTGCGTTTATTATCATTATAACTACTATTATTATTGTCATTAGTTGATTATCAACTTCAAATATATATTTTAAAATATATCCCACTATAACAATTTGAACTATAGCTCTTATAATACTTATAATAATATCCTTTTCAATCTTAAGGTTTTCTTTTATTGAGATCATAATTGGTATTATCATAAGGATAGATGCTATTATTAATGACTTTACTTCCATATTTTATTATTTATCCCTTTTTTCAAATAAATATCTATCCATAACTCTCCCTCTTATATTTAGTGATACTATTCCTATCAAAATTACTCCTACAATTACTACATCTGCTATTACTTCTCTCATATCATCATCGTTGTCTTAACTCTATAATTTGACAACTTCCTCCTCTATAATTATTTTTTTAATTTTAATATTTTATAATTTTTTCAGCAGTTCTTATGCTGTTTTTTTTAATATTTCAATTAGTTTTATCTGTCCTCTTTCCATCTTTATTCGCTTGTTAAAAATGCTTACACTTTGCATTTCATCATGTGTCACCCAAATAATAGTCACACCTTTTTTATTAAGCATTTCTATATAATCCTCAATAATTTTAGTATTATAACTATCTAAGCCAGATGTTACCTCATCTAACAATAAAATTTTAGGTCTAAACAAAAGATTTCTAATTAGTGCTATTCTCTGTCTTTCGCCTCCAGATAAATTTTCTATTTGTTGCTCTAGATATTCTTCTGAAAGTTCAAATGCATCTAACAATTCTTTTACATATAAAGAATTATATTTTTTCTTTCTTATAGAAAAAACAAACTCAAAATTATCTTTTACTATTTTTCCAAACAAAACTGGAGTTTGGACACAATAACTAATTTCTTTTCTTAGTTCTATAGGATTTATTTTTTTATAGTTAAAATCTTCAAAATAAATATTCCCTTTTGTTGCTGTTATCAAATCACCTATTACTTTTAAAAGCGTTGATTTGCCACATCCAGACTTACCTACTATAGAAATTAACTCTCCCTTTTCTATCTTTAAATTTATATCTTTTAAAATTTTTCTTTTTTCAACTACGTAGTTCACTTTTAATAAATTTAAAATTTCTACCCCTCCTTTATCAAATTACGATATCTTAATTCGATATCGTAATTTGATAATAACATATAAAAAATAAAAATGCAATCAGAAACTTTTGTATATTCATCAAAAATTTCTGATTGCATTCATATTACCTTTATATCTATTCTGTTATTTCATGTGTAAGCTCTGCAAGACTAGCCTTTAATTCTAATAATAAATTTTTACCTTCTGCTGTAGTTTTATAATACTTTCTTACTTTTCCATCCACGACTCTTTCAGTCTTTTCTAATAGATGTTCTTCTACCATAGTCTTAAAAATAGGATATATAGTTCCTGGACTTACTTTATATCCATGTTCTTCAAGTTCATCTATCATCCAAGAACCATAAAATTCACTTTTATCTCCATGATGTAATATATGTATATATATAAAGCCATTAAATATCTTTCTTATAATTTGATTTTTCAAGTTAAGTAATCCTCCTAAATTTTTTATCTAAAAAATAACTAAATAACTAATATCCCCAATTTTTAATACACGGAATTTAAAAATATTTCCTACCACACTCTATATTCCTTAACATGCAATCAAATTTACACTTAAATTAAGAGTTATGTTTATATTATAAACTAAGTATTTCTAATATTCTACTTACTTTCATGTCATACAGTCCTATCCTATCTACAAAACTTATATTTTTATATGAAATTTTTTATAAATTTATATTGATTTTTAATACACGAATGTTTTTTATAAAATAAAATTTTTATAAAAAAAAGTAAAAAAAATAGAGCTTTCGCTCCTCTATTTCTTCTTAAAAGTTAACTTTAATATATCGATATATTTCAACTTAAACTTTCTATTTTAATTTTCTTCCAAATATCATGAATATTACTTGTAATGCCATTTGTACGTCCTCCTTCAACTTATATTTTTTTATTTTTATTAATACTTACGCCTGTATTGTTATCTATCTTATCTCTTTTTTAAATAAGTGTCAACACTTTTTTTAAAACTTTTTTAAATAACGAATGTTATTTAAACAACTTCCTAATTTAATATTTTTTATAGTGTAATGAATACATTTTCACCTAAAAAACATAAAGTTAAAGTTTGTAATATTTTAATTTATATTTTTTCTTTTTTCTCAAAATAATGATAATATATATTTAAAATATATTTTAAATATTTCCACATTGGAGGATTAACAAATGAAAAATTTTAGAATTGAAACATTAAAAATTGAAAGTTTTGGAAATGGAAGAAATCTTTTAATTTATCCAACACTACTTTTAAATGAAAATGAAGGTATTTTAATTGATACTGCTTATCCTGGTCAATATGATATTTTAAAAAAAGAAATACAAAAACATATCTCTCTAGATAAATTATCAACAATAATATTAACTCATCATGATATAGATCATATAGGTAACTTAAAAAAATTCAAAGAAGAATTCCCAAACATAACTATCTTATCATCAAGTATAGAAGCTGATTATATAAGTGGGAAAAAAGAACCTTTAAAATTAACTAAGCTATCTCAAAATGTTCCTTTCGTAGATGAAGCAACTAATAACTTTTATCATATGCTTAAAACTGTATTCCCAACTCTATATACAGATGTAGATAAAACTTTTGAATTTGGAGATACTTTAAATCTTATAACAAATATAGAAGTAATAGGAACACCAGGACACACACTAGGACATGTTTGTCTATATATCCCTGAAGAAAAAGCCTTAATAGCTGGAGATACTATGTCCTTAGCAAATAATAAAATTGAACCTATAAACGAATTTTATAACTATGATACAAAAGAAGCTAAAAACTCATTAAAAAAATTAGAAAACTATGAAATAGAAAAAGTTCTTTGTTATCATGGTGGTGAATATATAGGTAAAATAGATTTAGAAATACTTGGTGTTAAATAAAATTTCTAAAAATAAAAAAATACTGCGTTTAAAAATGTTTCATAAAAATTTAAACGCAACACTAAGTTGTATTAAAAATTACTTTTGATGCAACTTTTTATTATTTTAAATTATTTAACTTCAAACCATCCTGACATAGAGTTTATTGCTCCTGCCATTTTTGCTGGTATTACTTGTTTTTCTATTTCACTCATTATAACTGCACTCTCTGGAGTTTCGCCATTTTGAACTTTACTAAGCCATTTAGCATCTGTAACTAATGCGTGACCTACAGCTATTAAGTCATAACCAACTTCATTTATTGCTTCTTGTGCATTTTCTTTAGTTTTAACTTGCCCAACACCTATTAAAGGCTTTCTTCCAGCAATTTTTTCAACTAAAACTTTTCCTATCATTATATTATTATTTTTCATGCTAGATGCTTTATAATGTCCAAGTGAAACACTTAAATAATCTAACTCCTCTTCTGATAACTTATCTACAAGTACAAGAGTATCATCTAATGATATTCCTGGAACTTCAGCTTCTTCTGGTGAGAATCTATACCCAACAATAAAGTCATCGTTAGCAAAATCCTTTTTAGCTTTATTTGTAGCCTTAATTATTTCAAGAGGCAATCTCATTCTATTTTCAAGGCTTCCACCCCACATATCATCTCTTCTATTTGAATGTGGTGAGAAAAATTGTTGAATTAGATATGTATTAGCTCCATGAATTTCAACACCATCAAAACCAGCCTCTACCGCTCTTCTAACTGTTTGATAGAAACCGTCTATAAATTTTAAAATTTCATCATTTGTCATAGCTCTTGGTTCTGGCATACCATCAACAGGTCCCATAAGTGTATGGTTAGGTTTGACTGCTGAAGCACTAACTAATTCATGCTTACTTGCATCTCCCATTCTTCCGGCATGAAATATTTGAAGTACCGCCTTAGCACCACCCGCTTTTATAGAATCAGCTAATTTTTTAAGAGATGGTATAAACTCATCACTTCCTGCAAAAAATTCATTTTCAAAACCTTGACCATTTTTTTCAAAGAAAGTACATCCTGTAACTACCATTCCTACTTCTTTAGATCTTTCCGCATAATATTTAGCTTCATCATCAGCAACTGTTAAATCTGAATTTCCTGCCCATGTTGTCATTGGTGCCATTACTACTCTATTTCTTAATGTGATTTTATCATTTAATTTATATTCATTAAACATTATATCAGCTCCTCTTTTGTTCAACTACAACTAGTATTTGTATTCTCAAAAAAATTACTAGTTAAATTTAAAACTCTTTTTAATCTATATAAATTATATATTTTTTATGCATATTTAAACAAGTACTGATATTTTTAGCCTATACAGACAAAAAGTAAAGTATTATGTAGTTTCAATACTTATAAAATTATTTATATTTATCTTAGACTTTAATTTATACAATATATAACAGATAACATCAGAACTTTTCTATAAAAAAGATATAGAAGCCTTAGATTAATTAAAACTTCTATATCTTTACTAATTACAGTTTTCCTCTTTAGCTATTTTAGCTATATGGTTTTTTTCATTATAATTAAATCCCCATGCTCTTAATTCATTAAGTATTGGAATAACTGATTTTCCCATTTCATTTAAAGAATACTCAACCTTTGGAGGTACTTCCTTATAAACAACTCTATTTATTAACTTATCTTCTTCAAGCTCTCTAAGTTGTCTAGTTAACATTCTCTCATTTATATTTGGTATAAGTCTTTTAAGTTCACCATATCTTAAAACTTTATCTCTACCTATATAATACATAATGATAGGCTTCCACTTTCCACCTATAATATCGAGAGTTAATTCAAAATGACAATTATAAACTTTTTCACTTCTTTTACTCATTCTACCACCAACAAATAATTATTTATCTGTAACTCCTTCTGTTCTATAACCTATATCTTTATTGGCTAATTTATAACCTTCCTCAATCATTTCCTCTTCTGACTTACCTTCTCCAAGTAAAGACTCTATAGTTAATTGATTTCTATCACTAAAATATTTTTCTAAAAGACATTGTTCTATATAATATTGATCTCCAAGTCCACCTTCATGAAGTATATATTTAACATTAAACCCTTGCTTATTAAGTACTCTTCCTATAAGTATACTTCTATGACATCTTATTTGATCCTGCATCGCTCCAAGCAATGCTATCCTATAGCCCATCTTACAACCTTTTTTGATTCTTTCAATTCCTTTTATAAAAATTTCTTCATCTTTAACTTTCTCAAAATCAGCATATACTTTGTTTAAATACGACTCTCTACTTTGTCTTTTAGCACCAAATTCTTTCCCCATATAAATATATATAAAACCTTCTTTTTTTATTGTAGCTTCAAAGATTTCTTTATTATATTGAACGTTATAAGCTGAATATGGTGTCTCTCTTATATCCACAATACAGTTTATACTGTACTCTCTTAGCATCTCTACTAATTTTTCAAATGGATAGTTCGAGTGACCTATGGCAAATATCTCCATGCTTATACACCCTTTCTCTTTTGTTTCACATTTTTTATTTCAATAAACTCTTTGTATATATTTTAAATATTTCTTCTTTACTTACAGTTTCAGGATGATTTTTAAGTTTTCCTATATTACTAGCAAATTCTTCACTCCATAACTCTAACTCTGTCTCAGTTACATCTATATCTATACTAGTTAATTTATCTAAAATATCATATAACTCTTCTTCAGAATTAAGTCCTAAAAGACTATATATTTCACTAACCTTTTCTCGATTTTTAAAAACTTTTAAATACTCCTTATAAAGGCATCCATTAGCTAATCCATGTGGAACTCCTTTAAAGTAAGTCAAAGCATATCCCATACCATGTGGAAGAGATGTTCCAGTTTGAGCTATTACTATTCCTGCAAGTGATGATGCAACCATAAGATTTTCTCTATCTTCAAATGTTAATTCACCTTCTAATAATCCATTTAAACTCTTTCCCCATATTTTCAATGCACTTTGAGCTATGCTATCACTAATTATATTAGCATTAGTATTTAAATATCCTTCTACTATATGTGACATAGCATCTACTGCTGTATTTATTGTAACTTTCATATTCATATCTAACATATAACTAGCATCAACTAAAGAAATTATAGGAAAAATTTCTTGCCCTAGATTTTTTTTAGTTTTAGCTTTATTATCTGTTAATATTGAATATTGAGTTGTTTCTGTTCCAGTTCCAGCAGTTGTAGGTACTGCTATTACTGGTATTCCTTCTAAACGTTCTTGACTAAAAATAGTATCAGAATTTAAATCTTTATTTTTTATCATGACTGCTATAGCTTTTGCTGCATCTATAGGAGATCCTCCACCTATACCTATAACAAAATCTACAGAATCTTCTCTTCCTATTTCACTAGCTTTACATACAGTTTCTACTGATGGATTTTCCTCAACCTCGTCAAAAACTACATATTCTATATTTTCTTTCTTTAACGCTGAAGTAACATCTCTAAGAGAACCATTAGCTTTTGAAGAATATCTTCCTGTAACTATTAAAGCTTTCTTACCTATATTTAACTCCTCGCTTTTTTCATTAATTATTCCTCTACCAAAGAAAACCTTAGTAGGCATATAATATTTGTACATATTCCCACCTCTTATTCATATAAGTCTAAATTTTCACTAAACTAACTACTTTCTTCATTATACTAAAAAATAATAAATTACTATACTTTTTATTTTATTTCAACACCATAAATACTTCCATTTCTAGTTGCTACAACAATCATATTATTAAAAATAGCTGGAGAAGCCTCTATATTAGCATCTAACTGCAAACTATCTAACATTCCACCAGTTTCGCCATCAATCAACATTAGATTACCTACTGAATCTCCTTGTACTATATATCCTGAATTATTTTCATCATAAAAATCTACTGGTGATGACCAAGCATATGCATCTAAGTTTTTCTTCCATACAATTTTTCCATCTATTTTATCCATAGCTACTAAAAGCCCTTTATTAAATCCTTCATATCTTGAAAAAGATGCTATTACTAAATTATTTATAGATCCTTTTCCAACTACAGGTGTAGACAACATTCCCCCATTTACAGGATCTTTTCCAACTAAAGATTCACAAAAATATTCCTTCTTCCAAATAATTTCTCCTGTTAAACCATTAATTTTCTTAAAAGTTGAACTTCCTCTCGCACCTTGATGATCTACTTCTGTTCCTGTATATATAAACGGTTCATTTTTTTCTATATCTAGAACTATAGTTGCATCAGTATCATCACCTGTGTAATCTATCCATATAGGTTTCATACTATTCAAATTTATACATTGCACTGCACCTTTATTATCTGCAAAATATCCTAAATTTGAATAGGCAACTAAAGAACTTTCTATTCCTGTATAGCCTTTAGCATCGTAAATGTACTTTGCAATAATAGGATCTATACTAATTTTTTTACTTTCTTTGTTAAGTTTTGTATTCAACTTTATTTTATATACTATGCCATTTTCACCTAACACAAAAAGAGTATCTGTTTTCTTATCAACTAGAGGACTTGAATCAAATGCCCCCCACGCTCTAGGTGCATCTATATCCTTTGATATTTCATATAACAAACTTCCATCAACTAAGCTATAAATATTAAATCCAAAATTGCCCACCTCATTAATACCCTCACCTACATATAATAATGGATATCCTCTTGGATCTATACTTAAACTGCCTTTAATAGGATTTCCTACATTTATCTTTTCTCTACTTTGATTTCCAGTTTTCACATCAAGAAAATATATATTCCCATCTAAAGATGCATAGATAACCTCTACAAATTCAGAATCATTCTTATCTTTATCACTTAAATTCATATATTCTTTTTGTTCCTTCGTCCACTTAACTATTGATGGTTGACCTGTCCAACCTGCTCCGCCCCCCCATGAACTCGAACTTGTAGTAAATTTCCACTTAATATCTAAAGAATTTATATTATTTTTTACTTTTCCATAACTAGGAGCAGTTCTAAAATTATTTCCTCTAAAAGTTAGAATACCTTCTACATTTGAATATTGGTCATCAAAAATTATACTCTCATCCTCAAACGTATTAATTAGTTTATAACTTAATTCATTTTGATTTAATTCTTTTAAATTTAATTCTTTAAATATATTTATTTCTTCTTGCTCTATGGCGGTTATTGTTTCATGTATATCTTTTTTTGTTTCTTCTTGATAATCTGAAATTCCGCATCCACTAAATAACGTAGTACCCAAAACTATAATTCCTAGTAAAAATATTCTTTTCATAAAGCTCCCCCTTTATTTTAAAAAAAACCGAACTTTTTTTCACATATAATTAATTTTATCAAAATATATAAAATAAAATATACAAAATTTGTAAATGTAATAAATTATTATATATTTAAATAAAAATAATATTAACAGTTAAACTTCAAATATTACTTTTAACAATTTGAACTCTAGATTTAATAGGAAAAATAATAAAAGACTACATTACAGAATCAAAAAATCCTTCTGTAATGTAGCCTTTTTAAACTAGATTTGTGTATCTCTTATTTCTATTTCCGTTCCTTCTGGTGCTTTTATTTTAAATAAATAACCATCTTCAACTTTATAAATTTCTTTTCCATTCTTAAGTTTGAAATCATTATATCCTAATCCCTTTATTCTTTTAAACTCTTCTTCAACATTATCGACCATAAAACACATATGAATTATTCCTTCATTTAGTTTATTCCATGGATTAAATGTGTCTCCTTCTTTAGGTGTTTGAAGCTCTATCATAAAATCTCCAAGTTTCAACCAAGTATTGTATGCTCTTTTATGAAAATTAGGTGTTTCTACAACTACTTCAAATCCTAATATTCTAGTATAAAAATCTAATGATTCTTTATAATTTTCTGTTTGTATACAAATGTGATGTATTGCTCTCATATTGTAATCTCCTTTTGCATTTAGTTAATTTATTATATCATTTTCTATATGTAAAAATTATATAAGCTCAAATTATATATCAAAAACATAATACTTTATATGTCAAAATAAACCTATCAAATAAATTTTACTATTTGATAGGCTTATTTCAATATATTATCAAAATTATTAGCTATATTATTTATATTCGTCTAATATTTTTTCAATTCTTCCACTACAGCCACCGCAACCATTGTTACTTGCTCCTGTATCTGCTTTTATTTTTTCTAATGTATTTGCACCATTTTTGATAGATTCAATAACATCATCTTTTGTAACTTTACCACATCCACATACATATCCTGTTGATGCAGGTCCTAAAGTTCCTATAACCTTTGCCATGATTTCATCCTCCTGTTTCAAATGAATATATATTATACTCTTTTTTAATTATAGTACAAACCCTACTCTTATAAAAGTAAAATTTACTCTCTATTTTTTATATTTATCTATAAGCATTTCTATTTGAAAATGACAAGATACACATCCATTAGCATTTGCCATTGTTTGAAGTCTTACTTCATCAACAGTACTAGCACTTTTTTCTATAGCTTCTATAATCTGTTTTTCTGAAATTTTTATACACCTACATATAATTTTTTCTTCTTTAACATTTTCCATATCAGTCACTCCTTTAATCTATACGTTTCATAATCCATTATATCTTTTTTATAAAAATTCTACTCATTTTGAAATTATCAATTTTATATCTGTATTAACTTTTTTAAAGAAAAAGAAATACTATTTTAGTCATCTCTAAAATAATATTTCTCCAAATAGATATCCACTAAGTAACATTATAATATTATAAACACTAATTCCAAGTACTGAACTTATAAAAAAAGATCTAAATCTTAATCTAGTAGTTCCCTCTACCATAGGAGCTAAAGTTCTAACAGCAGGAAGAAATCTACATATGATTCTTTTATATCCTTTATCATTAAAACAATTAACCTTTTCAAAACCTATTTTTAACTTAGGAAATTTTTTTATTAACTTATTCATTAGCTTGTTACCACCAAAGTATCCTATATAATATAAGACTGTACTAGCTAACACTCCACTAATAATGCATATTAAAATTGCTACTAAAAAACTTAAAATTCCTTTTGATGATAATACACCTATTCCCCCAAGAATCGGACCTGATGCAAGACCAGGAAAATTCATGTATTCTAGGAACACAATAATAAAAATCACTAAAATTCCATATCGTAAAAAATAATCTAAAACTAATTCCATCATTTTTTCTCCTACTAAAAAATCAACTTATTGTTAGCTTTAACATTTATTTAATTATTATTACAACATCTATAATAATTAAAGAGCATTATTTTAATTATTTAACTAATAAAATAACGCTCTTATCATATTATTTATTATCATCAATTAATTTTTTCACTTGCAATCTACAACCATAACATCCATAACTATTAGCACCAGTCTTTTCTTTTACCATCTCTAATGTATCTGCTCCATTTTTAATTGCATTTATTATAGTCCCTGCATTTACTTTTTTACACCTACAAACGACTTTTTCATCAGTTATATTTTCCATTAAAATTCTCCTCTAACATCTTAAAAAATTACCTTTTAAAACAATTTATATATATTACTTTTAATTATAACAAAAAAAGCTTATTTATAAAGATTAAAAACCTTCATAAATAAGCTCTATCCAAAATCAATTTATTGATTTAATCCCAGTAGCCCTCATGTACTTTCGCTGCTTCTACTTCAACTGCATCTATAGGCCCTATGATAGTAATATCCTTTTGTCCCCTACTAAAAACTTCTCTACAAGGTAAATCAAAAGTAGGATTTTGTTCATTACTTCCAGTAAGTTCAAGAAGTCTTCTTTCTGTCATTCCATAAACCACTCTACCTATATTTGCCCAGTATATCGCACCTGAACACATAGCACAAGGTTCTGCTGTTGTATAGAGAGTACATGTCCATAAGAAATCCTTACTATATTTTTCAGATGCTTTTTCTGCTAAAGCTGTTTCAGCATGACCTGTACACCTTTTTTCAGTTATCTCAACATTGCCTTGTTCTAGAATTATATTTCCTTCTGAATCAACTAATAATGCTCCAAAAGGTGTATTACCAGCTTTTCTTGCCTGTTGTGATAATTCTATGCATCTTCGCAAATAAAACTCATGATCTTTATATGACATATAATCATCTCCTAAAAAATATATTACAAGCTAAAGTCTAACACTTTAATCTGCATATTTAATAAATAAACAATGAACATTTATCGCAATATTTGTTAACTTTTTTTTCATTGCTTTTTAACAATCTATAAATTTAACAATTTAATCCTAATTCAAATATAAATATACAAGTTTTAATGTATTCTCCATACCTTCATAATGTGTTCTTTCCATCCCGTGACTTGCATGAACTCCAGGGCCAATTAAACCACCTTTTATATCATTTCCACCTCTAAGTGCTGCTCCTGTATCTGAACCATAAAATGGATAAATATCTACAGCATAACTAAGGTTATTCTCTTTTGCTAATTCTATAAATCTACTTGTAATATTATAATCATATGGGCCTGTTGAATCCTTAGCACATATAGAAACATCATATTCTGTGCAAGTTAAATCCTCTCCTATACATCCCATATCAACAGAAATCAACTCTGTAATATCTTCTGGAATAAATGAACTACCATGTCCAACTTCCTCATAAGTAGATATTAATATTTTAGTTTTATATTTTGGAACTACTTTTTCTCGACTCATTACTTCTAATAATCCAATTAATATAGCAACACTAGCTTTGTCATCAATAAATCTTGATTTAACAAATCCACTTTCTGTTATAGTTGTTTTTGGATCTATACAAATGAAATCACCTACAGCTATTCCAAGCTTTTCTACATCTTCTTTACTCTTGACAACTTCATCTATTCTAACTTCCATATTTTCTGGATCTCTTGGTTTATCCTTAGCATCTTTATATACATGTACTGCTGGGCTTGTACTTAAAAATGTCCCTGTATAAACTTTATTATCTCTAGTTCTAATTCTGCAATATTCACTATCAAGAGTAGGTACTATAGGTCCTCCTAAAAGTGTAAATTTCAAAGCTCCACTACTAGTTATAGATCTCACCATAGCGCCTAATGTATCAACATGAGCTGCAAGTCCTATAACTTCATCATTGCTTTTTCCTTCTACAGTTATTACAGCATTACCTTTTCTAGTTCTTTCAAACTTATATCCAAAATCTTTTACCATCTCTTCAACTTTATCTATAATGTTAAAACAGTAACCTGTGGGACTATCAAATTCTAATAATTCTTTTGCTGTGTTTAAAACAAACTCTTTATTTATTTTAATCATAACTTCTCCTTTCCAACTTTTATTTTATTGATTTAATTATAACACTCTAAAATTTTATATAATAGAGCTAAAAGTGCCTATAATTTATATCAAAAATAAATTTTCTTACTTTAAAATAATTAGAAATTATTCGCTATCAAATATTTGTTCATTATCTATATAAGGTATTATTCTGACTTCTATATTATCAGCTTCCTCAAGCACCTTATTTATTGTTGAACCTCTAAAAAATGTCTGCATTTTACTTCTTCTACTATGACCCATAATTATTTGTGATATATGTTCTTCATTAGCAAAATCTATGATTGCCTTAGAAACTGATTTACTTTCTCTTTCTACAATTTCAGCGCCTAAACTTAATGCTAATTTAATATTATCTTCAAGTCCTGATTCCATCTGTTTTTCATTTTTAGCAACTAAACTTGTACAATTTACAACTAACACATAAAACTTACATTTGTATCTTCTAGCTATCCTAGCTCCATGTCTTACTAACTTTGCACTTGCTGGATTAGAACTTATACAAACCAATACTTTTTCATTTATTTTTACAGTTTCATCAACTTCTGCTTTCTTTCTATGATCATCAAGAGTTATATCTACTTCATTTGCTGCTTCTCTAAGTAAAAGTTCTCTTAATGCTGTAAGATTCCCTTTAGCAAAAAAATTATTAAGAGATCTCTCTATATTTTCAACTTTATAAATACGACCATTTTTAAGTCTATTTCTAAGAACTTCAGTAGGTAAATCTATAACCATTATCTCATCAGCTTGTTGCAATACTTTATCTGGAATAGTTTCTCTTACTTTAACTTTTGTAATTTCTTCTACAATATCATTAAGACTTTCTATATGTTGAATATTTATTGTAGTTAATACATCTATGCCAGCATTAATTATTTCTTCTACATCTTCCCATCTTTTTTTATTTTTTGAACCTTGAACATTAGTATGAGCGAGTTCATCTACTATAACAACAGCTGGTTTTCTCTCCAAAATAGCATCTAAATCCATTTCTTCAAGTTGTATTCCTTTATAATCAATTTTCTTTCTAGGTACTATAGGAAGTTCTTGTATTTGTTCTTTAGTTTCTTTTCTAGCATGATCCTCAACATAACCAATTACTATATCCTCGCCCCTAGATAATCTTCTATTTCCTTCATTTAACATTCTATAAGTTTTACCAACCCCTGGAGCATAACCTACAAATATCTTCAAATGTCCAAGTGATGGATCTTTTTTAGGTTTTTCTTCCTCTTCTAACTGTTTACACTTCTTAAGTGCTTCTTCTGGTGTTAATCTCCTCATCTTAAGCCTCCTAAACCTTTATTAATCCTATAATACAATAATAATTATAACTATTTTCCTTTAATTAATTATACTTTATAATTAATAATAAATTTTAACAAAAATAGTTCCTAATCATCTGATTAGAAACTATTTTATATCCAATAAATCGCATACCTTATTAAATCATATTTAATTGCTTAGCGATTTGTAAATTAAGTTCTAAAACATTAACAAGTTTTGTTCCATTATGAGAAGTTCCGTCTAAACTTGCATTTATGAAATTCTCTAACTGAGCTTTACTTATTCCTGTATTTGCAGCAACTCTATCTATTTGTATTTGTGCTGCTTGAAGTGATATATCAGGATCTAATCCTGATGCTGATTCTGTAAATAAACTTGCTGGTAAATCCTCTCTTGTAACTGTTGGATTTTGTGCTAAGAATTTATTTATAGAATTATTCACCTTGTTTGCAAGCTCTGGTGAATTAGGTCCATATGTTTTAACGCTTGCTGCTAAATTATCTTCTGAATTGTATTTACTACAATCATAATGAATACTTGATGGTCTTCCTTCAAAGAACTTTGGATTAGTAAATTCTTGACCTATTAAAGTTGAACCAACAACTTTACCATTTGCATATATCAAACTTCCATTTGCTTTTTCATGGAAGGCTGCTTGTCCTATACCTGTTAATACTAGAGGGTATAAAAGCCCACAAACGATTATAAAGAATATTGATATCTTTATACCCATTTTAACATGTTTCATCCTATATTCCCTCCTACATTCCTAACATTCTACAAAGTGGTGTTATAAGCATATCTATAATTTTTATTCCGATAAATGGAGTAATTACTCCTCCTATACCGAATATAACTATATTTCTTAAAAGTAGCATTTCTGCCTTCATTGGTCTATATTTAACCCCTTTCATTGCTATAGGAATTAATATAGGAATAATAATAGCGTTAAAAATTAATGCTGATAAGATTGCACTAGCTGGTGAATGTAAATGCATAACATTTAATACCTTCATTTGTGGCATTGCAAGTATAAATATAGCTGGAATAACTGCAAAGTATTTTGCTATATCATTAGCAATACTAAATGTAGTTAAAGCACCTCTTGTAATAAGCAATTGTTTACCAATCTCAACAACTTCAAGTATCTTAGTTGGATCTGAATCAAGGTCAACCATATTCGCTGCCTCTTTTGCAGATGTAGTACCAGTATTCATAGCTATACCAACATCAGCTTGAGCAAGTGCAGGTGCATCATTTGTACCATCCCCAGTCATTGCTACTATCTTACCTTCAGCTTGTTCAGCTTTTATAACAGCAATTTTATCTTCTGGTTTACATTCAGCTACAAAATCATCAACTCCAGCTTCTCTAGCTATTGTTTGAGCAGTAAGTGGGTTATCTCCTGTACACATTACAGTTTTTATTCCCATCTCTCTTAATCTTGCGAATCTTTCAACAAGACCTGGTTTAACTGTATCTTTTAAGTAAATTACTCCATAAACTTTATTATCTGCACACACTGTAAGAGGTGTTCCCCCAAGTTTTGAAACTTCTTCAACTTTTTCATCAAGATCTCTTGGAACTGCTCCTCCATTTGCTTGTACAAATTCCTTAACAGCAGCACTAGCACCTTTTCTTACTCTAGTACCATCTTTTAAGTTTATTCCACTCATTTTTGTTTGTGCTTGGAACTCTTCAAACTCACAACCTGGATAATTATCTATATTATCTGTTATTCCAAGTTCTTGTGCTAATACAACAACTGACTTACCTTCTGGTGTAGTATCTAAAAGAGATGTTAATAAAGCTGCCTTTATTAGTTCCTCTTTAGTTGCACCTTCAACTGGTAAGAAATCAGCTGCAAGTCTATTACCAAATGTAATAGTACCTGTTTTATCAAGTATCATAGTATCCACATCACCACAAGACTCAACAGCTTTACCTGACATTGCTATCATGTTAAATCTTGTAACTCTATCCATCCCAGCTATACCTATAGCTGATAAAAGTCCACCTATAGTTGTTGGTATTAAACACACCAATAGTGCTATAAGATAAGCTATTGGAATATTAACTTTCATATAACTACTTAAAGGATAAAGTGTTACTATAACTACAAGGAATATAATTGTTAATGATAATAATAAAGTACTAAGTGCTATTTCGTTTGGAGTTTTCTTTCTTTCAGCCCCTTCAACAAGATTAATCATCTTATCAAGGAATGATTCTCCTGGTTGAACTGTTATTTCAACTTTAACCCAATCTGAAGCAACTTTTGTACCACCTGTTACAGAAGCAAAATCTCCACCAGATTCTTTTACAACTGGTGCTGATTCTCCTGTAATAGCACTCTCATCTATTGATGCTATACCCTCTATTACTTCACCATCTGTAGGTATCAAATCTCCTGCTTCAACAAGGATAATATCTCCTTTTTTAAGTTCATCTGCACTAACTATTGTTACATTTCCATCCGCATCTAAAAGCTTAGCTTGCGTATTTTGTTTTGTTTGCTTAAGACTTCCAGCTTGTGCCTTCCCTCTTCCCTCTGCAATTGCTTCTGCAAAGTTCGCAAATAAAATAGTTATAAATAATATAAACGCTACTATGAAGTTATATATTCTAGCATTTGAACTTGTATCTTGGTTCCCCCCAAATAAATTAGGGAAGAAACCAAGAATTAATACTATAACAAATCCTATTTCAACAATAAACATAATTGGATTTTTAATCATGTTTCTAGGATCTAATTTTTTAAATGAATCCCTAAAAGCATTTAGGGCAATATCTTTACTTATAAATTTCTTTTTTTCACTCATAACAACTGCCCCCTATCTATGACAAGAACTTAAGAAAATGACTTATAGGTCCTAAACCTAATGCTGGTATAAATGTTAATGCACCTATTACTAATATGATACATATAAGCATTCCACCAAATATTAAGTTATCAGTTCTAAATGTACCTACTGTTTGTGGAACTGCTTTTTTCTTAGCAAGTGATGTTCCAACAGCTAATAATAAGAATATTGGTGCATATCTACCAATTAACATTATTACCGCAGTAAGTATATTCCAATATGGTGTTGCATTTAAATAACCACCCATTAATGAACCATTATTAGCACTAGCACTAGTAAATTCATATAAAACTTGTGAATATCCATGCATGCCATGCGCTATCATACTATTAGCTCCTATTCCACTTAGTAATGTAAATACTGTTGAGAATAAGATTAATATTGGGTGAATAAGTATTGTTAGAGCTATTAATTTAATTTCTTTAGCTTCAACTTTCTTACCTAAGAACTCTGGAGTTCTTCCAACCATTAGTCCACAAATAAATACAGTTAATAAAACATACATTATGATACTTAAGAATCCTGTTCCTATTCCACCGAATAAAGTGTTAAGCATCATATTTCCAAGTGCTGAACATAAAGCAAGTGGATTTAATGCATTTAATGCCGCATTTACACTACCAGTTGTAAAGCTAGTTGTAATTGTCGTAAATAGTGACGTTCCAAAAGCTCCAAACCTAAGCTCCTGTCCTTCACTACCACTGTTTATACTTGAAAGACCCAATTTTTGTAACATTGGATTTCCTTGAATTTCATTCCAGTAAATAACTATAAATGATGCTATAACTAAAATAAGTAATGCACCTATAATTATCGCTGCTTGTTTCTTATTCTTAATTGTATATCCAAACGCCATAACAAATGAACCTGGCAGTATCATCATAGACATCATTTCTATATAGTTTGAAACTATACTTGGATTCGCAAATGGATGTGCTGAACTTGCCATGAAGAATCCTCCACCATTTGTTCCTAAATGTTTAATTGATTCTAATGCCGCAACTGGCCCAAGAGCCAATGTTTGGAATGTACCATTTATTGTCTTGAAATGTAATAAACTTTTAAATGTTTCTGGAACTCCACAAGCCATTAAAATAATACCTATGATTAAAGCTCCTGGTATTAAAACTCTTGTTAAAAATCTTGTGAAATCAACATAAAAGTTGCCAAGTGTTTTTTCCTTACCTGCAATACTTCTTATAAAAGCAGCTGCGATAGCACAACTTGTTGCTGCTGAAGTAAACATTAAAACGATAATGACAAACATTTGGCTAAAGTTCGAAATAGCAGATGCCCCTGCATAATGTTGTAAATCTGTGTTAGTTATAAAAGATACTGCTGTGTTAAAAGCCATACTAAAGCTCATACCACTCGCTTCTCTTCCATTGAGTAAAGGTATCATTCCCTGTAATAAAAGAATAATAAACCCAAATAAGAATAATACAAAGTTTGTAACTAATAATGCAATACTATAATGTTTAAATGACATGTTTTCTTTATCAATACTACATATTTTATATACAAAGTTGTCTATCTTATCAAAAAACTTACTAGTTTTATAATTCTCAAAATTTATAATATTAGCCATATATTTACCTATAATAGCGATTAGTATTAGAAATATTATAAAAAATATAATTAGACTTATTGCCGTCACTGTTTTTCCCTCCTGCTATATTTAGAACTTTTCTGGATTGAATAATGCATAAAACAAATATCCAAACAACAGTAAAACTATAATTATTAAAATAATCATTTTTATTTCCTCCCAGAAACATTACTATTTAAAATTTTTAAAACTAACAACTTTATACTTCTTTACAGTATGCCACCGATTATACTCCCAGCTTTTTTAATATCAAAATCGAAAAAAATATTATTTAAATCACAACTAAACTTAAAAATTTCTCATTCATTTAAATAAATATTATATTTTTTTCAAAATGAATAAAATATATCTTAAAATGTATTTTTTTAATATTTCTTACCTCCTCTCCATGTATAATTATGGAAATTTTATCAAGATAATACTTCTAATCGTTAAAAATAAATAAATATTATCTTTTATATTTGATTTTTTAATATACACATAAAAAATATATAAATAAAATTCATTTTTACCAATATTCGCATAGTACAAAAAGTCACTCTATCCCTTGAAACCACTCGTTTCAGTAAACCTTTTCAATGAAAAAACAAGAAAAAACCATTTATTTCATTTAGTATTTTTTACTAATAAAATAAATGGTTTTTCAAATTAATTAATTTAAAATCTAATATAAAGATTATGGTAATTCTATAGAATCTATTTCATTTTGTGATTCATCTTCAAACCACTCTTGTGAAAAATCTCCATCAACAATCTGATCTTGATTAAGCTTCATATATCTAGCTTTTGCTGTAACAGCTTTTGTGCCATCTTCTAATAAAATTTCGCCTTCGCCTTCAAATGATCTATGTGTATTTTTTGTAAGTCTAGCTACCACTTTCAATTTTTTTCCAAGTGGTACTGGTTTTCTATATTTAACCTGTAACTCTATAGTTACTCCCCATGTTTCTTTCTCTTCAATACTAATAACTCTTCCTATAGTTTCATCAAGTATTGCTGCTGCCATTCCTCCATGCATTCTTCCTGGATAACTTTGATGCTCTTCTAACCCTTCAAATATACCAACTAATTCTCCATCTTCTAGTTCATAAAAATGTGTATGTAGTCCTAATTTATTATCTGTTCCACACACTAGACAATTCTTACTTATATATTGTTTTCCAATTATTTTCTTTTCCATACATAGCCTCTACTTTCTAAAAATATATCCCTTTAACATAGCATTAAAGGGATTATAATAAATATTTCTACTATAATAGTATACTGCTTTTCAAAATTTATTAAAACTTATTTTTCTTTGAGTTATAAATTATTTTTATCAATATTTTCATAAGCTCCATCTACTATTTCTTTTGGATATCCTATATATTTTAAAAGTTTAATAGCATTTCTAGTTTTCAATTTTCCTTCTTTTAACTTATAGTCAAATGAAAGACCTTCCCTCTCACTAACTCGTTCACTAAAATGATAAAATGAATGAGTTGCTTCTAATAAGTCAGTAAGTTCTTTATCATGAGTAGCAACAATTGAAACAGTATTTCTTTTTTGTATATACTTTAAAATTTCTTCTGATGCTGCTATTCTTTCTACTGGATTTGTTCCTCTAAATATTTCATCAATTGCACAAAATACTTTAAACTCCCCATCCAATGAGTTTATAATTCTTAACATAGATTCAGCTTCTGCAAGATAATAACTTTTTCCACTTGTTATATCATCTTCAGGACTTATTGATGTTATAAGATTTAAAAATGGTGCCTTATATTTTTCTGCATGTACAAAATCAAATGATTGTGCAAGTACAATATTTATTCCAAGCATTCTTAAGAAAGTTGATTTTCCAGACATATTAGTTCCTGTTAATACAATTCCCTTTTTATCCATCTCTATAGAATTTTTCACAACATCTTTTATAAGTGGATGTGCTCCTTGTTTTATTTCAAAACTGTCAGTATCATCAACAAATATAGGTTTTGTAAATTCATAAGCAGTTTCTTCTTTATACCCAGCTACTGCTACTAATGCATCAATTTCTCCAAGTAGTGAATATAATAATTTAAGACCATTTTTATTTTTTTGCACCTCACCTATCATTGAATAATAAGCATTTTCCATGTGAAGTGTCATACCACAAAAAGCTTCAAAAAACCCTTGTTTTAAACCTACATTATCACTGTTCCCCAATAAATTTCCAATCAAAACAAGTTTCTTTTGATTTTTCCCTATATTCTCTAATGCCATATCTATTTGTATTTTATAATATTCTAATTGTGGTACATTAAGCTTAGATATTTGTACAGCTGAAGAAATTATTCTAGCACTATAGGCTATCCCTCCAAATGGTTTTGCACTATTTTTATTTTCGTTATCATTTTTACCTAGAAAATCTGGATTTCTTTCAAAGTTTGATATTATAGCATTTATTGCTCCCATAACAATTAAAGCTATCAAAGCGTATGGTGTTACAAGTATACTAATTATTAATAGTAATACCATCATTACTCTTCCTAAGAAAAAATACATAATTTTCTTAAAGTTATTTTCCGAATAAGTATTATTTATAAGTTCTAAAAAATCTCCATTTTTATCTGTTCCAAGATTAAACATTATCTCTTGAATATCTAGTCTCTTGCTTTCATTGTTTGCCTCTCTATAAAACTCAATAAATTCATTTCTTCTATTTAATTCTATATTTTCTCGCTTAGGAACTCTAAGACAATTGTATAATATTGATTGCCCTGCCGTCGAATAACATTTATCAAGTTTTGTATATAATGATTCCAAAGTTAAATCTAAGAAAGTTTGATCATCTATCTCACCATAATTTCCCTTTGAATATAAATCATAATACTTTCTTATATTTTTCATATTTCTTTTTTTAATAGGTCCCTCTGGCCAAAAGACTTTTGCATAATTTCTAGCTTCTTTACTTCCAAACATTTTCATTCCTCCTTTCATATCTACATACTACACTATGTAATTACCAAATATAGCTACTTTTTGTTTACAAACTTAGGTAAAAAAGTAACTCTCCCCTATAAATTGAAATAAAAATATTCTTTTTGCCTTAAAACAAAAAAATACTCTCCTTAATTATTGTATAGTTAAGGAAAGTATTTTTAATTTATCTAGTATTTCTATGTATTATTATATAACTTTAATTTATACATAGAAAATGAATCAAAATTTTATTTTAATTCATTTTATCTATTGTCTTATAAGAACCTTCTATAATTTCATCTGGATACCCGACATATTTTAATAATTTAATAGCATTTCTAGTTTTTAATATTCCATTTTTCAACTTATAATCAAATGAAAGCCCTTCCTTTTCACTAACATCTTCACTAAAATGATAAAACTTGTGAGTCACCTTCAAAAATTCAGTTAATTCCTTATCATGAGTTGCAACTATTGATATAGCATTTCTTTTTTGTATATATTTCAAAATTTCTTCTGATGCAGCTACTCTTTCTATTGGATTTGTTCCTCTAAATATTTCATCAATTGCACAAAAAACTTTAATTTCTCCATCTAATGCTTTTAATATTCTAAGTATTGCTTCAGCCTCTGCTAAATAATAACTCTTTCCATTTTCAACATCATCTTCTGGACTTATTGATGTAACTATATTTAAAAAAGGTGCTTTATATTTGTCTGCATGCACAAAATTAAAAGATTGTGCTAACATAATATTTATTCCAAGCATCCTTAAAAATGTAGACTTACCAGACATATTAGTTCCTGTAAGAACTATTCCTTTATCTGTTATATGAATAGAATTTTTAACTACATCTTTTACTAAAGGATGTGCACCATTTACTATTTCTATACCATAACTATCATTCACAAACTCTGGTACCGAATATAAATATTCACAATCTTCTTTATATGCCGAAACACTGATTAATGCATCTATTTCTCCTATAATAGCATAAAGTTCCCTTAATTCTTCTTTATATTTTTCTATATTGCAGGCCATTGATTGATATGTATTTTCTAAGTGTAACGTAACGACACAAAATCCATCAAATATTTCATGCATAAGCCCGTCTTGTCCATCTATTCCTAACAACTTCTCAACAACTGTAAACTTTTTTTGATCTGTTCCTATTTTATTTAAAATTTTATTTATTTTAGATTTATAATAATTTAAATTTTCAATATCTAATTTATTTATTCTTTTAGCTGCTCTTATAACTGCTGCACTATAACCAATCCCAAACAATATATTTTCTTCCATTTCATTTTCAGTTTTATTTCTTTTTATATTACAAATTAAAGCATTTATTACAGCCATAATAAGCAATCCCCAAAAATAATTTGAATTTAAAAATACACCAAGCACTATAGCTAATATTGGTAAGATTCTACCAAAAAGCATATAAAAAACTCTCTTAAATTTATCTTTGTTTAATTTAGTATTAATTAAATCTATAAAACTATGTTCTCTATCTATACCCAATTTATATAATATTTCTTGAACATTAATTCTATCATTTTCTTCTCTTAAATAATAATCTATAAACTCCCCACGTCTTTCAAGTTCTTTTTTATCTCTTACTGGAGTTCTAAATAAATTATAAAGTATTGATTGACCTGCAGTTGAATATGTTCTATCCATGTTGCAAAAAAAACTATTTAATGTTAAATCAGAAAAACTTTGATCATCAATTACATCCTTTTTATCACTATAAGTATCATAATACTTTCTTATTTTTTCTAAATTTTTTACTTTAACCCTTCCTTCTGGCCAAAATTTTATAACATATTTTCTTGGATACTTGTCTCTAAACACTAAATCACTCCCCTAATAAGATTTTACTATACAAATTAAGGTTTTAATAGAAACTTTTGGTTAATTATTTTTCATATTATTTTACTCTTAGTTGAATTTTCATACAAACTATTTTAATAACTTGAATATGAAAGTAATTCATATTAGAATATACTTAGTCACTTTATATGAAGAAAATTTTAAAAAACTTTAAAGAAAGTTAATGTTTGCATATAAAAATAAAATTTTGATAAAAGTAAAGTCAATTAAGGATTGCTTACTATAATTAAACAATATTAAAATTTATTTTCAATTTAAGATGGTAATATTAGTACTTAAGTTTCTCACTTAAGTTCTTTTAGCTATTAGCATACATTAGAGGAGGAACATAAATTGTATAAATTTAAAGAGATTTCACCAGAAGAAGTTAATAAGTTTAACGAAACTAGTGATAAAGGGCACATATTTCAAACATCATATTGGGCTAAACTAAAAGAGTTTTGGACACCTAAATATGTTGGTGGATTTGATGAAAATAATAACTTGGTGTTAACAGCAGTTATACACCTTAGAAAATTCCCTAAGATAAGCACTTATATGGGCTATATTCCTAGAGGATTTACTTGTGACTATACTAATAAAACATTAGTTACTGAATTTACTGAATACCTAAAAAGCTTTGCGAAAGAAAATAAAGTTGCATTTATAACAGTAGATCCTGATATACATCTTCGTGAAAATGAAGAACTTTTAGAATCAGGTGATGAAATTAAAAGCTTCTTAAAAAGTATTGGATACAAAAATACAGAAAGTAAAAACTTTGAAGCAATTCAGCCTAATTTTGTATTTAGACTTCCACTTCCTACAGAAGGTACTAAAACTGAAATTAAAAAGAAAGTATTTAAAAGTTTTTCAAGTAAAACTCGATATAATATAAAAGTTGCTGAAGATAGAGGGCTTACTGTTGAAGTTTATGATAGAGAATCTCTTACTGATGAAATAATTTCAAAATTCCATGAAATTATGGTAACTACAGGTAAAAGAGATAACTTTATAGTTAGAGGAAAAGAGTATTTTAAAAGCATGGTAGATAATTTATATCCTCACGCTAGACTATATATGGTTAAATATAGTTATGACAATGACTTTAAAAGACTTCAAGAAAAAATCTCTAAACAAGAAAGTGAAAAAGTTAAAGCTCTTGCTAGAATAGAAGATCAAAAATCTAAATTAGCTCAAGAAGAAGATGCTGATAAACAATCAAGAATTCAAAAAAAAATTACAGATAATGAAAAGAAGGTAGCTGAAAGCGAAAGACAAATAGAAGGATTTAATAATAAATTAGAATCTATTAAACCTTTCAAAGGAAAAGAATTATATCTTTCAGGTTCATTATACCTTTATTATGGTAATATTGGTTGGTATTTATATGGGGCTTCTGATAATACACTTCGTGATACTATGCCTAACTTTGCAATGCAATGGGCAATGATAGAAGATACTATCGATCTTGGATGTCCTGTTTATGATTTTAGAGGAGTATCTGGAGACTTAAATCCTGAAAATCCACTTTATGGATTATATAAATTCAAAAAAGGATTTAACGGAAACTTTGTAGAATTTATAGGTGAATTTGATTTAGTAAGTAATTCATTCATGTATAATTTATATAAAAAGGCATTCCCTGAATTTAAAAAAATAAGAAATAATATAATGAATAAAAAACAATAATAAAAAATTGGCTATGATATAAGCATTTATATCATAGCCAATTTTTATTTTTATATCTTTCTCAACTACTCGCCACTTAGCTAAAGCTTGAAGTTTAAGTATCCTTACAATTTATTAGATGAATTCAAAGAAAAGATTCATATATATTTAAGCAATAAGCAATTTATATTATTCTACAAAATTTAATATATCTAAATATATCTAATTAGTTGTATTGGTATAAACAATATTGAGCACTTCTATTATTCCAGAAGTTTGGTCCATTAAAATAATCTTCACTTGGGTATGTGTATTGATATCCATTGTAATTATTAGAAATGCTACCTGTTTGTGTAACTAAATCCCATTTTTGTTGACTTGATAATAGATTTACATTTGTCATATTAGGTGCAAAAGCTCCTGATGCATAAGTTGTATCTACATTTATCCACTGTCCATTTGCATATATCTGATTCCAAGCATGTCCAACACCATTAGATTGCCCAATTATAACTCTTACTGGAATATTTTGAGCTTGGCACAATGCTGCATATAATGAGGCAAATTCAAAACATACACCTTGTCTATTATTATAAGCAAATATACTAGGATATTGAACTCCTGACCCATCATTTGAATTATACTTAATATTTTCAGCAACCCAAACATACATAGCCTCTGCTTTTGAATAATTTGTATTATATCCACTTACTATACTATTTGATAAATTTTGAATTCCACTATTAACTACTACAGAATTAGCTGGACTAATTCCATTTATAGTTTCTTGAGATGGAAAACTAGGTAAATTTGATGTATTTTGATTAATATTATTTACTGTCATAGATGAAATCTCATATCCTGAATTATTAAAATAATAATATTGACCATCTATATAATTATATCCTGTATCCATCGCTCCACTAGAAGACAAATAATATGTTTGGCCGTTTAAAGTTTCCCATCCTGTTTGCATAGCACCTGATGAGTTGAAATAATACCACTTTCCATTTATTTGTTGCCACCCTGTTTGCATAGCCCCTGAATTAGCAAAATGATACCAAGTACTTTCTATACTTTGCCATCCAGTATCCATCCCACCTTGATTATCTAAATAATACCAGTTTCCATTATGATTTAACCACCCTGTTTGCATTTGACCAGAATTATTAAAATAATACCAATATCCACTTACCTCTTGCCAACCAGTTTGCATGATTCCTGATGAATTAAAATAATACCAGTTTCCTCCTATTTGTTGCCACCCTGTATCAAGATTTCCATTGCTATTTTGATATTCCCATGTTCCTGAATTATTTATCCATTGTCCACTATTACTTAATAATATTTTATTATGAACATTCATATTACTATTAGTTTTATAATGCATGGTTGCTCCAAATGATATAACTCCTATGATAGCTGCACCTGCTATTATTGCTCTTAAACTATTTTTGTTTAACATAATACTCATCCTCTTTTCTCTTTTGTAAAACGTTTTCTCTTGAATTAACACTTTATTTTAAAGTAAATAACCTTTCTCAAATAATTATTTAATGATTATTTTTATTTTATTATCAAAACATCTTTAAAAAGTTACATAATTATGGCAATTAATTTGTGTATTTATTTTATTATATTTAATTCTTCATTAAACACTAAAAAAGAAGCTTATACGATTAATTATTCATATTAACCAATATAAAACTTCTATTTTTTTACTTTCCCATTTGTTTTTTTATAAAATTATTACTTTATACTATATGTATAAAGTATCAATCCATTCTATAAGATTTTCCACTTCTGGTTTACTAAACTGAGCATCTGCTCCTACCGCCTCTCCCTTATGTTTTAAATCATTTGTTATCAATGATGAAAAAATTATAACTGGCAATCTTTTCAATAAATCGTTATGTTTAATTTTTTTAGTAAGAGTATGCCCATCCATCATTGGCATCTCTATATCTGTAACTAGTAGTTGTATATCTTCTATAAATAATTCCTTTTTGTCTTTTGCTAAATTATCAAGATAATTAAAAGCAGCATCCCCATCCTCAAATTTTTTAACATTTCTAAAGCCTGCTTTCTCCAAAGTTTCTACTAACAAATCTCTAACTAAAGGTGAATCATCTACAATTCCAATCTTTATATGACCTCTATCCCTACACTTAACATCCACTATTCGTTCTTCACTTATTCCTGATTTTGGACTTATATCCGTTACTATTTTTTCAAAATCCAAAAGTAAAACTACTGTTTTTTCATCTATTATATTTCCTATTACTAATGATGTTTCAACTATATTTGTAGGTTTTATTATTTCATTCCATCCAACTCTTTTTACTCCTATTACCTCATCAATATTGAATGCTACTTTCATTTCATTAAATTCACATATAATAGTTTTGAAAATTTCTTTTTCTCTTCTTTCTTTATCTAATATATAAATTAAATCTACTAATGGAATTATTTCATTTCTACACAAAATTACTCCAGCAATTGATGGATGTGAATCTGGAATACTTGTTAAATTATCACAATCTATTACCTCTTTAACTTTAATTATATTTATAGCATAAAATTTCTTACCAACTCTAAATTTTAAAACTTCTACTTCACCTGTTCCAGTTTCTAACAATATATCCGTATTTAAAAAATCCAAAACAAATTCCCCCTATATTTTATTCTCTATTATTATTTTTCGGCATGTCATAAGCAAAACTTAAGTCTAAGCCTTTACATATATTTTTAACTTTCCTACTTCGCTTTTAAATTACTTTGCTTTTAAACATAATTTGAATACAAAAATTAAAACTAATAAAAAATGACCACACAATTGTGCGGTCATTCAAGTCAATTCATTAAATTCTTTTAAATTAAACTACCTTAAGCATAAAGCCACAAGGATTTTTGAAGATAAAATATTTTTATCTAACTCTACTTTTATAAGTATTGTATATATCAACTATTCCAACTTCTATAAACACTAATGCCAATTGTCCTATTAAAACAATGATATATGGTGCTATATTTTGAACGTAAGGAATTATTGTTAATAAATATGATAAAGAAATTACTATAAATGCAACTATTAATAAACCTATTACTTTTAAAATAACCTTACCATCTGTTTTAAATAAAAGTTTAAAATTATATTTAAAAGATTCAAATAATCTTTTATCATCAATCATTATCCCTGGAATAATAAACGCAGTTATAAGTCCACCTATTATAGCTATTACAGCAGTTAGAAAAGCACTTAAAATTGTTGAATCACTACCAACATAAGTTCCAAACATTACAATAACAACAGTTCCTAAAAAACCAGTTATTAAACTAATAACACCTATTATAATTGCAGCACCTACAACTCTTAGAAATTTTTTCAAAGCATTTTTTATTGATCTAAAAATACCTCTCTTTTCGCCTTTCATACTAGTATTAATTAAATCAGCTACTGAGGCATCTGTAAATACCTGAATCAAACCACCAATAAGAGCAATTCCTATAATTACTATTACCGACATACTTGGCAATGTTCCTGAATTTATTTTAGTTATTCCAACACCCCCGTATAATATACCTGCTGAAATTAAATTTAACAATATGTAGAATATAATTACTATACCTAAAACTCTCCATATATTTTTAAAAGTTAAAAAAAGTGTTCCTAAAATAATTCCCCTATTGTTTTCTCTTTTGTCCACCTAAATTTCACATCCTAACCTACTAAAATAAAACTTATTTGATAACTAGTGTTTCTAATACTTCTATCCTTTGTACTACTAGCTCATTTATCTGATAGCTAGTGTTTCTAATACTTCTTCTATAAGTAGTAGATAAAAAACACTTGCTTCTCGCTAACTTCTACTTAATATTCAGCTAGAATAAAAACTCTACCTGAATTAAGTCTCAGTTTATACATGCTATTATATCATAAATAAATATTTTCTTTCACTTTTTCACTTAAAATACAGATTTAAAATAAATATAGGTTGTCTAAATTTATTTTTGAACTTTAGATAACCTATATTTGTCTTTTTATATTTATTTTTCAATCCAAAAGCGCACAAATCCTAACTAAATGTTCTATATATTTAATATACATTTAAATATTAATCTTTTCAGCTCATAAAAAGATCTACTGGTTCAACCTCTATCAAAATTTCATCTAGAATATCAGCATTAAATGTTATATTTCCATTTAATAATTCAAGTATAATTTCTTCTTTCTCTTCCTCAAATAATATACTTTCTCTAACAGCTTCTATAACAGTATCAGTATCATAAACTACTGGTTGTCCCTCTGTATTTCCTAAAATCATAAAAACTTCTTCTCTTATCTCTTCATCATTTAAATCTTCAGTCTCATATTTTTCATCTTTCTTTATTTCCTGAATTTTAAAGTCATAATATTTATTTATATATGCTTTTGCATATTCTATATCTTCTACTGCTATAACTTCTAAAGTTGGCATCACTATAATATATGGATATTCTGCTACTATCATATTTATTTTGTTACTAAACTAAATTTAATTCATTTAATTAAAATTTTTAGTAACTCCTCCTTTTTATTAATTTTCATAACTATTTTGTCCAAGCTATAGAAAAGTATACATTAATTTTTTGATATTATTATTATTTAAATTTAAATTATATAATGTCTTGAATAATACTATTTTTCCCAAATAATAACTATTCAAAATATTTATTTCCTGCATAAAATACTAATTTATATTTTAATATTTATTCAAATTATAATTTAAATAAAGCTATTAGAAAATTAGAATATATATCTGAATTTTCTAATAGCTCTTCTACTTATAAATTAATCATTTTTTTTGTTCTTTTTATTCTTTTTGTGTTTTCTTTTAATTTTAAATGCTCCAACTACTGTAGCTAATGATAATGACATTAGACCTGCAAGTCCTTCTATACCAGCACTTGACTCTATAGCTCCACTTATACCTGTATTAGGTAACTGTTTAATAACATTAACTGATTTATTCTTTATAGTATTAGTGTTAGTTACTATTGAGTTAACTACTGCTCTGCTATTATCATTTGAATTTTCTGCATTGTTTTTTTGAATATTTACGTTATCTATATGCTCTACTTTTACATTTTCTCCCCCAACTGTTGCGCTTCCACCTGTCATTCCATTGTCGTAATTTGATCCTTCTGTTATTACTACATCATGTCCATTTACTATTGGCACTGGCACTTGTGGTTTTACCGGTTCTGGTTTTGCTACTACTTTTACTGTTACTGTTTTTGAAGTTGTTACTCCTTCACTATTTGTAGCTATAATTGTTACTGGGTAAGTTCCTACTTTATTTGTATTTACATTACCTTCATACGTTACTTTTACATTTTCTCCTCCAACTGTTGCGCTTCCACCTGTCATTCCATTGTCGTAATTTGATCCTTCTGTTATTACTACATC
>JBOGCE010000002.1:0-17448 GCA_051656585.1 Sarcina sp. | reverse complement strand
AACACTATAATTTGCTAAGTTTCCATCTTTTACGCTACTTGGATTTACAGCTGTTCCATTAACAGTTATTCCTGAAATTTCGTAATCTTTTGGTATAACCGGTGTTGTAATTCCTGATTTTTCTCCTGTAACTCCAACTATTCCTGTTTGATTCGGCACTATTGTTTGAGCTTTTCCATCAATCAATACTTTTACTGTATCTTGGTACTCTTTTCCTATGTTGTACACGATATTTGTATCAGTATTTCCTATTGTTGCTGGAACTTTATAATTTGCTAGATTTCCACCTGCTACATCACTTGGATTTACAGCTGTTCCGTTTACTGTTATTCCTAAGATTTTATAACCTTTCGGTATAACCGGTGTTGTAATTCCTGATTTTTCTCCTGTAACTCCAACTGTTCCTGTTTGACTTGCTACTAATGTTGATGCTTTACCATTGACATTCACTTTTACTGTATCTTGATACTCTTTTTGAATTATGTAAATTATATTTGATGTCCCTGCACCAAGTTTTAAATTACCAAGGTCAGTTTCCGTACTAATATTAGTGGCATCTCCATTTGAAGATTGATTTCTTATATCAACTATTTTATATCCACTAGGTGCTGAGTAATTGTAATTTTTATACGTATCACCATATACCCCAGTTTCAACTATTTTAGGTTCTTGTTCCCACTTTTCAGTTGTTCTATTATATACACCTACTGTTAATGCAGCTTTCTCTTTTGAGATTGTATATACAATATTTTGAGTACTACCAATAATTTCATCACTTGCTAATTGCGATGCTGTAACAGGCTCACCATTCAAAGTTATTCCGGTAATACTGTAACCAACTGGTGGAATATAATTATAATTTGTAAAGTTACTCCCAACCGGTGCACTTTGAACTTGATGATTCGCTACTTGTACTTCTCCAGTTGATGCATTATTAACTTGCACATTCAAACTTCCATCCAATGGTTTAAGATAAAATTGTACTATTGTTAATCCTGAATTTCCTAGAATACCAGTATTCTCAAACCAACTTGCATTTACATTTTGCTCTTGATTATTATTTTTAACTATTGTTTTTACATATTCATATCCAAATAATTTCATCAATTCCGCATTATTAACCATATTTACATTTTGTTGCAAATGGTCTGTTGGAGTATCTGGTGTTAAATCATATAAACCATCATTATTATTACCGTTACTTATTAAACTTTTTAATGTATAAGTTTTTCCTTGATAAGTAATTTTTCTGTTTAACTGATAATTTGATAAACTTGATGTTATTCCCGCATTATTTATTTCTAAAACTGATGAACTCCACTTATCATTTACAGATATACCAGCTGGTGTAAGCACAACAATATTACTATCTGAACCTACAACATTATTTTCATCATAATATTTAAATTGAGAAGTTGCATATTGAAGATTATTATTATTAGGATTGCTAGTAACCCCTGTCAATTTCACATTGTATTGCATACGCCAAACTGAATATCCTGGTATTGTAGGATTTGCTGCATACCCTATAATATTGCTTAAATTCATTCCACTATGATATTTAACCCATCCACTTGCTGGATTAGTAATCCATGACATAGAACCTTTTAAAGCTAATGGATTAGAGCTTGTAACAATTTCATTATTAGATCCTACTGATAATTTATCTGCTGGTAATACCCATAAGTTTCCTTGACTTAAACTAGCTATATTTGTAAGTTTAGCTCCTAGTCCACCTTGTGAAGGTTCACCTGAATTTCCTGGTAAAGAATTATGGCTACCAACTGGTAATTGTCCAACCACAACATATTGTTGTGTTTGCATAGAATCATTAAATACTTCGTCAGATAATAGTGCATTATTAGTACTAGTTACCCCTGTTGTGCTATGTGTTGCACCATTTGATGCAATATCAAGAACTCCTATATTTATTCCTGATGATGGAATCCCATTTGAATTTATCTCTTCTTTTGGTACTAAATTATTATTTATGTTATATGCAATTCCACTTGGATTTTGTGGATTTGTACTTCCTAGTCCTGCTGATATAGCTATACTAGTTGTATTAGGATCTGTATATTTGCATGGAATTTGTATACTTTGGGTTGCACTCATAACTTCTGGACATGTTATTATAATTTTATTTCCCTCAATTTTATAATCATTTGGACCTATAGTAACATTTCCTAATTTTATACTTCCTGTTAATTCAAAAGGAGCTCCCATATTAATTGTAAATGTAGTATTTTTTGTAAAAACTGAATCTGCATTGGGATTACTAGTATTTAAATTAACTTGTACTGTATGATCTATACCTAGCCATTTAGATGAAACTATTCTGCTTTGACTTGTATTGTTATCAATACTTGTTGATATATTATAGTAATATGCTATATTCATTGATGATGCATTATGTGAAATCTCTCCACATCTTATTGAAGTTGTTTTTCCAACTCCGTTACTAAATGCTCCATTCCCACCAGACCATGCATAACTAACAGTTACTTTATTGTTATCACCTAAATAAAAATAATTTACCTTACCATTGTTTGTAGACACATAATCTGTTGTTGCATTTGTTCCTGATATTCTATCAGCATCTGCTTGATTTGAATCTACAGGAATTCCAAGAGTCATAACTTTTGAAAGTAAAACTGTCCCATTTGCTGAAATAGGTGTATACCAGCCACTTACTGTAAGACTATTTCCTGCTGTATATTGCCCATCATTATACACAAAATTTATAGCTGGAATAGGTGTTGTAGTATTTTGAATTTGACTAGCTGTAAATTTTTGAATACCTGACGTAGGATTTCCTGATACTATTTCTTTAAAAAGCTCTGCTTTTTGCTCTGCTGTACCATTCTCCATTATCTGCATATCAGCACTATCTAAATGAACAAAAACTTGATTAGGATCCACTTGTAATCCACCTGTCGTTTTTACAACTACCTGTCCACTCACTACTAATGAACCACTATATATTTTATAATCTGTACCAAGTCCTTTCCCTATAACAGATGTATAAGTATTTGTAGGATGATACCAAGTCTGATTATATAAAGATGATTGAGACATAGGTGTCATTGGTGCAGTTCCTGCCTCTTTTGGTATATAATTATAACTCGTACTACCTGATGTATAAGCTACATTTGTTGTACTATTTAATGTACTATTGCTTAGTCCTTCATAAGATACACTTGTAGGTTGAACATTTATAGATGAAATTACACTCTCTTTTTCATTCTTTACGCTCACACTAAAAATATTTTTTAAATCACTCATATTATTAAGTAAATTTCCTGTAATTGTATACTCACCAGTACTAGAATTATATGTAATACCAGGAATCAAATGTGGTGTAATGACAACATTACTAGAATTACTAGATATCTTGAAACTTAGTGATTTCAATTTATGATTATTAGGATTATATATTCCTAAATTATTATTAGCACCTAAATAATTATTAAATCCAATACTAACATTTCCATTGTTTAACTGAACACTTGAAGATACTAAATCTTTGTATTTATTAGTTAATTTATAAACAGGTAATTGTACAGGAATACTGTGCCCATCAAAATTAATTGTTATATTAGGATTATAATTCATTCCCCAATCAGCTGCATTAAATGATATTGAACCTGTTAACATAAAACTTGATGTACTAGTTAAATCACTAGCATTACTCAATTGAAGTTTTATTTCCTTTAAAATTTCTGCTGCTTGCTCTTTAGCTTCAGGTGTTTCAACTCCAGAATATGATAATGTTGGAGAAGCTGATAAACTAAAATCTGAAACATTAAACTTCTTACCATCACTACTCATTAATGAAACAGGAATACTAAATGCAATTTTAGTTCCAGCTGTTACTATATCTCCAGTTGCTGGAACTGAATTACTTGGTTGATATTCGCTACTACTAGTGCTTGAACCAACAACTTTTTGAAAAGTTGGTGTCCCTACATTTATCTCTAGATCTCCATATTTAATTGTTGAATTTGACACAACAAAATTTGTAGGTGCTTTTTGTTCATTGTCATTATTTTTAGATTCTATCTTGCTTGTGTTATTATCATTATTATTTAAATCATTATTATTATTTTTATTATTGCTATTATTCTTATTATTTTTTAGGCTATCCTCATCAGTTGTGTTTTTATTATTTGTTCCAACATCTTTCTGAACCTTTACTTGTTCATTAGGAGATGGACTATTGTTTATATAAGCATTACCCATTGTTGGAATTGTCGTAATAGCCGCAATTCCAGCTAAAACTTTTTTCTTCATTTGTTTTTCTCCTTCATTCTTTTATTTCATTTAACTCTGTCTATTAGCTAATATTTATATCATTTATAAATGTAATCTCACGTAAAATACAACTTTAACTTCCTTTGAATCTTACTCTTATGTTACTCTTTTCTAACTTCATAATTTAACCTGAAAAAATGATAGATTCTATGTATGTAAAATGTACGCTTCTAGGTCTTTGTCTTATAGGAAATTAAATAATCAAAAAATATTGATTTTTAAGTAAATCGTTTTAATTTATAAAGTAACTTTTTAAATTAAAAATATATAAATACCTAGCTTATGTACTTATTCTACCATATAGTATAAGTGCTTCAAATTTTTATATACAATATTTTAATTGTAATTTTATACATTTGCAGATATTTTTTTAAATCAAATAAAATAATAGGAGTAAAAAAATACCTTTTTTACTCCTATTTATTCAAATTTTAGATAAATTATCTTTTTTAATCTCTTTTTACAGCATTTTTAAATCCTATAAATGTTGCAAGCATATAACCTCCATATACTACTAAAATAATTCCTCCAGTTATAATTGCAGAAACTACAATACTTCCCTGTCCAAAACTTTCAACAAAATCTGAAACTGCATTAATTCCAACTATAGAATCAACAATTGCTAATGCCAATGGTAACATAAATGCTGTTACAACTTGCTTTAATATCGCTTTGTTTATCATGCTTTCTGTAGCACCTATTTTTCTTAAAATAGAATATCTTTCCTTACTATCAGTTGCTTCAACTAATTGTTGAAGAGCTAAAATAACTGATGAAGTTAAAAGAAATACTATACCTAAATAAATAGCTATAAATAATATTATTGTAGACATTCCTTGATTTTGTGATATAAGATAATCTCTATTTGAGGCAAATAACATTATGCTATCTCCACTCTTATAATTTTGTAGTAATAAATCAGCTTTATTTTGAATTGCATTTTCTACTGTAGTTTGATCATATCCACTCTTAACATTACCATTTACAACAACAGTCGCATTATTTCCAACATTACTTAGATTTTCTTTAACAAAATCATTCGGTACTACTATTGTTATAACTTTTTGAGTAATAGAACTATTTTGTAAAGTATCTTCTATTGCTGTTTTATTTTCTATGTTATAACTATTTTTATTAATATTAAGCTTAGCGTTAGCTCCTAAAATTTTATTTAAACTTGCAACAATTTTACTATCTTTAGCAATAACTAGAACTCCATTATTAGGAAGTGTTATTTCTGGTTTTCCATCAAACTTTAAATAACTATTATATCCATCTAAAGTTATATAATTAATATATTGATTATCAAGCTGTCCTGTACTACTAACTATGCTACCTGAATTTTCATTATAATTAATATAACTATAATAATTAACCTCCTTATTAAAATCAGCATATACACTATTAACATCTTTTGTTGCTTGATTTATAGTAGGAGTTTCTCCTTTATTTGCATATACACTAAGACTAACATCATAAGGAGTATTTCCTTTTAAAGATTCTGTAAGCCCATTTTGTATACTAACTCCTGTTGATAACGCTGAAATTGTAATAAATAACATTAATGAAATAAGTGCCATTGATACAAAATTTGTATTAATCTTACTATTCATTTGTTTTGTTACAAATATATTTAATCCTCTAAGATATCTATTTTTATTATTTTCACTAATAACAACTATAAATCCTGATAAACCATAGAAGAATAAGAATGTTCCAACACTACCTAATGCTACTGAAAGGTAAAGTATTCCCTGACTATTCATTCCATTTTTAGTTATCAATGTATATCCACCTATTAGGAACAATAATCCAACTATAAAAATAACTAATAATAATTTTTTATTTTTTATTTTTATTTTTTCATTCTTTCTTCCAGCTGTTAATAAATCTATAAGTTTATACTTAGTTACAACTATAGTATTAAAAATCATAACTAAAATAAATATAATACCAAAGTAAATTAAAGTTTTTATTATAGAATCAGGTGAAAGTACAAAAGATATTTTTGATATTTGCCCACCAAAAAGTTTAGCTACAAGCATTGATAATCCCTGTGAAACAAATAATCCACAAACTATTCCAATAACAAATGAAATAACACCAACTATAAATGTTTCAAGAACTAAAATTCTAGAGATCATTCCTTTTGACATTCCAAGGCTCATATAAATACCAAGTTCTTTTTTCCTTCTCTTTATAAGGAAGTTATTAGCATAAACTATTAATGCACAAAGAATTATAGATACAAAAACAGATAAAACATTTGTTATATTTTGCATAACTTCTACATAATCTTTTTGACTCCCAGACAAAGTTTTCATAAATTCTTGTGAACCTATTGCATTAAAAGAATAAAAAATACATACCGCAAAACTAAGCGTTAAAAAGTAGATAGTATAATCTTTAAAACTCTTTTTCAGATTATTTTTTGCCATATTAAATAACATCTACATCACCGCCTAGAAGAATTACAACTTCCATGATTCTATTAAAGAATGTTTTTCTATCATCATCACCTTTAATAAGCTCATTAAATATTTTTCCATCCTTTATAAACAATATTCTTTCAGCATAACTAGCTGTAAATGCATCATGAGTTACCATTAAAATAGTAGCGTGTAATTCTTCATTTAACTTTTCAAATGATGTTAATAACTGTGAAGCTGATTTAGAATCTAGTGCTCCTGTTGGTTCATCTGCAAGGATTAAGCTTGGCTCTGTAACTATTGCTCTTACTGCTGCTACTCTTTGTTTTTGTCCCCCTGAAATTTCATATGGATACTTACTTAAAATTTCTTTAATTCCAAGTCTACTAGCTCCTTCATTAACTAATTTATTAATTTCCATAGGCTTTCTACCTTGTATAGTTAATGCTAATGCTATATTTTCATATGCTGTAAGTGTATCTAGAAGGTTAAAATCTTGAAATATGAAACCTAATTCATCTCTTCTAAACTTTTCAAGTTTCTTTCCTTTTAGATTTGTTATCTCTATGTTATTTATTTCTATACTTCCACCAGAAACAGTATCTATTGTTGAAATACAATTTAAAAGTGTTGTTTTACCACTTCCTGAAGGTCCCATAATTCCTATGAACTCTCCCTTTTCAACACCAAAACTTATATTATCAATAGCTTTTGTTAAATTATTTTTTCCGCCATAATATTTCTCTATATTTTTTACATTCAATATTTTTTCCAAATCAAACACCTCTATATTTTTTATTCTATATTTAAGATTTCATCTCTTCTCTGTTTTCATTATATCTTTTCTTATAAAATCCTCATATCGGTTAAACTTTCATTAATCTTTCATTTTTGTAAGATATAAATATTAACATAAAAAATAAGCAAGAGAAATTTATTCTCTTGCTTGGAATTATATATTATAAAGGTAAGTTTAATTGGTTTATAACTAAAATATATTTAATAAATTATATTAAACTAAAGCTTTTGCTGTAGCTAATATTTCATCATAACTTGGTTCAAATGCAACTTCTTGTAAGTATTCAACAAATTTAATTGTTCCATCTTTATCTACAACGAATGAAACTCTTCCTAAAAGACCTAATTCTTCAATTAGTGTTCCTGTTGTCTTAGCAAAATCTGCATCTTTATAGTCTGAAACTATTTCTATGTCATCTCCATCTACATCAACACACCATCTGCTTTGTGCAAAAGGTAAATCTTTTGAAATAGCTATAAGTTTTATACCATCTAATGATTTAACTTCTTTAGCCATTCTCTTAAGCTCTGAATCACATACTGGAGTATCTATTGAAGGAACTGCAAGTACTATTCTTACACCTTCTGTATCTCCAAAATTAAATTCAGCAAGACCTTCTCCTACAGCTTTAAATGCTGGGAATTTTTGTCCTACTTCTAATTGATCTCCAACTAATGTTACGTCATTTCCTTTAAATTGAACTGTTTTCATATTAGTATCCTCACTTTCTCATTCGTATTATATTCATCTTAATTAAACTATTTTATAAGACTTAAAACTTGCATCACCTAAAGGTTAAATCTCAAAAATACTTTTCTTAAATTTTTGTTTGCGTTTATTAAATAATTATACTTTATCTTTTGTATGATTGAATTATACTACTAAAAAATAAATATTTAAAATACTCTAAATTTTAAGAAACTCAAAAAAATCGTATATTTTAAAATTTTGATTAAACAAACTTACTTTTCTAAAGAATAATTTTCAAAAATTTTAATAATAAAAAATGATATTTATAATTCCTAGCATTTTGATAGGAATTATTACATTTCAAAATATTTACCTTTAGGTAAAATTAGTTCTACCTTAGTATACTCACCTTTTTGTGATTTTATAAATAGTCCTATTCCAAGTCCATCACATATTTTTTTTGATATATATAATCCCATTCCTGTTGATTTAGAGAATTTCCTTCCATTTTCTCCTGTAAATCCCTTTTCAAAAACTCTACCTATATCTTTTGAATCTATTCCACAGCCATTATCCTCAATAATTAAATCTACAGCATTATCAATCTTTTCTATTTGTATTTTTAATTTTGCATTTACATCTCTAGAATACTTAATAGAATTTTGAATTATTTGATTCAATATAAACTTAAGCCATTTTTCATCAATAAATATTTTCTCGTCACATTCTTGTATATCAATAGAAATCCTTTTTTCTATGAAATCTTTTGCTCTGCTTCTAATAACACTATTAATAATTAACTGTAAAGAAACCTCTTTTATTCTATAGTCTTTGCTAACATTCTCACTCCTAGAATAATAAAGAACTTGTTCAATAAAACCATCAATTAAATTTAATTCTTTTTGTATTTTCATTGTTATATCATTTTTATTATTTTCTATTATAAGGTCTGCTGAAGCTAAAGGAGTTTTAATCTCATGCACCCAAGATTCTATATAATCTCTATACTCATTTTTCTCTATTTCATATTTACGTACATAATCATTCATTGATTTTGTTGCAGTCCTTAAAATTTCATGAATGAATTTTCCCTCTTCAAAACTTGGTTTTTTTACAACTTCTGCAATCAAATATTGCTTATCTAGTTCATCAATTACAGAATCCATTTTTTTATAGTATCTATTAAACTTAAAATATTCAAATAATATATATATCATCAGTGGCAAAAACCATACAATAAAAAACATACAAATATTAGATATACTAAACCCAGTAATCACCATCCCAGCAGCTGCCATTATATAAGCACAAAAATTTATCAATAAAAATACTACTCTATCTTTTAAATAAGTCATAAAATTCATAAGTAACCCCACCTCACTAATCTACAATTATAAATTCAAATTCAATTCATTTATAGCTTTACTATATTTTAATTCATATATTTATTTCTTTTTTAAATTTAATCCTATTAATCCTAAAAAATAATCTCTAATAAATTCTCGATAAAAATTTATTAGAGATTACACCTTTTAGTTATGTATTATTTGTACTCACCGTTAAAATATGACCTTACGGTATCAGCCCAATGATATGGCGCAACAGTTGAATATAATGCAAGTAAAACAAATAATATTAATATTGCAAAAATTATTGTATCTTTCATTGCCTTTGCACTGCCGTTCTTTTTCTTTCCATTTAAAAAGATAAATACTATAGCACCTATTCCTATTAATGCTGCGATACCAAAAAGCAAGTTAGCTTGTAATGCTGTCATAACCATTGCAAATTACCTCATCTTTCAGTAAATATTCTTATGTATTATACCACTAAAGCAATTTTTTTTAAACGTATAAGCATTGCACGCCTCTTAAATATAGATTAATTTTTCAATTAACCAAACTTTTTCCATCTAAGTTAACTATTTATTATCTGACATTATATAACCAAGGCCTCTTCTAGTTTCTATGACATCCTTTATCTCTACTTCTTCAAGTTTTTTTCTAAGTCTTGTTATATTCACAGACAAAGTATTATCATCCACAAAATAATCTGTTGACCATAAATAATTCATCATATCTTCTCTTGATACTATTTTATTTTTATTCTTCATTAAATAAGACAATATTTTTATTTCATTTTTACTTATATCTATTACTCTACTATTTTTTGTATTTTTAACTTCTCCACTTTCTAAATTTAGCTCTAATTCCATAAAACTTATAACACTAGAGTTTTCATTTTTTCTTTCCCTGTTTGATCTCTTTAATATAGCTTCTATTCTAGCTAAAAGTATCTGAGTATTATATGGCTTAGTTATAAAATCATCTGCTCCTATATTCATACTCATAAGCTCATCAAATTCACTATCTCTACTAGTTACAACAACAATAGGAACATCAGATTTTTTTCTTAACTCTCTACAAATATAATAACCATCAAATACCGGTAAATTAATATCTAACAAAATAATATCTGCATCTAAATTTAATGTTTCATTTATTACATTTTCAAAATTTTCAAATGCTATAACCTCATATGCATTCCTTTCTAAAAAAGTTTTCAATTCCTCTCTTATTGCTTTTGTATCTTCTATTATTACTATTTTATACACTTTAATCACCTATTTTAAAATTTATTTCAATAGCTATATCTTACACCTATTAAATAATCTATATTTTCCTTTTTCAATTATTCTTAGTTAAATTATAGCAAAAATAATTGGATTAATTCTCTTTTTACTCTAAAAATTCTAAGTATAAATTGGTATTAAATAGAAATAAATATAAATTGATATTATAATTCTTCTAGACTTAAAAAATTTAATATACAAAGGAGTCCACTTAATGACTAACACAAAATCTAACTATAAATTAACTACCTACTCTTGTTTTGTTGGTATATTCATACAAGCTATAATAACTAATGTCACAGCTATTTTATTTGTACCGATGATGTCTCTATATAATCTTTCCTATAAACATCTAGGTATATTAATAGGTGTTAATTTCTTTGCTCAAATAATTTCAGACATTGTCTTTGGAAAAAAAATTGATAAGCTTGGCTATAAAAAATTAGTTCTACCAGCAGTTTTCATTGCTTTTTTAGGCTTAATATTATTTGCTCTTACACCTTTTATATTTAAAACTCATATATTTATAGGTCTTTTAATTTCTACAATTATTTTTGCTAGTTCTTCTGGTTTATTAGAAATTCTTCTTAGTCCTATAATCGATTCTATATCTAAAGAAGAAAGTAAAAACGATACAGCCATGGCTCTTATGCATTCATTTTATGCTTGGGGACAAGTAGCTACAATAATAATCACTACACTTTTCTTATTCATTTTTGGATATAAATCTTGGCAATTTATTATTTTATTTTGGTCTATAGTTCCTCTAATAAGCTTTTTTATGTTTGTAAACTCAAAATTTCCCAAAACATCAGGTGAAGATATGCATACAACAAATAAAGTTTTATTCAAAAACAAAATATTTATACTATGTCTTTTAGCTATTTTATTTGGTGGAGCATCTGAAGTTATCATGAATCAGTGGACATCTACCTTTATGGAAAACGCTTTACATCTACCTAAAATTACTGGTGATTTAATTGGTATGTGTGGATTCGCAATAATGCTTGGGATAGGAAGAACTCTATACGGAATATTTGGAGATAAATTTAATATGCAAAACGTATTAGTTAAAGGTTCATTCTTTGCCTTCATTACTTATCTCTTAGTTGCCTTAAGTCCTTTAAAGTCTATCAGCATAATTTCCTGTATTCTAACTGGCTTTTTTGCTAGCTTATTATGGCCTGGCACTCTTGTTGTAACATCAGAATTATTCCCTAAGGCTGGTGCATGGATTTTTGCTATGCTTGCTGTTGCTGGAGATATAGGAGCATCCTTTGGCCCTTTAGTTACTGGCATTCTAATTGACTATAACATTCTAGAAATAATTTCCTTTGGGGCAATTATTCCTTCTGAAGCAGTTTCTATAAGATTAGGTTTATTATTTGGAGCAATCTTTCCATTTTTATGTTTTTTATGTCATTATAAATTAAAAAAATCTATAAACTTTATTAAAGATTTATCTTAAAGTTATATAAAAGTACTTAAAATGTAAATTCCATCCAATTATCAAAATTATATTTACAAAACTACTATTTATAAGTTACAATTTAATTAAATAAAGTAACATATAAACCACAAATTCAGAAAGAGCTCTATTAAACTTACTAATTTAATAGAGCTCTTTTCTAATATAATAAATTTTAAAACATAGAATCCTCTGAAACCAATTCTAATATTTCATTAAAAAATTCTCTTTGTCCTCTTACTCCTCTTATAACTTCCTTTTCTATATTACCATCTCGTAAATATAAAACTTTATCAGAATAAGATGCTACCATTGCATCATGAGTTACCATAAGAACTGTTATTTTTCTTTCATCATTTATATTTCTTAGAAATCTCATGACTCTCTTTGAGTTTTCCTTATCTAAGTTACCTGTGGGCTCATCAGCTACAATAATTTTAGGATTTGCAACTAGAGCTCTTGCAATAGCTACTCTTTGTTGCTGTCCTCCTGAACATTCTGTTGGCATCTTTTTTAATACTTCATTAACATCTAGAATTTGAGCTATAGTTTCAATTTCTCCATCTATTGTTTTTTTATCTACAGCATTTAATGTAAGTGGTAATGTTATATTTTCTGCACAAGTTAAATTCTCCAATAAATTAAAATTTTGAAATACAAAGCCTATAGTCTTATATCTAAGTTCTGATTGATCTGCTTCTGACATTGTTCTAAGTTTTTTTCCATCAATATAAACATTTCCTCTAGTAGGTGTGTCCATACTTGATATAAGATTTAGCAATGTTGATTTTCCCGAACCAGATGGACCCATAATAGCTATAAACTCGCCTGCTTGAACTTCTAAATTTATATCATTAACAGCAACTGCTCCAATTTTTTTATTTACTGCAAGTCCACTTTTTTCAAACATTATATATTCTTTTCTAAGATTTTCTGCCTTTATAATTGCTTCCATACCTATATCCCTCCATTAATTACAAACTTTTAGTTTTTTTAACTTATCATTATAAATTTTAATTGAAATTATATATCCTATCGTTACTAACAATGCATAGGCTCCACAAAATCCAAAAACTACCATAGTGCTTATAATGCCTTGAACTTGCAAACCATATAAAAATATAGCACTTTGAATTAATGGTATTACTGCTACAAAAATAAAATACAAAAACAACTCTTTATTAATAATTAACTTAAGTTCTTCATGTCTATATCCTAATTGATCTAAAGTATTAATTCCTTCCATTCTTTTTTCTAATTCAAAAACTAATTTATATATATATGCAATGACTGCTATAATAAGCATTAAACTAGCTCCTATAACTCCTATTGCTAATGTTTTCTTACTTTGTTCTGCAAATATAAAAGTACTAGCTACTACAAATCTAATAAATGCAAACCCTAAAACTAAGAAAATACTACTTGTTACTAAATCTTTTACTGATTTTGCTATTATTAATTTTTTATAATCAAATCTATATTTCTTTTTTATCCCCAATTCTATAAAATAAGGTAATCCACATAAAATAAATATTATAAGACCTCCTGTAGAAACATTATCGATAGCTGCCATAAACTCTGAAATCTTCTCAATATTCCCCATTATTCCATAAGGTATAATTACTAAAATACTTCCCATAGCTAATAATGATAATACAGCTATAATACCAATCTCGAAAGACTTTGTATTAAATGCCCTTTCATATTTTTCAGCCTTAAATAAATCTATAATTTCATATCTATATGATTTACCACCATTTACAAAAAACACAAAAAGTAATTGTATAGCAATAACTAATCCTGCTGTCCCCATTCCCATCATAGATAAACTAAAAATTTTTATATCAGACCCTACTATCATTTCAACAATAAAGTTCACAAGTGGTGTTAATATAACAAAACCTACTGCACCTAAAACAATAGCAATACCAGAAATAAAATATAGTTGTGTTACACTTAAGCCTAATGCATCAAATCTACTCACTCCAGAAATTAACTCAACCCCAATTTCTTTTCGTCTTCCTTTCATAGATACAATATTCATATACCAAGCTAAATAAGCAACTAGTGTAATAGTTCCCATTATTACAACACCTATTTTAAAATTTTCAATTGAACTTCCTGCTTGTAACTCATCAAGAAAGCATACATTAAAAATCAAAAATATTGCTGTATATGTTACTGCCATGCTAACTATAAGTGGCACAATAGATTTTTTATCTCTTAATAAAAAATTTATTGCAACTTTTTTTCTACTCAATCAAATCCCTCCTAAATATTTTATAGTTATTAAACAAATTAATATCCCTTTCTTTATATTTATAGTCGATTACTTTCTTTATAATCTTTCACAAAAAATTTTTTTCAATTTAATTTAATATATAGGTATCATATTTCCACTTTTATGTAATCATTTTCTTTGGCATAAATAAAGGCTTTATATTATCTTTTTTGTTCAAAAAAAATAATTATATATTCCGTATCTTAGAGGGTAAATAATTAAAACATTTTTCTTAAAACATTTCATTTCTTTCATCACTTAATAAAATACTTTGATTTAACTAATTAGTTTAATTTTTCAAATATCTATCAGGAAAAAAAATAAATGGTAAACTTTTGTTAAGGTATAAATATTATTAAAAGCTTAAACAAGAAGGTGTAATTTATGAAAGTGACTATCAAAGATGTGGCTAGACAAGCTAATGTTTCTATTTCCACTGTTTCGCGGGTTATTTCTGGAAGCCCTCGAATAAGTGATGCAACAAAAAAAAGAGTAAATAAAATTATAAAAGAATTAAATTATAAGCCTAATTCTATTGCTAGACGTCTTGTTGGCCAGAACAGCATGATTTTAGGAATTGTTTTACCAAGAGAAGTAGGAATTTCTTTTAACAATCCCTTTTTTATAGAAATGATGATTGGATTAAGTGATATTGCTGAAAAAAATAACTACTATATAATGTATGCTTGCGGAAAAACTGAAGAGGATGAATTAAAACATATTAAAGAATTTGAGGCTAATAACCTTATAGATGGAATATGTCTTTTAACAGCTCGAAAAAATGATAAATGCATTAAATACCTTTCCTCTTCATCGCTTCCATTTGTCGTTGTTGGAACGCCTGAAGAAGAAAATGCAATACTTTGGGTAGATAACGATAACTTCAAAGTAGCTTTTGATTTAGTTAACTCATTAGTTGAAAAAGGTTATAAAAAAATAGCATATATTGGTGCAAGTGAAAATTTTAATTTTTCAAAAAATAGATTTAAAGGATATACAACAGCACTTTATGCGAATCAATTAACTCCTGATGAAAACCTTATCTTTAGTGAAGATAACTATTCTGAAGAAGAAGGTTATAAGGCAGCAAAAAAACTTTTTGAATATACTTGTCCCGATATTATAATTTCAACTGAAGATTTATTAGCTATTGGTGCAAATAGATTTATTTTTGAGCATAAATTATCAACTAAAATAATCTGCTTCAATAACACCCCAAACATTAAATATCAAAATCCTCCAATATCATCAATTTCTATAAATCCATATAATCTTGGATATGAAGCTGGTGAACTTCTTATTAGGAAACTTAAAGGAGAACTTGTAACTCCTATTCATAAAATAGTAGAATCAACCTTAATCAATCGTTAAAAACAAAATGAGGAATATCTGTTTTTCCAAACAAATATTCCTCATTTTTCTATATTTCAATGTAATGTATTTTGTATTCTATTTTCCCAGTCTTTTGGTGGAACAACTTCCCAATATGTAACAACATATTCTTTTATTGTACCTTTTTCTTTGATACAATAAACATCTATAATTTGGGCTCTGTTAAAAACTAATCTATTAAGCCATTTTTCAACGTCTAAAGTATCTTCAATTTTCACTCCATCTTCCGATATGTCTCTCACTCTCATTAAAGTTTTATACATCCCCGGATTTCTAATTTCTTCGATTGTAGCTTTTCTTAAAAACTTTTTAAGTCTTTTTCTTCTATCTTCTTCTTGAAGTTTTTCTTCATCAGTAATTTGTTCTATATCATTTGACTTAAATATACTTTTTAACATAGTTCCTCCTATTACACTCTTTTTCACTCTAATATTTATTATAGCATATAATTTTTTTGCTAAAAATTATAATTTTCTTAAGATGCTATTCAATTCTAACATAAAATAAATATATTTCAATTTCAAATTTATTAATTTTTATCAAATTCCTATCTATGATATATTAAATATAAAAGATTTAATATTTAAAGAAATTATTTTTTTAATTCGTACATAAAAGGAGTATTTTAATTATGAGTAATGATTTCAAAGCATGGATACAAGCAACTAAAAGTGACAAGGAAAATTTAGAACAAACTAAAACTTTTTTAAAAGCACTTTTACTTATGACTGATGATATAGTAGTAGAACATTATAGTGAAATTCAATTAATTTTAAATTATCTTGAATCAGATGAAACTGAAGTTTCTAGAAGAGTTGAAATGTCAGTTGCAAATTTACTTAAAGTATTAGCTGGTGGAAATGATCCTGAAAATACTTTTGCAGTACCAAACCTTAGAGAAATGTTTACAAACAAAAATTCAGTGAAATAAAAAGTATTTAATTTAAACATTATTACTTTTTTCCTTATTATATGTTATTATAATTAAGTATTTTTTGAATTATAATTATTAGGTAATAACTGATTACCATATACAAATTATCGCTAATCGAATATTTAGCGATTAAATCTAGGAGGTATTAACTTTTATGAAAGCTTCAGTAGATAGAGATTTATGTATTAGTTGTGGGCTATGTGAAACTATTTGTTTTAAAGTCTTCCAATTAGATGATGAAGATATTGCTTCTGTAGTTATTGATGAAATTCCAACAAAGGAACAAACAGACGCTAAAAGAGCTATGTCTCAATGTCCAGTAAAAGCTATTTCACTAAAATAAAAATAAATTCATATTAAATTTTAATACTAAATAAAAAAGGGACTGTATCACAATGGAAGTAAATTCCTAAAAGTGATACAGTCCCCTTTTACGTTTTAACGTATTTTTTTCGAATTCTTGTTAAACTAAGTTTATGATACTAAAACCAAGAACTCAAGATTTAGTT
>JBOGCE010000001.1:0-74395 GCA_051656585.1 Sarcina sp. | reverse complement strand
GGAAGTAAGATAGATGTTCCACCAGTAGTGCCAGGAAAAGGAGAGCATATAACAGGAGTAACGGTGACAACAACAACACCAGATGGAAAAACAACAACAACACATGAAAACCCTGATTATAAAGTTCCACCAACATTAGGACATAATAATGTAAAAGTTACGTACACAATAGGAGAAAATCCAGTTGATACGGTAACAGTAAAAACAGCTGCTGGAAAATATGTAAAAGTAGATGGAAGTATAGTAACTAATGATGTAACACAACAAGACGTTAACGGACAAACTGGAACAGAGACAGGACTTAAAAATGCTGTAGTACCAAAAGGATATTACATTTCAAAAATAACAGTCAATGGAAAAGATGTTCAAGATATTAATGGCTATAAACTACCAAAAAATTTTACAAAAACAAATACAAATATAGTATATACAGTAACAAAAGATTTTAGTATTGTAATAAAAATAGAAACACCAAATGGAAAAGTAATAGGAACAACAACAGTGACAGGAGGACCTGACACAGTAGTAACACCGCCAACAATTCCAGGAGGAGATAAAGTAATAAAAATAACAGTAAATGGGAAAGAAGTTTCAAGTGTACCAACAACAGTTGGAAATAAAGACAATCATGTAGCAATAATTGTAGAGCCAAAAGGTGGAGAAGGAAATACACCTGAAATATCAAAACCAAATAATAAGTCTGGAAATAAAATAGATCAAAATAGCAATAAAAATATTTTAGGTAATCCAAATGCAACTTCAAGCACAATAGTTAATTCAACTAATATTTCTTCAAATAAGAATGAGGGAACTACAAAAGTAATTACTCAAAATATACCTATTACAGAAAATAATTTTAATAACGGAAATAGAAATGAAAGTACAAAAATAACTTCTTTACCGGATACTGGATTAAGTAGTATTCAAGATGGGAAAATAAAAGATTTAGGCATAGATTTGGGAGCATTTTTAGGTTTAAACATTTTATTAGGATTTTTAAGAAAAAATAAAAAATAAAAAAACAAAAGAAGATTTATTGGTAATTATGATATTGCCAATAAATTTATCATAGAGGTGAATAAAGTGATACACAATAATATGCCAATAAATATTCAGAAAGATAATATTATACAAAATACTAGAGTTGCTTTAACTGGAAATATCAAAGTAATTGTAAAGAATCAAGCAGGAGTTCCATTAGATATTTATGAAAGTTCAGGACAAACAGGTACAAGAATAGGAAATGTTATAAGTAAATTGAATATTCCTAATAATGCGAAAATAACTTCAATATCAATTGAAGGAAAACTTTATGAAGGACAAGAAGCTATTAATCAATTAAATAATACAACTTATGGTAATCAAAATACTTTAAGTATTGTTGTTAATGTTCAGCAGCAAGTTAATGTAATTAGTAATATTTACTTGAATAATAGAAGAATAAAAGGAATTCAGAGTAATGAAGATAGCATAAGCAATAATAAAGCTATTTTATATTTTCCAAGTGGACTTTTCAAAACACATCATATTACTTGGGTAGAGATAAATGGTAAAAAGTTTACTGAATTTAGTTTAGAAGGTAATAAGGTAATTGTAACAGGGAATATTCCAGTTCCAGGGTTAACAACATTTAATGTAGCAGGTAACTTTGCAAATGGACCTCAGAAGGATTTCCCTAATAAGAAACCAGAAGCAAGTAAGCCAGCAGTAAAACCAGCAGAGAAGAAACCAGAGGCAAGTAAGCCGGCAGTAAAACCAACAGAGAAGAAACCAGAGGCAAGTAAGCCAGCTGCAAAACCAGCAGAGAAGAAACCGGAAGCAAGTAAGCCGGCTGCAAAACCAACAGAGAAGAAACCAGAGGCAAGTAAGCCAGCTGCAAAACCAGCAGAGAAGAAACCGGAAGCAAGTAAGCCGGCGGTAAAACCAGCAGAGAAGAAACCGGAAGCAAGTAAGCCAGCGGTAAAACCAGCAGAGAAGAAACCGGAAGCAAGTAAGCCAACGGTAAAACCAGCAGAGAAGAAACCGGAAGCAAGTAAGCCGGCGGTAAAACCAACAGAAAAGAAACCGGAAACAAGTAAGCCGGCAGTAAAACCAGCAGAGAAGAAACCGGAAACAAGTAAGCCAGTGGCAAAACCAGCAGAGAAGAAACCGGAAGCAAGTAAGCCAGTGGTAAAACCAGCAGAGAAGAAACCGGAAGCAAGTAAGCCGGCGGTAAAACCAGCAGAGAAGAAACCAGAAGCAAGTAAGCCAGCGGTAAAACCAGCAGAGAAGAAACCAGAAGCAAGTAAGCCAGCGGTAAAACCAGCAGAAAAGAAACCGGAAGCAAGTAAGCCAGCGGTAAAACCAGCAGAGAAGAAACCGGAAGCAAGTAAGCCAGCGGTAAAACCAGTAGAGAAGAAACCGGAAGCAAGTAAGCCGGCGGTAAAACCAACAGAAAAGAAACCGGAAACAAGTAAGCCAGTAGCAAAACCAACAGAAAAGAAACCGGAAACAAGTAAGCCGGCAGTAAAACCAGCAGAGAAGAAACCAGAGGCAAGTAAGCCAGTTGCAAAACCAGCAGAGAAGAAACCAGAGGCAAGTAAGCCAGCTGCAAAACCAGCAGAAAAGAAACCGGAAACAAGTAAGCCAGCGGTAAAACCAGCAGAGAAGAAACCAGAGGCAAGTAAGCCAGCTGCAAAACCAGCAGAAAAGAAACCGGAAACAAGTAAGCCAGCTGCAAAACCAGCAGAAAAGAAACCGGAGGCAAGCAAGCCAGCGGTAAAACCAGCAGAGAAGAAACCGGAAGCAAGCAAGCCAGCGGTAAAACCAGCAGAGAAGAAACCAGAGGCAAGTAAGCCAGTAGCAAAACCAGCAGAAAAGAAACCGGAAACAAGTAAGCCAGATGGAAAACCAGCAGAGAAGAAACCGGAGGCAAGTAAGCCAGTTGCAAAACCAACAGAGAAGAAACCAGAGGCAAGTAAGCCAGCGGTAAAACCAGCAGAGAAGAAACCGGAGGCAAGTAAGCCAGTGGTAAAACCAGCAGAGAAGAAACCAGAGGCAAGTAAGCCAGTAGCAAAACCAGCAGAAAAGAAACCGGAAACAAGTAAGCCGGCAGTAAAACCAACAGAGAAAAAACCAAATGCAGAAGGACAACCAGTAACAAACCATGGAGAATTACAACCAAATGTAGAAGGGAAACCAGTAACAAACCATGGAGAATTACAACCAAATGTAGAAGGGAAACCAGTAACAAACCATGGAGAATTACAACCAAATGTAGAAGGACAACCAGTAACAAATCATGGAGAACTACAACCAAATGTAGAAGGACAACCGGTAACAAACCATGGAGAATTACAACCAAATGTAGAAGGGAAACCAGTAACAAACCATGGAGAACTACAACCAAACGTAGAAGGGAAACCAGTAACAAACCATGGAGAGCTACAACCAAATGTAGAAGGACAACCAGTAATAAACCATGGGGAGCTACAACCAAATGTAGAAAGGAAACCAGTAACAAACCATGGAGAGTTACAGCCAAATGTAGAAGGGAAACCAGTGACAAACCATGGAGAACTACAATCGAATGTAGAAGGAAATCCAGCAAAACAAATAGGAGCTGAGGCACCAGCTTCTCATAAAATAGTTAGTGAAAGTGGTATTGTTAAAGTTAATTCACAAAAAATATCTAATGAAAGTAATGAAATAGTTCCAAAAGACAATACTATTAAAAAATTAACAGTTCCTACAATGAGAAATGTGGATGTAACAAATACAACAAATATTTTACCTAATACAGGAATCAGTGGAGTTGATAGTAACATTAAAACTATTGGTGCCTTAGCATCTCTTATAGCTTTAATATCAAGTGTTGGGGTGCTTTGGAAAAGAAGAAAGTAATTAGAATATAGAGACTTTATATCTTTGGGGAATTTGATTTATAAAAGGAATAGATGAGTTTTAAATTCCTATAATTGAGAAATGTAAATATAACAAACATCAGGGCAGAGTAGAAAAGTAAAAAAAGGAGTCTAAAGACTCCTTTTTTATTAATTTACGTGTATTTATAAAATTTGTTAGTTTAAAGATTTATTTTTAGCTAAAGAAATCAAAATTTGCTTTGTATTAAACTTAGGATTTTTTAAAACTTCAAAAAGTAGAAAGTTTAACATTTCGCCTAAAACTTTTCCAGATTCCATATTAAGTTCGTTAATTAAATCTTTTCCTGTAATATTAAGATCTTTTATTGTTAAAGGTTCTTTATTATTATAAATTTCTAAAGCTGTGTCTAAATATTTAGATCCTTTATCTATGTTTTTTAGTTGAGCATATAATTTTAGACTTTGTATAATTAGCTCTTTTTCATTTTTAGACATAAATTTTTTTAGTGATAGTTTAGAGGTTACTAAATCTAAATCCTGCATACTCTTAAAGATAAATAGAGTTTTATTTATTGTATTATTATCAAGTTTTAAAGTTTTTAAAATAGTTTCTGTATCATGAAAAGAAATATTATTGAATAGTGAAATAATAAATATATATAATTTAACTGGTATATAAGCTTCAGTTCTATTTAAAAATAATATATTATTAGAAAAATATTCAGCTTCGAAATAATTTTTAAATTCTAGTTCAAATAAATTTTTAAGTAAATCTGTTTCGACTAATTTTTGTATTCCTAGACTAGGAGAATTGCTTTTTAGTATTTTTAAAAGTTCAATAGAAATTCGTTCCATACTTATATTTTTAATTAAATGAGCATTAGTTTGAATAGCTTCATATGTTTTTTTATCTATTGTAAAGTTTAATTGAGCTGAGAATCTTACAGCGCGTAACATTCTTAAAGCATCTTCGTTGAATCTCTTAGTTGGATTTCCAACAGCTTTAATAAGCTTTTTGTTTAAATCCTCTTGTCCGTCAAAAAAATCTTTGAAACCAAGATAGGGACTATAAGCTAAAGCGTTTATTGTAAAATCTCTTCTTGATAGATCGTCTTTTATATTGTTAACAAAAATGACGCTATCAGGTCTCCTATTATCAATATAATCTCCATCTACTCTATATGTAGTAACTTCATAAGTTACATTATTTAAAAGTACAGAAATAGTTCCATGCTTGATACCAGTTGGAATAGTTTTTTTGAATAATTTTATAATTTCTTTGGGGTTAGCATTTGTTGTTATATCATAATCATTAATCTCTCTTTTTAATAAAGAATCTCTAACACATCCTCCTACAATAAATGCTTCATAAGAATTTTTATGGAATGTGTCTAATATAAATTTAACATCAACAGGTAAAAACATATTTATTGCTCCTTATCAATTAAAAATAGTTTACAAATCTCTTATATATGAAATAATAGTAATTGAGGGTATTAAAAAGATTTGAAATTCTAATCAGAATTTATTATAGTATAACATTTAAGATATATGAAAGGATATTAGTATGAGTATTTTAGAAAAGAAAATAGCAGAGTTTGAACAAGGGGAAAGAATAGAGGGATTTTATCTTATTAAATCGATAGTGTGTAAAGTTGCTAATAATAGTAATAAGAAATATCTAGATCTAATTTTATCAGATAAGACTGGAGAAATATCAGCTAAGGTTTGGGAAGTAAATGATCAAAATGAAAATTTATATAAGTGCAATGAAATTGTTATGGTAAGAGGAACAGTTACAAACTGGCAAGGTAGCCTTCAGCTTAAGATAGAGAAAATGAGAAAATCAGAAGATGAAGATAATATAAATATAGATGAATATGTTAAATCAGCTCCAATTCCTAGTGAGGAAATGTTAGCTGAAATAGAGGATGTTATAGATAACATGCAAGATGAGGATATACAGCTTCTTTTAACATCATTAATAGAGAGAAAAAGAGAAAAATTAATGTATTATCCTGCGGCAAAGAAAAATCATCACTCATTTAAAGGAGGATTATTATATCATATTTTAACTATGCTAAGATTAGCTAAAAATATGTGTGATATATATGATTTTTTAAATACAGATTTAGTTTATGCAGGTATTATACTACATGATCTTGCTAAAATAGAAGAGATGCACGCGTCAGAACTTGGAATAGTTGATGAATATACATTAGAGGGGTCACTGCTTGGGCATATTACACAAGGTATTAAGGAAATAGAAATTGTTGCAACTGAACTTGGAACAGACAAAAATAAACTTATGTTATTACAACATATAATTTTATCTCATCACTATGAACCAGAGTATGGAAGTCCAGTAAAACCTATGATTGCAGAAGCAGAAATGGTACATTATATAGATACAATAGATGCTAGGATGTACGACATGAGAAAGCTTGTAACAGAAACAAAGGTTGGAGATTTTTCAGAGAGATTATGGTCAATAGAAAATAGAAGAATATATAATCATGGGTTAGGTATAGATAAATAGCAAGATAAAGGTATAACATAGTATGTTGTACCTTTATTTTTAATGTATAATGATAATTAAGAAAGATATTTTATGGAGGATTATACTTATGAAAAAAGTACAAGAAAGATTTTTAGAATACGTAAAAATAGATACAAAATCAGATGATTCAACAAGAGTTACACCTAGTACTAAAGGTCAATTAGTTTTAGGTGAAAAGCTTGCTAATGAATTAAAAGAAATAGGATTACAAGATGTTCATATAGATGAGTTTGGGTATGTTTATGCAACACTTCCAGCTAATACAGAAAATAATAATATCCCAACAATAGGATTTGTATCACATATGGATACAGCACCAGATATGAGTGGTAAAGATGTTAAACCACAAATAATAGAGAACTATCAAGGTCAAGATATAGTTTTAAATGAGGAATTTAAAGTTTATCTTTCACCTAAGTCATCACCAGAACTTAAAAATTATATTGGTAAGACATTAATAACAACAGATGGTACAACACTTCTTGGGGCTGATGATAAAGCAGGGCTTGCTGAAATTATGACAGCTATGGAATATTTAATAAATCATCCAGAAATTAAACATGGAGACATCAAAATTGGATTTACACCAGATGAAGAGATTGGCGAAGGTGCAGATCATTTTAATGTAGAAGAATTTGCTGCTGATTTTGCGTACACAATGGATGGAGGAGCTGTTGGAGAATTAGAGTATGAAAACTTTAATGCTTGCACAGTTAAAATAAATATAACAGGTAGAAATGTTCACCCAGGTTATGCTAAAAATAAAATGATAAACTCAATTATGGTTGCACATGAATTTATGACAAAGTTACCTCTAGATGAAGTTCCAGAAAAGACATCAGGATATGAAGGATTTGTTCATGTAATGGATGTTAAAGGATGCATTGAAAGTGCTAGTATGGTAGCTATAATAAGAGATTTCTTTGAAGATAAATATATGGCTAGACAAGAGTTGTTTAGAAATATAGAAAAAGAATTAAATGACAAATACGGTGAAGGTACTGTTAAAGTAGAAATAATAGAGAGCTACAAAAATATGAAAGAAAAAGTTGAACCTGTTATGCATATAGTTGAGAATGCTAAGAAGGCAATGGAGATGGCTAATATTATTCCTAATGTAAGACCAATAAGAGGTGGAACAGATGGGGCTAGGCTATCATTTATGGGACTTCCAACACCTAATATATTTGCCGGTGGAGAAAACTTCCATGGAAGACATGAATTTGTTGCTATAGAATCAATGGAAAAAGCGGTAGAAACTATAATTAATATTGTTAAAATATACGGAGAAAATTAATACTAAAAAAGAGATTAGAGATTAGTTTATACTAACCTCTAATCTCTTTTTTTCTATTTTCTGTATCTTTTTTTGTTGTGTAATTTTATCATTAACTACAAATAATAAAGCTGATATGATACTAGGTAGTAAAGGTAAATAAAGATCTGGTGAATTTATAAAACTTTTAACTAAAGTTACTATATCACTTGCATTTGTAGTATACCCATTTACATACATTAAAAGGAAAATTGATACTATAGTGATCAATAAGTATGTAATTGCAATCCCCTGATTATCCATGTTGAAAGATATTGTTTCGATTTTAAATTTGTCTTTCATAAGTGAACCTACTAAAAGTAAAATAGCTATTATATTTATTCCGAAAAATGAATATAAACTAAAAAGTGTATCAGGTCCATATGAATTTACAGACATCATTATTATTTCAAAAGAACAAAGAACGAAAATAGCGAAATATCCAATAATACCAAATGAATAGGCCCATTTTTTCATTCCATTACCTCCATAAATTTTTAAATCCCATAAATTTTCTCTTAATTATACAGTTATTATAATATGATTCATGTATTTAAATAAAATATATTCAATTAAGATATATTGACAAATTAATATCATAAAATGATACAATTTAAATGGGGATATCTATGGAATTTGTAATTTCAACAAAGGAGAAGATAAAATGAATAACTATTATAAAGTACAAGAGTTCGCAAAAATGGCTGGAGTAACAGAAAGAACACTTAGATATTATGATAAAATAAAACTTCTAGAGCCAAGTTATAAGAATGAAGCTATGCATAGATTTTATACAGATGAGGATTTTAAAAAGCTTAAAAGAATAACATCACTTAAATTTTTAGGATTTTCTATAGCTGATATAATGGAATATGACATAGATGACATTGATAGAACAACTGAGATAATAGAAGCACAGCAAAAAGTCATAGATTTAAAAATTAAACATCTAAATATAATAAGAGAATCTCTTAAAGCTATTGATAATACTCTTAGAAGTTCCGATAGAGTAAATTGGGATGACTTAGTTGAAGAGGTTAAAAAAATTAGAATTAATAAGCATAAAAAAAGAGATGGTGTAAGAATGGATAGGGATGAATCTTACAAAAAAAATCATGAACAAATGCTTATGCTTCTTAGCGAATTTGCTAAAGCTAGGGGAGAACAGAAAAAATTAGAAATCGTAGAAGAGATAGAAAAAAGAGTTAATAATATGGAAGATATAGAAAATGGTTTAGAAAATCTTTTAAATGTTTTAGAAGAAGTTGATATTATACCCGAAGAATTAAGAGGAGTTAATCCTAAGGATATAGAAAATTTAATGAACTTTATAAAGAAAATTAAACACAGTTAAAATGTCTCTTTTAGATGATTTAAATAAATTTAGTTTTTTTTCAAATTGTTAGTATACTAAATGAGTTTGGAGGAATATTATTTATGTATGCTTAACTATGAACAATATAAAAGGCAACTAATTATGAAAAGTAATTAGTTGCTTTTTTATTAGGTTCCAGTAAATTGAAAAAATGGAGTGAAAATATGATGATATTAAGAGTTTATTAAATACTTTTTTTCACCAAAATAAAAATAAAGTTAGTATACTAAATATTTTTTTGTTTTGTAAATATAATTATTGCAATGGATTAGAAGTTTTTAGTTTGAAAAATCAAAAAAATTTTAAAAAAAACACTTGCACTTAACCTTAGGTAAGGTTTTATACTTTAGTTACGGATAGGAATTACTAAGTAATAGAAATTATTAAAATATAAGATATATGAAATAAACGGAGGTAAGGATATAAATGAGTATAAGTTTAAAAATAGCAGCAAGATTTTTGAAATCTAATAAGATACAAACAACACTTATAGCTCTAGGAATTGCACTTGGAGTTACAGTACAAATCTTCTTAGGACTATTAATTAAAAATGTTAATACTAATATGATACAAACAACGGTGGGGAATAGTTCACAGATAACAATTGTAAATGCAAAAAATGCATCAGATACATTTAACAACTATGACTCAATAATAAATAATATAAAAACTAACTATCCTAATAAAGTAACAGAAATTACAGGAGTTTTAGATAATCCTGCTCTTATAAGTCAGGATAAAATAAATGCTTCAGTTCTTGTTAGAGGTATGGATTACGGACAAGGACAAAATATTTATGGTGTAAGTAAAGATCTTATATCAGGTAATATGCCAACTAATAAAGATCAAGTCGCTATAGGAGAAGGAATAGCACAAAAATTCAACTTAAAAGTTGGAGATAAGTTAACATTACAATCATCACAAGGACCTAAAAAAGTAGATGTTAGTGGAATACTTAATATGAGTAACAGTCAATTAAATGATACTTGGGTAGTTACAAACTTAGATTATGCACAACAAATGTTTAATGAAAAAGGTAAAGTTAATTCTATAGAAATGAGACTTGATAATGCAGATATATTTAATGCTAATGTTATAGCAAGTGGAATAACTAAAGATATTAACAATAATGCTTTAAAAGTTAATAACTGGAAGAGTCAAAATGCTAGCTTACTTAGCGCATTAAGTGGACAAAATTCATCATCACTTACAATACAAGTATTTATAATGATATCAGTTGTAATGAGTATAGCATCAGTTCTTGCAATCTCAGTACTACAAAAATCAAAACAAATTGGTATCTTAAAAGCTATGGGAATTAAAAATAGAGATGCAGCTAAAATCTTTATATACCAAGGTTCAATACTTGGAGTAATAGGAGCTATAGCAGGTGGAATAATTGGAACAGGATTATTCGAACTATTCGTAAAAGAAGTGTTAAAAACACCAGCAGGTTCACTTGATATCGGATTTATCATAATAAGTATGATAATAGCATTCATAGCAGCTACAGTTGCAGCAATATTTGCAGCTACTAAATCATTAAGACTTGATCCAATGCAAATAATAAGAGATAACTAGGAGGTAAAAAAATGAGCGTTTTACAATTGAAAAACATCAATAAAATATACGGTGATAAAGTAAAAACACAGGTACTATTTGATATAAATCTAGAAGTTGAAGAAGGCGAGTTCGTATCAATAATAGGGCAAAGTGGTAGTGGTAAAAGTACAATGCTTAATATCCTAGGTACTCTTGATTCACCAACAAGTGGAGAGATATATATAAATGGCACAAGAACAGATAAAATGAACAAAAATCAAATAGCAGAAGTAAGAAATAAGGACTTGGGATTTATATTCCAATTCCACTACTTACTACCTGAGTTTACAGTTATGGAAAATGTTCTTATGCCTTATATGCTATCAGGACAAAAGATAACAAAGGAAATTAAGGAAAGAGCAGAGGAACTTTTAGAAATAGTTAATCTATCTAAAGTTAAGAATAATAAAGCTACTGATTTATCAGGGGGACAACAACAAAGGGGAGCTATTGCTAGGGCATTAATAAATAACCCTAAAATAATTCTTGCTGATGAGCCAACAGGAAACTTAGACTCAAAAACAACAGATGATATATATGATTTATTAAGAGATATAAATAAGAAGTTTAAAACAACTTTTGTTATTATCACTCATGATCAAAAAATAGCTAATAAAGCTGACAGGGTTATAACAGTTGGCGATGGTAAAATAATAGCTGATACAAAAGAAACAAAATAAGATATTTAATTAAATCCCTCATCATTTATGATGAGGGATTTTTAGTGTAAAAGCTTGAAATTCAGTTTAAATGAGGTGAGTTTTAATAATAATAATATACATAGTATTTAATAATAATAAAAAGTTTTTTGTGAGATAAAAGTCCATAAAAATAACATAATATTGTAGCTAAATAGAACTAAATAAAAATAATTTAAAATGATAAAATTATTTTTAGAAGAAAATAACGGAGGTGTTTAGTTTGAGAAAAGGCCCTAAGATAATTATTGGAATAATCATTGCTATTGTAATAATAATAGTAGCAGGATTTGGAGTTTATTATTTTTCATTTAAGCCAAGTGTAAGTACAACTCCAGTAAGTGCTGTTACTGAGGCACAGATAAATTCTGTAACTCAAAAATTTAATCCACAAAATATAGCTCAAAATGCAACTAATTTAGGAAATGGTAAGAAACAAGTTTCATTAACACCAGAAGATTTATCAAATGTTGCTGCATATGCAGTTTCAAAAGAACCTTCTGTAGCTAAATATGTTACAGGTGTTACTGTTCAACCTGAAAATAATAATCAAGTAGCTGTATATGTAACTGGAAAGTTAAAAGGTGTTTCATCACAGGCAAAATTGAATTTTAATATTCTTAATGAAAATGGTCAAACTATATTACAATATGATGGTGGAAAAGTTGGATTTATTTCAATACCACAAAGTGAATTATTTGAAAAATTACATGATAATAATTATATAACTGTAAATAAACAAAATGGAACTATAGTTTTAAATCCTAATTTAATTAATGGAGAGCAAATAGACTCTATTAATGCAAATAGTGCAAACTTAAATGTAATATTAAATGCTTTAGCACAAAATTAAAAAATTTTTATTTGAGAAATATTAAAATGATAAAGAATTGTATTATAGTGTATTTCTTGTAAATAGAGAAAGCAAATAATTAAATTTAAGATGATAAAATAATAACCAGCATTTTATAATAATGCTGGCTATTATTTTAAATTTTTTTATTTTATATTTAGCATATAAATTTAATATTAGACTTATATATAGTTTTTACTGTAGTTGTAAGAAACTTAATTAAGTATATTTGCTATAATATCTTCAGATTTTAGAAATCGATTTTTATGCACTATCAAAAAATCCTACCTTGGTAAACAGATATAATAATCAAAGTTGTCTATTTATCAAGGGAGGATTGTATCATTACAAGCATATAATGTTTTTTTATCTTAAAAAGGAAAATAATATAAATTAAGGTTTTTTATCAATTTTTTGATGCTTATGTGGTGTTTTAATCCATACTGATTGATTTTTGCACTTAAATAATCCAACAATTTGAGGATATAAATAAGTCCACCCAACAACTAAAATACCCCAAATAATTCTAAAAGGATTTAATTTTTCACTACCGTCAACTCTATTTGCGTATATTGGTAAAAAGATATAGGAATATAAGACCATTATAGTTCTATATATATTTAGTGGAACAAACCAAAATAATAAATATTTAAAATATGGGAAATAACTTATATATAAAATTGATATAACACCTGTAAATATAATAGAAACTAACAGTATAAGAACTTGTAAGGATTTACCCATACTAAATAGATACATTAATTGGTCTATATATTTTAATTTATCTTTAAATTTCGATGTAAATATTCCTTTGAATAAACTCCAAAAATTTACGAAAGCAACATACCAATGTCCTTGACACCAACGTATTCTTTGTTTAATACTTATTTTTAAGGTATCAGGCTTTTCATCATATATTCGAACAAAATGATTCCAAGATACTAAATTCCCTTCTAAAAAAATTTTTACAGACATTTCTAAATCTTCTACTAAAGATTTATAACAAAATCCATTAGTTTTTATTAGCCAATCTATTCTAGTGGAGAATCCAGTTCCGCCGATGGCATTATTTAAACCTAATCTTTTTTTTGAAAGTTGGAAAAATCTATTCATTATGTTATAAGATATTGTATAGCCGGTAGCTATTGTTGAGTTTGAATTTTTACTATCTAAATAAGCTTGTATAGCCATGGGTTTATTTTCATAAATCCATTGAGAATTAACTTCTGTTAATAAATTACTATCTATATGATTATCAGCATCTAGAATTAATAATAAGTCATATTTCCCTATTAACTCTTCAAAGCCTAAATATCTCAAGGCATATTGTAGACCAGCTGATTTACCAACTCCTTCTCTTTCGAAAAGTTTTTCTGCTGTATCGATATGTTTCACGTTAACTGAGTCACACAATTCACCAGTTTTATCTACTGAATTATCATTTACTACATATAAATCATATAATTCTTTAGGATACTCTATTTTAGCTAAGTTATCTAAAGTACTTAATATAACGTCTTCTTCATTATGAGCAGCCACTAAGATTAAGAACTTAGCCTGAGGAGCTGAATCTTCATAGTATTTTTTTTTTATGTTTTTAAATCCAAAAATTGATAAAAATACATAATAAGTATCTATAATTGAACAATATATAGAAATAACAAATAGGATAGCAGAAACTATCGATATTATAATTGTTAGTAATGAAAAATCCATTTGGTCACCTTTCTTTCTTAAGTTGTTAAAGATATAGTTAATAACAAGTTTTACTATAATACAACTTGGATAAATGTTATAAATGCAAATTTTTTATTATAGTATGAAATTTTAGATTTCCATTTGGATGATTATTTTATTTAATAATTCAACGAAGAGAGAATATAAAGTAAAAAGTTAGTGACTTAGATATGTACAAAAAATAGATCATTGATTTGTTTATCGGAAGGAGATGACGGAAGTGAAAATAGTCGAAGTGATTTTTGGGGATAAACTGATACTCGACTGAAATAATAACATTCATTAAACTTGTCAAATTTATTTAAATTAAAAAATGCTAAATTTTTATTATAATATAAAATAATAAAAATTTAACATTTTCATTGAAGTGATATATTAATTCAAAATAGAAAAGTATTTTAATATGTAAAAGTTATATATTGAAGAATTCTTCATTTATATTAACATTAGGTGTAGCAGTTTTTATATTACCTAAAAATTTATTTACGATATTAGGTAATGTATTTAAATAATTATACTCTAGAAATAAATCAATAGTTATAGAATTATTCATAGGTTTGCTAGATATATTAGAGTTTCCTGAACAACTGCCCTCACCAAATATGCTAACAGCTAAACCATTTTCAATTAAAGTTTCGCAAATGTTGAAATCTTTTACAAAAATTATTTCTTTAGGTGTAATATTATAGTAATTAAGGACTTTTTCTATTAAAAGTGAGTGAATAGATGGTTTATTTAATGATACTATACTTTTATCTTTTAATTGGTTTGGATTAAAAGTTTTTTCATTTGAAAACTCATCTTTTTTTTCATAAAAATTAATATTTAAGGATGTTAAATATATGCTTTTTATATTTGGGATATAATTTTTTTTACCCAAATAATATCCAATAATTAAATCAATAGTTTTTTCTTGAAGCATTTTATGTAAATCTATCATATAATGTTCTTTTAATAAAATCTCAGACTCATTTATAGTATTTATATTAAAAATTTCAAATAATAAATTTTTAAGTATTATATTATCGACTATAGGGGGAATTCCTATTATAATTTCATTTTTTTTTTCATTTAAATGTACCTTTTCTTTAAAATCTTTCAATAAAATTTCAATAAAATCTATTATTTCTATCAATTCTTTTCCTTCAGAAGTAAATGAAATTGCTTTTTTAAATTTTTCACGATTTACTAGTTTAATCTCAAAATAATATTCTAAATTTTTTATAGCATTTGTTATTGTTGGTTGTGATACATAAAATTCTTGAGCTGTTTTAGTAAAACTATTAGTTTCACTTAAGCTTTTTAAATATTTTAAATCTTTAAAGTTTAACATATAGAAGTTCCTCCTAATTTTATAAGGTTATTATATCATAAATTTAACAAAATCTCTTATTTTATGCAAACTTTCTAATATTAACAAAATATATTTGAATATTATTACAACAACAGTTGAAATGATATTGTTTAGTTGAACAATAGTATTTTAAATTAAAATTCTATTTAAAGAGTTAAAATTAAATAACACTTTAGTGTTTTACTAAAGTGTTATTTAAAGTTTTAAAGTTTTATTCCGGATAAATTATTAGTATTTTGTCCAATTGTAACTTCATAAGTAACATTTGAAAGTGTTTTAAGCCTATTTAATATATAATTTGGCAATATGAATTGAGCGCCTGAATAATTACTTATATCAAACCAATTTACATTAGCACCTTGTAACTTATACATTGGTTGTCCTTCTGAATTTTTTATTACTAAATATATAGACTTATCTTTTTCTAATACTTTATTATCAAAATTATTTGCTACATTAATTACAGTTCCATAACTAACATTATATTGATCTCTAATTACTGATTGATTCTTTACTCCAGGGTTAGAGATTAATGTCAAATCATTATCTTGATTTATTAGGTTGAATCCATAATTGCGTGTTGTTGTTGATATTTTTTCTTGATTAAGATTTATAGGAGTTTGATAAACTTTACCATTTAAAGTGAACTTAACAAACATTTTAAAATTAGTACCAATGTCTAAATAATGTAAATTTGTAGCAGTCAGAATGAATTGATATCCACTGTAATTATCTTTATTTTGACTAAACCAATTTACATTTGCTCCTGTAATTGCAATATTTTGTCCATTAGCACCTTCAATAATCAATTCTTTTTGCACATTTTTAGGTAATACGACTCCATCAAGATTACCATTTATCACAAGTCCATAATCTTCCCAAAAATTACCTTTGAAGTTAGATTTAATTTGAATTTGGACTAAATTTTTTATAGCATTTTGTAAATTTGTCATAGCAGTAGAAACATCTTGAACAGTTGCCTCTTTGTTATTTACAACATTTTCAGCTGCTTTTATAGCATTTTGTAAGATAGTTACACTATCGGATGTATAAGCAGTCGTATTTATTTCTTTTGCAGAGTTTATTTCTTTTTGTAAGTTTGCTGTATTTACTACTAATCCTTTTATAGCATTTTGTAAATTTGTCATAGCAGTAGAAACATCTTGAACAGTTGCCTCTTTGTTATTTACAACATTTTCAGCTGCTTTTATAGCATTTTGTAAAATAGTTACACTATCGGATGTATAAGCAGTTGTATTTATTTCTTTTGCAGAGTTTATTTCTTTTTGCAAGTTTGCTGTATTTACTACTAATCCTTTTATAGCATTTTGTAAATTTGTCATAGCAGTAGAAACATCTTGAGCAGTTGAATTAATATTAGATGTTATGTTTTCAGCTGCTTTTATAGCATCTTGTAAAATATTTGTACTATCAGTTGTATATCCAGGTTTGGTTAAAGCATTTTTCCCAGTATTAATTTGATTTTGTAATGAATAAATAGAATCTATTAAATCTATTTCCTGTTGGACATTGTTAATTTGAGTTTGAGTTATTTTAATATTGTTTTGATAAGAAGTTCCTGTTTTTAGTGCTTCTGTTAACTTTGTATTCCAAGTATTTATTAATCCAGCTGGATGAGTTTTTAATGTAGATGCTCCTTCATTTAATGAATTTTCTAATCTTCCAAAATAAAGTATTTTTACATTTGCACGTGCATTTGCATAATCAGCTAAGTCAGTTGTTGGTATTTGTTTATTATTTGCAACAACTAAATAATCTTTTCCTGATACGTTAAGATTTCTATGTGCACCTAGAATTATATTTGCATTATTTGTACTTAAAGTTGCCCCCTCATCAAGAGTAATATTCATATTTTGTGCGAAATATGAATTAGTATCATTTGGGAAAGTATTTTGCAGAGTAACTGTTGCATTTGGCATTAGTTTTAGCGTTGGAGTAGGACTATTAGTGTAAAATATTGGTGTTCTAGAATAGGCGCCAGAAGCAGGATTCACAGTGCTTTCTATATTTATAACACCAGAAAGAGTACTGTTATCGTTAATTTGTAAAGGTCCGTAATTATAAGCGGCTTTTGTGTATAAAATGTTTACATTTGTTAAATTAAGAGTATTAGCCCATAATTGTCCACCTTCAAAAATAAGCGTATGATTATTTCCTTGAATATTAGTAAATCCTTTGTATGCTATTAATCGAGATGTTATTGTAATATTACTTCCTAATATTATATTATAATTATCTTTTAAAGCTTGGGTCAACTGAGATTCATTATAAACAGTTACTGCATTTTCAACATTAAAATTATTTGTGGGTTTACTTAAAAGTTTTTCATATTTTATATTTGTTTTTGGTGTTAATTTTGTTGTAGTTATTCCGCCTGCTGATACAATTCCTGTTGTCATAGTTGTACCAACTATAAGAGCTAAAACTTTTTGTTTATTCATTGTGATGTATCACTCCTTAAAAATTTATATTATCTTCGTTAATTGTAAATTATAAGTATTATATATTTTAAATATTAATTTTATATTTAAATATAAAATAATGGAAATTTATAATAATAAAATTCTATGTTATGAGAGTGTGATGAACAGAGTATATTTAAACTAATATAGACTTAAAATAGAACAATTATTTTCTGTTTTAAAAGGTCTTTATAACTTAGAAAATCCAAGATTATATGGTATTAATCGTTATAAACGTCATGTAAAGTGGTGTTTAATGGCTTACTTAATTGATGAGTATAGAAAAAATCGTTAAAAATAGTATCAAGAAAGTACCCATGGAATTTATAATTTCATAGGTACTGTAAAAAATAGTTATTCAACAAGCTATATAAAATAAAATTATTGAATATATACTTAATAAAATTTATTGGTAAATTAAAATAAAATATTTTTATAGTGTTATAAAAAAATAGTATATTACTATTATAATAATCTACGTACTAAGGAGAAAGAATATGATAAAACAAGTAGAATTAGAATATTTCAAAAAATTAGCAGCTATTAAAAATTTTTGTAAAACTGCAGATTTTTTTTTGTTTCACAATCTGTAATTTCAAAAGCTATACAAGAATTAGAAAAAAATTTTAATACTAAATTGATATTAAGAAAGCCTTTTAGTAAAGAAGTAGAACTAACAAAAGAAGGTGAGGTTCTTTTACAAGGGATACAAAATATAAGCATGGAATTGAATAATTTAAAAAATAATTTGCTTTGTTTTAAGAAAAAAGAGATTTTAAGAATAGGATTACCATTTTTAGGAGATAATCTACAATTAAAAAAATCTTTGGGGATTTTTTTTAAAACTGATGTAATTAAAAATTTAAAAATTGAAATTATTGAAGATACAATGATAAATTTACATGAAAAATTAAGAAATGAAGAGGTAGATTATGTATTTTCATATTATTTCGAGAAAAAGAAATTTTTAAAAAATTCATATAGTATAGATTTAAATGATATGTTTGTTTCAATATATGGTGTGAAAAATAAATTTATCAGAAAAGAAGTTGATAATTTTAGCGTTTTTAATAATCAGATTTTAATTTCTTTAAAAGATGGAACAATGCATGCACAATTAATCCAATTATTCTTAAAAAGATATAAAGTAAAGCCGCAAAAAGTGATATATGTAGAAAACTTTAAATTATTAGAAAAATTTTTATCGAGTGGATATGGAATAACATTATTTGCATGTGACACGTTTAATGCAAATGGGGATATTTGTGAATTTAGATTAAAGGATGAAATAACTCTAAAAACATGTATTGAATATACACAACAAAAAAAATTTTTAAAAGCAGATCAAGGATTAATAGAAGCATTGCGAAATTTTAATAAAATAGGAGCGGTGTAATATGGATTTTATTGATATGAAATTTTTATATACAGTATATAAAAATAAAAATTTTTCAAAAGCAGCAGAAGAACTCTTAGTAACTCAACCAACAGTATCACATAGAATAAAGCAAATGGAAGCAGAGTTAAATAAGCCTTTGGTTTTAAGAACTAAATTTAGCAGAGAAATAGAACTTACACCAGAAGGATTGAAAATAATAAATAGTTTTAAGAAAATTAATGAAACTCTTAAAGTATTGAAAAATGATATAGAAAAAGTTGGGACAAGTACGATAGAATTAATAATTCCAGAAATAGAAGGAATTAGAGTTCTTGAAAATAGTTATTTAGATTTTTATAGTGGGGTATTTAAACAAAAATATAATATAAACATAGAAATGATACCGGAAATTAATGAATATTTAACATATAAGAAAATGAAGGGAAGTAACAATATATTTAGAGTTATTTTTTCAGAAAAAGAAAAATTTGATAGTGAAGAAAAAAAATATATATTTTTTAAAAAGTTTAGATTATATGAAATTTCACCTATAGAAAAAAATACAAAATCTGATCCTACAATTTTTATGGGAAAAAAAACTTTATATTTTAAACTTGTCAAGGAATATTTAGAAGAAAATAATATAGTGATAGATAGAGAAATTTACACAAATAGTTTTGAATTATTAGATTTTCTTGTTGAAGAAAATTCAGGGATAGCTTATGTTTTTCAAGAAGAAAATACATTAAATAATGAAATTTATACAAAAAATTGTATTCAAAGAAAACCTTTAAATAAATATATATATATTTATTTTGAATCTTTTGAAAATTCAAAATATTCAAATAAAGTGTATGATTTTATAAATATTTTGGTAAATGAATATTAAAAGAGTACATAATTTCAAGAGTTTCATGTTTGTAGCAATAATTAAAATATAATAAAAAATTTATATTTAAAAAATTATACTATAATAAAATTTAGAAATTTGTACTTTTTTAGAAAAGAAGTATTGTACAGAAGTGGGTTCTTCCTAGGTTGAACTCTTCTATATAACACTTATGAAGAATCTATATCAATTAGATATAGGTTCTTTATTTTATGAAAAATTTTATAAGTTAAAAGAATAAGAGGATAGTAAAAATATTCGAAAGTGATTTGCATATTTTTACTTTACATAAGTTATAATTAAGTTAGTGTAAATAAGAAGATGAGGTGGTTTGAAATGAAATTTATCCATACAGGGGATTGGCATATAGGAAAAATTGTTAATGAGTTTTCCATGTTAGAGAATCAAGAAAAGTTTTTAGAAGACTTAATAGCATTAATGAAAAAAGAAAATCCAGATGCTCTTATTATTGCTGGAGATTTATATGACAGAAGTGTTCCACCAGCTAATGCTGTTGAATTACTAAATAAATATCTTAACAAAATAATAAATGATTTAAAAATACCTATTTTAGCTATAGCTGGTAATCATGATAGTGCTGCAAGATTATCTTTTGGAAGTGAAATTATGAAAGGACAGGGTCTTTATATAGAAGGGGTTTTGAAGAAGGTTGTTGAAAAAGTAACTATTAAGGATACTGATTTTTATCTTATACCTTATTTTGATCCAGCTACTATTAGGAAGCTATTTGAAAATGATGAAATTAGAGATCATGAAGATGCAATGAGGTTAGTTGTAGATGAGATAAATAAAACTAGAGATACTAATAGAAATGCTGTGATTGTAGCACACGGTTATGTTACAAGTATTAACTTTGATAAAAGTAAGCCAAGAAAAGAAATTTTAGAAGATATTGAAATAGTTGAATCAGATTCTGAAAGACCATTAACTATGGGAGGAACTGAATTTATATCAGGTAAAATATTTGAAGGTTTTGATTATGTAGCACTTGGGCATATACATGAACCTAAAAGAGTGAGCGTAAATAATGATGTAATTAGATATTCAGGATCGCCACTTAAATATTCTGTTTCTGAGAAAAATCATAAAAATAGTGTTGCTATAGTGGAATTAAGTAAAGATGGTGTTGTTGTTAAGGAAGAAAAAATAGTACCTTTAAGGGAAATTAGAGTTTTAAAGGGAAATCTGGAAGATTTAATTTCAAAAGATTTTTATATGAATCAAAAAACAGATGACTATATACATTTTATCTTGACTGATGATGGGGAGTTATATGAGCCTATGGCAAAACTTAAAAGCGTTTATAAAAATGCTTTAAGTTTAGAAAGAGAGTATAAACGAGTGTTAGATCAAGAAGAAGTTTCTTTAAAAATAGAAGATATTAATAAGAATAAAGTAGAACTATTTAAAGATTTTTATGAGAATGTTACAGGTATGAATTTATCTGAGAAAAGATTAGAAATAATTAATGAAATTATAGAAAAAGTAGAGGGGGAGAGATAATGAGACCAATAAAATTAACAATGAGTGCATTTGCGAATTATGCTAATGAACAAGTTTTAGATTTTAATGAGTTACAAGGTAGAAGTATGTTTCTTGTTACGGGGAAAACAGGAGCAGGAAAAACAACTATTTTTGATGCTATAAGTTATGCTTTATTTGGAGAACCATCAGGAGATTTTCGAAGTGTAGATTCTCTTAGAAGTGATTATGCAGATGGAAACACAGAGACTTATGTTGAATTTGAATTTGAGCTTAGGGGGGAGGTTTATAAAATAAGAAGAAGACCAAGTCAAGAGCTCAATAAGCAAAGAGGAGAGGGAACTAGGACTTTTGAAGCAGCAGCAGAATTACACATTCCAAATGTTGAAAGACCAGTTACAGGAGTAACTAATGTTAATAAGAGAGTTATTGAAGTTATAGGAGTAACTAGTGATCAGTTTAGACAGATAGTAATGCTTCCACAAGGACAATTTATAAACTTTTTAAAAGCAAGTTCTAGTCAAAAGGAGAAGATTTTTAGAGAAATTTTCGGTACGTCAATGTTTAATGAAATACAAGATAGGTTGACAATGAAAGCTAAGGAGCTTGCTGACGAGTTAAAGATGGCTATAAAAGAAAGAGATGTATTTATTAAAAAAATAAAGTGCGAGGATGAAAGTATTTTAGCTTTTAAGATTAGAGAAGAAAATATAGATATTCAAACTGTTTTAGAGCTTACAAAAGAACTTACAGATACAGATAAAAAAAGAGCTATTGAATATGAAACTGAGATAAATGATTTAAGAAAACTGATAAAAAGTTTAGAAAATAAAAAGAATAATTTAATGAGAAATAGAGAATGTATAGAGATATATAAGAGAACTAGTGATGCATATGAAGAAAAGCAAAGAGGAATTTTAGATATTAATGAAAAAAAAGAAAGATTACAAAAAGGAAGACGAGCTTTTATAGTTAAGATTGAAGAGGATAAAGTTAATAATGAGAAAGAAAATAAAACTTTAATTGAGAAGAGAATATTAGAATTAAAAAGTGAAATTTCTAATGATAAAATAAAAATAAAAGAAGCAGAGCAAGATTTAAATAGTAAAAAAGAAAGGCTTGTTTTAAAGGATAAATATAGCATAGAAGTGAACAAGCTTGAGGAACAAAGAGAGAAAATATCTAGTTATGAAAATAAGAAAAAAGAATTTAGCAATCTACAAAAAGAATTTAAGTTTATAGAAGCAGAAGTTAAAAGGTTAGAACAAATAGAAAAGCAAGAAGAGGATAAAAAAGAAAAGCTAGAGTTATACATTAATGAAGCTAGCAAATATATTGATAAGGTAAATGAACTTAAAATTCTTGGAATTGAACAAAAAGCAATATTAGAGAAGGTTAAAGAATTACAAGGGAATTTAGAGAATATACGATATAAAGAAATGGAACATCAAAAACTTAAAGCTGATTATGAAAAAGTTGAAAAAAAATTTCAAGAGTCTAAATTTAACTTTGAAAAAGCAGATGATTTATTTAGAAAAGCTCAAGCAGGAATTTTAGCAGAACATTTGGTAGCTGGAGAAATGTGTCCTGTTTGTGGCTCAATAGAACATCCTATGAAGGCTATAAAACCAGCTGAAGTATTGTCAGAAGATAAAATAAATGAACTAAAAGTTATATATGAAGAACAAAGCAAAAAGAAGGATATAGAGCTAAGAAAACTAGAAATTTTATACGCTGAAATAAAGACAGATATTAAAAATTTAGTAACTAATAAAGTTACAGAACTTTTGAGCGTTTTAGGAGAAGAGTTTTTAACTTTTAATGATAGTCAACAAAGAGAAAGAGTTACTTTTATAGGTAATAAACTTAATAAAGAATTAGATGACGTTAGAAGTGAATACAAGTTATTATATGCAAAGACAAAAAATTTAGAAATTTATAAAGAACAATTAGAAGAGATCAAAAAAGCATCTAAGTTTATAAAGAAGAGTTTAGAAAGCCAAAGAGAAAAGTATTTAAGTATTAAAGAAGAATTAGTTAGAATTTCAGAAAATATTAAAAATATAGAAATTGAAATTCCAGAAGATTTAAGAAGTGAAGTGCTATTGTCTAACAAGATAAAAAGTATACAAAAGGAAATTGATTTTATAAATCATGAATTTGAAATTTCTGAGAAGAGATATAAACAAATAGAAATTTTATTAAATAATAATATAAAAGAACTAGAACTTAGGGATAAATCATTAGTTGATATAAACAGGCAAATAGAAACTCTTAATAGTATTTTTGAAAAAGCGTTAAATGAACAAGGATTTATTTATGAAGAATATAAGATGTCTATAAAAGAAAATAATCTTGAAAAATTAGAAGCTGAAATAAATAAGTTTGAAACTGAATTTAATACTCTTAAAGGTGCTTATGAACAGGTAAAAGCTGATTTCGAAAAGCAAGAAATAAATGATTTAGATGTTATAAAAGCGGTTTTAGAGATTACAGATAAAGAAATTGAAGAAAAGACTAACAAGGAATTAGAAATACAAAATATATATAAAGGAATAGAGCTTAGAAGAGTTAATAACGAAGAATGTGTAAAAGATATAGAAAAAATAAGAGTTAAAATTGGTGATAAAGAAATTGAATATACAGATGTTGAACATCTTGCTGGAATAGCAAAAGGTAGAGGTGGAAACTCTAAGAAGATGACTTTTGAAAGTTATATTTTAACTTCATATTTTGAAGAAATAATAAAAGTAGCTAATCAAAGGTTGGGGAAAATGACTAGTGGAAGATTTGAATTAAGAAGAACTGAAAATATTAAGGGGGGAGGAACAAAAGGCTTAGATCTTAGTGTTCTAGATAATAATACAGGTTTTGTTAGAGGAATAAATTCACTTTCAGGTGGAGAAAGTTTTAAAGCTGCACTAGCTATAGCACTTGGACTTGCAGATGTTATACAAAGTAATGCTGGTGGAGTGTCTATAGAAACAATGTTTATTGATGAAGGATTTGGTACACTTGACCCAGACTCATTAGATAGTGCGATACAATGTCTTTTAGACTTACAAAGTGGAGGTAGATTAGTTGGAGTTATTTCACATGTACAAGAATTAAAAGAAAGAATAGATGCTAGACTTGAAGTTACTATGAAACCTAATAATAGAGGTAGTGTTGCAAAATTTATCATAGGATAATTTCCATAAAAGGGTGCTTTTATATTAGAGCCCCCTTTTTATGTTTATCTATATTTTTTAGCTGTATAAAAATAAATGTTTTCAACAATAACACTAATGAAGAAAAATAGAGTTATTGCTAACATTATTTTAATACCAAGTGATGGTGTTGATATTGGCATATTTTGAAATTGAGTTGTTGTGGATAAAGCAACCATAGACCCTAAAAATCCTAAGGAAAGTATAGCAGACATTATAATCTGGAATATCCACATAATTTTTCTAAGAATATCTTCATGTTTAGAGAGTTTCCAAAGAGAAAAAACTCTATCAAAAATAATACTTAACATAATTAAAAGTATAACTACTATAAAGAGAGACATTTGTTTATTAGAGCTAATAGTAGCTGTTTGACCTGCAGAAGCTTTTGCAGATAACTCCACAAAACAAGCTAAGGCAAGTGGAAAAGAAAATATAAGTTGAATAAATAATAGCAATTTTCTAAATCTGTAATTCAAAAGCTGTCCTCCTTTGGAAGTTTTTTCTTGATGATAGCATTAAATTTTAGTAAAAAGATTACATTTTAGATATTATTTTAAAATAATATAGAAGTGAGTATATTGAATTTTAGTTGTAGTTAATCTTGATTTATTGATTCAACTATGATAGAATTCATAAGGTAATATGCATTAGTAGCTCAGCTGGATAGAGTAGTCGGCTACGAACCGATTGGTCGGGGGTTCGAATCCTCTCTGATGCACCAAATTTAAAAGCACCAAGTTTACACGTTTGTAAATTTGGTGCTTTTTGTTATATAAATTTATTTTTTAACTTATTATAAATTATTTTGTATATCTTTTATGTTAGGATAAATTTATAATCTTATCGATAGTAAAAATATGTAAAGATAGGACTCTATATTGCCCGTTTAGGAATTTAAACGTTTAAAATTAGGATTATTTTGATAAAATATAAAAAAGGATAAATTATCCTTTTTGTTTTCTAAAAATTAGTTTTTATCTGATTTGTTTAGTTGTTTTTCAGTGATTTAAATTCTTAAATTACATACATTCAACGGTATAAAATTTTAACCACTTTAAAGAGAATTTATAAAGGTATTATCTAGGAGGGTTTTGTATGGATGAGAAGAAAAATCCGCAGACAGAAGCGAATAAGAGATGGCAACAAAAAAATAGAGAAAGAGCTAGATATTTAAGAAATAGATCTTCAGCAAGAAGTTTCATAAGAGGACAAGCTACATTTGAAGATTTAGAGGAATTATTAGTTTTATTTCAAACTAGGAAAGAGTTTTTAGAGAATAATGAATAAAAAGACACCCATGGGAATTAAGTATCCTATGGGTGTTTTTTATCAAAAATTTATATAATTATTAGTAGTTTTATAGCTTTTTAAGTTTAACTATTGAGTCTTTTACTTAGTTTCATTTGTGCAATAAAAATAATGATAGAGCCAACAGCCATGATTATTACGCCTATATAGTTATGCATTTCTAAAATAGATGTATCAGCAATCAATATTAGTGCTAATATTGGTGATAATACAGGTTTTATAAAGAAAATAAGTGATGACATTGTAGATCCTAGTTTGTCCATAACTATAAATAATAAAGCAAATGATACTCCTGAAACGAAGATTGAAATATATAGTAATAATAATATATTACTCATTGAAATTCCGTGGAATATAGGTATATCACTAAACATAGCCATATTGTTACTTACTAAAACTGTAGAAATAGCTTTTATATGTGAGATTCCTATTAATATTAAAAGCTCTGCACTTCCTACTAAGAAAGTAAATGCAGTAACTGTTATAGCATCAAGTTTTCTTTTAACAATAGTAAATTTACTCATAATACTGTATAGAGCAAAAGTAAATCCAGATGCTAGTGCTATCATCATACTTGGGAATTCATTGCCGTTAATATGGAATGGATTGATGACAAATACTAGCCCTAAAAGACAAACAACAAGTCCCCCTATGATACTTGCAGTAATTTTTTCTTTAAATACCACAGAAGCAAGTGCAATAGTGAATATAGGATTAAAGCTGAATATAACAGCTATTATAGCTGGATTTGAATCTTTCATTATTACTGAAATAGTAAATAAAGTCATACTAACTATGATACAAATAAATCCAGTTATTAGAAAATAAATAAAATCTTTTGCTTTAATAGAAAGATTTTTTTTCTTTAAATTTCTAATTGATAGTGGGAGTAATATTAAACCACCTATTAAAAATCTTATAAAATTTAATTGTATTGGATTAAAAGCAGTTCCAGTACATTTTATAGCAATTTCCATAGTGCTAAATAAAAATGTAGATATAAATATTAGTCCAATGTATTTTTTCATAAATAACGCCTTCTTTTTTTATTCTATATGTCTTTGTTGTTTTTATTATAAACCTTATACATAAATAGTAAAATTACCGACTTTTTTGTAAGTGTGATAGTTAGCTATTAGATTTTTTTATAATTTATAATATAGTAATGTTATAATGTACACATAATAAAATGTCTTACATTCAATATAGATTTAATATACTCAGATAAACTGAGACTTAATTCAGGTGGGCTTTTCAATCTAGCTCAATGTTACGTCGAAGTTATCTAGGAGTGTATGTTTAGTTATCTCTTACTTATAGAATGAGGAATATGAGAAACACTAACTATCAGATAAATTAAGGAGAGAATATGTCAAAAGAATACATAGCAATAGTAGATAAAGAAGATAATATATTAGGTTATAAAGAGAAAATGTTAGTTCATGAGGAGGGTATTTTACATAGAGCATTTTCAGTTCTTTTATTAAATGATAAAAATGAAATTTTATTACAAAGAAGAGCTTTAGAAAAATATCATTCACCAGGAGAATGGACAAATACATGTTGTAGCCATCAACGAGAAAATGAGAATATAAAAGAAGCAGCAATAAGAAGGTTAGAAGAAGAACTTGGAATTAAGTTTTCTGATATTTATGAAAAGTTTGTTTTTCATTATGAGTGCAAGTTTAATAATGAGCTATATGAAAATGAAATTGATCATGTTTTTGTTGGAAGGTATAATGGGGGAATTGATAGATTTAATAAAAATGAAGTCTGTGATACAAAATGGATAGCATATAAAGAGTTAAAAAAATGGATTTTAGAGAAACCAGAAGAGTTTACTTTTTGGTTTAAAAACATAATGGAAATAATACCTGAAAACTTTAAATTTTAATAAAAAAATTTTTTGAAATGATAATTTATTATATATTTTTAAGTTTACATTAAATAAATTGATAAATTATCAAAAGGATGGCTTTAGATTATTAGTTTATCTAATAATAATTATTATTATTAAATAGTGAATAAAAAATATTAATGGATAATAATTATTAGTTGTGATATTATAAGACTATAGCAAACAGATTATATATTAAGTGATGTTTTATTGTAATAAATTTTACTTTGATATATAAATTTGTAGGTTCATTTTGCTTAGTGAAGATATAAGTATCAAAATCCACTTGTAAAATGAAAGTGTTAGCTATATGTTACAGAAATTGAGACAGAGTAAAATTGATTAATATACAGCATCCCCAAAGTGTGTAATTAATCTTTTGTACATTTTACTATGTTTTCTTGCTATTACATACTAAAATTTAGTAGCAAATTTTAAAATAGGTATCCCATTAAATTTATCAAATGAAACTCTACGATTAAGTTCCTCCAAAACCTATCGTAGAGTTTTTTTGTATAATTATTGTTTGTTAGTTAAAGAATAGTTATAAATAGTAGTAGGAGGAATTTTTATGAATTTTGATTTACTTATAAATATTTTTGATGTACATAATGAGGCAAGTATTTTATTAACAGAAAAATATATGCCTAAAAATATCTTGTTTTTTTATAGAAAAGACGAAGAAAAAACTGCGATTGAAAATTTAAAAAAATATTATTTAGAAAAATTTCCAAAATGTAATTTTAAATTTGAAAAATTAGATATTGATAATCCAAAAAATATAGAAGTTGCTATAACTGAATATGAAGGAATTCAGGGGTTATGCAATTTAACATCAGGAAAAAAATTAGTAACTCTTATGATATATACCTTTTGTGTTAAACATCATATAGATTGTGTGTATGTGGATATTAAAAATAGTAAGTTTATTTATATGAATGAAGGTAATGTTACTATAAAAAATAATGAATTAGCTGATTTAAAAATTGAAGATGTTATAACGAGTATAGGTGGATCTATTATTGTTGATTCTACAGAGGATTATGACTCTAAAATATTATTGCTTACTGATTGGGTATCAAAAAATATTGAAAGTTGGAGTAAGTTTAAAGTTCTCTTACAGGATATAAATATATTTAAAAGAGATGAAAATAACTTAGAGGTCTTATTTTTAGATAAGCATAGTGTAGAAGATAAAAATGATTTAGAAGTTATTGAGAATGCTGTTAATTATATAAAAAATATTGAGTTAATTGAGATTGAAGAATCTAAAGAGAATTTTAAAATTATTCTTAAAAATGATTTTATTAAAACATTTCTATTTAAAAGTGGAACTTGGCTTGAAATTTTGACTAAGAATATAGTTGATAATATTGAAGGTATAGATCAAGTTAAAAGTGGTGTTTTATTTCTTTGGAATAATGAAGAAGAAAAAGTTAGGAATGAATTAGATGTAGTAGCTATGAAGGATTCTGTTATGATTTGTATTTCGTGTAAAGATTCTAAAAAGTATGATGAAATAGCTCTTAATGAACTTGATATATATGCAAAACAAGTTGGTGGAGAGAATGTAATTAAAATTTTAGTGGCAACAAGCGAAGCAATGAAAGGTACTATAAGAAAAAGAGCACAAGAGATGGGGATTGAGATAATTATTTTTAGTGGCGATATTAGTACCTTTAAAAATGAATTATCTTTAGTGATAAATAGAAAAAGAGAAACTAGTTAGAACTAGTTCTCTTTATTTTCTTTTTTACCGATTATTTCACCCATTGAAACTAAACATTCTATCCCTTTTTTAGTCTCTCGAATTATATCTTCGTCTATTTTAATTATATTCTTTTTAAAGAAGAGAATAGTTGTAGAGCCTCCAAATTTGAAAAAGCCTTTTTCTTCTCCTTTTTTGACATGTTTAAATGGTGAGTAAGTTTGTATAATTGTTCCAACACAAGTTGCACCTACTTCCATTGTAATAACATTTCCAAAGTTTTCAGTTTTAAACATAGACCATTCCCTTTTATTTTTGCAAAATAAATTAGGGACTTTCTCTAAGGCAATTGGATTTACTGAATAATAAGCACCTTTAATTTTATTACTTTTTCCACAAGTTCCGTCATCAATAAAATGAAATCTGTGATAATCAGTAGGACAAAGTCTTAAAATAAGACAAGTTCCGCCTTCGAATTCTTTAGCTACTAAATCATTTCCTATTAATTCTCTTAGTGAATAAGTAAATCCTTTCACTTGCACTATATTGTTCATATTTATATTTTCATATGCAAATAGTCTTCCATCACCAGGAGAAATTAATTGATTTTTATTAGTTGTTATAGGTCTTGCTTCATCTAGTAATTTCCTCGCAAAAAAATCATTGAAATTTTTAAACTCAGAAATATCTTTTTCCATCAATTCTGTATCAATGTCAAACTTATCAACAAATTTAGGGATTTTCTTTTTACTAAGTTTGCTACTACAATAAAGTCCGTAAAGTCTTGAAAACATTTTTTTCTTAATGAAGAGTTCTACAAGACCTTTACCTACAGGAGATCCATAGGACCAGTTTATATAGTTAAGACCAGCAACCTTTTCGTACTCATAATTTTTCAATTTTCTATTATACACTTTTATCATATAGAATCTGCTACCCAAATTGGAGAAATATACTTATAGCATGAATTTATTGCTTTTATAGCTCTAAATTTCAGTCAACTATTTGTACATATGCAACTATCTATATTTTTAGATGTTTGCATTAGTAGCTTCCTCCTTTCTTTCATTTAATATTTTACTCTTAGTATTTTATACGTTTAAGAATAGATACTATCACTTTTTAGACTAAAAAGAATATGTTTTATAATTTAGCCTTCTGTTTAAAAATATTAAAAAATATCTACTTATCATTATAACCACTTATATATTTTTTTAATAATTATCTAATGGATAGAGTTTCTAATACTCTCTCATCTATAAACTATAAGTAAGATAAATATATCTTTTAGTTTAAATAAAGACTATACTTTGATTAAATCTATGTTTATAGAGTATTTTTTTGAAATAAAAATTAAAAAATAACTATTATATATTATATCATATACGTATAGTACACAACTTGAATTTTTATTGACGGTTTTATTGTGAATTTATGAATATTAGATATTTGACAAAGATTGGAATATTGTATAAAATATAAACTAAATGTCATTAATATAAGCCCTTATAGTTTAGTGGATAGAACAATCCCCTCCTAAGGGATAAACGTAGGTTCGATTCCTACTAAGGGTGCTTTGGAAGCTTTATATTTTATAATATAAAGCTTTTTTGTTTTTTTTTTACAAATATTCATATAATTTATGGAATTTTTTTTGTAAATTAAAGATAAGATTATAAAGTAGACAATTTTTAATTAATTTATAGAAACTTACTAAATGAACATTAAAAATTTTTTTGAGAAGTACTGGGGAAGTTAGAAATTTACCAAAAATTTATAATCTACGAAGAAATTTTATAGTATTATGATATAATAATATAATAAAAATAAAGAAAAATAGGAGAGTGGTATTTTTGGATCCGTCCGTGATTAGTCAGATTGTGGTTTTGATAATTCTTATAGGTTTGTCAGCGTTTTTTTCATCATCAGAAACTGCGCTTACATCAGTCAATAAGATAAAAATCAGACACATGGTAGAGGAAGGCGTTAAAGGAGCTAAGTTAGTTGAAAAATTAATTGATGAACCTAAAGTTTTACTAGGAGCTATTTTAATAGGAAATAACATAGTTAATATAGGAGCATCATCACTAGCAACAGTTTTAGCAGCAACACTTGTAGCAGGTACGAAATACGAAGATACAGGAATAGCAATTGCAACTGGTGTAATGACAATATTAATTCTTATATTTGGAGAAATAACTCCTAAGTCATTAGCTCAGCAAAATGCAGAAAAAATGAGTATTAAAGTATCTAAACCAATTGCATTTATTGTATTTATTTTCAGACCTTTTGTTTGGGTATTTACAAAAATATCTACTGTATTTATAAGAATGCTTGGAGGAGATCCTAATAAAGTAGAACCATTCATAACTGAAGAAGAATTAAAAACTCTTGTTGATGTTGGGAATGAAGAGGGTGTTCTTGAACAAGATGAAAAAGAGATGATATTTAATGTTTTTGAGTTTGGAGATAGAAATGCTAAAGATATCATGGTTCAAAGAGTTGATATAATAGCCGAGGACATAGAGACAACATACGAAGAACTATTAGAAGGGATTAAAGAATATCAGTTTTCAAGAATTCCTATATATGAAGAGAATATAGATAATATAGTTGGTATATTAAATACTAAGGATTTAATTCTTTTGAGCACACAAGAACGAAAGAATTTTGATATAAAAAAAATAATGAGAAAGCCTCATTATACATTTGAGTTTAAAAAAATAACAGATTTATTTAGTGAAATGAAGAAGACAAGAAATCATATGTCTGTAGTATTAGATGAATATGGTGGAACTGTTGGTATTGTAACAATAGAAGATCTTATCGAGGAAATTGTTGGTGAAATTGAAGATGAGTATGATGAGCACCAAGAAGATATCAAAAAAGTAAGAGAAAATGAATATGAAGTTGATGGAAGTACAAGGTTAGAAGATTTAAGTGAGTTACCATATGTTAATGTAGAGTCAGAAGAGTTTGATTCTATAGGAGGTTTTGTAATAGGAATTTTAGATAGACTTCCAGAGCATGGAGAAGAGATAACTTACGAAAATTTAAAATTTGTAGTTGAAGAACTTGATAAGAAAAGAGTTAAAAAAGTAAGAATATATGTTACAGAAAAATCAGATGAAGATGTTATCGAAGAATAAGATTTATATGGATTTAGCAATAGCTGAGGCGTCAAAAGCATTAGAACTTGGAGAAGTTCCTGTTGGTGCTGTCATAGTTAAAGATAATCAGATTATTGCTAAGGCTCATAATCAAAAGGAAATGCTTTTTGATGTAACTGCACATGCTGAAATTTTAGCGATTAAAAAGGCTAGTCAAAAAATTTCTAATTGGAGATTGAACGGTGCAAGTATGTATGTAACTTTAGAGCCTTGTCCTATGTGTGCTAGTGCTATAGCTCAATCTAGAATTGATACTGTTTATATAGGAACATTTGATCAAACTAGTGGAGCTTGTGGAAGTGTTATTGATTTAGCTCAAAACAATAGACTTAATACATTTTTTGATGTTATTTGGCTATATAGTGAAGAGTGTAGTGATATATTAAGTAGTTTCTTTGAAAAGCGAAGAAAAGAGAACAAAAAGTAAATTTTTAAGAACTGTGTTTAATTACACAGTTCTTTTTTTACAAAAAATGTTATAATTTTAGTATAATTACTTTTAATTTTTTAGATATTAAATTTAAAAAATTAATGCATAATAGGGGGCAAATGTTTAGTAGTTATATCATGGGGGGGATTATTAATGAAAATTGCAAAGAAAATAACTATTGGAGATTTAAAAGAGATATTTCTAGAAAATAGAGAAGAAGTTTTTAGAAATCTTAAAAATTCTCTTAGAATCACATTAGGGAAAAAAATAAAAAGCATAGATGTAGATGAAGATATACTTTATGTTTGGATGTATTATTATGTGAATCTATCAAAAGAAGAAAAGGGACTTGGTGATAAGATAATATTATCCTTTGTTACAGATTTTGATCAAATGATTAAAAAAGATAGAAATTTTGTTTATAATGCAGATACTAGAAATCTTGTTGTTAATACAGAGTTTTCGAGAGTTTGGATTAAACAAAATTTAGTTGATATGTTAGAGTATAAAGATGGAAATGTGGATAAAGTTAAAGTTCATTTAGATAATGTATTAGATAAGTTAGATGGGAAGTATACAAAAATATTTAGAGTTAATATATAGATTTAGAGTGTATTCATATAGAGTTTTGACTTTATTTGAAAATAACCTATAAGATTTTTCTTTAGTAGAAATACGCTAAAAGTAGCTTATTGAATCCCATGTACTTTAGTTATGGGAGTATCAATATTTAAATAAAAGGAAGAAGCACAGAATTTTATCTGTGCTTTTTATTATTCACTCTAACTTTTTTTGGTTTTTGATTATTGATTATTCTTCCTATAAGTATAAATGGTATTGAAATAGTTATTAGTGCATAGTCTAATCCTTCTGCTGTAGATTGTGTTATTAAAACATCCTCAATATAAGATTTAAACATTTCTTGTAATCTATTCATATGCCTCACCTCTAGTTTAGATTTGAATCAATAAATTCTTTTAAGAAACTTGCCGCATTATATTTCTCGTTACAAAATTATACACATTAAAGTTTAATTTTAATCTTCCTAAACTAAAAGAATTAAAAGATTTTTTTGTATGTATATGTACAAAAATTTAAAAAATGACTTTAAAATCTCGTATCAAGAAAAAATTTCGTTTTTTATTAAAAGGATAAATTATAATTCCTGAATTATTTATGAATATTATATTATTTAAATTCTTAAAATTAAAACATTGTATTGTTAAAGTAAAAATAAAAACCTATAAATAACATTATAAGCATTTTTACTATTTCTGTAAAATATATTTTAAAACGTATTTAGTTATTTTTTATTCGAATTATATAGTTAATTATATATTTATTATAGATATAAAAAATGAAGTTGTTATAGAATTTGAAATACTTTTCGAATTTTATAAACATAAATTTAATTTATTCTAAATACAAAATCTAAAAAATTTGTTATATTTCTAGAAACTAGTAATTCTGACGTTTCTATTTATAGATCATAGAAGCAGTAGTTAATAGATAAATATAAATATAGATATAAATTTATAATAAAGAGCTAGTTATTTCAAATTATCAAAATTAAAATATATGAGTATATTGATTGTATTAAATGATATTTAAGATATAAAACATAGTAATTAGCAAGAATTATAGTGAAAAATTATAGCAATTAATTATCATTTGATAAAAGTGTAAAGTAATAAATTTTTTTTTGTGAGAATATACTCATATAGAAAACTCTATGAGGAGAGAGAGAATGAAGATTGATATTATATCTGGATTTCTTGGTGCTGGGAAAACAACTCTTATTAAAAAGTTGATTAAAGAAGAACTTTTTAAAGAAAAAATAGCTATTATAGAAAATGAGTATGGAGAAGTGGCTATTGATGGAATTCTTCTAAAAGATGAAAAAGTTGAGGTCAAGGAAATTAGTTCAGGCTGTATTTGTTGTAATATAAAGGGGGATTTCAAAGAAAGTATTAAAAGTATAGTTGATGAGTATAATTCAGAACGTATTATTATTGAACCAACAGGGGTTGCAAAGCTTTCTGAGGTTATTAAATCTGTAAAAGAAGCAGGGATTAAACAAGGAGACATTAATGTTATTGCAACTGTAGTTAATGTAACTACTTTTTCAGATTATATAAAAAATTTTGGTGAGTTTTTTAAAGATCAAATAGCTAATGCAAATGTAATTATTTTAAGTAGAGTTTCAGATAAAACTACAAGTGAGCTAAATAATATTTTAACTGAAATATGTAATATTAATAAGAAAGCTAATATAGTTACTACTGAACTTAGTAAAGTAAAGGCTAAAAGGATTTTAGAGATAGGAGCAATTACTAAGGAAGAAATTAATATAGCTTTTAGAAAGTTTGAGACGCAAGTAGTATCTGCTAAAAAAACTATAAAGCCTGTAACTAGTGTCTTTGATAACTGGGGTGTTGAAACATCTAAAGTCTTTGATAGGGAGAAGATACAAAGTGCATTATCTAAACTAGATAAAGATGAATCTTTAGGGAATATTGTTAGAGCTAAGGGGATTGTTGAAACTACAAAAGATGGGTGGATAAGATTTGATTATGTACCAGGTGAGATAAAGATAGAAAAATTTAGCGCAGATTATACAGGTAGAGTTTGTGTTATTGGTAGTAATTTGAATAAGAATGCTATTAAAAATTTATTTATGAAGTAATAAGGTTTAGGAGTGGTAGTTTGTGAGAAAGTGTTCAGTTGATTTAGTTACGGGATTTTTATCTTCTGGAAAGACTAGTTTTATAAATTTATTTATGGCTAAAACTTTGGGACGTGAAGAAGTTATTCTTATTCAATGTGAAGACGGAAAAGAATGTATAAAAGATAGTATTAAGAATAAATTGAATTTAAATATTAAAAATTTTTCTAGTAATAAAGAGCTTACAGAAGAACGACTTATTAGAATGATTAAATTTTATAAGCCTAGTCGTATGGTTATTGAATGTAATGGAATAGAAGATGTTACAGAACTTATAAAACTTTTTAATACTGTGAGGCTTAAGGCATATTTTAAAATTACAGGGTTAATAACAGTTTTAGATACTTTGAGTTTTGGGATGTTTATTAAAAATTTGGGACATATTTTTATACCAGCAGTTGAAAGTAGTGACCTAGTTATTTTAAATAAAGCTGACATGGCATCAGATGAAGTTATTGAAAAAAATTTGAATATAATAAAGAATCTTAATGCTCATGGGCATATAGTAGTTGCCTATGATAAATATGATTTTGAGAAAAAAGTGAATAAAACTAGGGTTATCAGTGCCTAGTTGAATTTTAGGGGTGAAAAGATGTTAGATGCTATATCAAGGTTTTCTATTATCTTTTCCTCTATATTGTTAGAAGCATTGCCTTTTATTCTTTTAGGGGCAATAATTTCTTCAATAATGCAATTATTTGTAACAGAGGATTTGATAAAAAAATTAATACCAAAGAATAAACTTTTAGGGGGGATAGTAGCAGCTTTTTTAGGGATATTTTTGCCAGTTTGTGAGTGTGTTACTGTACCAATAACTAAAAGTCTTATACAAAAAAATATACCAATTAATGTTGCGATTACTTATATGCTATCAGCGCCAATTGTAAGTCCACTCGTTATTGCATCTACATATGTAGCTTTTAATGGAAATATTAAAATAGTTGCTTTAAGAGTTGTGTTAGGTGTTGTAATAGCAATAATAACAGGGCTTTTAATGATTCCGTTGACTAATAAAGATAACATATTAAAAAGCAATTCGATGAATTATAGATGTGATTGTGGGTGTGAAGATATAAAAAATGGTAATGAAAATCTATTTTTGAGGTTACTAAAAGGGACAAGTATTGAATTTTATGATATTGGAAAATATTTTATTGTAGCAGCTATGTTTGCAGCTATATTCCAAATGAATATAACAGAAAAAATGATAACTTCTTTAGGGCTTAATCACATAACGGGAATAATAGTTATGATGCTATTTAGCTTCTTAATTTCATTGTGTTCAGAAGCGGATGCTTTTGTGGCTCAAACATTTTTAGCTAATTTTTCTCTTGGCGGAGTAATGGGATTTTTAGTTATAGGTCCTATGATAGATGTCAAAAATGTAGGGATGTTACTTGCTTCTTTTACTAAGTCATTTGTCATAAAGCTAACTTTTGTAATTTTTTCACTTGTATTTATTAGTACTGCATTTCTATTTTAGGGGGAAGTATGAAAAGATTTAATTTAGATCAATTTATTTGGTTTGTAATATTATTTACTATGGGAATAAGTTTAACAGTATTAGTATTAACAGGTGATGTTTATATGATAGTTGATAGTAATAGAAAAATTTCTATTTGGTTTATGTTAATTATGATATATATACTTACTTTTATACAGTGTACTATGATAAGAACAGTACCATCAAGACAAGGTATAAAAGGGGGATATATTCAATTTCTATTTTTAATTTTAGTGTTAGGTTTTGTGTCTACTATTAATATTACAAAAGTTTCTTTAGAAGCTAAAGGAGTTAAGTTATATCACGCGAGTCACAATCATAATGATATTGAACATCATGGACATAGTCATACAGAAATTGAGGTTATAGATAATATTGTAAAAATACCATATCAAAATTTTCATAGTAGCGTGGAAGAATTATTTTCTCATAAAGAAAAATATATAGGAAAAGCTTTAGAAATAGAAGGAATTTATTATGCTATAAATGAAACAGATGATTTTATAATAACAATGCTAGATATGAATTGTTGTATAGCAGATTCAGAGTATGTAGGAATTTATTGTGAGGGAATAAAGGCTTTAGATAGTTATACTTTTGAATCTGGAGATAAGATAAAAGTAAGAGGCGTTATAGAAAATTTTGAAGAAGATAATAAGGAATTAATAAAAATAAAAGTTAATTTAATATATCCTTTTAATTAAACTTAAAATATATAACTAATTACTTATATATAATATGAAAAAGTAGTATTTTACTTTATATATATCCGGTAATATAATAATAAACAAGTGATTATATAATGTAGTAATGTTAGCGTGACTAAAGTGATACAAACAAATAGGCATTAAGAGTAAAATATCAAAAATTTAAGACTAATTATTTGTATAATTATTTTGTAGTTACAATAATATTTTTTTGATTTAAATTTACTAATTTTGAAAAGTTATTATTATGGGAGATATTAATATTAGTTATTAGAAATAGTGTTTTCAAATGATATTCAGTTAAATGTAATATAGTATAGAGAAGTTAGAATAGCTACGGTAGGAATATTAATATTTATTATAAAAATTAGTAGATTATTTGAGAAAAAGGCAGGATTTTAGAAAAAAACTCTAAAAACCTGTCTTTTTTTAATAAAAAAAGGGTTTGCTAATTTTTAATACAATAATACAGTTTTTTTGTTATTGCGAATTTTATATGATAAAATAGCGGTAGTAAATTATTTAAATAATATTTAAAAAAATACTTATTTAAAATACTAAATTTGGAAATGGAATTTTCATTTGCGGAGGGTTTTAAATGGTAGATGTTTTTATTTGTATGACTTTTGAAGAGGAAAAAAATTCTTTTGAAAAGGTAGTTGAAAAAACTATATTCATAGAAAATCTTGATATGAAGATATCTAAGGTTACTAGTAATCCGTATGATATATTAGATATTGTGAAAAAAAGGAAAAAACCGGCTATTTATTTCCTTAATGTATTTTTCGAATCTGATATAAATGGAATTCAGTTTGGGGCAAAACTTAGAGAATACGACGAATTAGGAGTCATTGTTTACATAACACAGCACATTGAGCTATTATATTTATCATATATTTATAAAGTAGAGGCTTTAGATTATATAATAAAAAATGATGTTAAAAATTTGGATGATAGAATAAGAGAATGTCTTTTTAGAGCGGATAAAAAATTAAGTTCTGATAATGTGGAAGTTAAAAAAATAAAAGTAAAACAAGGTGATATAGTACTTAATATATCAAAAGATGATATTTATTATTTTGAGACTTCAGAAAAGCCACATAAAATTATATTGCATAAAAAAGATGAAGCATTTGAGTTTGTGGGAAATCTCAAATCTTTAGAAACATCTTTGGGAAATGATTTTTTTAGGTGTCATAAATCATATTTAATTAATAATTCTAAAGTAAAAGAAGTGAACACAAAAGATAAGACTGTTGTTATGGATAATGAAGATATTTGTCTAGTATCAAAAAGATTTATTAATGACCTTATAGACAAGCTTTAGGTCATTAGTTCTTCTTATATATGGAAAAAAGCCACTGAGAATATAAAATTCAACAGAGGCTAAAGTATATTTTGTAGTTTCGCAATAGAGTTTTTACATTTTATATTTAAATTGCTGATAGCAGTAAGAAATTGTTCACAATGATAAGAGGCCAACTTGTAAAAAGTTGAATGAACAATATCAACAATTTAAGTACAATATTAAATGTTTAAATATCAACAAACACATCATATCATATATTGAAAAATAAAAGTTGCTTTTTATCCTAAAAGGGATAAAAAGCAACTTTTATTGCATTTTATATAGACTAAAGACTCAAAAAAGTTATTTTAGGAATAGAAGAATTTAGAAATTTTTATTTTTTTAAAAATTTAAAGAGGAAGAAATAGTATATTGAATTTTAGCTATAGATATGATAAACTAGATACTAGCAGTAGTTTGTATGAAACTATTGTGCAAAATTTAATAGTTTTTAATTATAGTATAGCATATATGGAGAGATGTCTGAGCGGCTGAAGGAGCACGCCTGGAACGCGTGTATAGGAGTTTTTTCTATCGTGGGTTCAAATCCCACTTTCTCCGCCATAACTGTGCTAGATGGGGAGTTAGCGGTGCCCTGTAACTTGCAATCCGCTACAGCAAGATTGAACTCCTACCGAGGCGTTAACTTTGTATAGTCTGCCTCAGGAAAGTGGTGTTGAGAGTTGGGTCCCATGCAATGGAAGCCTGTGAACTTGGTCAGGTCCGGAAGGAAGCAGCCATAAGCGGTTACTTTCATGTGCCATGGTCAAATCTGGCTTGAGCTAACTACTTGAGTAACGTATATGAATTACCGTCGGAGTAGGGTGCACAGTTTCTATAATTAAGATTATTACATCCTTAGGATTTATCCTAGGGATTTTTTGTTTTATCAGGGCTTTTTGCCTTATGTATAGAAGTTATTTTTAATAGTTTTTGATATTAAAGGTTTTTAAAAATGACAATTTAGGATACAATATAAAGACAAATACAAAATAAAATAAAAAAATATAATTAAAAGTCTTGAACTTAACCTTAGGTCATGGATTATAGTTATATTATAAAAAGGGAAAGAGATGGAATTTTAAATTTTACGAAGGAGGAAATATTGATGGATAAAAAAAGTACAAAAGTATTAGTAGTGATATTTTTAATAGGAATCTTCATGGGTTCTTTAGATACTGCAATAGTAGCACCAGCTCGTACAGTAATAGGAAATACGCTGAATATTTCAGCAGATGCGAGTATTTGGATAATTACTTTATATTCTTTAATTTATGCAGTTTCTATGCCTATCATGGGGAAACTTGCAGACAGAAAAGGCTTAAAGCCCATGTTTACAGTAAGTATAGTTTTATTTGGAATAGGTTCACTTTTAAGTGGATTAGCTAATTTCTATGGAGGATTTGAGTTCTTATTAGGAGCTAGATTCATAGAAGCTATCGGAGCTGGAGGTATGATCCCAATAGCAACAGCGTTTATAGGAGGAGCCTTCCCACCAGAAAAAAGAGGAGCAGCTCTTGGTATGGTTGGAGGAATAAATGGTATAGCAACTCTTATTGGACCAGCACTTGGATCATTAATATTAGATTTATTTGGGGATGACAGATGGGGAATCATATTCTTTATAAACATTCCTATATGTATAGTTGCATTAGCAGTCTTATTATCTAAGAAATTTGAAAAACAAGAAAAACCACTTAAGAAAATGGATTTATGGGGAAGTATAGTTTCATCACTATTAATTCTTTCACTTATGGCATTCATAACAAGTCTTAACTTTACAGACCTTGCTACAAGTTTTGAATCAGTAAGATCATATCCATTCCTTATAGCAGCAATAATTCTTTTACCAATCTTAATATTTGTAGAAAGCAAAGCAGAAGACCCAATTATACACTTAAAATACTTCAAAAATAGAGGTATGGTTTTAGTCTTTCTAATAGCATTTTTAGTTGGTGCAGGACTTATGGTTGTAGTATTCTTACCACAATTCTGTAGTAATGTTCTAGGATTGAAACTTGGTTCAGGTGGATATTTCGTAACATTAATGGCGGCATTCTCAGGAATAGCAGCTCCGCTAGGTGGAAAATTTGTTGACAAGTTCTCAGCAAAAGTAGTTTTACTAGCTGGATTTGCTTGTACTATAATAGGGACATTAATACTTGCATTTGTTGTTACAGCAACTCTTAGTATAATTCCTTTAGTTATAGGTTTAGCATTTATGGGACTTGGAGTTGGTCTTACAATGGGTACACCACTTAACTACTTTGTTCAAAGTTCAGTACCTAAAGACGAGATTGCAACAGCTCAATCAACATTATCACTAATAAGATCATTAGGACTTGCATTATCACCTAACTTACTAGTTGGATTTATAGCACAGTCAGGAACTGATTTTTATCACAAATTTATGCAATTACTTCCAAGTGGAATGCAATCATTTAGCACAACAGGAAGTACTGGAAACACTATGCTTGGTGCATTCCAAAATGCTAACATAACTACAATATTTAGTGTTATAAGAGATAACACAGCTGCAATGGTGCCAGCGGCAGAAAGAGCAGGATATATAAATATGTTAGACGGTCTTAAAGATAAAATTGAAAGCTTATATCAAACTGTTATGAATACAGGATTTGAAAGAATGTTTATAACTCTTGCTATTATCGCAGGAATTGCATTTATAGCAGCTTTAATTATGCCGAAGAAAGTAAAAAAAGCATAAATCACAATTTGAATTAAAGAACTAAAAATAGGGTTATGTACCAGGTGGAAGCTTGTTTCACTTTGTACATAACCCCTTTTATTTAGGAATTTTAAATTAGGAAATCTATAAGCATTGATATACTTATAACTTGTTTTGTAATGGTTTTATTTATTTGGATGAAATAAATTTATCAAAAGAGGAATTACTAAGCTAACTTTGTATAGAAGTTAGTTTAACAATGCTTCTTTGAACTAGGTTTTAAAGTGTTGATTGTATTTTATCTAAAACTGATGACTTTAAAACTTGGACCATAGAAGTACGATCATGAATGTGCAAAACATAATCTCCTTCTTTATTAGCATTTAAAAGTTTTAAATTAGGCAATTCATACAGATGTAATAAATTAACCTTATCATTATCTAGAATAAAAGCGGCTCTTAAATTCACACCTTTAATATTAAAGTCTAATAAACGTTCTTGTTGCATCATTTTTACTCGCCTCCATTAGTTGTTTTCTATGTATTTATCTTAATTCAAATAAAAATATCTATCAAATGGATATTTTTATAAATTTTATTATTGATTTTTAAATCTTTTGTTTAGGAATTTTTTGAATTTATTTTAGAGGTGTAAAAATTAATAATATATTATGAGGTTTATTTGGAATTTAATAATATTACCTATGTTTTTTAACAAAGTAATATTAGAATTATTAAATATTATAGAAAAAGCTTTTTACGGTTAAATTATTTTAATCCTAAAAAGCTTTTATTGAATATTCGTGTACTAAAATTATAATTAAGTTCTAAAAAAATTTTTTTATTTTGAATAATTTTTATAAATATATTTAATTGAATTTTGCTCTAAAATTTCACTTTGATAGTCTAAGTTCCATTTTTGAGTATCTATAAATGGGAATTTAGTGTCTGCTGCAACATCTAGTAGTACTTCTGTTATGTATAACTTAGAAGCATAAGCTAAGAAAAGTTTATATATCTCTCCGCCACCAATTATAAAAACCTCTTCTTGTGAGTTTTGATAAGTATCAATTAAAGTGTTTAAATCTGTTATAACCTCGACATTAGGGTTATCAACGACATAATCTTTATTTTTAGTTAAAATAATGTGTTTTCTTCCAGGGAGAATGCCAGGCAGTGATTCAAAAGTTTTTCTTCCCATTATCATTTTTTTTCCCATAGTAAGTTCTTTGAATCTTTTCAAATCAGCTGGTAAATACCAAGGAATTTGATTATCTTTTCCTATTGAATTATTAGAACTGTGAGCAACTATTATCGAGAACATATATACCTCCATAAATTTTATTTGTTAATGTTTAAAGTATTTATTTTATAGTCATAATTATATTATAGTAGAAGAGTTTTATATAGAGAAAGAAAAAATAACAAAGTAGTATGACTATGAAGAGTTATCTAAATTTGATAAAATTATAATAGTGAAAAAAATAGAAGGTTATTTTAGATAACTTGTGAGGTGGAAAATTTGGCTTATAAAGCTTTGTATAGAGAGTGGAGACCATCTACTTTTAGTGAAATTGTTGGTCAGGAGCATATAACAACAACTTTAAAAAATCAAATAAAGAATAATAATGCGGCACATGCTTATTTATTTTGTGGTACAAGAGGTACAGGGAAAACTACTGCATCAAAAGTAATGGCTAAAGCATTAAATTGTTTAGACTTACAAGATGGTGAGCCTTGCAATAAATGTACTATGTGTGAAAAAATAAATAATGGGCTTGCAATAGATGTAACAGAATTAGATGCAGCATCTCATAATGGTGTTGATAAAATAAGAGAAATAATAGATGATGTTCAATATCCTCCACAAGAGGCGAGAACTAAAGTCTATATAATGGATGAAGTACATATGCTTTCTATGGGAGCAGTAAATGCATTTTTAAAGACTTTAGAAGAACCACCTAAAAATGTTACTTTTATATTGGCTACAACAGATCCACAAAAATTACCTATAACAGTTTTATCAAGATGTCAAAGATTTGATTTTAAGAGGATTTCAAAAGAAAAAGTTGTAGGAAGATTAAGAGAAATAGTTGATTCAAAAGGTGTTTTTGCTGATAATAAAAGCTTAGAACTTATTGCTAGAGTTTCAGATGGGGCTATGAGAGATGCTTTAAGCATATTAGATCAGGCTATATCTATGGGAAATCAATCAATAGACTATAATAATTTAGTATCAATGCTTGGTCTTGTTAGTGATGAATATTTATATGAATTAGTAGATACTATGATATCTAAGAATATAGAAAAGGCTATGGGGGTTATTGAAAAAATAGCTTTGTCAGGTAAAGATTTAGGGTTATTTATAAAAGATTTAATAACTCATTATAGAAATCTTTTAATGGTTAAAGTTACTAAAAATGCAGAAGAAGTTTTAGATATTGCAGATGAAAGTATAGAAAGATTAAAAGCCCAAGCTGCTAAGTTAAGAGGAGAAGCTATAATTAGATGTATTAGAATTCTTCAAGAAAGTGAAGAAGGAGCTAAGTTTAGTAAACAAGCTAGATTATATTTAGAGCTATCCATAATAAAAATTTGTAAAGTTGAATATGATACTTCAAAAGAAGTACTTTTAGCGAGAATAAATAAGCTAGAAGAAACTATTAGGAGTGGAAATATTGTAGTTAATCAAACTGCTGGTAGAACTGCTAATAATGAGGTATCTACAAGTAATAAACAAGTTCAAACAAAATCAAAAGATATGACACTACCAGAGAAAAAAATAGTTGTTTCTGGTGATTTAGATAAGTCAGTAACTATAGAAGATGCTAACAAAGCATGGAGAGATGTGCTAGAAACATTAAAAGCTAGAAGAGCAATGGTTATTTATTTATCATTAGTTCCTGGTAATGTTGTTAACTGTAAAGATGGAGTAATATATGTAGAGTTTGAAAAAGATTTTGCAGGTAATAAACTAAGGTTACAACAAACAGAAACTAATAAAATAGTGAATACAGTTTTTTCTGAAATTTTAGGAAAAAAAGTTCAAGTTACTTTTTCTGTACATAAAGAAGCATCAGAAAATATTAACGTAGAAGATAAATTAAAAGATATAATGGGTGATGCTTTAGAAATTCTAGATGAATAGGTTGCACTTTTATATGAAATGCATACTATAAAGTAACATCTATAATGGAATTAAGATATAAAATACTATATAATATATCTTAGTTAAATTAATATTAATAGGAGGATTTTGATATGGCAAAAGGTGGATTCCCAGGTGGAATGGGTGGAATGCAAAATTTAATGAAGCAAGCACAACAAATGCAAGCACAAATGCAAAAGATGCAAGAGGAATTAGAAACTAAAAAGTTCGAGGGTACAGCAGGTGGAGTTGTAACAGCTGTAGTAAATGGTAAAAAAGAACTTACAGGCATCAGTATCAAGCCAGAAGCTGTAGATCCAGATGACGTAGAAATGTTAGAAGACTTAGTATTAACAGCAGTTAATAACGCTTTAACATCAGCTAGTGAAGAAACTGAAAATAAAATGGGTAAACTTACAGGTGGAATGAATATACCTGGATTATTCTAATTTTAGAGTCTTTATAAATATACTTAATAGAAAGAGACTGTGCGTTTAGCACAGTCTCTTTTTGATACTTAAGAGAAATTAAATTAGTTTAACACCTCCATTCAACAGTTAATTAGTATTTTAATATTATTTAGAAGCTTTCCATGCATCAACTTGTTTTTGCATTTCATCAATAACTTTTTGAAGCCCTTGATCATATAGTTTTTTATTGAATTTTTCAAGCGTAGAATCTACATCAACAGAGCCGCTATATAGAGATCCTTTAAACTCTTCAAGAACATTATTTATAGCAGCTATTTGACTTTCAAGTCCAGAAGAATTAAATTTAAAACCAAGACTAGGAGCTAGTTTTACTTCATCATTAAACTTTTTGAAATCATCCCATTTAGTTTCTGGATCACCTTCTACCGTTTTAGTTTTAAATAAGTTACCAACTGACATATAAGAAACATTATAAGTTACAGGTTCTTTAACTTTTACTTGTCCTTTATCAGTTAAGTCATAATGAATGCCTTCAACACCAAAATTAATAAGGTTTCTAAGATATTCATCTGTATTTAAAAGATTTAGGAACTCAACAGCTTTTTCAGGATGTTTTGTATTTTTAGCAACAGCAATCATTGAACCTGTTGTTGAGCCATTAGTTACCCATGTATCAGTCATAGCAGTAGCAAGCATTTCACGCTTATAATCTCGTGACCAAATTTTTTCAGCATATGGTTGACCATCAGCTTTATATGCAAATCTTTTAACACTTCTATCATCATTTTGCGCTGTTGAATCAGCATTTATATATCCTAACTTATAAAATCTTTCTAATGTTTTTAATTTAGCCTTCATAGCATCTGATTCAAATATATTTATAACTTTTAGATCTTTATCATTTAAATCAAAACCTACAGGTTCTATTATCTGATCAAAACCTTCTGCAAAAGATAGAGTTTTATTGATGTAAAGAGGAACAAAAGTTGGTTCTTTCTCTTTAATTAATTTAAGCCAAGGTTCTAAATCTTCTAGAGTTTTGATATCTTGATAAGGAATTTCATATTTATCAATTAATTCTTTATCAAACATCCACATAGGAGAAACTCCAAGTTCTTTTTGGTTTGGAACAGCATAAGTTTTATCATCTATTTTAGCACCATCCCAAAATCTTGAATCAATTTCTTTTTTCATATCTTTTCCTTGATTATCTAAATAAGAATCAAGTTCTAAGAAAGCTCCTTTTCTAGAGTTTCCAAGATAATCTCCAGCCCAAGAACAAGTGAAAGCTAAATCATAATCTCCACCAGTATTCATAATAACATTCATTTTTTGATCGTAATCACCATAGTCAACAAAGTTCATTTTTATATTAACGCCAATTTTTTCAGCAAGGTATTCATTTGCTTTATTTAAAACAGTATCCAAATCTTGAGGAGCTTGTCCGATAGAGTACCATTTTAAAGTAACAATTCCATCTTCGGATTTAGAAGCACCCTCACTTCCTCCACAAGCTGTTAATAGTGTTGATGTTGCTACCAATGTTCCAAGTAAACAAGCTAATATTTTTTTAGACTTCATTATATAATCCCCCTTAAAAATACACGATGTAAATATTTTCATTTGTCTATATTATAGAAAAAATACCTATAAATGTAATTGGGCGGATTATACTTTTTTTGTCTTTATTATACCTTGATTAATAATTTTTCATGTTAAACTAGAATTTTTACAGTTGAAAGTTAAAAGTTCTTTTTCTTTTGTATTTTTAAATCTCTATATTTAGCTGGAGAAATTCCAAAATTTTTTTTGAAATTTTTATAAAAATGGCTAATATCTAAATATCCTACTTTAAAAGAAATTTCTTTTATTGAAAAAGATGACATCAAAATTAAGTTTTTAGCTTCATGACTTCTTTTTTTATTTAGGCAATCAGAAAAAGAAAGGCCAACTTCATTATTAAATTTTCTTCCAAAGTAAGAACTATTAATATTATGTTTAAGAGAAAAGTTTCTTATAGAGATATCTTCATAATAAAATGAATTTATATACTTTAAGGCTTCCAATGTTATAGGACTATATAAAGTATATGTCGTATGGAGATGTAAAAATAATTGTTCAATATTTTTAGATATGAATGTTAATAGTTGTTTATTATTTTCACATAAGCAGCTAGCGAGTACGTTAAAGTTTAAGTTGTTATCTATTGAAATATAAAAATCTTTATAAGTTTCATCTATTAGTGTATAAATTCTAATTGCTATACATTTCAGTTTTTCTAGAGAATTTTCTTCATCTGAAAAGATTTCTTCTATGAAAGAAAGAGCTTTTTCTCTTTTTTTAGCTAATATTAATACATTTAAAATATTAATGATTTCATTAGTAGTCAATTTATTATTATATTCAAGATTGATTTCTATTGATATCACCTCCCTATGTGTTAACTGTAGATATTAATTCAATAGTTACATAAGGAGAAAAAATTATCTAGTTGAAAAATTATAGAAATATTTGTAAAAATAGATATATTTTTTTATAAGTAAATATTATTATTTATATAAGAATTTACTATTGATAAAAATTATTTTTTTAAATAAAACAGTATTTATCAATTAAATAGTTAATTAATAACTATGAAAACGAATAATTTTTAATAAATTGATAATTTATATATTAAACTTATAAAGTTAAAGAAAATATTTGTTAATTAATAATAATTATTATATAATAAACACAAGAAGAAAATAATTATTAAATAACAAAAGAAATAACTTAATATATAATTTTTTATAGAATGGAGGAAATAGTTATGGGAAAATGTCCTTTTACAGGAATGATGAGTAAAAATACAGATCATGTATCAGCATCTGCAGGTACAACAAACCAAGAGTGGTGGCCAAATCAACTTAATTTAAAAGTATTAAGTCAAAATTCAGATATGGTATCACCATTAGGGAATGATTTTGATTATATAAAAGAATTTAAGAAATTAGATTTACAAGCTGTTAAAGATGATTTAAAAGCTTTAATGACTGATTCAAAAGAGTGGTGGCCAGCAGATTACGGACACTATGGACCATTATTAATAAGAATGGCTTGGCATAGTGCTGGTACATACAGAACAGGTGATGGTAGAGGAGGAGCAAACACAGGAAATCAAAGATTTGCACCTTTAAACAGTTGGCCTGATAATGTTAACTTAGATAAAGCTAGAAGACTTCTTTGGCCTATTAAAGAAAAGTACGGAAATAAAATATCATGGGCTGATTTAATGATTTTAGCTGGTAACGTAGCTCTTGAAGACATGGGACTTCAAACAGCTGGTTTTGCTGGTGGTCGTGTAGATATATGGGAACCAGAAGCTGATGTTTACTGGGGAAAAGAAAAAGTTTGGTTAGAAAATGGTAGAACAGATGGTGAAGACTTAGAAAGTCCTCTTGCAGCAGTTCAAATGGGATTAATCTATGTTAATCCAGAGGGACCTAATGGACAACCAAGTGCTTTAGAATCAGCTAAAGACATTAGAACAACATTCGCAAGAATGGGTATGAATGATGAAGAAACAGTTGCTTTAATAGCTGGTGGACATACATTCGGTAAAGCTCACGGAGCTGGTGATGCAGCTAATGTAGGACCAGAACCAGAAGCAGCTCCTATAGAAAAAATGGGATTTGGATGGATGAGTAAATTCAAGAGTGGTAAAGGTGCTGACACTATAAGTAGTGGATTAGAAGGTGCTTGGACTCAAAATCCTACAAAATGGGATAATGGATACTTCAGAAACTTATTTGAATATGACTGGGATTTAGTTAAAAGTCCGGCTGGTGCTTGGCAATGGGTACCAACAGATGAACATGCTAGAAAATCAGTAAGAGCAGCACATGATGCTTCTAAAAGAGAAACAGTAATAATGTTTACATCAGATTTAGCATTAAAAGTTGATCCTATATATAAAGAAATATCAAAAAGATTCTACGAAGATCAAGATGCTTTCTCAGATGCATTCGCTAAAGCTTGGTTTAAACTTACACATAGAGATATGGGACCAAGAACAAGATATCAAGGACCAGAAGTTCCTTCAGCACAATATATTTGGCAAGATCCTACACCAGTTGTAGATTTTGAAGTTATAAATGATAGTGATATCAAAGAATTAAAATCTATGATAGAAGCTAGTGGACTTTCATCATCAGAATTAATTTCAACTGCTTGGGCTTCAGCTGTAACATATAGAGGAAGTGATTTCAGAGGTGGTGCTAATGGTGCTAGATTAAGACTTGCTCCACAAAAAGATTGGCAAGTAAACGAACCAGAAAAATTAGCTGGAAGACTTGCTAAATTAGAAGCTATTGTTGATGAGTTTAACAAAAAACAAAGTGGAAATAAAAAAGCTACTTTAGCTGATATTATCGTATTAGGTGGTAATGTTGGAATAGAAATGTCAGCTAAGAAAGCTGGAATTTCTTTAGATGTACCATTTACAGCAGGAAGAACAGATGCTACTCAAGAACAAACAGATGTTGATTCATTTGCAGTTTTAGAGCCTCTTACAGATGCATTCAGAAACTATGCTAAGTATGAGTTTACAGTTCCTCTAGAAGAATTAATGGTTGATAAAGCTCAACTTCTTAGATTAACAGCTCCAGAATTAACTGTATTATTAGGTGGTTTAAGAGTATTAGACATCAACTACAATGAAACAAAACATGGTGTATTCACTGATAAGCCAGGAGTATTATCAAGAGATTTCTTCAAGAATGTACTTGATATGTCAGTAGAATGGAATAAGAGTGAAGATGATAACAATGTATTTGTAGGAACTGAAACAAGTACAGGAAAAGCAAAATGGACAGCAAGTAGATTTGACTTAATATTTGGTTCAAATTCACAATTAAGAGCTATAACAGAAATTTATGCAAGTTCAGATTCAGAAGAGAAATTCTTAAATGACTTTGTAAGTGCATGGAATAAAGTTATGAATGCTGATAGATTTGATTTAGCAAAATAAAAAATAGATAGTAGTTACTTTTAAAATATATAAATCCCTTAGTAGTGGTAACACTACTAAGGGATTTCTTTTTTTTACTTGGGTAAATAATCTTATTATATGATTCTTTTGTAGGAATAAAAGATTCGTATGTATCTGGTGATTGGTTATAGATTTGTAATAAGTATTTTACTGCGTAACTAAAATCTTCATGCCTTTTGTTAGAATGATATTTATCCTGAAATGTATTAAAACTTTTAACATAAATTGAGAGAATTTTCCTTACTCAATCGAAGTTAGGTGGGAGATGAATCGATGAAAGCGTAGCAACACGATAAATATTTCCTGTTGACTATGCTTTTTATTTTTGTTACTATCCAATCAGTAATAATAATAATAATGAGGTGATTACTTGGGTTTTGATACAAATAATCATTCAGTATTCAAATTAAATTATCATTTAGTATTAGTAATAAAATATAGAAGAAAAGTTATTGATGATAGTATATCTGAAAGACTGAAAGAAATATTTGAAAACATAGCACCTAAATATCTAATAACATTAGAAGAATGGAGACATGATATAGACCATCTTCATTGTTTGTTTAGGTCAGCCCCAAATACTGAAATATCTAAATTTCTAAATGCCTATAAAAGTGCTAGTAGCAGACTTGTAAAAAAGGAATTTCCTGGTATAAAAAATAAACTATGGAAAGAATATTTTTGGAGCAGAAGTTATTGTCTAGTTACGACAGGTGGAGCAAATATAGAAACAATAAAAAAATATATAGAAAATCAAGGTGAAAAATAAGGAGGTGAAAGTATGCTAAAGGCTTATAAATACAGACTATACCCAAATGTAGAGCAACAAATATATATAGCAAAAACTTGTGGTTGTAGTAGATTTATATACAATCAAATGTTAGCTAATAGAATTGAAGTTTACGAAGAAAATAAGGACATAATGACTTCTAAAGAAATATCTAAGTTACACTTAACACCTGCAAAATTCAAGAAAGATTTTGAGTTCTTAAAAGAAGTTGATAGTTTGGCACTTGCAAACGTTCAATTAAATTTAGATGTTGCTTATAAGAATTTCTTTAGAGATAAGTCAGTCGGTTATCCGAAATTCAAAAAGAAAACTAATAGAATTAGTTACAAGACTAATAATCAAAAAGGGACTATATACATTGAAAATGGATATATAAAACTACCTAAATTAAAATCTATGATAAAAATAAAACAACATAGATTGTTCAAAGGTGAAATCAAGAGTGCCACTGTATCTAAAAATCCTATGGGACAATATTTTGTTTCTATACTTGTTGATACAGAGAATTTTCAGTTGCCTAAAATTGATAAAAAAATAGGTGTGGATGTAGGCTTGAAAGAGTTTGCAATATGTTCAGATGGGTATATAGAACATAATCCTAAACATCTTAGAAAAAGTACTAAAAGACTTGCTAAACTCCAAAGAGATTTATCGAGAAAAGAAAAAGGTAGTAATAATAGAAATAAAGCTAGATTGAGAGTTGCTAAATTACATCAAAAAATAGCAGACCAAAGAAGAGATTTTTTACATAAGTTATCAATAAAGTTGATTAGAGAGAACCAATCTATCGTTATCGAGGACTTACGTATAGGAAATATGATAAAGAATCATAAATTAGCAAGAGCAATATCAGAAGCTAGTTGGTATGAGTTTAGAGTATTATTAGAATATAAAGCAGAATGGTATGGAAGAAATATCGTTGTTGCACCTAGCAATTATGCTAGTTCTCAACTATGTTCTTGTTGTGGATATAAAAATGCAGACGTAAAAAATTTAGGTCTTAGAAGCTGGATATGTCCGAGCTGCAATGTAGAACACGATAGAGATATAAATGCTAGTAAGAACCTAGAAAAGTTGATAGGATAAGCTATTGATGTTCTATTGAGGTTGGTGCGACCTTTTGAGCTTGGGTAAACTTGTTCTAGTAGGAATATTGACCAAGAAGCTTCCACTTCAGGAACTTGTTCTAAGTGGTGAGTAGTTCACTTGTTATAATATCAAATTCTTTCATAATTTTTGTAAGATAAAAAGCTTTATCGGTATAGCTATGTAATTTGGTTTTTTCAATCTTAAAGTTATCTAAATTTTTGATACTTTTACTTAAAGAGTTTTTGTAGTCTTCTAATAATGTATTAAAGGCCTCATCTTCATTTATTTGAAGTTTATTTACCTCTTTTAAATGGATATGAATGGAAAGGAGAAGTTGTAATAACATTTAAAAGTAATGTAAAAAAATTGAGATAGTATATCTAATAGTTAATAAAAACTTATCTTTAAGTTATGTTAAGAAAAGTATATAATTATTATTAGAGAGAAGGGCATGCAGTAATACTGTATGCCTAAAATATTAGAGAATTTAAGGAGTTAATTATGGATTTTTACCCAGTTGCGATAGAAAAACTTATAGAAGAGTTTGCTAAACTTCCAAGTATAGGAAAGAAAACAGCACAAAGGCTGACATTACACGTTTTAAATCTTCCAAAAGATGAGGTTGATGCTTTTGCTGACGCATTGAAAGAAGCAAGAGGAACTATAAAGTATTGTTCAGTTTGTGGGAATTTTACAGATACAGATCCATGTTCAATATGTTCAAGTAATCATAGAGATATAAGCACAATATGTGTTGTAGAGCAACCAAAAGATATAATGACCATGGAAAAGGTAAGAGAGTTTAACGGAGTATATCATGTACTTCATGGAAATATATCACCAATGCAAGGCAGGGGTCCACAAGATATTAGAATAAGAGAACTTGTTGCAAGAATGAATGCTGATGTTAAAGAGGTAATTTTAGCAACTAATCCTAATATAGAAGGTGAAGCAACTGCTATGTATATATCTAAAATATTAAAACCTTTAGATATTAAAGTGAGTAGAATAGCTTCAGGAATACCAGTAGGTGGAGATTTAGAATATGCAGATGAAGTCACATTATCAAAAGCTTTAGAAGGTAGAAAAGAATTATAATAAGTAAAATTTATTATATAATAAAAAAAAACAATTTTTTTGTTGAGTTTAAATTGTATTATTATAAATATATAGGAATACAAAATATATCTCCTACATATATAAAACAAATAAAAATTTAAGTTAGGATGAATATTTGTTTAAGCTCAAATATTCGAAAAAAGGTAAATGTGGGTTCATTTATTATTATGGTATGAAGAGGAAGAGTCATGAGTTAATGTTCTTGAGTTTATGGATATTAAATCAGGATGAGAAAATTTTTATCTCGATAGTAGATAAAAAACTTAGTATCTAGGGAAAAGCTAAGTTCTAAAGGGGCTGTCGCATTAGCTAATTAAATTTTAGCTAGCGATAGCCCTTTTTCAATATGTTTTTGTAAGTAAATTACGTTTAACGATATAACTCTGAAATTATTCTAAAAATTAACGCACTTTAATAAGCCTTCTTAAAAAAGACTTTTTTAGCAAGTATTAAGCTGTTTTTTTAGGATAGAAAAGATATTCACCAGTTTTTTTGCTTTGTATTTTATTATGTAACTTTTGCATATTACATGCTATACCAAGCAAAATACTTTCGGCCAATACGTTTTTTTCACCTTTACTAAGAAATCTTTTGAAACTCATGTCTCCTTTAATTTGTGCAAAGCTCCCCTCAGGTTGAATACTTCTATTTACTCTAAGTATACAACCTTCTTCAGTTACAATTCTCTCTAAACATTCTTTTCTTTGAGAATTAAACTTTTTTGAAACTTCAAAACTTTTAGATCTTTCTTCTAAAGGCTTTTTTGAATTATTGCCTTTTATGCAACTTTTTTTATAAGTACAATTACTACAATCTTCGCAAGTATAAACAGTTTTTTCACTTTCATAACCAGTCTTTGATTTTCTAAATTTCAGGCTAGTTACTTTTAAATTTTTATTATTTGAACACATATAAAAATCATCATTTTCAAAATATTGCATATTTTCTTTTCTTCCAATATCATTTTTGTACTTACGTGTTTTAGATATCTCATAATTACTAGATTTTATAAAAGCTACTTGTTGATTTTCTTCAATAAATGAATAATTTTCCTCACTTTCGTACCCCGCATCAGTAACTATATTTATATATTTAAAATTTAGCGTTTCTTCCATACTTTTAAGAAAAGGACGTAATGTAGAAGTATCTGTAGGATTCGAACATACTGTAATCCATGTTATATATTGAGAATCTACACCATGTTGAACATTATATGCGGGTTTTAACTGCCCGTTTTTCATAGCATCTTCTTTCATACGCATAAATGTAGCCTCTGTATCAGTTTTTGAATAACTATTTCTAGTTCCACAAGTATATATTTTTTGAGTATACTCTTTAAATTTCAAAAGGTACTCCTCAAGTTTTTCTATCGATTTTTGTAATAGAGGTTTTCGTTTACCGCATCCATGCACAAACTCTATATTTTCAAATTTTTTAATTTATATAGTTCTTTTTTTAATTTCTTCATATGTTTAATTTGTACTTTATTTTTATAGATTAATTTAATTCCATAAAGTTCTTCACATTCTGCAATGAGGTCAATCATTTTAATCATTAATTTTTCAAGATGTTTTGTAATTGCTTTTTTCCAAACAAAAGTATATTTATTAGTAGCTGTTTCTATTTTAGTACCATCAATAAAGATAGATTCTCCTGAAATCTCTCCAATATCATATAAAAAATTAGTAACTTCTGCTAAAATTTTTTCGGAGCAAGGTGCAAAATGAATACTTTTAAATCTTGCAAAAGTTGCATGGTCTGGCGCTTTAGCTGAATCTAAAAGAAACATAAAGTTAATATCTCTACGACAAGCTTGTTCGATTGCACGCGATGAATATAATCTATTCATAAATCCATAAATCCATAATTTTTAGCATGTTTCTTGGTGATACTTGATTTTCTCTCACTCGAGAATAAGTCATATATAAATCTCTTAAATTCATTTCCTCCACAAATTGACTTAGTAATCGCACAGAATCATTAGCTGGTATCATATATTCGGTATTTATCGGAAGTTTTAATTGATAAACTTCCTAATTTAAAATATAATCTTCTTGTAAAATATTGTTTTTTTGCATAATTATATTTTACGCAAATCCTGACTTTTTTTAAAGTTGGGATTTATTTTTTCGCAAAAAAAGACCGCCGCACTGATTATTTAGTGCGACAGCCCCTTTTATATTTCAGAAGTTCTAGTTTTTAAAATACATAGAACTAGAATTGTAGATATGAAAATTATGAAACCTAATATTTGCCATACTTGAGTGTAAGGCATAAATTTTAGAAGTTCACCAATAGCTGGTGGTCCAACTACATAACCTACTCCTGTTAAAATAGGGATGATTCCAAGCATTCTACCTCTATGACTTTCAGGAGTATTATTTGCAATAAATGTATTGAGGTTTGTTGTTAAAATTATTTCACCTAGCGTAAAAATAAAAATTGATATAAAGAATGAAATATTTGTAGCAAAGAAGCCAAAAGATCCTATTCCTATAGTATAAAAAATACCTGCAATGAAGATATTTTTTAGGTTTTTAGTTTTACTTAGGTAGCTTGTTATAATTGGTGTCATGATAATTACTACTAAGCCATTAAAACTAGTTAAGAAGCCGTAATGTTGAGCTCCTAGAAGACCATATATTTTGGAAAGTTCTATAGGTAATAAGAATCCCCATTGAGCGAATCCTAAAGTATAGCCTAGAACAGCGAGACAAACTAACAATAAAGTCTTTCTTTTAAGTAATACAGTGATGATATTTCCCTCTTCACTTTGTTCTAGAGTTCTATCTATTGAAGTTTCTTTTATGGTAGTTTCTGTAGTAGAATTTTTTGTTTCTTTGATAAATACCATAATTAAAAATAATGCTATAAAAGTAGTTAACGCATCTAAAATAAATAGTAAACTTAAGTGGTTTTTAAATAAAAGCCCTCCAATAAAAGGTCCGACAGCAAATCCAAGATTCCATCCCATATAAGTAAATGAGAAAGAAGAATTTCTATTTTCAGGGTTTGTTATATCGGCTGTCATTGAACTTATAGCAGGATAAACAAAGCCTGAAAATAGAGCTGCAAGCATAAGTAAGTAAACTATTAAAATACTAGGCTTTAATAATCCACAAATTATATAAAAAATACAAGAGAGGGTTTGAAATATGAAGATAATTTTTTTTCTTCCGAATAAATCTGTAAGTTTTCCACCAATAATTCCAGCGGGAAGATACACAATTCCAAAAATACTTATATAAATACCAGCTACTTCTGAAGAAAGTCCCACTTTTTGAGTTAAAATCAAAGTCAAAAGTGGAATTACAAAGGATCCTGCAGCATTTATAATATTAGCAAAAAATAATATATATATTTCTTTAGGCAGACCTTTATATGAATTAGTTAATTGTTTAAAATAATTCATTTTTTTATTTTTAAACTCCTTTTAAATTTGTATATACATTATAATAAACTATTTTTATGGAGATTCTAAGTAAAAAAATAAGAGCTAAATTCCTTTATAATAAGAAATTTAGCTCCTATTTTTGATCTGAATGTTACATTGTAGACGATCAATGCTTCATATATCAAATTAACGATAACTTTACTAAGCATACTGCCTAAAATAACGCCTGTTATTCCTAAAAATTTTGAAAGGCTTATTGAAAGTAGTATATTTAGAGTTATCACGATAAAAGGATTGAATTGTTTTGTGTGAAAAAGTCCTAATATTTTTCTGTTTTTTATAGCAGCTATGAGGATACCGCTAAGACAGAAATTTAATATTAGTGTATAAACTGTATGTCTTCTAAGTAAGCTTTTATGGCCGGCCCATTCTTTTATAAAGTGGTTAAAAAAATGAAACATTAGTAAGCTTATAGTTGCATAAACTAGAATAGAAACTACAGTTAGTAGGAGTAGTTTAGCAATCTTAGATTTTAGCCTTAATTTTAGATATACTAAACTGACTTTTTCAAAAATAATTTCGTAAATTGATTCAAATATGTCTGACAGACTTGATAATATAGTGTCATAGTTGGAGTATAACAATGACGCGTGATGGCCAAGGATAGTTGAAATAACTATCGCATCAGTATAATCGAGAGAGAGTGTGCTTATTTTTTTTAATATACTGATGTTGGACCTATTATTTGAGAGTTTTGATTCAGTCTTTGAAACTCTGTTAGACAATTTGTTTCTCAAATTTACTACAAGGTATTTTATGTTTTTTACGCTTTTTATTAAGTGAATGTTTTTACATAGTAAAAACATTATTCCAAATAAAAAGTATAATACATAACTTTTAGTTAATATAAATATTAATAATTGAGTTATGCCCAAAATTACAGCTTTTAGTTTTATATTGTTAGGATTAAAAATAGTAGAAACTAAAAGGTTATATACTTTGTCAAAATATTTTGTCTTTTTAGTTTTAAAATTTAAGCTATTTAAGTTTGTCGTCTCTACCATTTTGTTCACCTACCTAAATATTTGCTGTGAATTTATAATAACATCCTAGTGTGAAATCTATTTGATTTAATATGAATTTTATATGATTTTTTTAAAATAAAGATTATTTATAGGTGTTTTTTATTTGTGTTAATACAGAAAGTTTGTGTTATTTAAAGAGAAAAGCTTGTATTAGTTAGTTGTAGCTAAATTAATTATTAAAAAACAGATTTATTAGCTAACTAAAATTTATATTTTACTAACTTGAAAATTTAAGACTTTTATTTGAATTTTAATAAAGTTAAAAAGTTTTCTGAGGAATAGTATATTTTTTGAAGCAATACAGATGATTAATCACTAAAAAGAAATTAAGAAATAGTATAAAATGAGTTTTTTGTCGTAATAAAATTTTAAGTATTTATTTAGATAGTTTTATATTATAATTTGAATATAAACAATTATTTTGGAAATAATTTCAAATATATATTTGTATAAAATGGAGGATTTGATTTTATGGAAAAGGTAGTTGTAAATGAAAAAGAATATGCTCAAAGAAGGAAAAACAAAGTTGAAGATAGAACTAATATAATAAGTAAGGAAGTTATCGTGCTTTCTATGGAAGAAACTAAAGGTGAACTTGATAGACTTAGAAATAGTTTTAATTTTGTTAGTGATCCTAGACTTATTGAATCTATAATCTATAAAGAAAGAGATGCGATGGCTAGATATGAGTATTTAATTGAACAAGCTAGAAAGCAAGGTATAAAAGTAGGGTATTTATACATATATAATAATGCCTGTACAAGATACTGATTGACAGAAAGGGGGGAGTTAAAGCTATGGAAAGTATAATAGCTTTAGTCATTGGCTTAGTTGCAGCTTTTATTATATTTAAAATAATCAAAGGCTCAATAAAGCTACTTATAAATGGTATAGTAGGAGTAATTTTCTTAGCTATATTAAACTTTGCAGCTGCAGGTTTTGGCCTTGAGCATTTGCAAATCGGGATAAATGTATTTACAGCTCTTATTGCAGGAATATTTGGTGTTCCTGGAGTTATAGTAATGGAGATTTTTAAATTTTTCTTCTAGACTGTAAATATAAAGATAAAAAAAACAGGTGCTTGGTGGATTAAATAAGCATCTGTTTTTTTAGATAATAGATGGGAGGAACTTGCGTATTAAGCAAGGTGTTTTGATTCTAAAATAGAGAGGATTAATTTAGAATCAAGTAAGTTAATTATAATATAAATATATGCAAGGACTAGGAAGTTGTGACTAAAGAAATCTTTGTTTTATAATGTAGAACTTAAAGGGGGAGAGGACTATATTAAAGGGATTAATTACAATGAATAAAAAGTGGCTTGCTATAGCAGCAGCTGCGTATACAGCTATATTTTTTGTTTTGACAGGAAATCTAGGGTTAATAAGAGGGTTTAAAGCTGATTTTATGACTGTAGATGGAATTAGATTTTCAAAAAATTATATTTTAACAAAATATATGACAACAGGTACGTTACAAGTAGCTTGTATATTTATCGCTATAGGTCTAATAAGTATTTTTTACTTTTTAGATAAGGAAGAACAATTTAAAGTGAGATTAGAATCAAAAGAAGATAGGATTAAATATTTGAAGGAAAGTATGATTATCCTTTCAATACCAGCGGTTATAGCTATTATTTTTAACTTTTTAATAAGATCTGGTATGTTTATAGTAGGACAAGAAATATTTTCATTAGAATTAGGAATAGAATACTTTTCAGTAATTAGCACGTACTTATATGTTTTAGCTATTTGTTTTGCTGGAATTCCTGTAAGTTTTTTATTTCAAGTAGGAGTTAAATCAAGGCTTATAGCAGGAATGTTGCCTGTAATAATGGCCGAGGCTTTAATAATGGTTGTTGGTGTAACAAATATCTTTACAACAGGAGCATTTGCGGCTATATCTAATAAAGTATCAGTACCTATTTTATATTTAGCTAATATGTTTGCTTATAATTATAGAGTTGAGATTTTAGGTGGTAAAGTATTTGGAATAACTATGCTTTCTTTAGTAGCTTTTGGCTTTGTAAGTTTAGCTATAACTTGCAGACTTTTAATTAGTTACGATTTAGAAGATTTAAAATTAACATATAGATTTACATGGCTTAGAAGATTTATTATCTTAGGAATAATTCCTTTCTTTACAATTTATTTATTATTGGTTATGTTTTGCAGTTATGCTATGTTTTCTTATGACTCTATGAGTTTAGATAGAGCATATGAACTTACTAATTTGTTATCAGTAATTTTAGCACCTTTAGTATGTGTTGGAGCTGAGTTATATTATTTAAAAAGCAATAATATTGTTAATAATAAAAATGTGAAAAAATCTATTAAAAAAGTAAATGAAGATTTGAAAAAGGCAAAAACTAAAGAAGTAAATACTTTAAATAAAGAAGTAGATGAATTTCTTGAAAGTAAAGGTATTTTAAAGGAAACAGTTACAGTAGAACATAATGAAGGAATAAATAATGATAATATTATTGAAGATATAAATCGAGATGAATTATTTGAAAAAAATGAGGATGAAATATCTTTAGAAGAGTTAAGAGCAGAAGTTAATAAGGTTTTAGATAATACTACAGTTTTAAGTTCTTCACAGCAGATAGAAGAAAATGTTCAAATAGAAGAAGATGATTTTTTTATCATGAAAAAAGATAAATAGTTTAAAATAAAAGGCAGTAATGTTGAAGAATATGATACCTCTTAAGTAGATATGGTAAATAACCCAAATCTGTTTAGGAGGTATTTTTATAGATGAATAATTTTTTTTATGATGGAAACACTAAGTATGATTTAGTGATTATGAAAGGGGCGATTTAAGTGATTACCACTTATCATCAATTATCTGCAATCACAAGGTATATAAAATTTTATAACCCAACTAATGATAAAGGATTTACATGTAATAATAATCATAATAATTTTACTGCTTCTTATGATGAAGAACATGCACAAGAATGTAAGAATATTCTTTTCTAAATCTTTTAAAATCAGAAAAGCCCTAGTTAGAGTGAATTTAAGTCCATGTCAACACAATGCTCAGAATCTAGGGCTTTTTTTTGTTTTTAAATAAAATGATTAAAGGAGATAAAAAAACTTAAAGAAAGTGATGATATAGAAATTTATAAGAATCTATTAAATGAACAAGAGGAATTAGTCGTTAAAAAAATGGATGAATTAACAAAATTGAGTTAGTACATAAAAAGCAAAAAAAAAGTTTTATTTGAAATTATAGATTCCACTTATGAAAACGTTGCAAAAGTAAAGTTTGAGAAAACAACTCTTGATTTTTATTTAGTTAATTTAAAATTTTTGTATAAAGATAAAATGTGCGAACTTTTAAAGTATTTAAGTGATAAAAATTTAAATAATATTCGCTATTCTGATTATTCACTTACTGATGAAGAACTAGTACAAGGGAGTAATATTTATTTAGAAAAAGATAAATTAGAACCCAGTATGCTTAAAGTTTTAGAGGATATTTTAAATGAAAATTTACAAAGAAAAATTTTGTCAGTAGAATTGTTTAAAGTGAGATTTAGAGGAACAACAAAAGAATTGTTTAATTATATAAATAATTTATTGAAGGTTAATAAATTAAATGATCATGAAAAACTGATTTTTTTAATTAAAAATTTAACTGTTATTTAAGTGGAGTTTGCGTTTATAAATAATAGAATGAAAAGTATAATAATTGTGTGACTTATAAGACTATAAAGTTTTATAAGTTTTTTTTATAGATATTTATAGTTAATACGAATAAACTAATTTTTAAAATTTTATAAATTTAATTAAAATCTACTATCATTAATTAAAATTACGAATAATATATTTTTAAAAAGAAAAAATATTAAAGTGCTATATTTTAATAAGGGGGCAAAAATACATGCACAAAAAATTATTTATACCTGGTCCAGTTGATGTTAGACCAGATGTTTTAGAAAAAATGGCGTTACCAATGATAGGACATAGAGGTAAAGATGCTTCTATTTTACAAAGAAGAATTAGTGAGAATTTAAGAAAGGTTCTTTTTACTAATAGTGAAATACTTCTTTCAAGCTCTTCAGGAACAGGGCTTATGGAGGGTGCTATTAGAAGTTGTACAGCTAAAAAAGCTGCAGTATTTTCAATTGGGGCATTTGGAAATAGGTGGTATGAAATAGCTGTGAGTAATAATGTACCAGCAGATAAGTTTGAGTGTGAATGGGGAAAAGCATTGAGACCAGAAGAGGTGGACAAGATTTTAAGCACAGGAGAATATGATTTAGTTGCAATAACACATAATGAAACTTCAACAGGGGTTATGAACCCTATAGAAGAGATTGGAGAGGTAGTTAAGAGATATCCGGAAGTAGTATTTTGTGTGGATGCTGTAAGTTCAGCACTTGGTAGCAAAATTGAAGTTGATAAAATAGGAATAGATATTCTTGTTACTTCTACACAAAAATGTATAGGACTACCTCCGGGAATGGCAATTTGTACTTTTTCAGATAAGGCGAGAGAAAGAGCTAAAACAGTTGAAAATAGAGGGACTTATTTAGATTTGTTAACTCTTGATAAGTATATACAGAAAAAAGATTATCAATATCCATCAACACCATCTCTTTCTCATATGTATGCTTTGGATTATCAGTTAGATTATATTGTAAATATAGAAGGAATTGAAAATAGATTTAATAGGCATAAAGAGATGGCTAAAATTGTTAGGGAATGGGCAGAAAAATATTTTGAGATTTTTTCTGAAGAAGGATATCATTCAAATACACTTACTAATATTAAAAATGTCAGGAATATAAATGTTGGAGATCTTAATAAAGAACTTGGAAAGAGAAATATGACATTATCAAATGGATATGGTAAGCTAAAGGAAAAAACTTTTAGGATTGCACATATGGCAGATTGTAGAATACTTGATATAAAAGAGTTACTTTGTGCAATAGATGATATTTTAGGCTTTTAATAATTATAGATTTAGTTGCATTTGACCTTATGTTTCTAATATGTTTATTTGAGCAAAATAGAGGAGAAAAAACGTGAGATATTAAATACATTCAAGAATAAAAAGTTAATAGCTTTTAACGCTAGGAAAATTTTATATTTTGAAAAGCCTCGTTATCAGCTGTTATATTAATGTATAAGTTAAATTTGGTTTAACTAAAATTTTATAGTATTTATAAAGTTAGTACTTTTGAATTTTATATTTATAAAAAGTGTATGAAATAAAGAGACTGATTAATGGAAAGAAAGCTCTTTTAAAAGGCAATAATAGAAGATAGAAGTTTAACGTAGGCTTAAGATTAATATTTAATTAGGTCTACGTTTATTAAGAGGTATGAATAAAAAAATAACATGGAGGGTTAACAGAATGATAAAAATTCTTTTTAATGATGGAGTAGAAAGTAGTTTGAAAAAAGATTTAGAAGCCTTAGGAGTAATGGTTGATGAAAATCATTATGAGGCAGAACAGCTTGTGAAAAAGCTTAATGAAGTTGATGCGGTAGTAATAAGATCAGCTACTAAAATAAAAAAAGAACTTATAGATAAAATTAAAGGGGGGAGCCTTGGTTTAATAATAAGAGCAGGAGTAGGTGTTGATAATATAGATGTTTCATATGCTATGGAAAATGATATAGAAGTTAGAAATACACCTTTTGCGAGTTCTGCATCTGTAGCTGAACTTGTTCTTGCACATATGCTTGCATTAGCTAGGTTTATACCACAATCAAATATTACAATGAGAAAAGGTGAGTGGAATAAAAAATTATACACAGGTGTTGAAATTTCAGGAAAAACGTTGGGAATTTTGGGGATGGGTAGAATTGGTCAAAATTTAGCTGCGAAAGCGACTGCTTTTGGGATGAATGTTATATACTCTGATTCTGTTGGAGCAATAGAAAGTGCTAAAGATTTTGAATATGTAACTCTTGATGAATTATATAAAAAATCGGATTTTATTTCTATACATGTTCCATCAACCGAATGTCTTATAGGTGATGAAGAAATTGAAAAGATGAAAGATGGTGTATTTTTAATAAATACTGCTAGGGGATCAGTAATTGATATAAATGCACTATTAATAGGTTTAGATACTGGCAAAATAGCTGGGGTTGGCTTAGATGTTTTTGATAATGAGCCTAAATTTCATCAAGGACTTGTTAATAATAAAAGAGTTAGTGCAACACCACATATAGGAGCTTCAACAAAAGAGGCTCAAGAAAGAATTGCAGAAGAAATTTATAATATAGTGAAAGATACTTTTAAGTTATCTTAAGCTTCTGTTTAGCAGATAACTAGGATTTTTAATGATTTTCTTTTGATAAAATGAGGAATAAAATAATTATAATTTAGAAATCAGAAGAACTTTATGTTTATAATAGACCTATAAACATTTGATATATTATTTGGGGTGAAATTAAATATAAAATTATATATCAAAGATTAAAGGAGAGGGTTAAATGGTTAAGATAAAAGCTTTTAAAGCAATTAGGCCAGATGTGAAATTTGTAGATAAAGTAGCAGCATTACCATATGATGTTATGAATACAGAGGAAGCAATGGAATTAGTTAAAGATAATGAATATTCATTTTTAAGAGTTGATAGGGCTGAGATAAATTTTAAAACTAAGATAAATCCTTATGATAAAAGTGTTTATAAAAAAGCTCATGATGTTCTAGAGGAAATGATAAAATCTGGAGTTTTAAGGCAGGATAAAACTGAAAATTTCTATATATATGAAGAAGAGTTTACTGGGAAGAAGCAAAGAGGGCTTGTAACGTGTTGTGCTATAGATGATTATGAGAATGAAACTATAAAAAGACATGAATTAACTAGAGCTGAAAAAGAAGAGGATAGAATTAAGCATATAGATGCTTGTGATGCTAATACTGGGCCTATATTCTTAACATATAAAACTAATAATAGCATATCTAATATGATTGATTCATACTGTGAAAAAGTAAGTCCGATATATAATTTTGTATCAGAAGATAATGTTAGGCATAAGGTATGGATTATTGAAGATGAGATACTTAAAGGAATGTTTATTAAAAAGTTTGAGAGTGTAGAAAATCTTTATATAGCAGATGGTCATCATAGAACTGCGTCAGCTATAAAAGTTGGGGAGATGAGAAGAAAACAAAATTTAGAATATACAGGTGAAGAGGAGTTTAATTTCTTTTTAGCTGTCTTATTTCCAGAAGAACAACTTCAAATCATAGATTACAATAGAGTTGTAAGAGTTGAAGATGATTTTAAGATTACTAGATTTGTATCTGATCTAAAACAACGTTTTTATGTGAAAATGCTAGGGGCTAAAAAATATAAACCAATGGAACCTAAAAAATTTGGAATGTGCATAAAAGGAACTTGGTATGAACTTACAGCTAAAAAGGGTTCATATGATCCAAAAGACAGCATTAAAAGTTTAGATGTTTCTATTTTAGAAGAAAATATTTTAAAACCTATTTTAGGAATAGAAGATGTTAGAACAGATAAAAATATTGATTTTGTTGGCGGAATACGAGGACTTGATGAACTTGAAAGAAGAGTTACATCTGATATGGATATAGCATTTGCTATGTATCCAACAAGCATAGAAGAACTTATAAGAGTTGCTGATGAGGGTAAAGTTATGCCACCTAAATCTACTTGGTTTGAGCCAAAGCTTAGAAGTGGTCTTTTTATTCATAAATTAAAATAACTGTAGTTACCCAAAAACTTTAAATAAACAAAAAAGATTTAACAATAAATTAAAAGAGAACTGAGAGAAAAAATCAGATTTTTTTAGTAGAATAAAAATGAATAATAAGAGTGGTGAGTATGCTTGAAATGAAGGCTTTTACTGCTCTTTTTTGATTATTTTTTTATCAGCTCTATTTTCTTATTAAAATTTATTAGAAGTTTGATGTTGTGGAAGGGATTTTTATACAGTGAGATAAATTGAAGCTTAATTAGGATGGGGATTTTATTTTAGTTGAATGTTAAGTGTAAGTATCTAAAAAAACTGGCTATTAGATTAATGTTGGACATTAAAATTAAATTTAGAGATAATAGTAAGAAGAAAATAAGATTATGAGTTGTGGAAAGTTCTACTATTGAAAAATCCACATAAGAAAAATGATGGGATGTGTTACATATGAGTAAGAAAGATATAAGAAAAAATGATAGAGAAGATATAAAGACAATAGAATTATCGAATAATGGAAAAGTAGTTGTTAAAAAGCATAGTGAAATGCCGAGAGTTCAAATTTTTAAAGGGGATGGACAGCAGTTAACACAACCAGTTGCTTATCCAAGGTTTAGAAAAAATATATATATTAAATTATGTTCTATGGAAATATCAAAGCAAGAAGTTGTAAAGACTTTAGATACATTAGACTCTATAATAAATCCATTAATTTAAATTTTAAAATTTGTAGGCGAACATGAGTATTTGGTTCATTTAGAATTAAATATGTAAAATAAAAACATCTAAAAATTCTTTGGAAATTTTTAGATGTTTTTTTGTTTAGAATTTTAACTAATAGTTTTGCTCCACTAGTTTATTTGGTACAAACCAAATAAGAAGAATCAGAAAAGATATAACCATGACTAGAGGAGGATAAAATAAACCTGCAATTATACCTAAAATATTTATAGCTAATGTTAAATAAATTTTTTTATCGTTATGTAAAGCTTTATAAATTTTTGAATCAGGACCATTAGTTTTTACTAAAGTATGATTTAGTAAAAAATAGCAAAAGTCAGTCATTAAAAAAACAATTCCATAGAAAATTTCAGGTGCAAGACTAGTAAGGTGAAGTCCTACCCAATTGGTTGCGAATGGCATAAGTGATAAAGAAAATAGTAAAAGAGTATTCATCCATATAACTCTTCCATTAACTTTGTCAGCAAGTTGGAACATATGATGATGATTATGCCATGTTATTCCTAAGACAAAAAAACTAATTATGTAAGTTGCAAAAGATTCTTTTAAATCCCATAAGTCTTTGAAACTTGAGCCTGAAGGGATTTTTAATCCTAGGACTAATAGAGTCATTATAATGGCTATAACTCCGTCAGTTAAAGCCTCAGTTCTACTTTTGTTCATAAATAAATTCATCCTTTTCTAAGTTTGACTAATAGTTAATATTTTATTTATTAAACTGTAAAGGCTAAATTTTGTAAATATTAGCCCTTAGATAAAAAAGAATGTATTTAGATGAAAACTCTTTTATCTAAATACATTCTTTTAGTTACATTGAAAGTAACATTGATTTTAAGATTGCTGTTGAGTTTTTAACACCTATTGTTGTAAATTCAGCAAAGTCCATATGAGCTCCATTGTTTGCGTTATCTGATATTGATCTTATAACTACGAATGGAACATTATTTAAGTAACAAGTATGAGCGATACTTCCACCTTCCATTTCACAAGCTGAAGCATCAAATTCTTTTTCCATCCATTGAACAGTTTCTACTGAAGCAACAAATTTATCCCCTGTTATGATTCTTCCTACTGAACTTTTTATATCAGCATTTTCGTCACAAGCTTTTTTAGCAAGTTCAACTAATCTAGCATCACATTTGAAGTCATAAGTATCAAGTCTTGGGATTTGACCTATTTTATCTCCAAAAGCAGTTGTGTCCATGTCATATTGAACAAGATTGTCAGCTATAACAACATTTCCAGGGAATATATCTTTTTTAATTCCACCAGCAACACCAACATTTATTACTGCTCCAACTTTATATTCACTTATTAATATTTGTGAACAAATAGCAGCGTTAACTTTACCTATACCACATACTACACCAACGATATCTTGATTCCAAAGCTTACCTTTGTAAAAAGTCATATTAGCTTTTGTAGCTTCACTTTCTATAGTCATTTCTTGTTTTATTATTTCAAGTTCTTCGCTCATTGCAGCGATAATACCTAGAGTCATTTTAAAACTCCTCCTTTAATATTTGAGATAAATACATTATATACAAATACTATAGCTTAAACAAATTATGTTTTGAGGGGTTAGGTAAAGAAATTAAACTCATCATTATCTGTAGTAAATAACTTCTCTCTTTTTTTTAATTTCATAATTTTTAGTCCTAATGTGAAAAGAATGAAACCAATTATGATATTTATAACTGAATATATTAATTGAGTTAATATGTTTTCATATATAAAAGAGGGCAGATATAATGCAATGAAATTGTTGAAAAAATGTATTGTGATACAAAGGTATAAGGACTTTGTTTTTATATATAAATATCCAATCATAAGTCCGACTAAAAAAGCATTTATTGTTTGATAAAAATTAAAGTGCATTATGCCAAATAATAAAGAGGTTAAAATTAATGCTATCTTTTCAGGATATTTTTTTATTAGGCTGTTTAAAATAATACCTCTATACATTAGTTCTTCTATTAATGGAGCATAAATAAAACTTTGCAAGATTCCAGATAATTTCAAATCTATTGTTAGCAAATGTTTAGTTTGATATATGCTACCTTCATAAATAAGTCTTAGACCAAGTATAATAATTAAAATACATAGATAGTCACTTAGCTTAGAGTTAGCTGTATAGTTAATATCGGGACATTCAGTACTTATTAATTTTATTATTATAGATAAACTAAATAAGCCTAATAATAAGCTTGTACTAAAAATAAGTAAGTTAGTTAATATATTAGAAGTTAAGTTAAGTGAAAAAATAAAGGTTATTGTTTTACTTCTGATGAATCCTAAAATAATAGAGTCTAAAATTATAAGTAAAATTATAAAGAAAATATTTAATGGTTTTATATAAATTTTTCCTTGTTCTATTTTTTTGAATAAAGATAAAGGATATATTAAGAACTTCATAGTATATTTATTCTCCTATGGTATAGTATGTTTTTAATATATTAAGTTAAAGGCATAACTATGTATGAATAATAGTTATGTTTGTTGAAAATATAATGATGAAGAATATATAATTGAGATATATTTTTATTTATGCACGAGAGGAGAAAATTTATGTTAAATGAGCAATTAGTTAGAACTGGTCTTTTAATTGGCGAAGAGGGACTTGAAAAGCTTAAGAATTCTAAAGTTATGGTTTTTGGAGTGGGAGGTGTAGGAAGTTTTGCAGTAGAAGCTTTAACACGAACTGGAGTTGGAACTATAATAATAGTTGATAATGATACTGTAGATGTTAGTAATTTAAATAGACAAATACATGCTACAAGAGAAACTATAGATAAAGTTAAAGTTGATGTTATGAAGGAAAGAATGCTTCTTATAAATCCTGAGTGTAATGTTATAACTAAAAAAGAATTTTTAACTGCTGATAATATAGCAGATATGATTCCAGATGATATAGATTATGTTGTAGATGCTATTGATTCAGTGACATCAAAACTTGCATTAGCAGAATACTGTTATCGTAAGAATATTAAGCTTATAGCATCTATGGGAACAGGGAATAAAATGGATCCATCTCAATTTAAAGTAGCTGATATACATAAAACTAATGTTTGTCCATTAGCTAAAGTTATGAGAAATGAATTAAGAAAAAGAAGGGTTAAAAAACTTAAGGTTGTTTATTCAGAGGAATTACCAATAAAGCCAAACTCTCCTAATATTAACGCTCCTAAAAAAGCTGAAGGTGAAGAGATAACTAGACTAGCTAAAAGACAGTCACCAGGTAGTATGTCTTTTGTTCCAGGGGTTGCAGGAATGATTTTAACATCACAAGTAGTTCGTGATTTATTAGAGGAAAAATAATTTGCTTTAAAAGATATTGATTATCAATTAAAATAAAAGAGTAAACGAGTTTAACTTTTTTAGATATATGGCTATCTAAAATAAAAAATAAAAAAAAGTAGAGCTAAGATGCAAAGGAAATCTAGGCTCTACTTTTTATTTTAGGTTAAAGGAGAAATGAAAAATGTTAGAAATATCAAGAATAAACAAAAAAGATGTTTATACTTATAAGATATTCAAAAAAGTTAGAAATGTTACTTGTTTTAAAAGTATTTTTAAAAATTGTTTGTTAGCAGTTTATTAATTCGAATCGAAACAAGGTGTTTTTATGTTATAATTTTAATGTTTTCTAAAAAATGATTTTTAAAATTGAATAGAAGCATTAGGAGGAACTAATGGAAAAGAGAAACAATAAAAAAGCATTAGCATTTATTTTTGTGCTTATGATTTTGGCAGCAGTTATTGAAAATACTTTTGGTATTTTTGTACCAGCATTTAAATCAGAGTTTGGAATAGATGATAATACTATAAGTAATATGTTTATTGTGGGTTCAGCTTCTTATATGCTATTTACATATCTTGGTGGAGTTTTAAGTGAAAGAATAGGTCAAAAAAAAGTTTATGTTTTAGGTATGATAGTTGTTATTTTATCTCTAATATGTTTATCACAAGCTCAAAACTTTACTATGGTTGTTTTAGGAGTAGCACTAGCTAATGGTGGAGTAGCATTAAATGCTATTGCTAGTAATACTATAATTCCTATAATAGTAATAACGGCTCAGACTATAATAATGAACATCATGCATTTCTTTTATGCTATGGGAGCAAGTATCGGACAGGCTGCTTTTGGAGAATTTTCAAAGCTTGGCTATGGTTGGAGACATATTTATTTAGGCGTTGCTGTTATTTATGTTTTAGTACTTATAGTATTTATACTTTTTAAAATGCCAAATGTTCATAAAAAACATGATATTAAAGAGAAAATAAAACTTTCTGTTTTATTTAGAAATCCAACTGTTATTTTATATATGTTTGGACTTGGTTTATATGCTTTTGCAGAACAAGGAACAGGAGGGTGGTTTACTAACTATATAACTTCTAGTTTTGGTATGGAAGCCGGAAAAGCAGCTATGTATACAGCTATATTTTTTGCAGTCTTTGCTATTGGTAGACTTTTGGGAGGATTTGTTGTACATAAGACAGGTTACTTTAATACCATGGCAGTATCTCTTATACTTGGAGCAATAACATTTACTGTTGGAATATTCATGGGGGAAAAAGGACTTTTAATAATATCAGCATCAGCTATATTCTTTTCAATAACCTTCCCAACAGGTGTTCTTACAATAAGTAAGGTGTTCAAAGAAAGAAGTTCATATATTACAGGAGTGATAGTTACTTCTGTTAGTTTTGTTATGATGGTTATGAATAAAGTTATGGGTATAGTGAGCGATCAAATAGGAGCAGAAAAATCATTTTATTTAATGCCTATTTGTTTACTAGTAAGTGCAATATTATTTATAATTCTTTATAATAGAACTAAGGATATTTTAGTTAATAAAAAATAGATATTTTTTGGGAGAGATTATAAATATGGGAAAATCAAAAAATGTCCAAATACTTCTCGTAACAGGTAGTAAAAAGGATTATCTAATTAAAGATACAACAGGAATTACTATTGGAAGATTTTCTATATTAGAGCTTAATTCTAATGAACAGAGAGCTTCTATAAGATTGAAATTTTATAGAGAGAATAAAGTTCTTTTAGAAGAGGCACTTGAGAAGATTTCAAGAGTGATTTTCAATAAAAAAGATATTTATAAACTCAATATATTTGTAGCTGAGAATATTAGCGTTAGTGTATTTTTAAATGTTGGATTTGTTTTAGAAGGCATATTGACTAATAATACATTATCTAATGGAGTTCATAAGGATGAGCTTTTATTTGGAATAGATAAACAAAGTTTTAGAGAGGGGCTTAAAATGCTTGATTTAGAACTTGAAGGAAGAAGAATTAGTTTAAAAAGCTTGAATCCTTCATATGCAGAGCAAATGCTACAATATTATATTGATAACAAAGAACATCTACATGAAGTAGAACCTACAAGAGATCAAAGTTTTTATAGTATAGATACTCAAAGAAATATACTCTTAGAAAGTTATAGACAATATCTTAATGGAACCTCATTGGATATGGGGATTTTTAAAGAGGGTAAATTAATTGGTAAAATAAAATTATCTAACATTGTTTATGGTGTGTTTAAAAGTGCATTTGTGGGATATTCTATAGATAAGGATGAACAAGGAAAAGGATATATGAAAGAAGCTTTAAGGCTGATTTTAGATTATGCTTCAGATGTAATGAATCTACATAGAATAGAAGCATCTACACTTTTAGATAATGAAAAATCTAAAGGGGTATTAAGAGGTCTTGGGTTTGAAGAGGTAGGAATAAATTATAAATATTTATTTATAAATGGCCAATGGCGAGATCATATAATATTTTATAAAATATTAAATTAGAGTTTGTTTTAGTTAGAATTTAATTTGAGTTTTAACTTGTAGAAGTTTTATAGCTTGAAAAGTTTTAAGTTGTAAAACTTTTTGTTTGAGTAAGGTTAATTGCAATATAATTTTTTGTTTTAAATTTTATCTGAGACCTAGAGTTTATAGTACTTATTATTTTATAAGCAAGAGATAAAGAATCTATCTAGATAAAATATTAAGATAGAGTGAAAACTAAATATGAATTGAGTCTTAGTTTATTTATAGAGGTAGTATTTCTAGTGAGTTTTAGAGTGAGAAGAGGGATAAATGAGTTAAAGCAGTTAATAGTGTGTTTGGATTTGGATAAAGCTTTATCTGAAGGTTAATCTTTTAATAGTGAAAATAAAGCCTATATAATAATGGATAATATAAGATTATAATTTAAGCGTCAAAGTTATATCTGTAATGTTATTAGAATCAAGTTATTTTTGGAAAGATTAATAATAAGAAAGGACAATCAAAATAATAAGTTCAAATTTAAAAGTAATGATTATAACAATAAAACATAGATAGAATAATACTATTGAAAAATCATGTAATATGAGGAAAGGAAGATATTAGCATTGTCTTTATTAGAATTAGAAAAAAGTAAGTTTGAAACTTACAAAGGATTATTAGAAAAAATTAATAAGGAAGGGGCATGGCCAATGATAGTTATAGATGGAGTTGTAGGTGTAGGAAAAAGCACTTTAATGGATATATTAGCGGAAAGAGGTTTAACAGCCTTTGCAGAACCAGTTGTAGATAATCCCATACTAGAAAAATTTTATTATGATAGAGCAAGATATGCTTTTCCATTACAAGTATTCTTTTTAAATAAAAGATTTAAACATATAAAAGAAGCTGCTGCAAATGGGAACTGTGTTTTAGATAGAAGTATATATGGAGATGTCATATTTGCTAAAATGTTATGCGATAAAGGTGAAATGACTGTAGAAGAATATGACTTATATAAGGAACTTCTTGAAAATATGCTAGAACATGTTAAAGCTCCAAAGTTAATGATATATCTTGAAGTTTCAGTTGATGAAGCAATGAGAAGAATTCAAAAAAGAGGAAGAGACTACGAACAAGTTGTTGAAAGAGCTTATTGGGAAGAATTAAATCATGAGTATACAACTTACTTTAGTGCTTATGATATATCACCAATTTTAAGAATTAATGTTGATAATTTAGATTTTGAAAATAACCAACAAGATAGAGAAATGATATTAAAGTTAATTGATGATAAATTAGCTGAAATAGAAAAAAATAATTAAGCAATAAGCTTTTAATAAAACAAAGACCTTCTTTTACTGAAGTTGAGTTACCTGATATAGGCAAACTTAAAAGTTAAAAGAAGGTCTTTAATTTTATTGATTTTGTTCCTTGTAGGTGTAAAGGTACTTATTACTTAAGGAATATAAAATATCAACTGTTCAGTATTTAGCAAGAAAAGTATTAGCATTAGGGAGTAACTACTGAGTAGTGAGAATTATTATCCTAAATATATACTGATATAGTGTTGCTGATAAAGTACTTGTCTAACTAAAAATACTCTGTTAATTTTGACACTAAACTTTCAAAGTATAGAGTTAAATATTTTATACGACTAATTAATTCCTTAAAGCAATATAATATATTTATCATAGAAGGAAAGCTGTCTCAATGAGTAGTCGAGCTAAAGTCTACAAGCAAGTTTTCTTCTAGGGAAGTGTAAAAACCTAGAGAAGTAAGAGTTTTTACTTATTATTA